>QQRY01000051.1 GCA_003602575.1 Candidatus Poseidoniales archaeon
ATGGCAAAACCAGCACAAGTAGAATTCCCTGGACAAAAAAAGACCAAGGTTCGGATGCGTGGAACCAAGCATGCTAACGAAGCGACTGTCAAAAAAATCACAAAGGAGTTAACTCGTTTACTTGAAAACCCTCGTTCCCACTTGCCAGCGATGACATGGAGTGGCAAGTTACGCTGGGGTAGAACTGATTCGGTAACTAAAACTCTAAGAGAATTGGAGAAAGTCATTAAGAAGAAAAATGACCTTAGATGGCTCGGAAAAAGAATGATGGCTAAACGGGGAGACCCTGTAGCGAAGGCTTTTGCTGGCTCTTTACATGCTTGTCATGATGAGGATTTTACCACTGTTGGTAAATTTACATCAGGCTCATTTGGAAGTGCTTCATTCATTCGCCGTGGCGATGGTAAGCAAGGTTACTTGGCCGGTCTGCAAAATTACTCTAACCTCACCCTTAGAATGCTACCGTGGGAAGAACATGCAAAAAGAGGAATGTATTTCTTTTCATGGAAAGGAGGTTTTGTGTGTACTGGGCCAAAGCCTAATCCTCCAAATGAATGGGTAGACGATGTTTTAGAACGTTCAAGATTCAATTTCAAAACCGAGGAAATTGATGGCGTCAAGATTTGGCATACTGAAGATATTGACGCTACATCTATTATCGAGTCTAATACTTCGGATTCGGGCTGTATCAAATTTACCTTCAAAAATGGTCAAATCGTTGTAATTGGTTTTGAGGAAATGGGGAAAGTATCGAAGAAGGATTCATCTTTCATTCATCATTTAGCCCTCTCAATGCTACCACCATTTTTGCCTTCAATTGTCGATATTGAAGCAATATGGAAGCCTGAAGGTTGGCCTTCTGAAAAACCTCTTCCTAAGAGTGCGGTTGAAGGCGTGGAGAAAATCATTGATGCTTGGCAAGGTTTGACAATGAATGAAGGAGTTGTGACAAAGGCGGTCAAACGTTCTATTCTTGATTCAATAGATGAAGGTTTGATCATCAATTCGAAATGGGTCGGAGACTTGGAACATTCAACGGTTTTTGAAGCGCTTGAGAAAACCCCTGGTTCTGATGATGAAAGAGATTTAGCAAGCCATATTTTATTGGCAGGAGCAGATGGAATCAGTGGCGAGGAAGAGGGTATTAGAATCAATGCAAGGGGTGAAATCTCTGAAAGAAAAAGCCCTACATTGGAAGTTATTGATGGGGCTAGTTGTGGAGATATTTTGACCGCTTTATGGGAAGATTACGGAATAGATGCACTTGCTAGTATAGGAATCTCTGGTGATGAGGGTGAAGAGATTTGGCAAAAGCAAAATAAGAAACCAAAACCATTTGGAACTTTTTTGAAAAGTTTGGATTCGGCGAGAGAATCTGCAAAACTGGTAGCCAGGTTCACTACAAAAATTGGAGAGATTGGCGGAGCTTCCGGGCATATTCATGATTTGGTGAGAGTTGGTCTGATGGATGGTTTAGGTAAAGCTGAAAGAATGGCGACTGCAAGGCATGATTCTATTGAGAAAGCGGCTGCATCTTGGGCGTGGTTGCTCGCTGCTGGCCGTTCATCTGGTCAAGAATGGCATTTTGATGGAGATGCCAGAAATCGAGCAAGTGCCTGGATGAATGCTACGAAAGGTTTGATATTAGCAGGAGAAAGTCTTCTAACTTGTGAAGATGTAGATTTGGCTGAGATGAAGAATAAATGGGATAATGCGATACAATCCTTATTGAAGGATACTGGTGAAAGTTAATTTCTAAACGTTAGCAAATCCTCTTTCGATATCCGCCCATAAATCTTCAATATCTTCAATTCCAATGCTCATTCTAACATATCCTGGAACTAGTCCTGCCGCATAACGTACATCTTCTGGGATCATCATATGGCTAGAGTTGAATGGACATTCTACCAATGATTCTACGCCGCCTAAACTTGTTGCCTCGTATATCATTGTCAGGCCTCTCATGAAAGCCAATGCTGCTGAGTCGCCTCCTTTTACTACAAAGCCTATCATTCCTGTTCCTTTAGGCATAATTCTTTGAGCAACCTCGTAATTATCGTGTGATTTCAATGTAGGGTGGTTTACTTTCTCAATCATAGGATGGTTTTCTAATCTAATTGCTAGTTCGGCAGCATTATCACATATCTTAGGCATCCTAACGTGTAGTGTTCTCATTCCCCTTTCTAACAAATAACAGTTATGAGGATCTGCACTTCCTCCAAAATGCACCTTTCTGTGGAAGATGTTCTCTATATGTTCATTGGAACCGACGACTGCTCCGCCGATAATATCTGAATGCCCACCGAGATATTTTGTTGTCGAATGTATGACCAAATCTGCCCCCATCGAAAGAGGTTGGCAGCCCCATGGAGATGTGAATGTATTATCTACAATACACAAGAGACCGTGTTTCTTAGCAACCTGAACCATCGCTTCAATATCGCATACTTTCAAAACTGGATTGGTTAATGTCTCAATATAGAGAATTTTTGTGTTTGGTTGTATCGCTGCTTCATATGAAGATGGGTCGGTCATATCGGCCATAGAAACTTCGATACCAAATCGAGGCAATTCTTCTGTTAACAATCCGTATGTTCCTCCATATACATCTGTTGAAGCAACTATGTGGTCTCCAGAAGATAGGAAAGTCATCAGAGTGGTCGAAATAGCAGCCATTCCAGATGCGAATACTTCGGCATCCTCTCCCCCCTCTAATGCGCACATTTTCTCGCAAACTGCTTCAGCGTTAACAGAAGTAATTCGTGCATAAAGAAGCGTATGGTGAGCGCCTGCTGCCCATCCAGCATACCTCTCATCTGTCAATTTATACGTCGATGATTGGAATATGGGGGTGTTGACGGCATCGCCGACGTGTTTTGTTCCTGAATGTACCGCTTTGCTTCCAAAACCTTTGAAATCCTTCTGTGAATTATCTGACATCGAGTTATTCCCCTAAAACGCTCTAGTGATAGGAGGGTTTTGAACGATGCGCTTAATTTGTTATTCTTGTTCTTGAGATTCTTCGTTGGTTCCAAGGGCTTCTACGATGATATTTCCAATGAATAATGCCCCCCCGCCGATAGCGATCCAGAAACTCCAGTCAACCATTCCTAAGCCAAGGCCAATCGCTGTCGCCCACACCGGCTCAAGAGCATAAATTATCGCTGCTTGAACTGGATGAAGGTATCTCTGGAATAAATTAAGCATCAATAAGCAAAAGAAAGTCCCGCCTAATCCAAGTAATAGTACAGGCAATAATACTCCTTTGGATGCCACTAAAGTCCATTGCTTTGTGTCTGTTCCATCACCTAAAACAAAAATCATCAATATCGAGCAGAGAGTTACAACGATGAATGAAGTTGTGGATACACCTATTGGGTCTCTCTGTAATGTGATACGCTGAGTGAAAATAATATGGAGAGCAAATAAAGCAGCACAGATTACTGTTAGTAATTCCCCTACCCCCCAAGAAACATGAGGAGGGCCTTCGATGAAACCTGCTCCAAAAGTTGCTAATAACACTCCAGAAATTAGAATTCTAGTTGGTTTCTTTTTGGCTAAAAAAGTCGTTATAATTGCAGTGAATACGACGTAAAGAGATGTTAGAAATGCTGATACTGAAGGGTCTATATCGTCTAACCCAACCATCTGAGAAAAATATGCTAAAAACATCAACACTCCAAGTAAAATTCCGTCTTTCCACATTGTCTTATCTTTTAGAGCAAGTCTCGCTCTAGAAAAGAAGGCAAGCATAACAATACTAGCTATCGCGAATCTTGCGGCTACTAATGCGGCAACAACTCCATTTTTTCCAAATCGTGTTTTTTCTACATCCAATTCATCTAATGCTTGTTTCATCCAAATGAATGTTGCACCCCATACTAGAGTAACCGCAAGAAGAGCATAAATCGCCTTGCGTCTTTGTTCAGAAGAAACATTTCGGGCCAAAAAATCAGCGCCACTGGATGCTGAATTACTCTCGCCCATAATACGGGGAATCAAATTCACCGCATGAGCCTAATGGTTGTAATTTGATAATATGAATTAATCATTGACGCGAAGCCTCAAGAAGCGAGTCCTTTCTGCCTAGTACATGGCTACTGATACGCGCTCTTGGGAGTTGCCAATCGATACTGGAGATATACCAGAAAATAGTACTGAGTTTGATGCTATTGTAGTTGGCGGTGGACCGGGTGGTGCGTCTGCAGCTGGCTATTTAGCCAAGGGCGGAAAAAAGGTTTTATTGATCGAAAAAGGTATTTGGCCTAGAGATAAAGTGTGCGGTGATGCGGTTGGGGGAAAATCCCTAGGGCATGTTAGAGATTTAGGAGTCAAAGATAAATTGGAAAAAACACCTCATTTCCGAGTAACCGGAATAAAATTCTCATCTCCAAAAGGTCACACTGTCCGTGTCGCCCTACCTGAAGATGATGTCGAGAAAATGGAGGCTGGGTACTCGTTGCCAAGACTTCAATTCGATCATCTGCTTTTTGATGAATGTCAAAAATTAGTTCGCGATGCCGGCGGGTCGGTAATTCAAGGAGGAGATGTGAAAACCGTTCTATTTGATGATGGAAATGGGGGACAAGACCCTGGGAAGGGTAGCAAAGATAGTAGACATGCTGCTGGGATTGTTGTTCAAATTGGCGGTAAAAAAGGAGATGAATTATCATTTTACTCCAAGGAAATTGTCGGAGCGGGCGGATATAGATGTCCTGTTGCTAGGGCCCTAGTCGAGGATACCTACGGAGAAAATATGATCGATAGAACACATTACTGTGGAGGATACAGAGAGTATTGGAGTAATGTCAAAGGCTGTACTGATAATTCTGGAGATATAGAAATTCACTTCGTCGATTCTGTCGTACCTGGCTATTTTTGGCTTTTCCCTGTTTCCGAAGGTGTTGTCAATGTTGGCATCGGAATGGTCATGAGTTTAATGGATAAACAAAAGAAGAAATTGAAGGCTATGCAAAAAGATGTTATCGCAAATCATCCACTGTTCAAAGACCGTTTTAGTGAAGCGGAGTTTGTCCCAGGTAGCGCGAAAGGGTGGCAATTACCATTTGGTTCGCCCCGCAAAAAAGAGAAACTTCAACCTAGAAGAAATACGATGAATGGCATTAGATTAGTGGGTGATGCTGCATCGCTAGTAGACCCGTTTTCTGGCGAAGGCGTTGGTAATGCCTTGGTTAGTGGAGAAATGGCTGCAAGGCACATTATCGAACAGATCCCCCACAATGTATACCAAGAAGAATTGTGGAGTGTCCTTGGACCGGAATTGAAAAATTCATTCAATATGCAAAAATTAAGTAGGCGCAAATGGTTGTTAAACTGGTTTGTTGGAAAGGCTAGTAAAAAACCTGCTTTACAAGAAATGATGACTGAGATGATAGCAAGTAAAGAAGCTCAAGAAAATCTACACTCTCCATGGTTTATGTTCAAGACCCTGATGTTTTAGGTGATTTAATGAATAAAAAATTAAATGATATCGATGCGGTTTTTCTAGACTTAGATGGTACGATCTACCTTGGTGGTGAATTGATACCTGGTGCACTAGAATTTCTCGAACGTTGTCAAGAAAAAGGAATAAGAAGATTTTTCCTATCCAATAATTCAAGTCGTTCAGTAAAACAGTACCTCCTGAAGTTGAATAATTTAGGAATACCTGCAACTTCTGAAGATGTACTTCTTTCAACTCATGATTTACTCTCATGGCTGGACCACAATAATGTCACAGATACATGGCTGGTCGGCACTGGAGGAATGAAACAAATGCTTGAAGCAGAAGGCATCTCTACCGAAAGTGAAAAACCCCAATTTGTCGTCTTGGGATATGATACTGAAATAAGCTATAATAAAATTTCAACGGCTAGTATACATTTACATTCTGGAGTCCCGTTAGTTGCTAGCCACCCCGACATGGTTTGCCCTTCACCCGATGGTGGGTTGCCGGACGTTGGCGCCTATCTTGCAATGTTTAAGGCTACCACGGGCGTTGAGCCAACTCACATCACTGGTAAGCCGAATCCTGGTATGATACTACATAAAATCGAAGCTTTGGGCCTTGATCCTAGTCGATGTGCAATGGTTGGTGACCGTTTGTATACCGATATTGCTATGGCTTCGAGAGCTAATTGCGTAGGAGTTCTGGTTTTATCGGGAGAGGCAACTTTAGAAGACCTAGAAAATATCGGAGAAGATGATGATGAAATGCCTGACATCATTGTTGAAAGTGTGGCAGAATTGCTGTGATGTGTAATTATGAGTTTTAAGAAGCGCTGGACTTGGTGGAGGGAAAGGTGCAAAAAATTCCCTCCCGACGACATCCATAGAGCCGGTGAATTAGCTGAAATGAGATTGTCCAAATTGTCTAGGGCCGCCGGTAAGAAAAATGGTTGGAAGATTTACGAGTCGGTTCGTATCCCAGACCCTGATGGTGGACGAAGAGAAATTGACATGGTCGTAATTGGCGGAAATATGATTTTGATTGTAGAGCAAAAACACTGGTCGGGGTCTTTTAGAATAACTAAAGAACACCACTTTATCCAAACCCGAAATAGAGGAGGGGAGCATAACCACGATGGTGTTGCTGATAGAATCGCTAGAAAGGCCAGACTTTTGGTAGCATTACATAATGAGAGATTAAATCTAGATGAGGGTCCGGAAGTTCGCGTAATTGTTTCAATGACTCACCCTCGCCTCGAGTGGCCAAAAATACCTGAAAATTTGGCTGCTGAAATGGTCGATGAACAGGGAATGTTGGATATATTGAAAACCGTTAATCCGGGTAAATTGAATCAAGATTTAGTTGATACTTTGGAAGGTTTCAACACTTGGGATGAGGTTCATCTAAATGGTGGTTTAATGCTCAAGGGAGACGTTCATAGTTTGGGTTTGAGTAAAGACACCGATACGATGTTCTCGACAAGAACTGGATGGGTCAAAGGTGATGCCATCCATAACAGATCGATATTTTCCTTTTTTAATAATCAGCCATCGTCGGCTACAATAAACATTGATGGGAAAAATATCCAATGTAAACTGCCTTTCAGGATGTCTCTTGTAATGCATGTCGTAGGTGAGAAAGAACGAAGAGAAGTTTTGTGGTCTCAAATTTCAAGCCTGAACATATCTAAGCCACCAGCAGAATGGAATAGAAATTCTAAATCATCAAAGCAATGATAGCGGTTGGATGATGGGCTAGGCTCATGAGTGCTATGATTGAAGCAATTGGCATAGCGGCTGGTATTATTGGAATCATTGCGTGGGGGCCTCAAATAATCCAGGTCTGGGTTCACAAAAGGCATGATGGAATTTCAATCCCTACATTTTGTGTAGTTGCGTTATCGCTCTTTTTATGGCTAATTTATGGTATAGCCATAGATTCTCTAGCAATGGTTTTTTCAAATATTTTGGTCTTAAGTGTGATGTTGATCATCATAATAGGCGTTAGGCGTTGTAGGAAAATTGAACCTATGAACGACGATTAATTGTTCTCACTTTCTTCGTGAAGTTCATATATGGTGGTGTCGTCGGCACTATGTAACCGATGGTTAAGTAGTGGTGTTCTAATGGTTGGAGGAAAAGACTGGGAAGACGATTTAATCGAACAAATGGTTGAGATGTTCAAAGGAATGGGTATGACGCTAAGTAAAGAACAAGTTAAGAAATTGATGAGTCAATTCAGAAGTCAATTTGAGAACATGGGCCTTGATGCTGAAAAAATAGCAAAGGGAGATGTTAACTTCAATTTTGACCTTTCAAATCTTAGTAAATTATTCCAATCTGGTCAATCTATGGAAGACATACTGAGTAATTTGGGTGTTGATTTGCAAGTTGATGCAACTCCTGTAGAAATAAAAACGCCAGAGATTAAAAGTCAAGATGAAGATGTCTTGAAACTACCTGTCGATGATATCTACTTGGATGGATGGAATATGTCTGTTACTATCGATTTCACTCTAAAAGAAGAGATTCATGAAGATGAGGTGGAATTATCACTGATTAGCGACGGTAGCCTATTGAAAATAATGAAGTCCACTGGCGTAAAGCCTGTTGCTCGGGTAGAATTACCGCACCCTTGCGAAGACGTTGTCGATTGGTCGTTGACTAATGGAATACTAGACGTCACACTAAAACTCACCCCACAAGGCTCTGCATTAGATGATGAAGTGCCAGAAAATGTCGATGTTAGTATCGACTTTGGGGATGATGATGAAGACGATGATGGTGGAATCCCAATATTTTGAAAAATGGATGTGAAATAATGAGTAAAGTAATAGGAATTGATCTTGGAACAACAAATAGCTGTGTAGCAACAATAGAGAATGGAGAGGCAGTAGTAATAGCAAATGCTGAAGGGGCTAGAACCACTCCTTCAGTGGTAGCTTTCGCTAAAGATGGCGGCGAGCGTTTAATCGGCGTCACCGCTAAAAGACAAGCTGTGACAAATTCAGATAGAACTCTGTTGTCTGTAAAAAGACATATGGGGACCAAGTGGAAAACTGAAATCGATGATAAGGAATACACTCCGCAAGAAGTTTCAGCATTTATTCTACAAAAGTTGAAGGCTGACGCTGAAGCATATCTTGGAAGTGAAGTTAAGCAGGCCGTAATTACATGCCCGGCATATTTCACAGATGCTCAAAGAACTGCAACGAAAGATGCTGGTAGAATTGCTGGCCTTGAAGTCTTAAGAATCATCAATGAGCCTACTGCTGCTGCTTTAGCATATGGTGTTGACAAGGATGATGACCAAACTATCCTAGTTTATGATTTGGGTGGCGGAACTTTTGACGTTTCAGTGTTGGAGATTTACCAAGTAGATGGTCAACCCCAAATCGAAGTTAAGGCTACTGCTGGAAATAATAAGCTTGGAGGAGATGATTTCGACGAGAAGGTTATCGAATGGCTCGTCAAGGAATTCAAGAAGGATACTGGAATAGATTTGTCAAAGGATGTTCAAGCCATGTCTCGATTGAAAGAAGCTGCTGAAAAGGCAAAAATTGAACTATCTGGGACACAACAAACTCAAATTAATCTACCTTTCATAACAATGGTTGATGGGCAACCTGAGCACCTTGATATCACCCTAACCCGTGCTAAGTTCGAAGACTTGATTTCAAAACTGATTGAAAATACAATGGCTCCAACAAGGCAAGCAATGAAAGATGCTGGTGTCAAAAAGGGAGATGTTGACAAAGTAATTCTTGTCGGCGGATCTACTAGAGTCCCGGCTGTACAAGAAGCGGTACAAAAGGAAGCTGGTAAAGAACCATACAAAGGAATTAATCCGGATGAGGCAGTTGCTATGGGTGCTGCTTTACAAGCAGGAATTATTTCTGGAGATGAGGGTGTTTCAGATATCCTACTACTCGATGTTACGCCACTTACCTTAGGAATCGAAACCTTAGGTGGAGTAACAACTACTATGATTGAAAGAAACACAACTATCCCTGCACGACGCTCGGAAATTTACTCAACTGCTAGTGATAATCAACCTGCTGTAACAATACATGTATTGCAAGGAGAAAGAGAATTCGCCAAAGATAACGTCACTCTTGGTGAATTCACCTTAATGGGAATTCCTGCTGCTCCACGTGGAGTCCCTCAAATCGAAGTAACATTCGATATTGACGCAAATGGAATTGTCAATGTAAGCGCTAAAGATATGGGTACTGGAAAGGAGCAATCGGTTAAGATTGAATCTCAAACTTCCCTTAGTGAAGATGAGATTCAGGCAAAGATTTCTGAAGCGGAAGAGTTCGCAGAAGAAGACCAAAGAAGAAAGGCTAAAGTCGAGTTAAGAAATATGGCTGACCAAGTAGTCTACCAAACTCGTCGTACAATCGAAGAGGCTGGAGATAAGTTGGAGGATTCTGATGTCGACCCTGTTAAGGAACAACTCGATGAACTTGAAAAATTGGTTCAAGACGAAGATGGAAAGCCTCTAGATTTGGAAAGTATTGATGAAGCGGCTATACAAGCTAAGGTCAAGGAAGTTGAAGAAGCGATGCATGGAGTCTCTGCTAAATTATACGAGGCTGCTTCTGCAGAAATGGCACAACAAGACGGATCTGGTGAAGATGGGGATATCGATGTTGGCGGAGACGATGTAGTCGATGCTGATTTTGAAGTAGTCGACGAAGATTGAGTCGCGCTTATGTCTATGATGTGGGTGGCTTAGTCATGGGCGAGAAGGAAATCCTTGAAGATACAACTCGCTCAACCGGAAGAGACGCTCTAAAGAAAAATGTTCAAGCAGCAATTGCTCTATCTGGCGCAATACGCTCTACTTTAGGTCCAAAGGGCCTTGATAAGTTATTGATTGATGATGATGGCAGGACTCTTGTTACCAACGACGGGGTTACTGTTTTAGAGACCGCAAAGGTTGAACATCCTGTTGCTAAAATGGTCATCGGGGCTTCTTCATTACAAGATAAAATTGCCAAAGATGGAACGACTAGTACAGTGATTATTGCATCGGAAATGCTTCGCAATGCTTGGGAATTAGTAGTTCAAGGAATTCACCCTGCGGTCATAAGTCGCGGTTTTCGTATGGCTGAGCAAAAAGTAATCGATGCGATAGATGAGTTATCTCTGGAGGGAAATAATGACCTGTTCAAGAAGGCGGTTATTTCAGCATTGTCTGGTAAAGGGCATGACTCACTGAAGGAAATTGTCAGTGAATTATCGCTGAAGGCTGTTGAGATTGTTTCTGAAGAAGGCGAAAAAATAGACAGAAGCAAAATCAAGATTATCTCTCAAACCGGTAGTTCCATCAAAGAATCTGAAGTGATCCAAGGCTTAGTTTTAGCGAAGAAAAGAATTGCCTCATCGATGCCTAAACAGGTGAAAAATGGTGATGTTTTACTGATTAATGGTGGTATTGAGCGTAGGTCTTTTTCTTCTGATATGAAATTAAATGTAACAACTCCTGGAGTACTAGAGTCTTTTAGGAATAAGGAGCGCCAGATGTTAAATGAACAAATTAGCAAATTGAGGAATTTGGGAGTTAATGTGGTTGCTTGTAAAGAAGGAATCGATGATGATGTCAAATCAGAATTGGTCAAATTAGGCATTCAAGCATTTAGAAGAGTTTCTAAATCGGATTTGGATTTGTTATCCAAATCTTGTAATGCAACTATAGTTCATGATGTGATGTCCGCTACTAAAGAAAATGTCGGGAAATGTCTGTCGAGTTCAAATAAAACCCTTGGTGGCTTAGAGCATTGGGTTGTTGATGCTGATGGAGGTGGAACTACCATAATAATCAGAGGAAGTACTGTTGATGTTATTGGAGAAGTTGAAAGGTGCTTTGATGATTCTTTAGGGGTTGTCTGTCAAATGTTTGAGGATGGGCGATTATTACCTGGTGGCGGCGCCACATATGTCGCTTTAGCTAGATTGTTGAGAAGATACGCAGAGACTATTCCAGATAGAGAGCAATTAGCAATAGAAGCATATGGAGATGCTTTAGAAGTTATTGTCCGCGTACTTGCGGAGAATGGTGGAATGGACCCTATTGAGTCTCTTCTTTCCGTAGTTTCAACACAAACAAATCTTAATTCTGATAGACAAGGTCTAAACTTGTATACTGGAAATGTTGAGGATATGGTTGATTCCGGTATTATTGAGCCGTTAGGAATTATTCGTCAGGCAATCATTGGAGCCACTGAAGCATCGATCTCAATACTGAGAATAGATGATGTCCTTTGGGCCAAGCAGGATATTGAGATTCCTGAGTTGTCGGGGAACTAACCGGTCGTAAAACCGCTTAAACTACTATTATGAAGGGCCTTCCCTTCAAATAGGGAAAGATTGCCCCAAATATTGATGGGAGCCGATAGTTCGATTAGCGTAGGCATTGATGATATCGCAATACATTTCCCTAAATTATACATGGATATGCGTGATTTTGCAGATTTGCGAGGCGCAGATTATGGTAAATTAAACAAGGGACTTGGGCTTAAAGCAATGGCGATCCCCGACGTCCACGAAGATACTGCTACTATGGGCGCAAATGCAGTAATGAATCTAATTGACAGAAATGGTATCGACCCTAAAAATATTGGTAGAATGTACCTGGGTACAGAGTCCGCTCTTGATGGTGCAAAGCCAACCGCTACATACATTCTCGATATGTTAACTCAAAGATACTCTGACAGATATGGAAAAGATTGTTTCAGAAATTGTGATGTCGTGGATATGACTTTTGCATGTATTGGGGCAGTGGATGCATTGCATACAACCTTGGACTGGGTTGCTCGTTCTACCGAAAAAGATGAAAGAATAGGAATTGTTATTTTTTCTGATAATGCAAAGTATGCTCTTGAGTCGGCGGGCGAATATACACAAGGTGCCGGAGGAGGCGCACTTTTGATTAGAAGAAATCCTAGATTGCTGGAAATTCCAGACTGCATAGGAGTATCTACGACTCCTGTTCATGACTTTTTCAAACCAAGAAGAGAAGTTTCTCTGCGCTCAATTATCTCTAATGTAATGACTCTAGCACAAGAAACCGGCCAGTCGATCAAAAAGGGAATTGTTGAGAGGATGATTAGACACCTACCTGCTTCCACGGTAAGGAAATTAGGAATTTTTGCTCATGGGGAGGAAAAGGTAAGCGTCCATAGAGATGAGCCTGTTTTTGATGGTCAGTATTCTAATCGTTGTTATCAGCAAGCTGTTCGCCAGGCTTTCCATAATTTTGCACAAAAAGCAGAGAATATGGGCCGCTATAAGCATGATAGTGATGAAAGATTAACAGAACAATGGGGTAGAATTATCATGCATTTACCATATGCTTTCCAGGCCAAAAGAATGTTTCCCGATGTTTTCAGGCACGATAGGGAAAATACTGAGATGTGGGAAAAAGTTGCGGAACAACTTGGTCCGTCGCCAGAATTCCATAACTCCGATGATCCTGTAATTATCGAAATATGGGAGAAAGCGATGGATGGTTACAGAAGGGCTATTTCAAAAACGCCCGAATACTTGGAGTTTCATGCCAGTAGAATCGAAAAGGGCCAGCGTGCTAGTAGCCTGATTGGTAATCAATACACCGGCTCTATTTTCCTAGCATTGATGTCGACCTTTGAGTCGGATTTAGAAGAAAATGTGAATTTAGATAATATGTTATTCGGATTATGTGGCTATGGCTCTGGGGCCAAGGCTAAGGTGTTTGAAGGAAAGGTTAGCCCGAGATGGCGTGAAGTTGTTTCGAGATGGCACTTGTTTGAAAGATTGGCTGGAAGAGTTGCCATTGACCACATTACATATGAGAATTTGCACAAAGGTCTGCAGGATGGAAGTGTCTTGGAGCCGGAAGGCGAATTCGCACTTGTTGAAATCGGAGAAGAAGGGGTTCAAGAAGGTGCTAGAACATACAAATGGATTGGCGTCTAAAACTCCAATACAACTTTTCCACAGTCGCCGCTTATTGCCAGTTCCATTGCTTGATTGAATTGTTCAAATGGCATTCTATGCGTAATTAGTGTTTCAATATCTATTTTGTTTTCTTCCAGTAGTTGATGCATTAGGTCCCAAGTAGACCACATTTTTCTTCCATTTATTCCTTTGATGTGTAGATATCTGAAAACAACATCATTCATTGGAACTGGTGGCGTACTATCGCCGTACACAGATAATATGTTCAGATAACCCCCCATTCTTGTGCTTTTTATCGAGTTGGATAGCGCTTGAGGCGAGCCTGAAAATTCGCATGAATTGTCAACACCTCTGCCATCTGTATTGGCTAAAATTTCATCGACTATGTTATGGTCTTTACCAAGTACTAAATCAGCTCCAAGTTTCTTTGCCATATCCATTCTTTCTTGATTATCCCAATCTATGGCTATAACTTTGCTTGCGCCCATAGCTTTAGCTGCATTTACTGCAAATAATCCGATTGGGCCAAGCCCATGTATTGCGACTGAAGAGCCTTTCACTGGACCCCCGGTTAGCGTATGAATTGCATTTCCAAGTGGATCTTGAATAGATGCATTTTCCATTGCCAGGTTACTTGGTAACTTTCTAGCATTTACTGCAGGAATCGTGAAGTAAGGAGCAAATGCTCCATTTGAATGTACTCCGAATATTTCTCCTCTTTCGCATATATGCGCATTGCCTTCATCACACCTTGGACAATCCCAACAAGCAAGATGGCATTCTATTGCAACTTTATCACCGATTGAATGAGACTCTACTCCGTCCCCAAGCCCGACTATCACTCCACATGTTTCATGCCCAGTAATCGTCCCTAATGGGACGTTTTCTTTTGCCCAATCATCCCATTTCCAAATATGTACATCAGTGCCACAAATAGAAGTTGAATGGGTTTTGATTAGTACTTCTCCATGTTCGGGTTTTGGCATATCGTGTTTTTCTAATGAAAAGCCCCCTATTTCGTCATTTAACTTGGTCCATCCGAACATGGATTCAGGTAAATCTTGCATGGGCCTCATGTACGCCTTATACTGTTCGCTCTTTGATGATTCGCTAATTTCGTTTTTTCAAAAAAAGTATTTTCTTTAGGTATATTGATTAAGGAGGCATCGGTGGTGAAAATCCCGTTGGTGTGTCATGAAGTACGTCGTAGTCAGCGGGGGAGTTCTTTCTGGTCTTGGTAAAGGCGTCACTGCAAGCAGTATCGGAGTTCTGTTGAAAAGTTCTGGCTTAAAGATAACTTCAGTGAAAATTGACCCATACCTCAATAGTGATGCTGGAACAATGTCTCCATTTGAACATGGCGAAGTATTTGTCTTAGATGATGGGGGAGAAGTTGATTTAGATTTAGGGAATTATGAAAGATTCCTAGACATAAATCTTGGAAAGAATAATAATTTAACAACTGGAAAGATTTATTCAAAGGTAATAGAATCTGAAAGAAGAGGCGATTATTTAGGTAAGACTGTTCAAGTAATCCCACACATAACTGACGCTATACAAGATTGGATCGAAGATGTTGCCCACGTCCCTGCCGATGGCAGCGGAGATGTTCCTGACGCCTGTATTATTGAGTTGGGAGGAACTGTTGGAGATATTGAATCTGCACCATACATCGAAGCTTTGAGACAATTCCAATTTAGAGTTGGGCGGGAAAATATTTCTTTTGTTCATGTTTCTCTGGTTCCTGTAATGGGGCCGGTTGGCGAACAAAAGACAAAACCCACTCAACATTCTGTAAAGGAATTAAGAGGTCTTGGAATTACTCCAGATATATTGGTTTGCAGATCAACAAGCCCTATGACTGAAGAGACAAAAGAAAAGCTTGCTGCTTTCTGCCACGTCTCTCCCGATGCTGTGATGTCAACTCATGATGTCCCAAATATCTATCACGTTCCATTGATGCTTGAAAGTCAAGGACTATGTAAAATCCTAAATGTTAATTGTAATAATACAAATCTACTTTCTGAATGGAAAAAGATGGCTTTGAATTTAGATACACTCACTGAAGAAGTTAATATTGCAATGGTTGGAAAATATACCGACCTTTCCGATGCCTATCTATCTGTGATAAAGAGTCTGCAACATGCTGCTATGGCAGTAAATAGAAAGTTGAATATCGATTGGATTGAAGCAAGCCATCTAGAAGATTCTTGGAAATCACAGAGTTCGGATGAATTTGATACTGCATGGGACCTATTGAGGAATGCAAATGGCGTTCTTGTCCCAGGCGGTTTTGGAGACCGCGGAATTGAAGGTAAAATATTAGCCGCGGAATATGCGAGGACCTCAAAGACTCCATATCTTGGCATTTGCTTAGGCCTTCAAGTGGCTACTATCGAGTTTTGTCGAAACGTTCTGAACTTAACTGGCGCTAATTCTACCGAATTTGAAGATAATCCACCTTATCCTGCTGTAATATTTATGCCAGAAATCTCCAAGACACACCTTGGGGGTACGATGAGATTAGGCAGCAGGCCAACACTTTGGCAAGTTGATGAATGTAAAATAAAATCACTGTATGGAGACGGAGAAAGTGTCGATGAACGGCATAGGCACAGGTATGAAGTGAATCCTGACATCATTAAAGACATAGAAGCGGCAGGACTGGTGTTTGTTGGTAAAGACGAAACTGGACAACGTTGTGAAATTTTTGAATTAAAGGATCATCCTTGGTTTATTGGAGTTCAGTTCCATCCTGAATTTAAATCAAGGCCTGGTAAGCCTAGCCCGCCATTCCTTGGATTATTACAGGCTTCATCGGAGAACGCTTCGTGATTTTAAGATTCTAATACGCGAATCACTCTAGTTGTTCGATAACCTTGTAAGAGTTTGATAAATTTGTTCTTTTGAAAAGTTAAATCTAACTCTGGGTCACCGGTATCTATTCTCAAGAAACTTAACCCGATTAATTTTGAAGGTGTTGCAACACCTAAAATTGAATCGTGACCTATTGCTCTTAGAACGTTTGGAGATAACTGCAAATTTCCACGGCCAATTAAGAAGCCTTGGCCGCCCATTGGCGACAATAATAGTAACTTATTGCCTTGGTGTGGTTTGATTTTTTCTAGTAATTGTTGTTCATTAAGGTCTCTAAATATCTCTCCTTCACAGTAAATATCTATCCCAAGGAGTGTTAATTCAAAACCAAGGTGTTGCCCCATACGATTTATTGTGCCCCCACTGCCCCAAATTATCATAATTTTATCATCATTGGAAATTATATCTGAGATATGATTGGAAAGGCCTTCAATTATTTCTTCTTCGGACGCTCTCTCAACTTGTTGTTTTGAACCTTGCATAAACCTAGGGCTAGCTGGAGTCCAAGCTTCCCCATACATCTTAACTTTCCATTCGCCTTTGAGATAAATCTCTTCATCTAAATCCATGACTTCTGTAATACTAGAAAGTAAGTCTCCTTGTAAAAATGAAAGAAGAACTTCCGCTGCTGCATTTGGCGTGGTTGCAAAGCAACCAGAATGCATCTTAACGCCCCCTGGAACTCCGATTAATGGGGTTTTATCTCCGTCTAAAGCATTAACAATATCCCGGGTTGTGCCGTCCCCTCCAGCATATAAGATAATATCAACATTATTTTCTAATAATTCTGAAATAAGTTTGGATGTATCTTCTGCTGTAGTTTTATCGGGGGATTTACCAATACTGGTGAATTTGTTTCGACCTATCCATGTTCCACCCATCCTTCCAGACCAAGTAATGATTTCAGGATTGCATTTAGTTCGATTGAGGCTGCTGTCTAAAAGTTCTGTGAATTTATCTATGCATTGTTCCATTCGAGGGCCTGCTCGGTCTTGTGCTCCAGCAGAACGCGCTTCTTCGGCACGGCCATCGCTCCCTTTGAACCCTAATTTACCACCCAAACCGGCGTCGGGATTGACTATAATGCCAACTCGCATAATTAGGCCAACATGTCAATGTTGAATAATCCGTTTATTGTTGTAATCAAACAATAAGAGGATTAATTTGGTGGAGGGTTATCGAGTATCATGGCAAGGAAAGACGAGATTCCTAGTTTAGAGAATGCCTTAGAGAGTGGTTTTTCAGAATTGAAAGGTGGGGAAGAAAATATCAAAGTTGAAACTGGCGAAAATAAAAATAAAGAAAGTGCGAGATATGATCATTCTTATGGCTTAAAAATCGACGCTAAAGAAACTCGAGAGAAATTTATTTCCAGGCCTATAACGGCCACAAAAAAGACTGTTGAAGAACCGATTGATGCTAAACCTGATGATGAAAAGAAGGTAGAATCCCCTGTTGAAAAAGAGGAAAATAAAATTCTTGACTCTCCAACTTCAAATATCGGTGATGATTTTGATGTATCTTGGTGATTACTGATTAGAAAAGTTCTATTCTATCCACCTTACCCATAAATTATGCGAGTTGCTGTAATAACTGGGGCAAATCGAGGAATTGGCAATCACTGGACTAATCGCTTATTAGAAAATGGGTGGATAGTTTATGCTGGATATAGAGAAGATATGGGCGGCCTAGGCGTAATTGAACATGATAATCTAATCGCTTTACAGCTCGATGTTACAAATACAGATTCTATCGAAAAGTTTGTCGAAAATATAAATGGCAATGTAAATTTACTAATCAATAATGCTGGAGTCCCTGATGGACGTTGGAGAAATTTGACAGAGATCGATGATGAATGGGCTTTGGATGTTTTGAATATTAATTCACTGGGGCCAGTGAGAATGGTGAAGGCGCTATACCCAAAAATGCTCGATGATGGTTTGACAAAGATTGTCATGATCAGTAGTTTAATGGGTTCGATTGATGATTGTCATATGGGTAAATCATACGCTTACCGTGCATCGAAAACCGCTCTAAACATGTTTACAGTCGCTATGAAAAAAGAATGTATTGAAGATAATATCTCTTTCCTAATATTCCATCCAGGGTGGGTCAAGACTAGGATGGGGGGAGATAGAGCCCCTGTCGATATAGAAGAAAGTGTTGAAGGGATGATGAAAATATTAGAAAATCACACTATAGAAGATAGTGGAGTATTTATCCAATATGATGGTCAGAAGATAAAATGGTGATGTTGGGGTTGTTATGATGTCTACAAACAAAGGAGCAGGTAATCTTCGTTATTTCCAAATTAGAATATTACATACACAAGCCAAGCATTTGCCAGGCTATGCAATTACAGATTTCTTCAAAAAAGTCGAAATGATCGCTGGAACGGGAAAGGTCGAAAGTGTCCCCTCAAGTATTTTGAGAGTTGAATATGATGGTGGCAGCCTCCCCCTATTGAATGATAATTTGAAAGATAGTTTCATCATTGATAAAGTACTAGAAGAAAATGAAGGTTTTTCATATTTGCAAGTTCGAACTCCAGGCCCAATTCAAATGATAGTGGCTCAAGAAAATGATTGCTGGGCAACTCCGCCAACTCATCTGTCAAAAGAAAATGGTCTTTTTATGACAATACAGGGAACCCCGAAAGGGTTGAAACGGGTCAAAGATAAATTAGAAGAATTAATTCCAGAAAAGATGGATATGAGAATTTCTAAAATGATTGTAGGAGATTGGATTGCTGCACCAAAATTACCTGAAAGGCGTAATATGGTGATAAAAACTGCTGTAGAACAAGGGTATTATGATATTCCAAGAAAATGTACACAGAAAGATATTGCTGAACTTTTAGGTATCAAACAGGGAACCGTAGCAGAACATCTCCAAATGGCTGAAAGCGTAATTATTAAATCCTGGTCAGATCAATTATCTCAATCATAGACTTCGAATTGTGATTAAAATAGACAGAATAAGAAGCAGACTTCCCAATATTGTAAATGTATTTTTGATGAAATTTGGTTGGGATGTTTTTGATTTTATTTTTTCCCCAATGTTAGACCAAATAATCATAGCAAGAACTCCTCCTGATGTTGTAATGGTTGAAATTATAATTATTCCAAGAACTCCTCCGCCAAAGTCGGTCAAGAACATTGACATTAACATGAATACCATCATCCATTCTTTGCCATTTACATATTGCATCAATAATCCGGTTTTGAATCCCAACCTAGGTATTATTTCGGGGAAATCTTGTATTCTTTCTGAACGGCCAAGATAAATTATTGCAAAGGCAATCAAGAACATGAATAAAGACCCAACAATATCCATAATCGTGCTTATAGGTCCATCATCTTCAAAATAATCAACAGCAAATCCACAGATGAAATGTATCGAAACAAACCCAACTGCCATACCGGTAATCAATGATACATTACTCTTCTTTCCATGCACAACTGCATGAACTGTGCAGGTAAGATTATTTGGGCCTGGAGTAATCAAACCTGCGCATAATAACGCTAACAGGAAAAGTAATGACTCCCATGGCATGATTATTGATGAAAGGTTTACTGGTTTAATCATTATGTATTTTCAAGAATGAATATGATTATTTGTTAGTGGTTGTTGATTGTGCTATGGGCGATGATTTGCCATTATTAACAATGGTTAAGGCAAAAGACATCGATGATTTACCTGATGATTTAACCGATGATTTGTTGAATTTACGAAATACACTTTCCTCGCTATGTTCTTTCTATTCCGTAGAAGATTTTGTCACCTTTTTGTTTTCCAAGCAATTTCAAAGTCTAATAAATTATGAAGATCCTTGGATGGTTTTTGAAGTTGGGATGTACCTTGAACATCAAAAGAATATGCAATTAATCCCTATGAAAAACAAAATTACCTTGATCGACAATGTTGGATGCGGTTGGAATGATGGGGTCTTTGAATCAAATAATCCCGAAGAAATTTTGAAAGAATTAAATGCCTGGTGTCAAATGGTTTTTGACCCAAATTCCAGATTTGAATGATCAATAAAACAATGAGCAGCAAGTCAAAGACCCGTCTCCTGCACGGAATTGACTGACATCTAATATTATTGGTTCAAGATTTAATTCTATCAGCTTATTTAGTACGGCAGGGTAACCTTCTGCAACTAGGACTTTATTTCCAGGCAAGCCTATCGTATTGCAACCATAAGTTTCCTCAATAGGCATCCAACAAACTTGAGAACCTTCTGGCAACTCTCCAAATGCATCTTCAGGAAGCATTCCTTTCGGTGCTAGAATTATTTCATCGGTCGGGGTAGAGGCTATGCTTGTAAGGTGTAGAGCTCCATCGGGAATGTCGATAATCCTTAATTCGTAGTTTAAATGTTCGAGAAGGTCTTCTAATTCCTTGATTCCTCCATCATTGGTTCTAGATGAGCGGCCTACAAAGAAAATGTCTCCTAGACGTAAAATGTCTCCCCCGTCCATTCGGGCATCTCCACTCATACGGCAAATTTGCGCCCCTCCCATTTTTTCTATCAAGAAATCGGCAATTGGCGGTTGTTCGTTTACTCTTGAAGGGTGGCCTGGAACTGGAAGTAAAACGTGTCCATCAATAATTACTGCTTGGTCTTCAACAAAGACGCAATCTGGCTGATTCTCGTCCTCTGGAAGAACATGCACCTCGAGCCCGGCATCTTCTAATGCCTTACAATAAGCATTATGCTGTTCTCTTGCTAAATTTATGTCGGTTGGACCTGAACCGAAAAATTTGGCAAGGGCTGAGTGATAGGATTCTGGAATTGCGCGGGTTAGGGCGCGACTCTTTTGATCCAGACGGACCGTTGCCATGATTGAATCCCGCAGATGACCCCTCTTAATGATTAGCCCTTTAGTGGAATTTGATTTCCTAAACCTGTAAAATCACGAGTTAATCTATTCAATTTGTGAAACTAACTCTAGTAAATCTTCTTGGACTAAATCTACAATCCAATCATAATCTCCCCACCATACTCTCTGATATCCATTATGATCGATTAGTACTGTACCAGTTGAATGTTCGATATCATAATCTCCTGGATGATGCCTACCTGATGTTTGTTCTGTTTGATTGGATTCGATGGTAAAGCCTACATTGAAATTGGCCCACACATCACTTAACTCCTTGAAATCTGATGATTTTTCATCAACATCGTTTATCGTTAAATGAGTCCAATTTGATTTGGTCCCAAGTTTCCATTCGGTAAGTGTGGTTGTATTATCCCTCCATGGGTCAACTGTGATTGTTAAAAATTCAATCTTATCTAATTGAGACTGTTCTAAAGACTCATGAATCATGCCTAGATTGTAAGTGACAATAGGGCATATATCATAGCAATTAGTGAATAAGAAAGCAATGATTGTTACTTTACCTGCTGTTTCTTGTTTGAAATTATAGGTTTCGTTATCATTTGTTATCAGTGTGAAATCATTTACTTTCTTGCCGTTTTCGATAAGGTCACCATGGAAACTGCCTTCGAAAATGGATTCTGAATTCATACATCCTGGAGAAAGTATGGTAATGGCTAGAAACAATGCTATTGCTACTTTCTTCAAAATCTCACCTCAGATGTCATAACTAAGATATGGAATATCAATATCTAATTGAGTGACATATAATCCTGTAGAAATACAAGATGAATATGTTATACCGTTATGGTGTTCTACCGCCCAAAGATAAGGAACCCATCCAAAATCATAGAAATTAGAATCTAATTCTTGGCCATCAACTCCATGCGGCAAATACCAAGCAACAGTAGCTTCTGCATGGGTTGCGACTCTATCATCTGGATTTGATGGTTTGACTAGAGTCTCAATATCAACAACCCACAGGCCTGCATGATAGTGTGAAATATACAGCCTTGCATCCCATGAACCGCCAAGGCTTTGATCTTCAATCTCAGTTGTTGGGAAATAAGCGCTATCTAAATTGTGAGGAGAGAATAATAACCACTCATCTCCATTGGAATGCGCTTCACAATCAGCCCCGTAACAATGGTCATTGGCGGTTGGAATTTCCCAGTCTCTAATCAACTTAGGTTTGAATTTGAATTGACCATCTTGTAGCGTATAATCTGTAGTATCTAGAAGGTAAATTATTCCTGTACCGACGCTGGTTGAAAGTACTTCTACAGCGGCCGTTGTAACATGAACTGGTTCATCAGAATAACCTAGGTGAGACATATCCAGCATTTCTGGAAATGGTTCGGCATAGTGAATGTAGGATACTCTACCCCCATTCTCATTACCGGTTGTTCCACTATCTGGTTGACCGTCCTCATCTAAATCCAAGAAATCCATCCATAATCCAACCTCTTCGGCACGCCATCGACACATCACAGGGTTACCTAATCCAGATTTACATGTCGTAGCATGAACGAGATATTCTTCTGGAGAATTAACAGGATGAGGGACATCGGTGACATCTGCAATTCTGAGTCCTGCTTCCCAATAACTTCCATAAATGAAAGTCCTACCATATCTTGGGTCATTTGGGTCTTCGCCCGGCCATAATTGAACCGTCATATCGTGAATATATATCCATCCGCCACGAGTGGTTTCCCAAGATACTTCATATTCTCCCACTTTGATAATTGTGTGACCTGCCCCTGATGCTGGGACTCCTGGAAGATTTCGTGATGCTGACCCATCTAGATTTAAGTGCGCAATAGTAACTCCACCACAAGCTTCGCCAATCGAAGCATTACATTCCTCATAGTCAGGATTAGCGACGAAAATATACCATTCACCGTCAATCATGTGAGTGTAGAGATTGTGAGGCCCGCTGGGGTGGTCAGAATCATACCATGAATCAATATAAACAGGATTTTCTTTGTCNGTAACATCGATTAAGGTCACTGAAACTTGTATAGGGTCGCTCCACTGCCCTACATTAGGGTCTGCATAACCAGGGTCGATTAACTGATTCTGTTGAATGATAAACTCTCTACCATTGTATTCAAGGTATTTTACATCCAAGACTTGTGTGTTTGGATCATTGTATTTTCCAACCACAGACACGTTGCCTGGGTCGGTTACATCGACTATGTGCATATCATTCCAACCGGCAAGATACGCATATGTTTCGCCATCTGGAGTGGTTGCAACTTGTACCTCCGCATTGCCTGGAGTGGTAAGTGGGTCAAAATCAAGAAGTTCCATATTTGCTGTGCCAAACGCATGCTGAGATGCGTTTTTATGGTCGTGCCCCTCATACTGGAATAGTGGGTCGATTTCGTCAAAAGTGATGTTTGAGTCACTCTCTGAGGTTGTGTTTGAGTCTGAAAAAACATAGACAGTACTAGAGATAAATAACACTACTAAAAAAGCCGCCAATAGCGCTTCTTTGGTCCGCATGTATGATGTGCGAGAACATCTTCCGTTTTGACTTTATGTTATTGCGTTCTGGCTTGTAATGATGCGAGGGTTCAATTTTGCTGCTTGGACTTTGATTTCTTTGATTTCGTTAAGTTTGTTGCAAATTAATGTTTCAGCGCATACGCCCAACACAATCACGTCAATTTTATCTGATGAAGGGCCCAGACCAGAGAATATTACACAATCAACTGATTTCTTCGAAGGAGATGAGGTATGGTTCTTGATGAAGGATAGTGAAGAGAACGTCTCTATGCGCGTAATTATTGATATTGATGGCGATGGTGTTTTTAATCAATCGAATGATGTTTTTTCGAGTTGGATGAACTATTCTTGCGAATTAAATGAAAATGGTACGGAAACCTTGGATGAAAATTGTACCGTGGATTTCAAATATACTTTTTCAGAAAATAATTCGGCTGGCACTTATTTCTATCAAGTGGAAAGAAGGGTAGAAGAGAATTATACAAATTCTTGGTTAAACACCATTTTTGTTGGAATAGATATTCATGAAGAGGATAATGTCCCAAATGTTGGGGATTGTTTTGGAGCCGGATGTAATGATGATTCAGAAGGTTTAACAGTGGATTCAGATGATGGTTTAGAGTTAGATTTGATTAAAATATTAATTTTAGTTTCTGCTATTGGGGTGATAGGAATGTCTCTCAGTATCATTAGAGAAAGTAGAGAAGATGAAGATTTAGAAAAAAAGTACGGTGAAGAGTAAGTCTGGTTTATAGCTTAATCATCCAATGTAAGTTCCCCGCCAAACATAGAGCCTCTTCTGCGCGATTGTGGTTTCGATTCATTTGTTTCTTTAGGTGAGGGTTTTTGGGTGCTGGTTGACTCTTCAGTTGGTTGGTTTTGCGTTTGTAGTTTTTCTGCTGCTAAATTGAATTCGGTAGCTAGTTTACCGAGCCTTTCTTCAATAGAGCCTGCTTGTTTTAACAAAGACTCGTGTAATTGAATGAAATCGTCTTTTCGCTTCTCAATTATTTCTGCTGCTTCACTCCATTTACGTTCGCCAAACACCCCGCTCCCTAGGTCGACAAGGGCTGTTCCTTGGTCATCTCCTTGGTGTTTGTAATGCAAGGTTACTCCAGAGCCAATTGTGACATGGGCTCCTGCTTCGCCTTTATCTGCCATATCAGCAAGTCTAGTTAGAATTTCATTGGTTATTTGGTGCTCTGATACTACAGATGAAACGTCTTCCATCCTTTTTTGTAATTCATCTAAATGCTGCCTATGACTCTCAACCAGGCGCGCTTTTTGTTGTAACTCACTGCGGTCGACCATATCACTCAACCTCGAGACATAGTTGACTTAGAAAAAGTCGACGGAATCACTCTTCTTCTGCGACAGGAGCTATTCTTCCGCCGGAGGCTGCAATTTGGTCTCTGAAATGATGCAGAATTCTCGGTTCTTGAGATGTTGCTGGATCTATTTCTTTTACTGATTCGATTTTAATGGTTCGGCGTTTTGCCTTGTGACGAGAACCGAGTACTGAATACGCTTGGTGTTCTGCGGCTTCTTTGTTTTCTGCAGCAAATTCTAGAGAGAATTTTTGTCTCATGCTTCCAAATGGTGCAATTCCGGATACTCTGTAGGCCTTCATCGAGACGGCGACTGGCAAACATGGTTTAAACGCGACGGCGCGAAAAATCACACGAATCATGCGCGAGTTTGACAAAGATTGAGTTTTCAAGTGGTATTATGCGGGGGGCTATGGCACTGGTATTTTTATTGGCTTTTCCGCTTGCAAGTGCCATACTAGTCGACATTGATGCACCTGAAAATATAGATAATTTACATGGTGAAGAAATTGTTCTTAAATCGATAGATAGAAAATGGGATCAAAAAATGTGGGATGATTTAGAAGATAGGGGTATTACCCCCTTACGCTTACTAAATCCAAACGAACTATTAGCGTGGAATGCCGGAAATACTGAATTAAACTTCGATAAAATCTCAATTCATGACGGAATAAAGGCGGAATGGCGAGGAGGAGGTTTACATTCTGATACATATAATGGAGATGTTTGGGTGGTTTTCGAACCAAATCTCCCAGCCACAGGTGTTGAACTCATAATTGAAAAATTTAAACAAATTGGAATTGAAATAAATCAGGATTTGAAAAGTTATAACTCGATAATACCTTATCGAGAATTGATTGGTATCGATTCACTTTCTCTCAGCCTAGGTGAATTACTGAAACTAGATGGTGTCTTATGGATAGAGCCGGAATTAGAATCTAAAGCAAGAAATGTACAGGCGGCTAGTTTAATGGGAGATGGTAGTATTTCTCAACCCCCACAATGGTCTTTAGGACTAAATGGAACTGGAGTCATTATTGGAATCGCTGATAGTGGGATTGATTCTGACCATGCCTGTTTTAGAAATGCGACCGCCTCTGGAAATTATGGCTCTGATGGTGTAAATTCTACTGACGGGGTTGGGGAATTTGGCCGAGGGCACCGTAAGATTGTATTTCTGAATGATTCGATAGATTCAGCAGATACAATGGGACACATTAATTTCAGGCACGGGACTCATACAGCCGGCTCAATAGCATGCTTTGATGTATATGATTACAGAAATGGTTCTATGCCAACCAATGCTTCTTCTATGTCTCACAATGCTCAACTTATCGTTCAAGATATTGTTGATGCAAGTGGCTGGGTCCCGCCTGAGAATGTATCGGAACTACTCAGTGAGGCGGCTTTACTAGGGGGGATAATACACTCCAATTCTTGGGGGGATGATACAACAGAATATACTGCCCGTTCTGCGGAATTCGATGCTTGGTCTGCTTTAATGCCTTGGTCTCTCGCCTTTATCGCACCAGGAAATACTGGTGGAGCATTGTTGGAACCTGCTAATGCAAGAAATGTTGTTGCTGTAGGGGCATCTAGTAAAGCCACACTTACGGAATTGTGGGCTTCTTCGTCGATAGGCCCAACCGAATCTGGAGCGTATGGAATATTTGTGGTGGCCCCTGGTGTTTCAATTCAATCTGCTAAGGCGGATGGAATTAGTGACTCTTACAATAACGATCTTAGGGCGTCTAGTGGAACTAGTATGTCAACCCCTACCGCTGCCTCCTTTGGAGGTGTGATCCAGCAAATGGTTCAGGATGGTTGGTTGATGGGTTCTAATGAAAATACTACTGAGGTAAACATTTCAGAAATTAGTCCCGGATGGGCCAACTTACAAGATAATACAGTCTTGCTCGGAGATGGATTTATTCCATCTGGACCTTTGATGAAATCGTTATTATCAATTGCCACTACACAATTAGCAAATGATCAAAACTATACTATGAGGAACTTTGATTCTGGTTTTGGAGTATTGAATTTATCAGAACTGATAGACATTAATTTTATTCTTTCTGAGGTCAAATTGCGCAATGTGTCACCGAGTGAAGATATTTGGATACATGATAGTTTTCGGCTTGATGATAAAACCCCAGCACAATGGCTTAGTCAACGTTCAGATGGGTTGTCTGCGTTAGAAGATCTCATTGCTTTGCCTTGGGATGGTTCAGGGGCTTTAGGCCCTTTCTTATCAAATGGTCAAAATTGGACGAAGCGTTTAGTTCCAAATGGTGACGATGTTAAAGTGACTATGTCTTTCCCTTCTTCACCAGAACCTTATTTGATAGAAGATTTACAGTTGGTTGTTCGTACATCTAATGGTTATGTCACAGTTGGGAATGAATACGAGGGGGATGGTTTTTCCACCTGGTTTAATTCCAGCATAGATTTAGATGATGATTTAAAGTTCCAAAACCAAAATGAAACGACTGTAGAAATAAGATTTTCAGCAGAGGATTTGATAGATGTTGATTGGTTAGATGTAGAAGTTCGCGCTAGATATATTTCTCCTAGCCAAAATTCCGGATATACTGGGTTAGGCGGAGATAAAATTGGTTTCGCACTCGCTGCAAAGGGAGTAGTTAGAGATTCCTTGAATTGGGAAGATTCAGATGGTGATGGTTTAGCTAATGTTGAAGATGTATGTCCGAATGAAAATCCTCTTCAATGGGATAGCGATAAAGATGGTTGTATTGACGATAGTGATAGTGATGGGATTAAAGATAACATCGATTCGTGTACGGAACAAGATTCTACTGGATATGATGTAAATCAAGATGGTTGTATTGATGATAGCGATGGTGATGGGATTGGAGATAATTTAGACCTCTGTGAAACGCTGATTGTCAACCCATCTTTCCCCGTTGACGATGTTGGTTGTAGGCCGGTTGATAACGCACCAATGATAAGAGATGTTATTGTTTCTGGACCTGTTGATTCGATATGGTCTGATAAAGTAAGTATCTCATGGTCGGTTGAAGATTTAGATGGTGATTTATTTGAAACGGGGGCGAGAATAATGTTACATCAAAATTCTAGTGAATCTTCTTTCTTTTCTATCGCAAATTGTAACTATGATGGAGTTGTGATTACAAGTAATGAATTCTTGTGCACGTGGTCTATTCCTGAAGATCTACCAATTTTTGACGTCGGTGGAAAAGATATGCATATTCAAGTACATACTCTTAGTTTAAACCAATCACCGGAGGCCAATATAGGTCCTTTTTATTATGATGATAATTCGACCTTTAGTACCGATTGGGTAAATCCTTTGTTGGATATAGAAGAAAAGAAAGGAGAGAAGAATGAAGATTGGAGTGTTTCTCAAAGAAGAGCTTTGGTTTGGGGTATTTTTGGTTTGATTGCATTTACCATACTTATGATGAGAATATGGTCGATAAATGCCCCTCTTTTTGATGATGATTTCGGCGAAAATAATGGAGTTTTCTCAAACCCTAGTGATAATCGTGAAGAGATTAAAGAAAGTGAGTGACTGCTCTACATTATTTGAAATAATTGGAGTTTGAACCGGGTTTTTCTTAGGGTCAACCTTGAAGTTCAATGTCGTTCTCGCCAACATATCCGCATGCGGATGGTGATTAAAATGAGTGACCGTTTATACGTTGGAATTGACCTTGGAACCTATCAGTCGACTATTGCATCAAGTGCTGGTGCTAGCCACACTATTGAAACAATAGTTGGAAGACCAAAAGACCCTGTGGCTAGAAATTTTCTTGGCCGTGATGTTCTTTTTGGAAACGATGCATTGAAGAATAAATTGGCTTGTAACCTATACCGCCCAATGGCCGCTGGTGTTGCTCAAGATGATGAAGCAAATCTGGCCGCTGCTAAGGCATTCGTTTCACATTTACTTGAAACTGTAGACCCGGAAGAATACGATGAGGTTTTCGGAGTTATATGTTCTCCAAGCCATGTTTCATTTACTGATAAGTCAAACCTTGTGGCTACTCTACGTGGCCAAGTAAACGCAATTATGGTAGTTACTGAACCATTTGCAACCGCTTATGGAATTGAAGAAATTGCTAGTTCAATCGTTGTTGATATCGGTGCAGGAACTACTGATATCGCTAGAATTTGTGGTACATTCCCTAACGAAGAAGACCAAGTTACTATCCAAGAAGCTGGTGACTGGCTAGATCTTGAATTGATGGAATTAATCAAGAAGAAATATACTGGTGCTCAAATAACTAAAGATATGGTTCGTAGATGGAAAGAAGAATCTTCCTATGTATCTGGTGATGCTAGAGAGGTCATGGTAGAACTATCTGTTGAAGGAAAGAAGCAGGTTGTCGATATTGGAGACTTACTGCAAGAAGCTTGCGAAATGATTGTGCCTCTAGTTGGAAATGCAATCAAGAAAATCATCGCTGGTGCTGACCCAGAATACCAACCAGTACTAAGAAACAACATTATTCTGTCTGGTGGAGGATCTCTAATTGATGGGATTTCTGGAAGAATCGCTGATGAAATCGCCGATATTGGTGATGTCAATGTCTGGTGTGTTGAAGATGCTATTGGCTCTGTTGCAAATGGTGCTTTAAAACTCGCTGGTGAAATGCCAGATGACATGTACACTGCAATTAACTAATTTTAGTGGTTTTTTCAATAAGGTGCTGAATACGGCCTTTTTGGGGTCGATTGATTGGGAAAGTTCAAGAGTGGTTGATAGTCGATAGGTGTTGTATGACTGGCGCTGCCTCGACACCGAACGGGATTCGACGTATTGGAGATTCTTCTAATGAAGAGCGCGCTGCGCTAGAAGGTATGCTTCAGGGATACCCTGTGGAACAACTTGTCGAAGAAGTATTAATCGCCTGGGATGAACTGTCCAAAAGAAATGAAGAAATGGTATCAGTAAAGCAAAGATTGAGAGTTGTCGAATTAGATTTGGCAGAACGAGAAGATATGGTAGCCCCTGAGATCTCACGGCTTAATCAGGTTGAAGGAGACCTTGAAGAAAGTCAGAGTAAGATTGTCCATTTAGAACGATTGTTATCTGATGCGAGGCAGGATCTAGCTGCTCAACAATCATCTCTGTCTCATGAAGAGCGTTCCAACCTAGAAAGAGAAACCAGTCAATTAAGAGATTTAACTTCTCAACAAGATGAGGTAATTGGGGAAATGGAGGGGCGCATATCACAAATGGTAGATGCTTTAGAAAAGGCTGCTGAAGCAGGACTTACCTCTGTTACAGCAGATGAAGTTAGAAGTCTAAAGAGTCAGTTAGATGTGATGACTAAACAATTCGAAGTAGAACAAGCAGCAAACAAAGCCTTGGAAGAAGAACGTCAACGACTGAGAGACATTGCTGATAGACTACGTGGGTTATTAGATGCTAGAGACGGGCGACTTGGAGAATTAGAAGAGCAGTTAGAGCGTGTAATGCAAGGTCCTCGTTCTGTTTCTGCTGAACACGATTACTTGGTTGAGCAAATCGAAGAATTAAAACGAAGATTACTGGAGAGAAATCGAGAATATGAATCACTTCGAAGAAGAGAGAGAAGATTGCATAATGACGTTTTCGAGAGAGACGAAAGAATTCAACAGATGTCATTGACTCTGGGTGATATGGAGTCTGCATTACAAGATAGAACCGCTGAATTGAGAGAGATTGAGGGTCAAAGAGAAACTATGACTCACCAATTAGACGCTGTCAGGCGAGGTGAGCGTACTCGAGAAGTTGTTGGAAGAGTGTTTGCAGACTCGTTATCTCTTGTTAGAAGTCATGATGAGAGAGAAATGAAGCGGGAAAATTATGCAAACTCACCAGATGTTGAAAGAAAATTATCAACTCCTGATGTAAAAGATATGGCGCATCTTGCTGAGGGTGGCCGTGTCGAATTAGATGTCGAAGAAACTGACATCGAAAAGGGCATGGACGTGGACACAAATCGTCCAGCAGCCCCTGGCGGTAGTGGCGACCCTGTCGTCTTTGAAGATGAAGATTGAACGAGGCGAAGGTCTTGGGCTCATCGAAGAATGGTGATGTCTTACTGATTGATGGTCATTGTGGAATGTGCTCACGCATCGGTGGCTTCCTAAGTAAAAGAGTGAATCAAAAAACCCCTCTAACTATAATTGCACAAGAAGAAGAGATAGGGAGTGCCATCATTGCAGATTTGCCTCGGGAAATTCAAAGTATTGATTCTGTGATATTAATCCGTAACGGGAGACCTTACTACTACTCATCTGCAGGAATTAGGTGTCTACTTTACATGAAGTGGTGGTGGAAAATAATGTATCCATTTGCCTGGTTAGTACCTTTACCTATCAGGAATCTTGTCTACAAGATTATAGCCAAAAATAGACACAGATTATCTAAGATTTGAGAGCATCTATTACCGCTGATAGTTTATTTCTCAAATCTTCCAAATTATCTGCATTTTCGGTAAGAGTTCCTGTTACTATCCAATTAGCACCTGCTTTAGCTGCTATTGATGCTTGTTCCGCAGTTCTAATCCCGCCACCAACTAATAAGATTAAATTCTCACATTTGGCTGCACTTTGGATTAATGATGGATCTACTTGCTTATCAGCACCGCTACCTGCTTCTAAGTATAATATTTTGAAGCCAAACATAGATGCTGTTAGAGCATATGAATGAACTAATTCTGCGTCTTCGGGTTGAATTAATTCGGCCTCTCCAACTTCACCAACACGGCCACCTGGGGCGCAAACAAGATAACCAGTTGGAAGTGCCTCCACTCCAAACTTGGACAAATAAGGTGCCCCTCTGAGTTGCTCCCCAACTAAGAATTTCCTTGATGTAGAATTCATAAGCATCATGAATGTTATTGCATCTGCTGCTGGAGATAAGGCGTGAGCACCTCCAGGGAATAGAACAACTGGTATTTTCCAAGATTCTTCGTCAGCAGAAGGGTCTTGGCTTGAGGCAAACACTCGCAATTCCAATGCTTCTTGAATTGCAACACAGGTCGCATGGACTATTTCATCGGGAGTATCTGTAGAACCCCCAACAAATATCATCTCACTACCACATTCAATAGCCACGATTGCCCTATTTGCTGCAGTTTCTGGGTCTTGCTTTGCAGGGTCAATTAGAGTGATGTGTCTAGTTGAACTCTTCTTTGAAGATATGTAGGATAATGTTGATTCTTCGTCCCTAAGCATATGTCTCCCTTTATCGTTGGTCTAGTTCCCACTGCATATGTATTACGGGGGTTGTGGCCATTATCATAGTGTTATCAACTACCTCGAAGAGGCGGGGCCATGGGAGAAGTTGGGCCGCTAAGGAGATTGGCTGAACATACATCTTCGCACAAGAAAACTATTCGATTGGCCTCTGCTTGTTCAATAATCAATAAAATTTGGGATTTGGCACCCCCTCTTTTGATCGGCTTAGCAGTTGACGTTGTCGTTTTACAAGAAAATTCTTTTCTAGCGGGAATGGGGGTTTTAGATCCTTGGAACCAATTGATTTTACTATCTATAGTGACTTTTGCAGTCTGGGGTTTTGAATCACTTTTCGAATTTTTTTACGGGGTTCTTTGGCGTAATTTAGCGCAAACAGTACAACATGAATTAAGACTTGATACTTTCAATCATGTCCAGAAACAAGGGATGGGTTGGTTTGATGAAAGGCAGAGAGGGGATATTTTAGCCATACTTAACGATGATATCAATCAGTTAGAGCGTTTTTTGGATAAGGGTGCCAATGATTTGCTTCAAGTTAGTACAACTGTCATTGTTGTTGGGGCTATTTTTATTGCCATATCATGGAAAGTAGCACTATTTGCCGTCCTACCAATTCCAATCATCGTGTGGGGGTCTTTTAGATATCAAAGAAGTCTTGAGCCGAAATATGCTCTTGTTAGAGATTCTGCGGGTAAGATGAACGCTTTACTAGAGAACGACCTTGCCGGTATGTCTACGATTCAATCATTTACTGCAGAAGACAGAGAGTCATCTCGTGTCGAAGAACTCAGTGAGGATTACAGAGAAGCGAATAGATCTGCAATTAGGTTATCTGCAGCATTTACTCCACTAATTAGAATGGCAATTTTATGTGGATTTACCGCAACGCTTCTCCTAGGAGGGTGGTTGACATTAGAAGGTACTTTGGCAATTGGCGCGTATTCAGTATTGGTTTTTATGACTCAGCGATTACTTTGGCCTTTGACGCGCCTTGGAGAAACTTTTGACTTATACCAAAGAGCAATGGCTTCTTCAACAAGAGTTCTAGATGTTCTAGAGTCTCCTATGGAGATAGAAGATGGAATATTTATTCCAGAAGGTAAACAAATTTCTGATTCTGAATTAGTTTTGAAAAATGTCTCTTTTGGTTATCCTGAAAGAGAAAAGATTTTTTCTGGCCTAGATTTAACAATAGAAGCAGGTAAAACAATAGGAATTGTCGGTTCGACTGGTTCAGGAAAAACCACTTTAGTAAGACTAATGCTACGTTTTGCAGATATCGATAATGGGTCCATTAGTTGGGTTGGAAAGGATATTAGAGAATGGAAATTGAAGTCTCTAAGGTCGTCTATTGCATTAGTAGACCAACACATAACTCTATTTCCAACAACTATTTTGGAAAACATAAGATATGGAAATCCAGATTCTACTGATGAGGAAGTTAAACAGTCTGCAATAATTGCTGAAGCAAATGAATTCATAGAAAATTTACCATCTGGGTGGGACACTTTGATAGGAGAAGGTGGACATAGATTATCAGGTGGACAACGTCAAAGACTAGCAATCGCAAGAGCTGTATTGAAAGACGCCCCTCTATTGATACTAGATGAGGCAACTTCAGCGGTTGATAATGAGACTGAAGCGGCTCTACAAAGATCGATTACCAAGGTTTCACAAAATAGAACTACTGTAATTATTGCACACCGACTTTCGACAATTAGAAATGCGGATAGAATTATCGTTCTTGAAAAAGGAGAAATTGTTGAAGATGGGGCGCATGAAAAATTAGTGAAAATGAATGGAATTTATTCTCGAATGTGGTCTGTTCAAACAGGTAATGTCCTTTGAGTGTACTGCAAAGGTATAATTTTCATTATTTGTTCATAAAAACTTAACATACTTTTATATCCGCGATTAACTCGCCACAAATCGATAACTATGTTAAATAAGAAGTTTGATCGAAGCCTAAATTACCTGTTGTTGGGAACTATTTCACTAGCAATGCTTAGTACCGTAAGCGCTGCAGTTGTTGATCCTGCTGCAAAATATGATGGAGAGCCTTTGCAACTACTAACATTTTTCCTATTCTTTGTAGGATATATTTCAATGGGTGCTGCATTCGTATTTTTCATGAGTGAAAGAAGTAATGTTGCCCCACAGTACAGAACAACAATGACAATCTCTGCATTGATTGTAGGTATTGCTGCTTTCCACTACTACTACATGAGAGGCGTTTACACCGATTTAGGGAGCGTCTCAATCGAGTACAGATACATGGATTGGATCATTACTGTTCCTTTGATGGCTCTGAAATTCCCTTCACTAGTAGGTAAAGATGCTATTACTGATGCTAAGGCGTTCGGTATGGGATTCACAGGAATTTGTTTCACTGGTGCTCTAATCATGATCGGTTTTGGGTACCTAGGAGAATCTGGTGCTATGGGCGACCTTGTTGGAAGTGACAGTCTTGGTGGAATACTTGGACTTGTTCTTGGTGGTGTTGGATGGGCAATGATTGTTGTTGCAACAGGCACACCATGGAGTTCTGGAAAGGGAGTAGACAATGATAAAATCGCTCCTGAACTAAAGTGGAGTGCTGACGCTCTAAGATGGTTCATAGTCGTAGGATGGGTTATCTATCCTATCGGTTACTTATTCAGCCCAGGTGCAGAGATGTTGGACGGAAATCAAGAAGTGATGGCCGTTGCTTACAACATTGCTGACATGATTAACAAGATCGGTTTCGGTGTTGTTGCATGGATGGGTGCTAAGAAAGCAACTGAAGCATTAGCTGCATCAGAGTGATTTTCTAGCAACCCTCAGTAATTTTTCCAAATTTATATTTGGAATAAATCTGAGTAATAACAAGGATATTGGCATCCATATTAGTGTGTATAGCATTACTATGGATGCTGATATTCCTATACTCCATTCATATTGAGCATCAAAATTATACATTAACGATAATGGGATGAAATGTAATACATAAATGGTCAGTGATAGGCGACCAGTGCTCGCTAAAAAGTTGAGTTCAAACCTTTGAACAAATAACCATATCAGAAGTATCCCTGTTATTGCTGCAATCAAAAAGCCATAATTTGCTGGAAAGAATGTTAAGTAAGCCTTAGAACTTGGGTGAGCCCACAACTCTCCATTATATTGTGAAAGAATAAAAGTGATAATACAAAACAATAGGCCTAAAATAGTGGTTGAAATTGTTTTGTTATCAATTGGTAAACTTTGGCTTTCATTATTTTGGAAAGAGGATATTGTGGCCCCAAATATGGAAAATATAATCCAAGGGAAAAGCGGATAAGTGCCTGTTAAAAATAAATTTGAAGCTACTATAAGAATTGAAGTGTCTGAAACTCTGTCGCCCCAATCTCCAGTTCCTTGTATCTCTGGAAAGAGAATTTGAACTAACATAATTATTGTTGTAGAAATTAGAATAAAATTTAGATTTAATTTTTTTAAGCAATAATCTATCAAAGGAAAAATAATGGTTAATATGGCCATTAAGGAAAGAATCCCTGGAGTAAAGGGGTTGAATAAATGTGGTGAAACAATATTGACTAATACTTGACAGAACAAAAGAAAAGTGGCTTGAAAAATTCGGTTTTTTAGATTTAGTTTGCTACGTAACATCCCCCAACCAAATAAAGTGACAAATAACGGTGCTGCAAGTCCCCCCAAACCAGACACGATATATGCAAGAATGGTTTCTTGGTCGCCATCAAATGGATTCCATGTGGCTGCAGAATGAACCATCACCATCAATAATACTGCAACTCCTCTTAGAGAGTCAATGTGTACTATTCGAGACGTTTGTGGCATCATTCATCTATTCGCTTGAATATATTCGATTGCATTACGGAAAATTTGCAACCCCTCTCCTTCCCATTTCCCCAGTGAATTACTAGTTTCTGGCCCTGGTGCAGTTCCACGTGTATGATCTGGATGTAACCATTTAGCATAAACGGCTTCTGGATGCGGCATCAATCCAAAAACTAAACCTGTAGAGTCGCAAATGCCAGCTATATTCCTCATACTGCCATTAGGAGATATTGGGAAAGGTAGGGGTTCGTCTGTTATACCTTCGCCGGGTTCAGTTGATGAATCTACATATCTTACCGCTAATTGATTACTTTTTGCAAGTCTATCTAAGTCGGTGGACTCAGGCATTACAAATTTACCTTCTCCGTGCCTTACTGGGCAGTCTATTCGAGTGATTCCTTTAGTCCAAATACATGGGCTATTTTGGTCAAATTCTAGTGTAACCCACCTATCTTCATACCTACCTGAATCATTCAGAGTTAGGCTTGCTCTTTGGTGGAAATCTGGCAGTGGGTTTTCTGCTTCTGGGCCTGGCAATAAACCGGTTTTAACTAAAACCTGGAAGCCGTTGCATATCCCGATAATCGGCTTCCCGTCTTCAACAAATTTATGCAATTCATCCCTTAGTGCAAACCGCATTCTATTACCCATTAAACGGCCACTTCCAAGGTGGTCTCCAAATGAAAAGCCGCCCGGCACCGCTAGAATGTCATATTCAGAAAGTGAGGCTTGTTGATTGATGAACTTGTTGAGGTGTATCCTTTCTGCACTGCCCCCAACCAATTCAAATACAGCAGCAGTTTCATGGTCGCAATTAATGCCAAATCCAAAAAGGACTGCAACCTTTGGAGTATACATCAGTTTCCACCCCCAGTCATATCGAGTGTGTTTTGCCAAGAATTTACCATATCTGAAACCTTCAAATCAATTATTTCATCAAAACCATCTTTGATTACTAAATTCTCTTGTTGAGTTGTTTCACCGAGATAGGTTATTCCATGCCCGGACATTGCCTCAAGCCATTCCTGTTCGTTTTCGGGTTTCACGCCAACTATGAATCTACCAAGGCTTTCACCCCAAAGTCTAGCCCACAGGTTTTCGTCACCTGTGCCATCAACATCGATTATTGCCCCAATTCTTCCCCCTATACACATTTCAGCAATAGCGACTGCAACTCCTCCTTCAGAGCAATCGTGTGAAGTTTTTACAAGGCCACTTCGGATTGATTTGGATAGTTCTCGATAAGTTGAGAGGTTCTGTTCAGGATTTTCTAATTTAGGAACATTGCCTCCAATACCTATTGCATCGTCTTCTTCACTTAACATGAAAGAAATTTCTGAAGCCCCGAGTTCATCGTGTGAAGTTCCAACCAAGTATAGTCGCTCTCCGTGGTCTTTTAGATCACTTGTGGCGGTATATCTGACATCAGGATGGTCACCAAATAATGAGAAAAGAAGAGTAGGGGGGATTGAGATTTTATTTTCTCCTTTACCATAATCATTCTTCATTGAATCCTTTCCACTAACACAAGGGAGACGATAAGCTCGACAAACTCTCTCGAGTTCTCTATTTGCTCGAACTAGTTGGGCGAGTTTGAATTTGCCATCAGGTGTTTTTTCCGATTCGATAGGGTCTGGCCAACAGAAATTATCGAGTCCTGCAATCTTATCAACATCAACGCCTGCACAGACTGCGTTTCTGACAGCTTCATCGATAGATGCTGCTGCCATAGCACCGGCATCGATATCAGAATATCTTGGATTTATTCCGCATGATACGACAATTCCGTGAGTGCTTCCATGAATTGGTGCGATAAGTCCTGCATCACCAGGGCCGTCTCTTTCTACTCCTACAAATGGCTTGACGACTGTTTGAGCGATGACTTCGTGGTCGTATTGCCTTACCCATGTTTCCTTACTAGCAATGTTTGGCCTTCCTAGCATTTTGAGCAATAGTTCACTATGATTGATATCTTTGGGTGGCTCAAATTTAACTAATTGTGGGGGGCTCCACTCGGATTGTAATTGTAATTGTGGAACGCCGTCATGGAGGAATTCAATTGGTAAGAATGCTACTGTATCTTCATTATATTTGACATGGAAATTTCCAGTTGAAGTGAATTCGGCTACAGCGGTTGCTTCGACTTCATGGAGTTTTGCAAGGGATTCAAATTCTGCAACGTCTTTTCCACTGACTGCAATAGTCATTCTCTCTTGACTTTCAGAGACAAGGATTTCCCATGCTGAAAGTCCTTGTTGTTTTAGTGGTACTTTTGCAAGATCTATTTCACACCCATTGGTGTACTCTGCCATTTCTCCAATCGATGAAGAGAGTCCGCCTGCACCATTATCTGTAATACAGGTAATCAGGCCCAAATCTCTGGCTTCAAGAACCATGTCGAGCATTTTTTTCTGGGTGATTGGGTCGCCTATTTGGACTGCGCTTGAAGGAGACTCTTCAGTTAATTCAAGAGAAGAGAATGTTGCTCCATGGATGCCGTCATATCCAACTCTACCGCCAACCATGTACACTATATCGCCAGCAGTAGGTGTTTTGATGTGTGATTCTCTTCCATCATTTAGACGTCTTGGCATTATTCCAACCGTTCCACAATAGACTAATGGTTTTCCAATATATCTGTCATCGAAAACTATGGCGCCGTTTATTGTAGGTATTCCAGATTCGTTACCTCCGACTCTAACGCCAGCGTGAACTCCTCTTAGTACTCTAGATGGGTGGAATAAGTTGTCTGGTAATTCACCTTCCCAGTTTGGCGGACCAAAGCAGAATACGTCTGTATTTGCTATTGGCCTAGCTCCAAGGCCTGTTCCTAAAATATCTCTATTGACTCCAACAATTCCAGTCATTGCGCCACCATAAGGGTCTAAAGCCGAGGGTGAATTGTGGGTTTCTGCTTTCATACAAACGCTCCAATCATCATCCCAAGCGATTACGCCGGAATTATCATGGAATACAGAGAGAAGCCAATCTACCTCTTTTTGCATATCATGAGTTGGATTCATAATGTGGGTTTTGAAAATTGAATCAATTGTTGATTTCTCCCCAGTCTCTAGATCAGTATGATGAATTTTTGATGCAAAAATTTTGTGTTTACAGTGTTCGCTCCATGTTTGAGCTAGGCACTCTAATTCAACATCTGTAGGGGCATCCTCGACTATCCCTGCCGCCTTACGAGATTCTCTTACTGATTCATCTCTATAATGAGATTGAATTGTTTGCATTTCTTCGAGGTTTAAGGCTAATAATCCATTTTCTGAAAGGTCGATTAATTCCTCATCACTTATCTCTAATGAGACATATTTTGGGTTCTCAAATACTTGTTTTGGTTTAGCAGTATACTCTATTTCCGGCCAGTTTTGATTTTGACAATCTTCTTTATTTGAAGAAATTGCTCTTTGTATAAGTTGGTTGTGTAGGGTATTTTCCAGCCATTCTATTGTAATCTCACTTGGCAAGTCATAGAATATGTAAGTAATATAGGTTGAAATTTTTGATTCTGCGTCGGTATGAGGGAATATCGTCCTAAACCCATCAAGTGCTGCCGCCCCAGGATTATCGGTAACCCCGGCTTTGAATCCAACCGATATTACCGCATCTGGAGTTTTTGAAAATTGTTCTTCATTCCTAATGAATAGTTCATCAGTACAAGAGAATTCGATAATCGGGTCTGCGAATAAATCATCTACTCTATCTGAGATTTCTTCAGAAGGAATGTTTGATGATATTAAAAACCCAACTATGCTCCTTACATCGCCAACTTTTACATCATGATCTGCAAGTAATTGTCGCCTAACGACGTCGCCTCTAACATCACTCAGGCCATCGCCTTGTTTTGGGGTTACTTCGACTCTTGTAATGTTCATTGTGGCCGCCGCCCCTACGGGTATGATACTGTGGCGGTGAATACGCTCTTTGAACAATACGGAAGATTTCTCAAAGTAATTCGGCTAGATATTTACCAGTAAAACTGTTTTTATTGGCTGCGATGTCTTCTGGTGTGCCTTTTGCAACCAAAGATCCCCCTCTATCTCCACCTTCTGGACCTAAATCAACAACCCAGTCGCAAGATTTGATTACATCTAAGTGATGTTCGATGACAATTACTGTGTGTCCTTTGGCCCGAAGTTCCAATAATACGTCGATTAACATCTGGACATCGGACAAAGCAAGTCCTGTTGTTGGTTCATCTAAGATGTAAACTGTATGTTTGGTTGGCGGCCTTCTAAGTTCACTTGCTAGTTTCACTCTTTGGGCTTCTCCACCAGAAAGTGTTGTTGCTGGTTGCCCTAATCTAACATAAGAAAGTCCTACTGCACGTAATGTATCTAATATCCGATGGATTTTTCTATGGTTTTCAAAGAATTTTACTGCTTGACCTATTGGCATTTCTAAAACATCATGTATGTTTTTACCTTTCCATGTCACTTCCAAACATTCCCTTGTGTACCTTTTACCATCGCAAACATCGCAAGTCATCCAAACATCGGGTAAGAAATTCATTTCCAATTTTATCGAACCGGCCCCACTACATGATTCGCAGCGGCCACCTTTAACGTTGAAGCTAAAATGGCCAGGAGTATATCCTCTCTCTTTTGATAAGGTGGTTTGAGAAAATAGTTTGCGTATTTCGTCGAATACTTTGGTATATGTTGCTGGGTTAGAACGGGGGGTTCGACCAATTGGAGACTGATCGATTATGATTGATTTGTCAATATCTTCAAGACCAGTGATTGAGATATGTTTGCCTGGTGCTGTATCTGCATTATGCAATGTTCGTTGTAAAACGGGCGCTAAAATTCCTGAAATGAGTGATGATTTCCCCGAGCCTGAGACCCCTGTTATTGCAGTCATACAACCTAGTGGAATATCGACATTTAATGATTGAAGATTGTTGTGTGTAGCTCCTTTAATTTTTATTTTGTTTTTAGTGGGCTTCTTTCTCTTTTCTGGAACTGGAATTTTTCTCTTGCCGCTAAGATATGCCCCTGTTACTGAATCTTGTGAATCCATTACTTCATCAGGAGGGCCGTTTGCAACTATTGTGCCACCTTCTAATCCTGCCCCAGGACCCAAATCACAAAGCCAATCAGCTTGTCTAATTGTGTCTTCATCGTGTTCAACGACAATCAAAGTATTTCCTAAATCACTGAGTTCTCTTAAAGTCTTTAACAGGCGAGAGTTATCTCTTTGATGAAGGCCGATTGAGGGCTCGTCTAAAACATACATTACCCCAGTCAATCTACTCCCTATTTGTGTTGCAAGACGTATTCGTTGACTTTCGCCACCAGAAAGTGTGTTGGCTTTACGGTCTAGTGTGAGATAGTCTAAGCCTACACTGTTTAGGAAATCTAATCTACTTTCGATTTCTTTTAGAATTTCATTTCCAATAAATAGGCTCTTATCATCTAAGACTTCAAGTTGGTCTGCATAATCTTCAGGAGGGCCTATTTCTGCGTCTGGCCTAAGAGATCTAACCAATTCTAATGATTCAAATATTGAACATGATGAAATCTCAGGAAGTCTAATTCCACCGACTGTTACAAATCTTGCAGCGGCGTTTAATTTTTCTCCATTGCAATCCCCACAAGGCAGGTCTGTCATACAATTGATTAGTCTTGTTCTAGTTCTATTTGAGGTAGTTTCAATATATGTTTTCTCTAACCTAGGAATTATACCCTCCCATGGCTTACTGTATTTGTATTGAGAGCCGTTTTCTGAAGTAAATTCATAATGAATTATAGTAGAACCTGAACCATAGAGTAGGATGTCTTTTTCATCATCACTTAGTAATTCAAAAGGTAAAGTTGTAGATATGCCATAATGTTGNCAAGTTGCTTCCATTAATTTGCGATACCACGATGGTGACATAGAACGTCTCCAAGGGTTTACGCAATTTTGTGATACACCAAGGTTATGATCGATAATTAACTCTATGTTGAATTGACGTTGGACACCCAGCCCTTGACAAGAACTGCAAGCACCAAGTGGGGAATTGAATGAAAATACACGAGGTGATAGTTCAGGCATGAATGCTCCGTGGTCGGGGCATGCGAAATCTTCTGACCAGGTTATTATTTGTCCAACTTCTGACTCGAGTGATTTACTGCCTTTAGCTAATTTTATTCCTTCATCTGGGGCTTTTATGCTTTCAATAGCAATAGTTCCGCCACCTAGTTTTAGAGATGCTTCTGTTGCTTCAGTGAGTCTTTGGCGGTTTTTTCTAGTACATTTGAATCGGTCGATTCTCACATCAATATCGTGTCTGAAATTTTTATCTAAGGTTGGGGGGTTTTCGAAATCTGATTCATGACCATTTACTTTACCTCCAAGATATCCTTGCTCAACCAATTGTTTGAATAAATCTAGATGAGTTCCTTTTCTAGCCCTAATAATTGGAGACCAAACGGAAATTACGTGCCCTTCGAGGTGCCATAGTATGTCGTCGACTATTTCTTGTACCGAGCGTCTAGCAACTTCTCTACCGCAAGTAGGACAATGTGGTTTACCAATTCTAGCCCATAATAAACGAAGGTAATCTTGTATTTCTGTCACAGTGGCAACTGTAGAACGTGGGTTGTGACTTCCTTGTTTTTGATCGATAGAAATGGCCGGTGAAAGACCTTCTATTCCATCACAATCTGCTTTTTTCATCTGCCCTATAAACTGACGAGCATAAGAAGATAGGCTCTCTACATACCTTCTCTGTCCTTCTGCATACAAAGTATCGAACGCTAGTGAAGATTTTCCTGAACCAGAAACTCCTGAAACAACTACGAACTTACCTCGGGGGAGTTCGACATCAATATTTTTCAAATTGTGGGTTCTTGCGCCTCGAACCGAAATCCAACCATGGTCTTCTTGATTGCTCATAACAACACCCATTGGATGTCAAGGGTTCAATAAGTCCTCTATTTGAATTAATGCTTGAAACCTAATTTTATGTTCTTGCATCAAAGGGGACTTTGGTTTCGAATCTTACTGGTTCATCAGTTCTTGGATGTAAGAATTCTAATGATGAAGCGTGAAGACAAATTCTCCCTAATGGGTCGGTTTGAGCGCCGTGTAAAGAATCTCCAACAACAGGCGCATCTAAGGATTTCATAGCCATTCTAATTTGATGTCTCCGACCAGTATCAATCATTATTCTGATCAGAGAGGTTTCTTGATTTTCTTTCATTACCTCCCAGTGAGTAATTGCTTCTTTTGCTGTTTTGGTCTTTGGACTTACTTTTTTCACTCTGAGATTTTTGTCCTCTAATAGCCATTCGATTTCAGTACCTGTTTTGGCTGGTAAATTACCTTCTACAAGGGCGTAATAAGTCCTATATACGCTTCTTTCTGCAAATTGTTCTTGTAAATACTCCTTACTATGTTTTGAAAATGCCAAGAGCATTATTCCTGATGTTTCTCTATCCAACCTATGGACAATAAAACACCAATTTGAAGGGTCTTTTGATTTAACATAATCCACGCAACGAGAGTGTAAAGTATCGGGCTCCATTTTATTGGTTGCAACTGAAAGAAGACCGGCTGGTTTTTCTACGACTAAAATATCATCATCTTCAAAAATAATATTCAGATTATTTGGTTTTTGTTTAGGTGGTGGGGTTATTTCCCTACTTGTTGTTTTATCTAAAATCTCGACTTCATCTGATTCTTTAAGCGGTCTTTTCGCCTTATGCTCTATTTCTCCATTAACAGAAATACGTCCTTCTGTAAGCATCTTTCTAATTTTATTCTTGCTGGAATTAGGAAATGATGCACTAAGAATTTCTATTAAATTTTGTTCGGATTCTATTTTTATTTTCATAATTAATCCTCACAATAAAAGAGCATCACAAAAATCGCCTTTTTTACCAGAATCATTTGGTCCAAGTAATGTTAAAGCTTCACCTAGGGCAATACTCGCTATATTTCCCGAGCCTTGGTGATGTTTTGTAGTAGCAAGTATTTGTTCTCCATCATTAAAAAGATGGATTCTTCTTAGCGTGATAAAACCTGTAACTGTTTTGATATCTTGATCTAACTTCACTCTTATCTTGGTTTCTTGGGGTTGTGAAGATTTGGTTTGCGCCCTAAACCATGGGGCGCAGAGAACTCGGAAAACAACATGGCTACTTACTGGATTGCCAGGCAGACCAAATATTGGAGTTTTATTCCAAGTTCCAAATAATGGTGGAGAGCCGGGTCGTACTTTTATTCTCCAGAAGTCAATGTTTCCTTCTTCTTCCATTATCTTCCTAACAAAATCTCTTTCACCCATTGATACTCCTCCTGAAGTTATTATGACATCGCATGATTTTGATGCTGAATCTAAGGTCTCTCTTAATTTCTGTAAATTATCAACAACTGATGGGAACCTAATTGGTTCATGGCCAAGCCATGAAACTAAACTAGAAAGCCCGAATGTATTTGACTCATATATCTCACCCCTCTCTAATTTCTCACCAGGCAATCTTAGTTCATCACCAGTTGAAATTATTGCAACTTTAATCGGTTTAAAGACTGGAATTTTATCATGGCCCATCGCCGCACATAACGAAACTTTCTCAGGAGTAAGATAAGTTCCTTCCTCTAGTAGAATTTGGTTTTCTGTGAAGTTCTCGCCTTTTTTACGTATGAAATGTGGTTTTGATTCTTGATTTAAAGTGACAGTGTTATTTTCATTATCAACCTCACAATCCTCGATTGGAATTATTGAATCTGCACCATTTGGTATGGGGGCTCCAGTCATTATCCTTGCAGCCTCTCTATTTTTTACGATGTTGTCAAATTTATTTCCCGCTGCTATTATATTAGAAATGGAAAATTTATTTGGTGGATTAAGGGTTTCATTATATTTTACTGCAAAACCATCCATTGCAGAATTGTCGAATGGTGGATCATTGGTTAATGCGGACAAGGAACTGGATAATATTCTGTTATAGGATTTTTCAAGGGGTACTATTTCTGTTTTGAGCGTTAGACTCCTGTTGAGGGATATCTCTATCGCCTCGTTTAATGGGATGAAATAAGGGGTTCCGCTGCCCATGAAAGTCCTAAAACAAGATTTACTTTCATGTTATGGGATATATTATCGGTTGCTATGGAGTTTGAGTTCGTAATTTTATTATTCGGACTATTTGGAGTAGCTGTGCTTTATTCAAGTGTTGGGCATGGGGGGGCTTCTGGTTATTTGGCGGTTTTATCTATCTCATCATATGGTTTAATGGAAAGTTTATGGTTAAAACAACATTCATGGATATTGAATTTAGTAGTTGCTGGTATTGCATTTTTTTACTATCAGAGAAGTGGTTTTCATAATTTTAAAATAACAATGCCGTTTATTATTGCAAGCATTCCTATGGCATTTATTGGTGGATATATTTCAATAGATGATTTCTATTATGATATATTATTATCAATAGTGTTATTTTGGGCTTCTTGGAAATTATTATCTAAAACAAAAGTGAATGAAAATCATAATGATTTGACATTCAAAAAAGCAATCCCTTGGGGAGGGGGGATTGGATTTTTTAGCGGTGTTATCGGCGTTGGGGGTGGAATATTTCTCTCACCAATATTGTTGTTAAAGGGTTGGGCAACTCCAAAAGCAGCAGCAGCAACATCTGCTTTGTTCATATGGGTAAATTCACTTTCTGGATTGATTGGTGCAAATGTTTCAGGTGAATTGATGATTGATTGGGATGTACTGGTTTATTTCATTTCAGTGGTTTTGATGGGTGGACTAATCGGTTCGTTTTATGGGGTTAAAATTGCTAATGAAAAAACAATAAAAAAATTACTTGTAGTGGTATTGATTTTTGCTGGGTTGAAAAGATTAATTCAAATAATCGTTTGATCATTCTTCCTCAAAATGTGGCTCTAGTAAATCATATACTTTTTTTGCTTGTGTTTCAGGAGTTAGATCTATTTTTTTGATGTGTTCCCTACCTGCTTTTGACCAAGCATCCCTATTTTTATGGCCCTCTTCAATCGCTGATAACCAATCATCGCCCTCGTTTAGAAGTCTGCCAGTGACGCCATCGACAACAGTTTCTCTAAATCCACCTTGATTAGAAACAATAACTGGGCAATTAACAAAATATGATTCTGGGGGTGTTAGTCCAAATGGCTCATTAATAGCATTACTAACCATAGCTCTAGCATTCCTCATCAATGCCCTGATTGTTGCTTGAGATACTCTTGGTAGGGGTTTTAATTCTACATTATTTTTTCTGGCATGCTCTTTGTGTTTTTCATTAACTCCGCCACCTATCTGTACAATTACTAAATTTGAATTACTAAGATTTTCAATTGTTTTCCATAGTCCTTTTGCATAAATAGCATGACCAATTGTAATTATGTATTTGTTTTTAGTTAGGTTGAATTCTTTACTTACAGACGACCAATCTTCATCTTTACTTGGTTTAATAGGCCATAATTTTGTGTTTATACTAGGGTATAAAAAATTGGATTCGATATCATAAACTTGTTTTATCCTTTCACAAGTATTTTTTGAATTTCCACTAATCTCTCCTCTTTTAGATGCTAGTCTTACTAATTTTTCATCAATTCTTCTCTGTTTAGATAAAAATAAATTTGTTATCTTTAGATTTTGTTTTGGATTTCCATCGATATCAAAATGAAGATCGTTACTATGTAATCCTCGATTTGGTTCATGCATGTATGTGTGTATTGGTATATCAGTAGGAATAAATGGTATGATTTCAAGAGATGCCATCCCGGTTGTGATATTGACTGCATCTATATTAGAAAATAAAGTGTTTAAACTAGGTCCTTGTTTTGTCAAAGACAGCATTGAATACCATTTTTGAGATGCTTTTTTTGTCGATTTAGCAAATATTTCTGACAAAGTACCATGGGAATAAGACCAATTTTTAATTGGAGAAAATAAAGGAATATTAAGTTGTTTTAATTTTTCAATCAATTCTTCATTGGGATGTAATGTTGCCAAACTTAGATCAAAATATTTTGACCATGCTTCTAGATTGTTGATTAAATCTCTTTCACCACCGCCGAAGTGTTCAAACGAGCCTTTCACTAACAAAAGGCGTTTTCTTCGGGGGCTATCCATGTTCAATGTGAGGAGGGGGCTTGCTATAATGTTGAGCCATTAGAATCAAATTAAAATCTAATTTGATGTAAAAATAATCCCGTCCTCACCAATGTTTGAGTCATACATATTTTGTAAAACTGTTTTAATTTCAGAAATTGTATGTTCTTGGTTGTTATCAGGTAGTTGGAATTTAGTAAATTGTCCTGGAATAACTGAAATGAAAGTATCAACATCGATATCTGCAACGTTTCTTAGATGATGTGGTAAAAATTCAACCACTAATGTTTTACAATTAGATAAAATTTCTTTCATCCCTTTCATAGCAAAATATTCGGAGCCCTCGATGTCTAATAATACTAAATCATAGTCATGATTAGGTAAAAAATCGTCCAATCTATGTGATTCTAATTCAATAATTTCAGGGTTATCATATTCGTATAGAAAATTGCTCTTCTTTGGTTTTCTTTTACTTCCACCTGAATTAACTGTATTGAGTAAGAATTCAACCTTTTCATGAGAATCATTAGCGAAAATATTGTGTGGTGTTATATTTTCATTATTATTAAGTTTGAGATTAATTTCCAATAATTTGAAAGTGTTGGGATTAGCTTCTATTGCTGTCATTTCCTTACAATGTTTTGAAAGAGGAATTGCTAATGAACCGATGTGAGTTCCTACAATTAACACCTTAGATTCTTTATTAATATATTTCTTTAGACGTTCGATCTCTTGTAATCCAAAACCACCAGAGCGTAATTTGAGCCCAACTTCAAGGTCTTCAGGATCTACTGCAAATAATCCATTGTCGCTATTTGTTATTATAGCCTTGATGTTATTACCAAGCTTTTTTCTCAAACGTTTAGATTTAATTTTCTTAAGTCCAAGATTAAGGCGCCAATAAAAGGCTCTTAACATATACAAGCCTCAATTGAATTTCATTATGTGTCCACATTCAGGATAAGAACAACTTACAGTATACCTTTGCTTCTTTGGTTTAGGTATTTTTAATCTGCAGCCACACATCTCACATTGAATTGTTAATGTCTCTGGTTCTTTTTGTTTTGGAGCATCTTCGAGAACTCTTCCTGTTTGAGACCACCCGATAGAATCGGTATATGAATCGGTTTTCTTAATTTTGCTTTGACGAAGAGAAAGTCTCATTTTTCTACGTTTCTTTTTCTTTGGTTTTGGTTGTCTCGAATCTTTTTGAGGTCTTCTAGCAGCCACGTCAATCAACACAGGGTGTAGGTCGTCATATTCAATCGCTTCGGAGGTTTTGGATATTGAAAAATAACATTATTTGATAAGTGTCAACTTGAAGGGGTTGTTATGAAAAAGTTGTTTATACTGGTGTTTTTTGTTGTTCAAGCACTTTGTGGGAACTTAATTCTTGAAGAAAATGTCTCTAAAGAACATACTATTACAGTAGATGGAACAAATCTCAGATTCTATCCAGATTCCTTAACAATTAACGAAGGAGATACTGTTAAATTTATGTGGGGAGGTGAAATTTTACCGCATAATTCAGTAGAGGAAAATGGTGTTTTTGACAGTGGAGAACCAGAAAGAGAGGTTGATTATAGCTATACTTTTGGTTTTGAACAAGCGGGCTCATACGATTATTTTTGTGAGCCTCATCAAGCAGTTGGAATGGATGGAATCATAACTGTATTAGATGTTGAACAACAAGTTATTGTTGAAACTTCAAGTGATGGTGATGAAAAATCCACAGTCCCATTTGTTGGGATCGTTATAATTTCAGTTTTGATTTTGTTTTTACTTATTTTTATGAGAGTAAAAATTTCAGAAATAGATGAAATTAAAAATTAATCATTTAGATTATATGAAATTCCATTTTCAGGAGAATATACTTTGACTCCCATCGAAGTTAATTCTTCTTCTAGATGTGGTCTTGCTTCATTTGGGTCTGTGTGGTAAACTACAACTTCTTTTGCTTGGCATTCTTTAGCGAAGTCAATTATTTCTTTATGTCCTGCGTGAGTTGAAAAACTAAATTTCTCCCAATTTAATTCTATATCCGTTTCTTTACCAAAAATACTTACTTTATTCTCATTTTGTAATTTACGTCCACCGGTGTCTTTTGCTTGATATCCGGTAAACAAAATTTCATTTCTTAAATCGTGTCTTAATCTATTGAGATACCAGATTGAAGGGCCGCCTTGTAACATTCCTGAAGTTGATACAATAACATCTGAATTTAATGCTTTTTTCTTATCTGATTTACTAGATACTTTTCTACACCACGACCAAGCTTTAGAAAGAGCATTATGATCTCTAAGGGTTTCAGGATGTTCTAATTGCATTTTAGCAATTCTTTTACCCATTCCGTCGACATGTACATCTAGATGTGGTGCGAATTTGTGTAATTTCATCACTATGTCTTGAGTTCTGCCGTTGGCAAAAGCAGGAATTAGTGCTGTTCCCCCTCTATCGACAATTGTTTCTATATGTTCAAGAAATCGATCTGTTTCTTCTTTAGAATCTGGGTGATTTCTTCCACCATATGTTCCTTCGATAAATAAAGTATCCACTTTTTGAGGTTTAGCTCCTGAAGTCAAGGGTGAATCTCTTGTATCAAAATCTCCGGTGAATAGGATTTTTTTGGTTGGTGTATCAACCTTTAACATCGCTGCTCCTGGTATATGTCCGGCTTTATGTAATGATAATTTCCAATCTTCTTGTTCCCAAGGTTTTTCGAAATTATGGGTTTTCCATGATTCCATTGCAATATCGATATCTCTTTTATCCCAGGGTAATGGATATTTTTCTATTGAACTAATTTTATAACAATCATTCCACATAAGCCTAGAAATCTGTGAAGTCAATTCTGTACCATGTAGTGTTGTATTATAATTAGCAGATAGCCAAGGAGCCATCCCTAAGTGATCAACGTGAGAATGAGTAATAATAGCATTCTTAACTTTAGGAGCTTCTGAAGGATATTTAGGAGGATGGGTTGGTGCTAATCCATAATCTAGAATCAATTTGTTTTTGTTTTGATTCTCTAGCATTATTCCAACGTTACCAACTTCATTTCCACCACCTAGATAATGGAATCTAAATCCTTTTTCTGGAGGTTCGCTAGGATAATTGGATGTTCTTCCAGGATTGTATAGTACCATCTCAATCAACTTAACCAAATAGAGAATAGGGAAGAATCTATTGTATGAATGTACCCTAACCCCTTCGTTTCCTTTAGAACTATTTTGTTTCGATTTAGTATTGATATATTCTAGTTAATTTTAGATAAGTTCAATAACCAATTTCAATCATATTTTCAATGGCATGTTATCACTTTTCAATAAAATCCAATTTTCATATTATCACTTTGTCATACATTTTATTTCCAAAGGAAATAAGGGGGTATAGAAACATACATTACTCATACTTCTAAATTTGAAAATATAATTTCCTTTAGATATTATATTCAAACTAAATAATAGAAATTATTTAACTGATCAAAAAAATCAAACAGAAAATTTTCTCCCCGGCCAAAAATTAATCATTTCCAAAAGAAGCGATTTCCTCTGAAACAACAGAAGATAACATCAACTTGAACAATTACCACCGACTAATGCCTAGGAAGGATGGATATACTTTCATGGTTGATGACGATAGGTGTTATGGGTGTGGAGCTTGTATTGCTTTATGTCCAGTAAACGTTCTAAATTTAGAAAGTAAACTCGCTGTTGTCGATGAAAAAAATTGCACTCACTGCAGACTTTGTATACCTTCATGTCCGGTTTTCGCCTTGGATATTAAGCCTGAAATTTAGGAATGATTACATGTATGATATAGTAATAATAGGTGGAAGTCTATCAGGACTAATATGTGCAGTAAAATTATCTAAAGAAAACAAAGTCTGTATAATCGATATAAATCAAGAAATTGGTTTCCCAACTAATTTCCCAGGTATTTCAAAAGACGTTGAATTGATTAAAAACTTCTTAGTAAGCGAAGATCTATCAAATCTTTATCTAAAACAAAATACAGATTATTGGGGTATGAGGAGTGAATGGTTAGTCAAATATTTAACTCAACTTTCTGCTAAGTCAGGTGTTAAAATTTTGAATCGAACTAGAGTTTCAAATATATTTTTTGAAGATTCCTTCAATATAGAAATAATAGGTGGTGGCCCGCAAAACAACATAATAAATTCAAAAATAATTATTGATGAAACCGAACAAATACATTTAGGGCCAGGAGAAAAGAACCACACAACACAACTTCAAAACAAGAGAATAATAAAATTAGAAAATAAATTTTCAAATTTCTTTGCTGGAATTATACCAACAATAAAATCTAAAAAATTCAATAACAGTATTTTTCAAATCGAAAGAGAAGACGGTCTTAGTGAAATTTGGTTTAAAGAGCAACCAAAAGAGGACATTAATTGGATTGAAATTAAAAATTGTAAATCCCCTTCTAAAGAAGGCCCAATGTTGATAGATGATTATTTCATACGTTCAGATAAAATTTTAGACGAAGTAAATAAAATTCTAACATAATTTTTTCAACAAATCACTATTGGAAAAAACAATGGCAACTACTAAACTATACTTAGAAAACATCGAAGCCGCATATGAAACCAAATTTTCAGCAAAAGTTATCAAATCTGAAGAAGATAGTATAGTACTTGACAGAACACTGTTTTACCCTCTTGGGGGAGGTCAGAACTGGGATGAAGGAATTATTAGTGGTCCAAATGGATCATTGGATGTGCTTGAAGTGCGAGGTAGGGATGATATATCTCATAAATTAGGAATCAACCATCAACTCGAAGTTGGTGATGAAGTAATTGGAGAAATAGATTGGGAAAGAAGATATGCACATATGAGGATGCACACAGCACAACATCTCGTTTCAGGTATCGCATATGAATTATTTAATGGAGTTAGAACAGTAGGTAATCAAATTAATACAACCCATTCAAGAATAGATTTTAACCCAATTTCTTTCGATGAAGTCATGTTATCAGAATTATCTACTAAGACAAATGAAATAATTGCTTCAAAGCACGAGGTTACAGAATTAACAATGATGCGTAATGAGATAAATTCAATAATGCCGCCCGAAAGAACTAATATGGATTTAATTCCTAAATTTATCGAAGAATTAAGAGTTGTTAAAATTGGTGATAGTTTAGATCTATGTCCTTGTGCAGGCACCCATATTTCTAATATTTCAGAGATAGGTGAAATTTCAATAATCGGTAAAAAATCTAAAGGAAAGGGCACTCAAAGAATTACATATGAATTATCTAATAGCGAATTTTTGAGAGAAAAAAGTTCAAAAATCATCTAGAATTTCATCAATATCAGTGATGACATCACTCCATTTCTTTCTTTCAACCTTTTTATTTTCTAAAATAAAATCCAAATTCTCCTCATCTTCTATTTTTGCTTGCACAATATCAGTTAATTCTACATCTTCACCAGTTCTATCACTTCGATCTACCTTTTTTATTTCCTTATTTGGAATAGTCCTAGCTCCATATTTTGATAAGTCTATATTTTCCCCATCACTCCATGTTTCTTCACCAATTAATCTTGCAATATCGGCGCTAGGGGCATTATTTTTCCAAGGGTTATTATCACCTAAATCTTGTAATAATCGTTTTTTCTTCTGTTCTTTTTGCTTGTTAAATAATTCTTCAATATCATCCAAATCAGTCTTTTTGATACCTTCACTTGAGAATCCCGCCAACTCTTGTTGAAAAATCAACTCATTTCTATGGATTGGGTCATGGTCAAATTTATGAGGCTCACTAATCATTGCATAGAGTTCTTTAACATGTTGAAATAACTTATCATCTGGTTGAGCATTAACCATTCTATTTCTGACCTTTGTATGGTTAGAAATGCATTTCTCACACCTACTTAAACCACCAATATCAGGGGCATCACATCTCAAGCAGCAGCCTTGAAACCCTAGTGATTTCATTGCTTTCCTCGGCATAGACATAATAGAAACGTCCCGTTGAATTAACAAAATCAATCCTCGTATAAGAGGATTCAATAAAGTCGAGTCAAACACTATGTCATGGCCGGCCGCGACCCAAGAGCCGACATATTGGACAACAACCCATTTTCAAATATCAAACCAAAGATTCACAGAATCCATTCATCTACTTCTGATGATGGAACAATCCACATAAATATTGGTGGTAATTCCTTTTCTAAGAAACCAAAAACCAACAACGACACAAGCATTTGGCATTTCAGCGATATAGAAAAGTCTAATCTTAAATTAGCTACTGGGGCCTTTACACTTGCTCTTGGTTTTATGGTTGTTAGGGGATTTGGTGGAATTTCAAGTTTAGGATTTAATACTTGGATTATAACACTATTATTATCAATGCCATTAATGCTTTTAGCGGTAGGTCCAGCATTTTTATTACATGAAATAGGTCATAAAATCATAGCTAAAAAGAATGGCTGCTGGGCTGAATTTAGAGCCGACCCTAAAGGTTTACAATTTGGCGTGGTACTAGCTTTTCTTCTTGGGTTTCTTTTCATGGCACCAGGGGCTGTAATGGTGGCTGGTTTAGTAACAAGGAGGCAAAATGGACATATTGCAGTAGCAGGGCCACTAACAAATCTCGGTTTATTCATCATAGGAATTCCTCTTTGGACCTTAATTTTGGGCTTATCTGGAGCATTTGATGCCTCAGATCTTCCAAAACTTCCAACTGGAGCAAATGCATATCTAAGCGATGGCAGTATAGTTTGGCAATCAATGCTAATCGACGCAGGTGTTTGGTGGCTTTCTGCAAATCTAATATTAGGTCTTTTCAATATGATTCCATTGGGGCCATTAGATGGTGCAAAAGTTATTGATTGGAGTAGAGCAGCATTTTACACTGTATTTTGTATATTCTTAATTCCTGTAATTGGAATGATTGTTGGTTTTTGGGGTCCAAAAGCATTACTAAGTAGTTTTGTGGGACTCATATTCTGACACTTATTCAAAACGAATGATTATTTATGCAGTTTAAATAAATAATAAAAAGAACTCATCTTTATCAATTAAAACACATTCACGTAGACAATGAATGAAGAAAAAAACTTGGCTTGGGTAAATAAAAAAACCGGCCAAATAGCCACAAAATCCGAATTAAAGGAAATGTGGACAAACCCTAAACATAACTTAGAACTAAAAAACACGGAACAGAATAAAATAAATGATAGTAAAAACAGTGAACAAAATCTAATAATTTTAGATAACAACTCGGATTTAAGAATAAATGAAACGACCCAAATCATTCTTGGATTATTATCACCATTAGTAATTACATCTTTATTACTTATTTTATTTCCACCATGTTTGTTTTGGTGTTCACCTGACGAAGGAGGTTTGAATCCTGGATCACTTCTTTGCTGCCATTTCTTGTTTATATTAGCTGGATTTGTTAATTCTGCACCAAAATACTCAATATCATTTATTATTAGTATAATACCATCTGCTTACCTTTCTTTCTATTTATGGGCATTTGTGATTTGAAATAATCACAAATAAGAATTCAATATTGGTTGATGATCAAGATGTAAAAATATCATTGTTCCATACCAAGTCATTAAATCAATAGAATTAATTAGATTCTGCATACCTGAAGCATAATCATTTTCCATCCAGTACAACATTTCATCAATCGTATCACATGTTTGGTGATAACAATCATATCCATCCACCAAACCACCAAATCCAACTGTAACAGTATCAATTGCTTGGAAAGATGCATGGTCACTTCGAGCAGTAGTTGCTTCGTTTATGATCACACCCGGCTCTCCCGCCGCAACCCAAGCGGCATTCAACTCTCCGTTTAGAACGGCTAATTGTTCTTCAATACCCAATGCATCTCCAGCTAACCATTCAGCAAGATAAACCATCTTTGGCTGATTGATAACATCTTCTTCAGTATCAGGTCCAATATATACCCTGAAAGGCCAATTCTCCTGACTTGCTGGATATGAACCACCACCATCAGGACCAACTCTATCAGAAGGAGTGCCGTTTCCAGGCCAATTTACGCCACCCATGTCAATATTGATGTAATTTGAAATTGTAATATCATCAGGTATATCATCAACCCAAGCTATACTACCTCTTTTTCCACCTTCTTCACTACTCCACAAACAGAAAACAATTCCTCTTCTTGTTGGGATATCAAACATAGCCTCAGCCATATTTAGTACAACCGAGGTTCCTACTGTGTTATCATATGCTCCAACTCTAGTACCATATCCTCTAGGAGCGCCCATATCTACAGGCGTAGGTGCAACTATTGGGGCAATATCGAAGTGAGCACCAATAACCATCCATTCATCTGGATACTCATAACCCTCTTTGTATGCACAAATATTGTATGCTTCAGGATTCCCTTCTATGTATTGGAATCGATGCCTTTCTACATTATCATAACCGTATTCGGTAAATTCTGCAACCAAGAAATCAGCCCCACATTCATAACCAGGGCTACCCATTCCCGCCCACCTGTTCAAGTAACCCTTTGCACCATCACAAGCATCGAAAGGATCTACGGTTTCATCAGAAAGTACAGATAACATGTTAAAAGTTTCAAACCCGCTAACTATTCCAGTACTATGCAACCCTCCATTTTCAACAGAAACACTTGCTGACATAGGTCTAATTATCGAGGCTATTTTTGCCGATACTGAACCTCCAGTTTCAGAACTATTTGATAATTGTAACAAACCACCTTCAAACTCACTCTCAGTAATTTTAACTCCCTTAGAACTTAACATTCCATTTTCAATCCAAGTCGACCAAGAAATATTACCATCTCTAATTGGGAAATATTCTCTACCCGGCTCACCTACTAATACAACAAAAGAGTCTATACGTGGAGGTATAAGAACTATAATTTCAACTTCTTCACCTTCTTGTAAATCTAAAACAGTCCCATTCTGTACATATCCAGTACTTGGCTGTAATATCAAATATGGAACTAAAACTCTCATATCATCATCTGCTTCAAAATTAACAGTTTGAAAAATACCAGCAGTCAACGGGTCTGGTGTAATACTAAGAGAATCCTCATAAACGACATCATCCCCATCATTATTAGAAAAACATCCAGACAATGATGCTGATAAAAAAACCAGAACTAGTAGCATTGCCTGAGAAGGTCTCCCACTCGCCATGAACCTCCGAATCAAAATCTCAACCTCAAACCATCGGTCAAAAGTTCAAAAATACAATAAAAATTTTCCACCCGAAACAAACAACAAAACAAAAAAACTTACCTCTTTACATCATTTTAATTCCACTTTATGAACATCTCACATCAAAAAAATTAATTTTAACCGATTCTTTGATATACTTCTAAGAACAATGTAATATTGTTAATATGTCTACTACCACAGTTAGAATATATTGTAAGCTTAAGAGTGAATTACCAAGAAATAAATTTCTTTGGGCAAATACAGTTATCATTGATGATACTGATGACATGTGTCCAGTTATTGAAGGTTAGACAAGAATTCTATTCTAAACTTGCAGGTAGAGATGAATGATGCAGTTGTATCCTTAAATTTCCTTTTGAATCTAAAATATATCCAAATGTAAATTCAACTTTTACTTCATTTCCTTCCGGTGATGTGAAAAAATAATTACCCATAGCCAATGCATTAGACTCATTTACCACTATACCTTCATTTTCAAATCTAACTCGTGTCCAACCTTTGATAGCAAAACCAAGATCTTCAGGACATTCATTATTAGAGGCTACAAAATATGACAATGCTCCTTCAAAAGTTGAACGGAATTGTTCCTTTACAGCCATCGTAGGTTTGAAAAATACTGGTGCTATTCCATATGCATACAAAGATTCAACATGAATTCTTGCACGTTCGATATAATCCCCATCAGAACTATGAGTGGCGGCAATAGCAACAACCCCTTCACCCCACGCTTTTTGTGCGGCTTTTACATCTTCTTGGGTAATCATACCAATGCCTTCCTAATGGGTGCTTAAGTCGGAACCTTATCAATAAAATGGTTTATTCAAAATTCACTCTGACTCATATTGAATATTATCAAATGTTTTAGAATCAGACCTTCTTAACATTAGTATTCCAAGTAAAATAACCGATAAAACTCCTGTGAACAAGCCAACAAGAAGTAACATCTTTTCTGGAGTCAAACCACTTTCCTCCTCAATACTATCATCAACTTCACTTTCATCATTATTAACTCCAAACTGGCTACCAATTGCAGGTAAATTCTGTTCCAAGTGGTTTGCGGTATCGGCAGTTAATTGTATAGTTCCATTGAAAGAAACATTGTCCGAGCGGATGTTTTGATAGGTATAATTCCCAATAGACCAATTCAAATCAAGTATTACTGTGAATTCAGTTGAGCAACTGGAGTCTATTTTACTATTATTTTCATCTCTCTCACAGTACGCATGTAATTCTCCTGAATCCCAATCAAATGTTCCATTATACAATCCATCTCCATCATGATCGTATACAATCCTGTGAGTTAAATTAGATGAATTGTCAACATTCGCCCATATAACTGAATCATTCTGTATTATCGTGGGATTGCCTTGAGTCAAACCATTTTCTTTAATCAATGCCATATGTGCTTGTGCAGTATGGCCTTGTACAGAAGAAATCATAGTAGTTCCAATGAGAGAAATTAAAACAAACACCGCGAAAGAGATTCTTTTCACTGCCATGATTAACAATGATGGGTGCTTGTAAATAAATACCCAAGATACTATGACTCAATCAATTCAAATAATACCGTTCTTACACCGCGCCATGCGTAATCAAGGCTTGATTAGAGATTCTAATGCGGCAGACCAAATAATCATCTATGCTATTGTTGGATTAGTAGCGATTAGCATGCTTTCTATTGGGGCATATGTGGCGATGTCTGCAGATGAAGAAGACCCAACATCTTCAACTGATTCAGAGACATGGATAGACCCAGTAATCGAGATTGAAGATGAAAATCACAGCCACACTGATTTACTAGCTCATAGACTTCAAACAAACAACATGAAACTAATCGACTACCACAATCTCAACTGTGATGGTAATGTAGAACCTCCAGCCGAACTAGATAATACAGCAGGGCGTCCTTGTTACCCAGAATACAAGAATGTAGGGCCTACGCCAGGAGACTCTTCTGAAATAGCGATCGAAGGAAACTTCATGGAAGATTGTGTAAAGCACCCGGATGGAACTGGAGGATGTTACGCATATGTATCATCATACAACCAATTCGAAATTCTTGATATCTCAGAACCAAACAACATCGTTTTACTCTCAACTTATTATGCAGAAATCGGTCGTATGATTGACATCAAAGTAACTCCAGATAATAATTGGGTTTTAGTTAATCACGAATTGACCAACAGCGACTTAGACCCAATCCCACAAGATGATGACGCTAATAGCGGCGCTAACAGGTTAGATGTTATCGACGTTTCAGATAAGAATGGCCCGATCAAGGTTGCAGAATGGAACAATCCCCCTGCAGGATTTCACAATCAAGATTTACATGTTGATTGTGACTGGGAAGGAGCCCCACCAATTGTTAATCCAGCAACAGGTGAAGAAGAGCAATGCCACTTATTCCTTTACGGAGCAGACCCTTATCCTGAGATGGTAGAAGGAGACTCAGGAACCTTCTATAAAGGAACTCAAATTTTCTACGTACCTCTTGGGTTTGAATCATGGAGGATAGACCAAAATGATGGGGAACAAAATGTCAGCAGAGAGATCATTCGCTGGGGCGGCTACTCTCCTGAGCCCGAAACTACTTGTGGAGGCTCTATCTTCAATCACGATAATGTATTTCATATACACCCAATTACAGGTCAAGCACTTCTTTACATCTCATACTGGGATGCTGGGCTAAGAATTGTCGATGTTTCTGAACCTCCGACAATTCCTGATCCGGAAGGAATATCTTGGCCACAAGATAATGAGGTTGGTCGATGGTTAGGATGCCCAAGCGCAGATGATGGCTGGTATGGGCCTGATGGCGGGGGCCATGCTAACATGACCCCGGAAGAATGGGGTGGCAGTAGTGGCGCATTGAATGGAAATGGTTGGATTCACTACGCAGTACCATATGAGCATTTATTATGTAACGGAGCAGCCGATTTTGATCCAATCGAAACTTGGGACGACGAATGTGGAACAGGGCCAGAAGACCCAATTTTTGGAATCAACTGGAGACATCTAACATTAATCGCTCCTGAATACGGAACCAACACCAATCACACAGGATACATTTGGACAATTGACACAACCGACCCAGCAAACCCATTCCTACTTAGTAAGTGGAAATTACCAGGAACAAGCATCTTACCAGATGGTACCGAGCACGAGCACCATTACATCCCTGGAGGATATATTTACAGTCCACATAACGGCGATACCGGAACGAACGGACACGTTTATTGGACTCATTATCATGCAGGTAATTGGGTAACAGACCACAGCCAAATTTGGCAAAATGTTCAGTGGGTTGACGGCGTACCAGCACCAGAAATTGGATTCCCAGCCATTGAACAATTAGCTGAAACCGAAACACTAGGATATTATTCTCCAGCAGGACCAACATGGATCGACGACCCTAAGGAAACTTTAGGATATGATATGGCTGATTGTTGGGCCTCTTGTATGATTCCTTTCGATTGGGGATTGCAATACGATCCACGCGGATATCTTTTCATCTCTGAAATGGTATCGGGAGTTTATGTGGTTCAAATGGATGAAGATATAAATGAAAACTTCCTATACCCTCCATTATATGCTACAGATAATTGAGGCATTAAGATGGGTCTATTCGATAAATTCCGTAAACGGGTAATCGAAGTCGTAGAAGAAGCAGACACAGAATCACTATCTGCTAAGGAAGATTCTGAGGAAGCAATAGAAGCCATCAATCAACTACAAGAGCATGAAGAGTCCCAAAATCAGGATAATACTAATACCTCAACAAATGAAATAGATCAAGTACAAAATATGTCTGAACAAGATGAAGAAGATTTTTGGGAAGATGAAGAATTGGAATTGGAGCCCACAATTTCTGAAACTGAAGTTCAATCAGATGATGACTGGGAAGATTTTGATGACGATGAAATAATAATCCCACAGAAACTTTCACGCAAAGAAAAAAAACGCCAACAGAGAGAGAAAAAAAGCCAGATAAAAGCGGCTAAAGCGCATAAAAAAGCAATGAAGAAAAGAGGTGCTGTTGAAGTTGCAAGACCAAAAGGTTCAGCAGTTGACCTTTCAATGATGAGAACTACTACTGGAAGACAATTGGTGGAAGTTAAACAAGCACCAAAAGGTTCAGTCAAGAAGGCCGAGATAGAAACCGAAACAGGCTCCAAAATCGAAGTAGATTTAGGTGGCGGTGTTGTTGAACAAGGCGGGAGAGTAATCAAATCCGGAGGTGGCCTTGATAATTTACTCGAAGAATTGGAATGGGTCTTATTAGAATCAGATATTTCTAGTGATGCAGTAACAGCTGTAATCGATGCTTTGAGAAATAATCTCATCGGATCTAGATTAAGAAAAGGAGCAGACCTTTCAAAAGTTGTAGAAGCAGCCTTGAAACGTTCTTTAAGGAGTTTATTATCTGCAGGATATTGGGATTTTGACGCTTCAGTCAAATCCTTTATCGAAGCAGGAGATTCTCCAGTAGTAGTCATGTTGGTCGGAGTTAATGGAACTGGAAAGACTACCACCGCAGCAAAAATCGCTAAACGCCTTTTAGACATGAATCTCTCTGTAATCGCTGCAGCAGGCGATACTTTTAGGGCAGGGGCAATACAACAATTAGAGGCTCACTGTGAAAATTTAGGGATACGCTGTATCTCTAGTGAAAGAGGAGGAGATACAGCAGCAATTGCTAGAGATGCCATCGAATCAGCACAGGCGAAAAATATTGATGTCGTATTAGTCGATACCGCTGGAAGGATGCAGAATAAAACCAACTTAATGAATGAACTAAACAAAGTTAGGAGGGTTGCAAATCCTCACTTAACATTATTCGTCGGTGATTCTTTAGCTGGAAATGATGCTGTAGACCAAGCTAGAATGTTTCAAGAAATAATGAAGTTCGATGGCGCGGTTTTAACTAAAGTAGATACAGATGCAAAAGGCGGTGCTGGCCTTTCAATTGCCTTCGCAACAGGAAGACCTATCGTTTTTGCAGGAATCGGTCAAGGATATGATGATTTGAAGCAATTTGACCCCGACTGGTTACTAGAACAGATGTTTGAATAATAGCGCAGGAAAAAAAGACCAGTACCTTCTGGGATGTTCATGACCGAGATATTTAGCGACGAAGATACAGCCAAATTATTCCAACTTGTTCACATGTTTCAACGCTCAGCATTACTCCATATGGGATATATTCCAGATCAAAACGGAAATCGCTATTTTGATATGGCTGAGGCTAAAGAAGGTATTGATTTACTTAGGATGTTACAAAATAAAACCAAAGGAAATCTTACTGATAAAGAAACTCAATTATTACGCAGCGTAATTAGTGAATTACAATTACAATTTATGAAAGCACCAACACTAAACCGTCAAGCAGAAGATGACGCAACCCAATCTGAAACAATACGGGAAACATTTGCAAATCCAAAAGATGGTCCCGTGGAAGAATTATCCAACTCCAAAGAAAGCGAAGAAGAGTGAATTTTATCCGGTTGTTTGATGAGTGAGAGAAATATCGGAGGAATGATTGACATGGCATATGTTTCCAATAATTCAAACGAGGAATCCCCAACAGTCCTCATCGTTGACAATAATGCAATGTCTCTTCAGAGGCTTAGTAGGCTATTCAAAATAAAAGATTTTAACATTGAAATCTGTGAAGATGGAGACAAAGCAGTAGACGAATATATCCGTCTCGACCCCGAATTGGTAGTCTTATCATTAGATATCCCTTCTTTAGATGGACATCTAGCAGCATTGGAAATGAGAGAGCATGGTGGAGAAGCAAGAATTCTATTCATCGCTCCAAAGCGCCTTTCAAATTTAGCCCAAGATGCAGCTCTTTCAGCTGGAGCAGTTGCGTGTTTAGAAAAACCAATTTCAGCTACATCACTTGAGGAGAGTTGGGAGCAAATTTTAGGACCGATTCCAGAAGCCCCGGGTCTAGAAGATTTAGATCAACTATATCCTGAGGACAGAATAAAGGTCGAGGAAGACGATGGCCCAATGTCACTTCCCCCATTACCTGCACTACCTGGGATGCCTTTACCAGGAGAAATTCCACTCCCAGCCCCAGACGATTTATCAGTTGAATTACCAGTTAGTTTACCTCCGTTAACCGCAACTATAACAACCAAAAAGAAATCTGGTAAATTAAAATTAATTCTACTTCTACTAGTTGTAGCATTAGGGGGAGTAGGCTACTATGCTTACTCTAACAACATGTTTTGATTGTGTATTTGTACGTTATTTGGGATGACCATAAACCTTGCATTTTCAGTTATTTGAGTGCCGGGGGGGCCTGAAATTACTGAGATAACTTTGACACTAGAATCATCTAGAAGCGTTTCATCACAAAACATTAGCCTAGTATCCAGTTTACGACTTTTATTCCAAGCATTCCAAATTAACCATATAGGTAAGAAAAGACATAATATAGCGATGAACCACAAAAAATAATCTTGCAAATAATCACCTTCTATCTAACAAAGCCTTCCAGGAAATCTCAGCATAAGACTTAGCACTTTTTGCCGGGTCTTCAGATTTATGTATTCCAGAACCTACTATAATGCAATCCGAACCAGCTCGAATAGCTTCATCCGGAGCACCGTATCTTTGACCCATTTCTCCATCACCAATAGCGATATTTACTCCAGGTGTCCAAATCAATTTACCTTGGCCAACTTTCTCTCTTAAGATTTTCAAATCATCTGGCTTGGAACCATTCCCAATGAATCCAAAGACTCCATCATGTATAGATCCAGTTTTAACAACAGTATCAGTATAATCTGGAGATAATAGATTTCCTCTACTCGACATTTGAGCAAGTAGCAACACTCCACCATTTCTTCCAACATCATTCCATCCAGCTTGTAAACCATCAACGATATCTTGTCCTGAAATTAGGTGTGCAGTTACTAAGTCCGCCCACTGTCTAATATTGTAAACCCCACTCATTTGGTCTCGACTTATCTTGCCAATGTCGGCAAACTTTCTATCTTCAAAGATGAGTAAATCCATGCTTTTAGCTTTTGTACAGAAAGCCTCCCAAGATTCCACACTCCAATCATCAATCAAGTCTACGTGAGTCTTTAAAGCCGCTAAATATGGTCCAACTTGGTCTAATAATTCATTTAATCCCGCCATCGTTTTTCTATCTGCGGCAAGACAGACCAAACTTTGTTTTCTGCAAGCGACTTCCATGTAAGTTCTAGCCATCGGAAGGGCGTTGTTTATCCAACGTTCACCCCATATTTCTGATGCCTGCATATTAATGGCGAAGAGTTCCTTGTCCTCATAACTTACGCATAAAGCCAAATTTTTTGATTATAATTACTAACATCAAGTTATTGAAAGTGAACCGATTGTGTAAACCATGCGAGAAGCGGCATTCATGACCTGTTTGGTTTTGACGATGTCGCTTTCAGGTTGTTTTGGTAGTGAAGAACAATCTACTGTTAACGAGGAAGACACACTATACCCAGATATTTACTCTCGCCATACTTTAGATTGGAATTGGACTGATAGTTACTCATATGTTTTACAACCAGGCCCACATGCTGCCCTCGAAGTCCAAGAAGCAACAATTACAGTTGATACTACGGGTGTTTGGGGGGGCGGCCCTAATAGTGCTGACGTCCATCTATCATACTGGCTACCTTCCAATACTGAAGTTGGTGAACAAGTTCCAGTAATCGCAGTTGTAAGTCCATACTTCTCGTATGGTCAACCTGGAGATGAATCCAATCCTACCAACATTGTCGCTGCTGGTCG
>QQRY01000052.1 GCA_003602575.1 Candidatus Poseidoniales archaeon
GCATTAAACTTCACATTAACCATACAATCACCCCTTTACTCCTCCAGCTGAAAGCCCCTCTATGAGGAACTTCTGGAAGAATAAGAATAGTAAAGCAACTGGCAAACTAACTAGAATACTAGCAGCAGCAAAATCGCCCCATGCTTGGCCTGTAGAAGATATCATCGAAGCAAGACCTACCGGTAAAGTGTACATATCATTTTGAGTGTTAAAAGTCAAAGCGAGGAGGAACTCATTCCATGCTGCAAGGAAACTAAACAATGCTGTTACGGCAACTGCCGGTAGAGATAATGGTAAGACTACTTTGGTAAATACTTGGAATTGATTACATCCATCTAAAGTTGCAGCCTCTTCAAGTTCCCTAGGAACTGTGTCGAAGAAGCCTTTCAACATCCAAACGCAAAGAGGTAATGCAGTCACACAATATGCCAAAATCAAACCGAGATGTGAATTGAGTAATCCCAATGTCTTCATGACTAAGAAATAAGGCACTAGGATAATAATTCCAGGGAACATTTGGACCAGTAAGAAAGCAAACATTGACGGATCTCGACCTGTAAACTTGTATCTACTGAATGCATAACCTGCAGGGATTGCGATAACTAAACCTAACAGACTTGTACCAATTGAGACGATGAGAGAATTTCTCAACCAAATCCAGAATGATTCGCCTTCGAGGATTTTCTTGAAGTGTTCACTGCTAAATGAATCGCCTATTTCACCTCCAAGTGCATTACCCGGAGATAGAGCAATATCAAGGATCCAAATAATTGGAATTAGTGTGATTACAACAAAATGTAACAAAGTTATGTGCGAACCTAATGTTCGATGTCTGGTTTGGAGTTTTGCATTTCTTTCAAGACCGTACTCAACTGCACTGATAGAAAGTTCTCTGCTGGACCATACTGAAACCGCCCTATTGGATAGCCAAAATAGTGCAATTAATCCTGGTGCGATTAGCCAAAGATTTATCCATATATTGAATATTGAATATGGCATCAAAATCAAGCGGTAAATACCTAATGAAATTATCACTGCACATAATAGTAAAGATAAATTACGCTTACTAGGATTATTTGGCTCTGGCAAATATGCTCTTAGTAAGGCCAATGCCACACATCCAAGTAGTCCTAAAATTAGCAATTGGTCATCGCCCCGTAAATAATCAAAAGTCAGCAGCATAACATTGACTATTGTTGCAGCAATGAGCCAATTGCGTAAAGCCAATATCTCTGCTGGAGTATACCACGCTCGAATCACTGTTTCGTTGATCATACTGCAGCCTCCGTAGCATTAGTTTGCTTCATGTATGTCCATGAGAATGCCATCAACATCAAGAATATGATAACAGACCATGCTGCTGCTACACCATAAGCGCCATCTCTAAATGCGACATCATAAACATAAGTAATCAAAATATCTGTTTGCCCAGGTTCACCAAAATACAAATTTGGACCGCCGTCTGTCATCAAATAAATTACATTAAACATATTGAACGTCCAAATAAATCCAAGCAGTGATAGCGGCACTAATGCGCTCTTTAGATTTGGCAAAGTTAGATGTCTAAATGCCTCCCAACCAGATACCCCATCAACTTCTGCAGCCTCATACATATCCCTAGGTAGTGCTTGTAATGCACCACTGATGGACATCATCATGAATGGAACTCCAAGCCAAATATTTACTAAAATAACAATTATTTGAGCGCCGGTAGGGTCGGATAAGAAATTTATATCTGTGCCAATCAAGTCATTTACTAGTCCATCGGGTTGAAACATCCCTCGCCAAACTAGTACTGAGATATATGACGGAATTGCCCAAGGCAACAATAGAATTGTTCGATATGCAGTTTTCCCTTTGATATTTGCTCTTTGTAGAATTAGGGCTAAGAAAAGTCCGATACCTATGTGTGCGGTTACATTTACTACAGTCCAAATAATAGTGAAAATTGTTACTCGAATAAATCCTGATGCAGTAATCACTTCCCAGAAATTAGATAATCCAATGAATGCTTGTTCTCCCAAGTGAGTCTGGTCTGCGTCAGTAAATGAAAGCCAAATTCCGTACATAACTGGATAAAATGTCAAGATTGCTAATGCCAACATCGCTGGAGCAATATAGAAATGTGCTAATTTGGATTTTGTTCTTCCAAGTTGTCCATCTCTGTAACGGGCATATCCTAAGAGAGCAATTAGGGATAGAGTTATTGCTCCAATTGCAAACATTATTGCCGAGGTGTCACCAGATTCTGGTCGTTCATCTGCAACATCGGTAGATGCTATAATATCAGAAATTAATCCAGATTGAGAATATACTTGGATTTGATGGTTGTATTCGGGAATCATTCCCGTCAGGCTGCAAGTTATTGTATCTGCGCTCTGAGGAAATAGTCTAATGCTACCTAGTGTATTCAATTCAACGCCATCGGCAGTGCAATTGTCATAACCTTGAGGAATATTTCCTTGACCTTCGTCGACTGATAATTCTGTGTGTAATTCACCGTCAACAAAAATAGAATAGTTTTGAGAGCCATCAGTCGTAATGTTAACGTCAATTGTTCTGTAACCTGGGTTTGTTGTAACTGGATCTGCTCTTTGTAAATTATCAATTAATGACTTCAACTCATCGTTAGCATCACTGAGTGCATCAGAAGTTGTTGCTTCTTCGGTATATGCTTGTTCAAAAGCAGTTGATAATGGACCATATACCAAAGCCATAGCCCTAGTTGTAGGAGCTGGAGTAGCGACTTTTGTTTGTTCTAAGAAACCTGAAATTACTTCATCATTGAGAATTTCTTGGTCGTTATCTAATGATGAATGTGTAGGCATTGTATAGGTCTCAAGAGCGAATTCTTTCTGTACAGATTCTGAAGATAGCCACAATGCTAGTTCTGTTGCTGCTACTTTGTGGGCACTTTGTTTGCTAACTGTCCAGCCCTTGTAGGTGACTAGCGGAGACATTCTTTCACCAGACTCATTTACCAATGGTAACAGGGTTTGACCTAGATTCAAACGGCTATCTTCGTATGTAGCCCAATTCCAAGGCCCATCTACAATCATTGCAGCCTGTGATGCAATGAATTGATTTTTCATACCTTCAATCTGCGTTCCAGTTGCTACAACTTCATGCTCTAACTCTAAATCAAGCATCCAACGCATAGCTTCACTTGAACCATTAGAATTCAATGTTGGATTACCTTGGTTATCGAATAAACTACCGCCAAATCCTTCTTGGATTGGAAACCACCAATATGCAGTCTTGATTGGTAATGCTAAACCTTGTCTGTCTTGCTGAGTTAGTAATTGAGCTGCGAGTAGTAAATCCTGTTCTGTCCAGCTCTCATCGGGGTAATCAAGCCCCTCTGCATCGAATAGATCTTTGTTAAAGATTAATGAAAGACAGTCCTGGCTAGCGGGTATTCCGTATAACTGGTCGCCATAACGCATTGCATCCAAGGCACGGCTATCAAATTGTGATCTGTCTTGAGGCGTTAAGTGAGGGCGTAAATCTTCAAGCAAGGGGTATCCGTCAACTCGTACTTCTCCAATGGCTCCTAATTGGTCGCTGGAAAGACGCATTAAATCTGGGGCTTCCCCACCTTGCGCTGCAGTCATGAATAATTGGTCAGCATTACCATAAGGAACAAGGGTAATTTCAACAGTTATGTTTGGATTTACTGCTTCAAATGCTCTAACTGCATTAGTAAATGTAACCTCTTCTTTACTTTCAGATGCGAAAGTGTGCCAAACCTCAATGGTTATGTCTCCATCAGAAGAAGAAGATTGTGATGAATCATCGGAACCAAAATCTAGACACCCGGGGGCTAAAAAAATAAGTATTAATGAAAACACCAGCGTTTTCAACTTCATTGAAGGGTTGAAAATGCCTTTGCCCATGGGTAGCCGTCGCAATAGTATAGATAAAAGAGATGCGGATTAGGGTTTTCGTTGCCTTAAGGCCTCTACAGCCAATACGCTAACCGCTACTTGGAGGTTATATGAAGGTACAAAGCCGTCCATTGGTAACCTAACGATATAATCGGAATTTTGTAATGTTTCTTCGCTAATACCTTCACGTTCTGCGCCTACAACCAACAATATATCGCCAGTCATGTCTACATCCCATGGCGCTCTATCACCGATGTCTTCTGCTGAAATTATTGTTAAATTATGCTTTTTTGCCATAGTTAAAATTTCATTTGTATCACTGTAAATTACTGGAATAAATCGATCTGCACGCATGCTTGCACGGCGAATAGTCCGTCGTTCTTCATGGGTTTTAGATACGTTAAGTACTACTCCATCTGCACCACTGACTTCAGCGGTTCTAATTGTGAAACCTAAATTGGTAGAATAAGTAACGCCGTCGAAAAACCAAATCACTCCTCCTCTACTCATGAGTTCGTCGAGAGTTGTGGCTTGATGGCGCCCTACCAATGCTAAAGCATCTACATTTCCATCGGCGGACATTCGCCATAAATCATTAGTTGAGCCTTCGTCCAACGGGATTTCTCTCTCCTCACACAGTTGACGGATTTGCTGTGTATCCTTTTCTCGGTCAACTAGTACCCGATCTATTGCCGTTCCATCAATGAGCGCCTGGAGCACTGCTTCAGCTCCAGTGATCTGTCCGGCCATGACCTTGAGTCTAGCATTACCCTCATGAGCCTGTCCACCGTAGCAGAGCCATGGCGAAAAAGCATAATCCGCGATTTTTGGCGATTGTTGAGGCTGCTCGAGAGGAAATTTCTGAATGTTCGGCGAGCGATTTACCGGAATTAATTGAGCAGGGCGCAGTTATCATAGACGTTAGAGAAAACCATGAATATGAATCTGGACATCTCTCTGGGGCAATTCACATCGGCAAAGGAGTAATTGAGCGGGATTTAGAAAAATTTGATTTTCCCCCCTCAACTAAACTAGTGCTTTACTGCGGAGGAGGTTTTAGGAGCGCCATCGCCGCAAAATCACTCAAAGAAATGGGTTATACCGATGTTTACTCGCTTTGGGGCGGTTGGCGTGGAATTCTTTCTGAAGGGCTTGAAACAAGTAAATAATCTCTGAAATACCAAATATTGTCGCGCAGTATCGCGAAGGTAGACTCATAAAGGGGAGTTAAGTCGGCAGGATGCTGAGAAGCGGTGATAACATGGCTCAAGGACTATATCAACACGTTCGTGCAACTTGGAAGCGTCCAAAGGATTCTCTTCCACACATGTTCCGCCAGTCTCGTATGGCACAATGGCGCAGAGAGCCTGTCAACTGTAAGATTGACCGCCCTACACGTCTGGATGCTGCCCGTAGAATGGGTTACAAAGCAAAGCAAGGAGTTGTCCTTGTAAGAACTCGAGTTCGTCGTGGTGGACTTCGCAAAGGTAAGATTCACATGAAGAGAAAGCCATCAAAGGCCGGTATCTCAAAGATTACTATGGCAAAGAATACTCAAAGAATCGCTGAAGAGCGTGTCGGACGTCACTTCCCTAACCTGGAAGTTCTAAACTCATATTGGGTTGGACAAGATGGTAAGCACAAGTACTTCGAAGTAATTATGATCGATACCCACCACCCAGCTATCATCAACGATAAGCAACTTGGTGTATTTTGTGGTGCTAATGGTAACAAATCTCACAGAGGACGTGCTTACAGAGGTAAGACTTCTGCTGGTAAGCGTGGACGTGGTCTGCACAACAAGGGTAAGGGTGCTGAAAAGTTGCGTCCTTCTCTAAAAGCAAACAAGAATCGTGGTAAGTGATTTTATATCACTCAGACGAGAATTTGCTAACCATCAAAGAATCGAGGTTGCATTTCTTTTGTGGGGCATCGCTCATTCTGCTCATATACACTAAATTGTGCTTGTTCATGGATATTGGGCATAGTAAGCACACAGAACCAATAGTGAGTTCTAGGGCTAGAGAGAAGCAAGGAATTCCTTCAAAACCAAGGCTGACATGATGTTATATTCTTTGTAATTCTCTGTTAAGTTGACGTAAAGTTTACCCCTACTTGCAAGATATAATACGCCATCGAGTATCATAATGGGGATTACATTTGAATGTAAATTTGAGTCTTCAACCATGGCTTTTGCATCTTGGAAAGATTTGTCTTGATTGCCCCCTGGTGTTGTAATCCATTTTGCTTCACCGATGACATATTTACCGTTGACTCTTGCAATAAAATCTAGGCCCTTATTGATTGAATAGCCTAAATTATCGGTTGCATATTGCTTCAAAACATCATCGCTACCATCTAAAATAGCATCTCGAGATGTTGCTTGGAATGTGGCAAGGTCCATGACCGGTATTCCCAGAGGGTTCGATGCTTGTTTGTACCAGTTTCGGAACATAGGCCCAATCGTTTGGTTTGATTCTTTTGGACGACTGCATGCTTTTTTCATACCTTCAAAGGTCATACTACTCAGTATCGTCGCGATTCTTTGAACCTGGCCTGGATTTGAAGATATAGTCGATTTGTCTTGTCTCCAAAATCCAACATAACCATCCTTAATCGGAAAAATATCGTTTCTCGAATCGATCAGTAACTCGATTACCATTTCCCAATTTCCAGCATTATACTCGCGTTCAATTTGGGCCCATAAACCCGCATTAAGGGGCCTGGTTCCCGACTGTTGTATTGGATAAACACGATACAAATTATCAAGATAATTCGGATTATTGGCTACATAGAGGCTTCTTTTAATCCATCGGTTCATATTTCTGCGAACTCAATTCAGAATTTAATCCTAACCGCTTGGTAGTAACTTCTATTGCCATTGGAGACTGGTCGATTCCAATGAACTTACGGTCTAATTTACTAGCTTCATTCAAAGTGCTGCCAGAGCCACAAAAACAATCCATTACAATATCACCTGGATTTGAGGAACATTGGATTAGAATCGAAAGAAGTAAGTTATTTTTTTCAGTTGGATAACTCGGTTTTTGGGGGTCCTTGTATTCTAAGATGTCTTGAATTCGACTTCCTTCGTCGTCTTTAGCAAATTTAATTTTTCTCGGGTTTCCAGTTTTAGACCATTCAATCAACCCATCTTCATCTAACTTTTCCAATAATGCAGGTTCTGTTCTCCAATGGCGCCCCTCAGGTGGTAATACACCACGCCATGGCTGTCCAGTTGGACCATTCTTTGTCTCTCCCGGGGCATGGAGGGGGACTGTGGTATATCGTTCACCTTTGTCATTGATTTTCTTATACCCTTTCTCGAGCTGGGCTTCGGTTTTTGGAACTTTGAGGTCATTCCAAGTATGTTCCCCAGAACTCGAATAATACAAGATATTGTCTTTGATATTACCGAAACTCTTCTGTCGAAAGTTTTTCGGATTGCATTTTATTCGACTCAAATCATTTAGAAAATTACTCATACCAAAAATCTCATCCATTATCACTTTCACATAATGGCCCATAGAGTTGTCAATATGAACATAAACACTACCTGTGTCCGATAACAATTCTTTCATCAAGAGCAGTCTATGCTGAATGAATGCAAGATAATCATCGCCTTTTAGCACATCTTCGTATGCAACTTCTCCACCTTTTGCTCGACTTATAGTATTCATTCGCGTGTCTGAAGTGGAAAAGACGTTGTCCGAAGCATAAGGGGGATCGATGTACATGAGGTCGATTTTTCCACGCATGTCATGATGGATTAACATGGATTTCATCACTTCGAGATTGTCGCCATGGTACACTTGGTCTTCAACTGGCCCTGCATTGGTCAAGATGCCAATATCATCTATCTCGTCCATCAAACTTTCAAGATTTTTTTTACCCTCGAAGTTGAGTATCATGAGACATCACTTTACAAAAGAACAGACAACGGTATAAGAGGTTTATGTCATCTCAATGAAGCAAACATACTCGCATGGAAATGGTGCAAAAGATTGACTACAGCTCAACGAAGAAACTAACATTGGCGTCTTGCCTAGAACCCATATAAGTTGTAAAGTCGTCAATGGCCGGGATCAAAAACATCAACCAAGGCCGAAAGATCGTGCTCGTCGAGCCCTCTTTTCCCTCCTTCTTGGAATACTGCTTGGATTGCATTCTGCAGCGTGAGGTCAGTTCCCAGCGAGGCTGCAACAGAGTTTAGTGCCTGGTTTCCCTCTCGCCAGGCCTTGATTGATGCCTCGTTCTCCTCAGTACGTCCATCGCGAATCGCCTCTATAAGGCGTCTCTGCTCAGCGAGAAGGATACTATTGGTGCCCTCGTTGAATTTCAGAAATATGTCCAGAGGTACGCCGCCGGCCCGGCAAATAGCTGCACCATTGACAAGGCCCATCAAAGCCCCCGTGAGCCCGGACATCAATGATCGACTCAGAACCGAAGGCTGGTTAATATCTTCTCCCAGACTGGTCCAATTTGCATCCAGAGCACTCAATATTGGAGCACACTCGTCCAGCACAACGGGTGAACCGGACAATAAGAGCGCTGCTTCGTCCGTGCCGAGGTTGCGGGGGTAGCACATGACGGCCCCCTCAACAAGACGACCCCCGTTATCATGGATGAGCGAGGCATGGGCCTGCACATCATCAATTGTACCAGTCGTCATCTGAATGATGCATGTATCTTCGAAATGGCTTTCCAGCCTGTTCTCTTGGATTATGCGCTGCCATACTGCGTAGTCAGATACACACACAATCACATGGGTATTAGCATTCAGTGCATCGCCGGGTTCATTGCAGCCGATCGCCCCTTTCGCGACCAGTGCATCGACCTTGGAGCGGCTTCGGTTCCAGACGGATACCGTGAAGCCCCTTTCAATGAGGGTGCGAGCGATGCCTGAACCCATGGCTCCTAACCCGATAATAGAAACTCCTAAAGTTGAGGCATTTTGATTGCTCATGTGCTATGTTCTACCAAGGTGACTATTATTGTTTCCACACCAACGTTTCAGATGCTAGCGTTAATATGGCGGTAATCGATCATATTCATCCTTTGCATGCACGAGGGCCTTACTTACAGCCCTCGACGAAACTTTCAATTGGATGAACATTGCGAAAAACCGATTGAATTATATGCTTAGAATTGAAGTGTAAATCATGAGCGTTGTGTGGCACGATGATATCTCCCCTCCACCCAATTCATTGCTAGCTGAATTAGATGCAGGAGGAGTGCAGGGGCAATATGTAGGCCCGAAAGAGATTGATTATAACGGGGAATCTATGGGTTTTTATGCTTCCTTGAGGCAAAACAAGAAGGTGAAAGTCCAAGTTCTAGAACTTGATAATGATACTTGTGAGCTTCATTTTAAGAAAGAATATGAAGTCGAATGTATTGGAATTGTCGGAAAGCAGTCTAGAGGCGGGGGAGATTGGAAAGATTGCAGACAGATATTCTATCTCTATGAGAGTGATTATATTTATGAAGCCCTTATGGTGTCAAAAAATGTTACATGTACTGAAAATAAAACCAAGAAGGCGAAATTTAGACAATTAATCTTAAGGAAACATATAGCAAACTGTGACAATAGTGAACGAGTATACGGGTGGCCACGTCGATTAGAATTCAATCAAGCATGAATAAGAATACAACCTTTTGAATCATCATTTAGCAGAAGTTACAACTCGCTTAATTATCAGTTCTGCTGATTTTGATTCGTCACCACTCCTTATTTTCATATATTGTGTAGTTTTCTTTTTCTTGAAGTATTTTTTACGATGTACTTTTCCTTTCTTACTTTTTCTTTTTGTGGGCTCTCTCTGATGTCCAAACATTGCACTGTTTGATTTCAAACCAATGCGTTTAGATGTAATCCCATTGCCAGTTAGAAAGAGTACAGAAAGCCCTTCTAAGGGGCCATAAATCCTCATGTGTTCTCCCTTCATCAGGAAATCCCAAGTGTTGTGTTCAGTTTGAAAAATTACATCGACCAAATCATCGATTGTGACGTATGGAGCCACTCCTTGAACAATAGATGCATCGCTATTACCCATTGCATCATCATAAACTCCTTCAGGCCAACGATTGTTCTCAAAAATGATCTGCCAACTTTGCCTTTTCCGTAATTCCATTTCCTCTTTAGAAAGTTCAGAATTATTATGCCAATCTAAACATTCATCAATCAAATGGCTGTTCTGATTGAGATCACAATCGACCCGCAGTGCTTCAGAAGATCTGACTGGATAATTTTGTTGAATACGATGAAAAAGTATCCAATCGGATTGAACAATTCGATCTCTGGGGATATCTACAATCAGTAAAACCATTCCTTCCTTGCCAAGTCCATGATTGTAAGCTTCCTTGAAATTATGAATCTCTTCATCGTGTGCATACAACCAGATACCAGCATCCATTTCAGGCATGTTGAGCTCCTCTGCACACTGGCTATACATCCAGGTATAAGCCTCATGCCAGCACCATTGAGCATCATTTTCACATTTAGGGCAACCTGCAGTCATACTGTGCGGAGAGAGTTCAGATCGAGATGGCTGATAGGTTCCTTCTGAAAGCAATTTGGCTAGCATTGCTTCAGACTGAACTGTAGCGCATCGAAGGAATCCTTCTTCTACGGGGGGGTAATTTTCAAACATAACTTGAACCATCGTCATCCCCCATATTAAGGCACTGGTGATTTCTTGAACTAAAGGGGGCCCCTAATGTTCGTATAGGGGTACAACCGTAGCGTCTAAAATGACCCACGTAAAGCCCATTCAAACA
>QQRY01000053.1 GCA_003602575.1 Candidatus Poseidoniales archaeon
GGTGTCGGGGCACAGTGCTGAGTTTTCTTTTCCACTATTCAAAACATATTTTTCTGTAAAAAATTAGCGATGCACTCAAAGAGCAAATGTGTTCCACAACAAATTATGGTGGCTACTAAACAATACAAATGTTGTTTGGTTGGCGGGACTTTTGATAGATTTCATTCGGGTCATAGTTTACTACTTTCAGCAGCTACTGGGAAATCATCTAGGGTAGAAGTACACGTGACAATTGACGATATGGCTTCTATGAAATCTCCATTTATCGAAGATTATGAAACTAGGGTCGAACATATACTTGATTGGGCCTCCAAGAACCTCGACTCCAATATTCAAATTTACCCTTTGAATGACAAATTTGGCCCTGCTCCGAGTCATAAAGAAGCAGATTGTATTGTTGCTACAGAAGAAACAATTCATAATTGTGAGCAGATAAATAATTCAAGAATCGAAAATAATTTACCATCACTAAAGATCATCAATGTCTCACATATTATCGACTCATATGGAGAGATATTGAGTTCATCTAGGATTAGAAGTGGATTAGTAGATAGAGATGGTAATCCTTGGCTCACAGATATTCAGAGAAAAAAAATCATTAAAATGGCTCCAATTTTAGATGATGAACTAAAGACTCCTATGGGGCAAATTTATTCAGGTCCAGAAGATATGCCAGAAGTGGCAATGTCATCGGCATTGGAAAGTCTACCTATGAAACGTGGTTCTATTATTGCTGTAGGTGACGTCACAGTAAAGACGCTGCTTGATATGGAAATAGTTCCCGATATTGGATTGATTGACGGAATGACCAAGAGAACTGCTTTATCAGAAAGTGACATTGTCGACATGGGCCGTTTTGATGAATTAAAACAAGCCTCAAATCCTGCTGGGTGCTTGACTCCTTCTTTATTGGATTCGATAGAAGAGGCAATATTTAGTCAGAACTCAGTCGTGATAAATGTTGATGGAGAAGAAGATCTAGCGCCTCTCTATATTCATTGTTTGGCGCCAATTGGTAGTGTGATTCTTTACGGTCAGCCAAATGTAGGGGTGGTTTCACAAATCACTACATTAGCGGTAAAAGAAAGATGTCGCGAACTTTTGAGTATGTTTGAGGTGAAATAATGGTCTCACAAACCCCCTTAATCTCAATCACAGTATGTGTTAGAGATGGTGTTGATTGGGTAGATGGGTGTTTAGAGGCATTGAAAAATCAGACTTATCGGCCTTTAGAAATTATTGCAATAGATGATGGGTCTACCGATGGTTCGGCCGAATGTCTACAAAAGTGGCACGATGAAGATAGTGAAATTCCAGTTTATGTTCTAACTCAACCTCCGACTGGATTGTCTTCGGGAAGGCAATTAGCTTTGGATAATGCAAAAGGAGAATGGGTTGCAATCACTGATATCGATGTAAGGCCTGAACAAACATGGATTGCAAATTTGTATTCAGAGTCTAATCCTGTTTCTACCGAAGAGACAGTAGTTGCAGTAACAGGAAGGACAATTTTCGAAAGATCTTCTGATTTAATCAGTAAAGTAAGATCGGTAGAAATTGCTTCTAAATATCGTTCTAGACCTAGGAGTACAAGTTTAGCAAATGGGCCATGTTCAATGTTTCATCGTGAATCCTTGATTGAAATTGGCGGTTTTAATCCGGAGTGGTATCATGCAGAAGATATGGAAGTTAGTCTAAGGCTTATTGAAAATGGGGGAACCATTGTTTATGCTCCCGATGCTTTAGTATCTCACGTACCAGAGTCAGGGCGTAAACGATTTTTGGCTAAGAGATCCAGAGACGCTCGAGCCCACGTTAGAATAATGAGGAATTTCCCTCGAAGGAGAAGAAAAGGTCCGGATTTAGATTTCTTAGGTAGTTCAATAATAGTTTTGATGGTTGCTCCTCTTTGGATTAGTGCATTAGTCTCAGGATTACCATTTATCTATTCACTAGTAACTTCAGATAATTTAGATTGGAATACAATAAAACAGTGGTGGGAATTCAAGATGCTTATTTTGACATTATTATTATTGATTTTACATCAGTTTATACTTTTAAGAGGTCCTTTAGGTGTTGTAGTTAGAGGTTCGATAAGAGAGAGTAATCAACCGAAAATAATAGCTTTGTTTTCTTTGAGAGCGTTGACACTACAGTGGAGTTTAGCATTATGGAAGGGATTACTTCTAGGAGTAATTGACTCTATTACAGGAAAAAACGGCCATCGCCGAATGTTCTCGAAATGAGTAGATTTACTCAGTCCAAATTTTCATCGCCCTCTGGTGCGAATGAAAAGTAATTTAGGGCTAAGCCAAATGATAGAAGAGCAATCGTGACTGAGTAAACACCAGGGTCAATCCAGCCTATAGAATTCAATCCAAAGTACAGGTAATTAACAACTCCAAGAAGAAGACACCATGCACCTGCAAGTCTTGACCAACCACCGACAGAAGGATCAGCTAGTGCAGGCCATGTTTCATTTACAAAAATAGATTTGAACCATGCTACTACCCCGCCATCTTGTTGATTTATAGTTTTAAATCCTAAGAATACTAAACCAGCACATATAGCCATAAATACGGCATCAGATGGGACAAAAGCAGCAGCATCATCTAAACTTCCGAATGCTTTGTTGGTTGCTTCTAATGTGAATACTCCGCCCCAAGAAACTCTGTAACTTGGGTGAATGCAGCCTACAAGATTTAGAACCGCGAGGAAAAGCCCTAACAATCCAAATGATACAAACCAGTTGGCGAGTGTTTTGTTAGGATTCATAATCATCTCTAGGATGGTAGTAGAGTCATCATTGTCTTCACTCATAGATTTGGCCACCTGCATTAAAGATATAAGAACACCGAACAAAAAATAGTTTCATTTAGCAAAAATTCAATCATAGTCTACTCTGATGCTTGTAGTTACTCGAGAAAACATCTTCGATATGTGGTTCTGATTCAACCATTATCATGACAGGATCAATATTTTGAGGAATACATGAATTAATTTCTTTGGTACGGCCGTATCTTCCTCTACTGATTGTTCTTGCAGTAATCAATCCTAGCATGTCAAGGCTTGAAATCAATCCCGAAACCCTTCGCTGAGTTAATGCATTTTGACCAACATATCTACATGCCTGCGTGTAAATAGCATAAACTTCACCGGTTTGGATATTTCGAAGTCCATTTTTCTCATTGATTAAAATTGAAGATAAAACTAATTTTTGTTGACTAGGTAGTTTAGAAATTATAGGAGTCATTTGATCCGATTCTATTTGATGTTGGGCAGATCTTACGTGATGTTGCTCTACCATTGGAGAGCCACTTTGTTCTGCCTTTTCGGCTGAAACTCGAAGCAGATCAAGCGCACATCTAGCATCACCATGTTCCTGTGCTGCAAGTGCCGCACAAAGTGCAATTACACCATCACCAAGTACGTCTTCGTTGAGGGATAGATTAGAACGCTGACGTAGGATATCTTGTAACTGCTCCGCATCATAAGGGTTGAAGATTACATCTAACTGTCCAAGTCTTGAGCGAACTCTTGGATCTAGGAAGTCGGTAAATTTCAAGTCATTTGAGATTCCGATTACACAAGCTCGTGCATGGTTAAGAGAAGCATTGAGGCTTGTCAAATTATACAGCAAATCATCTCCTGCTTTACGCACTAAGTGGTCAATTTCATCAAGAACAATCACAAATACTCCCTTTCGTGAATCCATTCTTTTTATCAATTCTCCAAATACTCTATCTGTGGGCCAACCAGTAAAAGGAATCTCATCGATTTCATGACTTTCTAGTAATGAGTTTCCTATGTGGCTCAAAACTCTATACTGTGTGTCAATTTGACGACAGTTTACCATTATAGATTGAACAGGTCTCTTCAGTTCCTGACCCTTCTTTTCTAGTTCATCACAAACAAACGAGGTCACAGCAGTTTTGCCAGCCCCGGTTACTCCATATAGGGTCATATTAGATGGAATGTGCCCTTTAAGAGCCTCAACTAAATTGAATGATAAAGTCTCGATTTCTGTTTTTCTATGAGGGAGACTTTGTGGTTGATAGTCATGGCGAAGAATTTCTTTATTTTTGAACAACGTTTTTCTTGATAGAAAACCATCGAAAATGTTGTCCGTCATTCGTTCACCAAGCCTAAGCATCGAAACAATGGCCGTTAGGACAAAGCGCGATGTTTTGGGGGAGTCCGAGTCCCCCTCATAAGCATGTCCACTCAAAACTGAATCAAAATTGTATTTTGGCAGGTTTAGAAATATTTTTTTATTTCAATAATAAGGCATAATTTTGTTAAAAAATAACATTTTTCGGTTTATTTCCAATGTCCATTTTCCCAGATAAATTCATCTCCGTCAGAGGCATGATGAACATTGCTTGGATGATTGGGAAATTCTGTCTCGGTAATCTTAGGAAACTTAGAATCTTTATCATCTATGTATGTGTGAGTGATAACAAATTTTGTCGATGGATACATCTCTGACAACTTTTGAATATCCGAAGGCTTGTGGTGATGTTCACTGTCAACCCATTCCGGTAATCCCATCTCTACTACACCTAATTGCGATCTTTCAATCGCTTGATAAAGAGTATCACATGGCCCTGAATCTCCACTGTGAACTACACTAGCCCCGTCTGGTGATTCAAATCTATATCCGAATGGATCAACCGAATCATCATGATGAACTCTAAATCTCTCCCAAGACCAACCATCTTCAGTTTTTCCTGTAGTCTCTTCAATCCATGTTATTCGAGTTAGGAAATTTTCCAGACTCCCAGGATAAGCAAGGTTGCATAGATTTGTAATACGTTCTTTCGCACCCGGTGCAGCTATAATTTTCAATGGAGAGTTGTTTTGTCTATCAGAGATATATTGTCTCTCCAAGAATAGGAAAGGTAGTCCAAAAACATGGTCGCCGTGGAGATGAGTGATGAATATAGTTTCAATTTTATCAACCGTGATTCCATTTTTTCGTAGGCCGATTAATGCTGTGGGCGGGGCATCAACCAAGTGCTTGTCATCGATTAAGACATGTGAATGTAAGCGCCCATTTGGAAGAAAGGCGTTGCCTGTCCCAAGCATCTTAACCTTGTGCGCCATAACATTGCCTATGAGTAATTAGATATTGTTTTAATCGACAATTCTACGACGCAAAAAAATCCAAAATTAAAAATGATGATAAACAATCCCCTTTTGGCTTCATCATAGCGCTATGCTATCGGTGGTATTATGTCCGATTGGTCCGCAAAAAATCCGTATATGACTAACATTACAGAGAACTTTATTTTGAATGGAGAAGGTTCCCGTAAAGAAACCAGACATATCGTTTTTGAATTAGGTGATTCCGGTTTAGATTACAAGGTTGGAGATGCACTAGGAGTTGTATCGGAAAATCCACCTCATATCGTAGAGGAATTAATTGAAGTTCAAGGCTGGGACCCTGAACAAATTGTCACTACACACAATGGTGAAAGAACTCTATATGATGCTTTAAAAAAGGACTTTGAAGTACACCTTGCAGGTAAGAAATTCGTTCAGTCATTGACAGAAAAAGTCGTTTCTTCAGGAATGAAAATCTCGGTGAAAATAGTTTCCCGTTCACGTGGAAAAGAAACTTGGGATTCTTCTAAAGACGGGGATTTACCCCCTGGACTAGCTAAATCTGCTCCATCCGATGACCCCAGTGAAAAAGTCGCTGCTATAGTAGGAGATGAGAAAGCGATTGAAGATTATCTATGGACTAGAGATTATGTCGACATAATGAGGGAATTTGATGTAAAATATGCTCCTGAAGAGTTTTTTGAATTAGTATCAAGGCTCAAGCCAAGGCTATACTCTATCGCATCATCACATGATGCACACCCAGGATATGTTGAACTGACAGTCGGTATTGTACGTTTCAGTTATCATGGCAGAGATAGAGGAGGATTATGCACTCAATTTATGGCGGATGAAATTGGAACAACCAGTAAGAAGTTAGGAGTATTTATGTCCCCGACAAAATCCTTTGTTTTACCAGAAGATAAGTCTACAGACATCATTATGGTAGGTCCTGGGACTGGAATCGCCCCGTTTAGGGCATTCATGGAACAACGTGTTTTTGATGGAGGCAGTGGTAAGAACTGGTTATTTTTTGGAGACCAATCTTCTAAAACCGAATTTTATTACAAAGACGAGATTGAGTCATGGATTGATGAAGGCCATCTGTATAGATTCACAACTGCGTGGTCTCGTGATCAAGAAGAGAAAATATATGTTCAACATAGATTGAAAGAACACGGGGCAGAGGTTTGGGAATGGTTCGAAAGAGGCGCATATTTCTACATCTGTGGAGATAAGAAATATATGGCCAAAGATGTGCACAGAGCCTTGATAGAAATAGCCCAAGAACATGGCGGATTATCTGAAGATGATGCAACTCATTTCATTGAAAAGACAATGATGAGGGAAGAAAAGCGATATCTACGTGACGTATACTAATCATAGGCCACTAGTCGGTAACTCGACGCATGCAATTGGTACATTCATTTGAACACTCATTTCCATCATTTTCTTTGTCCACACTGAGTCGGGACCAGGGAAGGCCAACATATGAGTAGCATTAGTGAGCATTTCCTTTGCTAGTGATGAGACAGCCTCAGGCCTGCCGCTGTCTTTGGCAAAATCAGGCCTTGGCTTTGACCAAGCCTCATTGTAAACTGCTAATGGGATATTATTGTTGTCCGCCCATCTTTCTGCAAGGAAATCCACACCGCTAGCGCCGCCAAGAATTATCATATCTGGATAAGCGTGATTTTCTACCCATAAGTCTAACTGGTTTTCTAACCAAGAATAATCATAGAATTTAGAATTTCCACAAATTACTAGATTGACTACACGTCCATCTCGATTCAAATCTTTACCACCCAACTCGGCGACAATCTCTGCGCCTGTTTTCTCATTTTCCGCCATGAGCCTCCATATGTGTATTATCATATCAAATTTTCCCTCAAATTTATTTTTTAGAGCATTAAACCATCATTTTGTGATAGTTTTAAGGAAATTAACCCCCTTAATCCGACATTATTTCCTGCCTTAATTTATGCATTTTCAACCGTTTGCCTCTTAGAATGTCTCGACACACAGTGTGTTATGGGATTCAAGCGTGTCTTGATTGCAAACCGTGGCGAAATCGCTCTTAGAATACTTAGAACATTACGAGATATGGGAATTGAGGTTGCGATAATTCATGGTCGTGAAGATCGCTTATCACTACCAGTCAGACTCTCAGATATCGCCTATCCAATCTATAGTTCAAACCCTCTTGACTCCTATTTGGATATTGAAGCGGTTGTCAAGGCTGCTAAAGAGTTGGAATGCGATGCGGTTCATCCCGGATATGGCTTCTTAGCAGAAAATGCTGATTTTGTCAAGAGACTTGAACAAGAAGGAATTACATTCATCGGCCCTTCAGCAGATGTCATCACTTTATTGGGTGATAAAATCGAAGCCAGAGCCGCAATGGAGGCAGCTGGTTTACCTACCGCAAAAGGTTCTTCAGAACCAATATCAGACGAGAAAGTAGCAAGTAAATTAGCCGAAGAAATCGGTTATCCTGTGATAATTAAGGCTGCTGCTGGAGGCGGAGGAATCGGTATGCAGATTGTTGAGAAAGGTGAAGAATTCGCTAGTGCTCTGAAACTATGTCAATCTAGGGCCAAGTCAGCTTTTGGCGATGAGAGAGTATTTGTTGAAAAATATATTCAGGGAGCCCAACACGTTGAATTTCAAGTTCTTGGTGACGGAAAAAAAGCGATTCATTTTGGAGAAAGATTCTGTTCAATTCAACGTAGGCATCAGAAACTGGTCGAAGAAGGCCCTTGGCTTTCTGATGAAAAAAGAGCAGAAATTGGAAACTTGGTTTGTAAAGGAGCGGAGACAGTTGGCTACAAGGGTCTTGCTACCTTCGAGTTTTTGAGAGATTCAAGTGGTGACTTCTACTTCTTAGAAGTTAATCCTAGGGTACAAGTTGAGCATACGGTTACAGAATTGATTACAGGACATAATCTGGTTGAATTGGGAATTCGAGTTGCACAAGGTGAAGAATTATTGCTTAAACAAGAGGATATTGAGTGGCGAGGTCATGCGATACAGTGTAGGCTAAATGCCGAAGATCCAAAGGAATTCATACCAAGTCCTGGCCGTCTATGGGAGTGCCATTTCCCCTCAGGATATGGAATTAGGTGTGATACTCACGCTCATGCTGGTTATGAAATGCCGGGCTGCTTTGATTCTCTACTTGCCAAATTACTTACTTGGGGTAAAGATAGAGAAGATGCGATCAAACGTATGCGTACTGCTCTAGATGAAACTACCATTACCGGTGTTCAACATCTAATTCCTCTTCATCGAAGAATAATGGATGAAGAAGATTTCTTGAACAGGGATGTAACAATTCAATATATTGATAATCATCAAGAATTATTGGGTTAGGTGACAAATATGGACGTATTAATGGTTGGAAGTATTGCCTATGATAGTGTCGAATCTCCAGAGGGTAAGGTAGAAGATGCTCTTGGCGGATCAGCAATTTATGGTGGAATCGCCAGTCAATTCCATGCAAGAAGGTTGAATTTAGGCTCAATAGGTCTTGTAGGGGTTGTTGGAAATGATTTCTTGGATGAAGATCGTAAGTCTTTAGAAGATTTAGGTTTAGACCTAAGAGGTATTGAAACCGCAGAAGGTAATACATTTAGGTGGGCTGGATCATATCATGGTGACATGGGTACTGCTAAAACTCATGACACTCAATTGAATGTTTTTGGTGAATTTGAACCTAAAGTTCCTGCATTTGCAACCAATCCATCGATTCTATTTTGTGCAAATTTATTACCTATTTTACAATCTAAAGTTCTAGACCAAGTTCAACATTCAAGACTTTCAATGTTGGACTCGATGAATTTGTGGATAACTACCGCTATGGATGATTTACTTGCGGTAATGAAAAGAGTTGATTTGATAATCATCAACGATGGTGAAGTAAAGATGATTGCCGATGATGATAATTTTATTAGGGCCTCTAAAAAAGTAGTTGAGATGACTGGTTGTAAGACTTTAGTAGTGAAGCGTGGAGAATTTGGCGTGATTGCTTTTCATGGCGAAGAAATAGTTTCTTTACCTGCCTACCCCACTGAGAAAGTAATCGACCCCACAGGTTGTGGTGATTCTTTTGCAGGTACTCTAGCCTCATACTTTGCTAACGGAGAGGGAGAACTTAGTCGACATGAACTAAGAGAGGCTCTAATTGCAGCGACAGTCACATCGAGCTTTACGCTTGAGTCATTTGGTACAGAAAGATTGATCAATTTACAAAGCGAAGAGTTTGAACAAAGACTTGAACTTTACAAAAAAATCTTGAGTTGATCAAGAATCAATTCTTTGAAGCCCTTCTTTTCCTTTTGCACTTGTATTATTAGAATCACTATCGATAAGGTCGCCAAAGCCAATATCATCGAAAATTTCTACCTTTTCCTGCTCGACTTGTTCACTGATCGCCTTTCTTCTTAGAGCAATCTCTTTCATTTCACGAACCTTTTCATCAGGTAGTGAACCTCCATTACTGACCGCTAGGTTTCTGTAAAGTTCCTCTACTTCTCTTTCATGAGCTTCACTTGAGCGTGAACGTAGTTCTTCAGCAGAACTTGAGGTTTCTTGAACTCCTTTCCCAGAAAGGAGTTTATTAGAAATATTGGAAGTGGCTTCTTTGACACTGTTTGCGACACGGTTAGCAGCAGGGATCATAATATTCCTAAATAGGCTTCCAGTTTCATTATTTTCAACTCTCTTTTTCGGCTTGAGTCTTGAATTTATTTGACTATTCTTAGAACGTAATCGAGGGAATTTCTGTTGAATAGAATCTTTATTTTGAACAGCATCATTATTGCTTAGTGCTGTCGTATCTGTATTTCTCCTTGCGTTAGCAACCAAAGATTCGATTTCTTCTCCGAATTCATCCACGTGTCCCAGTATAGAATCTGGAGATGTAAAGACATCATATTCAGTAGTGGGTTGTTGGGTGAAAACATCTTGTTGGGGGGCATGATATCCTTCTTTACTGAAGAAATTTGGTAATGGTTCAGGCAAAACAGACCTTCCAGCCTCGCCATTTTGAATATAAGAGGATTCTGAAGGAAGTGAGTTAGGAGGGACATAGGTAAGCGGTTCTGCTCTATGTTCTATTGTTTTAGGCTGCTCAATTTGATTAAACATTGACATCGGATGTGGCTCTTGATGGTTCCTTCTATCCCTGACATTTTCTATGCCTCTTTGGATTAATTTATCTGAAGAAATATTTTGATTAACCGGTCTTGGGTTATCTAGCCAAGATGGTAATGCTGGTACTTCTGCTTGATTTGGCTCAAAACTTTGTTCTACTGGGACACTTGTCGGGATTATTGGTTCACTTGGTGTTTGCTCAGTGCTGAACATGAAATCACCTAGTTCTGCTTCAAGGAATGTAGCAATTGATTCGGGTGCTTGAATTTCAACAGCCGCAACAGGTACGGTTTCTTTCTCCAAAAGAGATGACCGTGGGTATGCTGAGTCGCGGTCGAGTATTTCCAACCCTTCTTGCGCTTCAGAAATTGTAAATCCCTGTTGAAGCCGTAGAAGAATCGTATTCAACCTCAGCAGTGCAGCATCATTTCCGGTTAGTGCATGACAGTCTCCAGCTTCGGTATCGATAGTAATTGTAGGCTTTCTCGTCAGAAGCCATCCTAAAATCAAAGAAGCCCCCAATGTTACACTAATTATTTTGAAGGTTTGATGTGATAAAATTCTGGTACCAATCCAAACAAGGCCAAAGCCAATCAAAGCGAATCCAAATGGAATTAATTTAGTATGATGGTGGTGAACTCTACTGATTGAATTTATTCTAATATCTAAGGCATGGCCCGTTTTTGATTCGATACAAAGCATACGCTCATCTACTGTAGCGCGAACTTTACCTGAAGTGCCATCCAACGAAAGAGAATTGAAAATTACATTTTCCCTCATATTCGTTGGACTTGCTTCGCGTCCCGTTAATTGCATCCCAATACGCGAAGCGTTTCCTGGAGGTTATCAATCCACCGCTTTTACGAGGCGCGAAAACATCGATATTACGACCCTTTTAATTCGGCCACAGACTATTCAATCTTGCTTAGATTTGCATTACCCATGATTCTCGGTTTTGAATCAAGTTGTGAAAGTACGGTCGGTTCGGGCTTTTCTCGTCTAATGAATAGTGGAGATTCCCATTCTATTTGCAAAGTAGAGCCAGATACAGATTGAATCCGGCCTACTACGAACTGTAAATCTACACTGGCATGAACTACATCACCTACAGCCAGCACTCTTTTTTGGAATGGAGAAATTTCTAATTCGACATTTGAACGCTTGTGCAATTCAACAGCCAAAGGTACACTTGTATTGGTCTTTTTATCTTCTATTGCCGGGTGGACTAAAATCGAGCCACTACTGAGATGTTCTTCCTTTGCATTACGTAAGGCTAGACCTACTCTATCTCCTGCTGTTGCTGAGGAAACATCGTCATCCATAACTTGTAGAGATTTTGCATTCCCTGTTCCATTCGCCGGTAGAAGAATCAACTCATCGTGGACATTAACAGTTCCGGATTGAACATAACCAATAGCGACCAAACCTATGCCTTTGACGTTAAAGTGTTGATCGATAGGAATTACTAATTGTGAAGCCGAAGAATCAGTTAGCTCTTGTTTAATTTCATCCATGAAGCCATATAGTTGAGTTCTTAATTCAATGCCATCTTCTCTTGCGAAAATCCACTTTACTAGCCCTGCTTGTTTGAACAGCATTTTCACTTGTTCCTCATCAATCCAGGAACCATCCAAAGGCTTGATTATCGCAATGCCACGCATTATTTTCGAACTAGCAAAAGCAACAAGGGCTTCTCCAAGTGTAGCATCAATTGCAGTTACTTCAATTATACCAACTCTTGCTGCTGATAATGCATTGAGAAAAGGCCGCAGTCTTTCAGGATACTTTGCAGGTCTTATCAAAGAAAGAATTCTTGCTCCTTCTGGTCCGTTTTCTTTATGGACATAGGTGTGTACATCCCTTTGGTCGGTTGGTTTAGCGATCTCTTTGGCTAATTCATCACTTCCAAACATTGCTATGTTCAGTACAGGCATAATATCGCGACCAAGGTTCTACAAATGAATTTAGGGGTATTAGTTGTCTTTCTGTGAAAGCATTTGTTCCCTAATGTATGCAGCCTTATCCCAGTCTTTTTGCTCATCATCGTTTTCTACGACTAACTGCGGAATTGGAATTGGTCTCATCATTGAATCGATTGCTACAAAGAAGAAGAAGCCTTCACAAATTTTCTTTTTCTCCCAAGTTGCTTTATTGACGGCCATTGCCGTTACCTTAGTACACGCAGTATGGCTACTGGTAAATACGACCTTTCCTGTAACTTCTAACAAATCCCCTTGTCTTGCAGGAGCTATAAATTTCAAGGTATCAATTGAGATGGTCACAAATTCTCTATGAGCGAATTTAGAACAAGCAATACCTCCAGCCTTATCCATTACCGATAGCAGCCTTCCACCAAAAAGAGTATCATGGTCGTTAGTATCGCCAGGAAATATGTGTTCAATCAAAGTCACTGGTTCTTTGGAATAGGGCTCCATGATAAGTGCCAAGAGGCCATACTTCAAGAACTCATACCATAAAGAGCATTTCAAAGGATGGTTTCATCTATGCTAAACGATTCCAAGGGACGTGGGCCAATCGAAAGTTTGCATTGCTTTAGTTTCAGGAGGAATAGATTCTCCTGTTGCGGTAGCAAGAATGTTGAAACAAGGTTGGACTATTCACTGCCTTCATTTTAGTCAAGAAGAGATTACAGGTCCGCAAGGCAAAGAGAAAACAATTGCGCTTATGAGGCATCTTCTGTCATTAGAAGGTAAGTTAGGAGAATTAGCCCGAGAAAATTTGAATAGAACAATTACAATAATTCCAATCGCACAACAACTTGCTAAATTTACTGAACATTGGGCTCATACTGAATACTTCATTCACATGAAGAGAATGTTTCATCTAATCGGCGATATAATCGGTAAGCAGAAAGGCGCCACGCATATTCTTACCGGTGAAAATCTTGGCCAAGTTTCATCTCAAACTTTGGGTAATTTGGGTGCAATAGAACAAATGTCAGAATTGACGCCGCTTAGGCCATTGTTATCATTTGACAAAAGATACATCATAGATATGGCGAGAGAAATTGGGACTTATGACATTAGTGTTGGAGTTGAAGTTTGTGACGCACTAGGGCCCAATCGACCTACTACTGTAGCCAATCAAGAATGGTTAGAGAAAAGTGAACAAAGAGCCGGCGGGTTGAATATTCTTTGTGATGAGGCTCTGGGTCTGAAATATGAATTAAATCTTTAATTTAAAACCCAAATAATGTCCTTTTGCCGAGCATTTTACCGCCAATAAGGCGATGCATTTTAGGTATAGACCTAGTGGAAGGGGAGCAGGTGATGTTATGTTGGCCGGAAATGAACGAATTAAGACCTCTATTTTTTTGACACTACTAATGATTTTAATGCCCTTTGCTGCAGCGACATCAATCAATACTTTTTCAGATGGTTCATCAGAGGTAGTGATTCAATTTAAGGACGGTGTTAACACAGTAAATACCTCTGAAGGGGGCTTCTCGGTTCCTTCTGATGAGACTATTACTTCCGCATCATTAGATGTTTCAACACACCCATTTATCATGGCAGGGAATACCAGAGTCGGAGTTGAATCAGGATTGCCTATTTGGGACCCTGTTCTAAATAATCAAGCTACAACTTATGATAATATTTCTAACTTCACCTATCAGGATGATAATGGCAATCCTGTGCCTCTAAGTTTCAGTTCTGAGTCATTTATTACAGATTTTGAGTCTAACACTTCTGGATTTTCCAATACGTCAGCACTAGGATTGGGGCAAGATCATGACGAAACTGGAGACCCTTTGACTTGGCAATATGGACGGAAAGCCGGTAGAAATGCTGTTGCTGGCCCTGATGCATGTGCATCTGGCGATATGTGCTGGGGTACTACGTTTGAAGATGATGATTACACCGATGACTCGACTGATGCAAATGAGAATACAAACAGTCCATTTTATTTCGAAATGACATCTCCATCGATTTTCTTAGATCCAAACTTAAACGATACTTATCTTAGGTTTTCATCATGGCACTCTCTAAGAAAGAATCTAATGCCAAACGGCGACTATACCTTTTCAGATTGTGCTTACCTAAAGATCGCTTCTTCTACCACCAATAATTTTGGCGCTGGGACCTTTTACAGTCATTTACAATTCACTCTACCTTACTCTACTGGTATATCTGCTTCAAACGGACTTTTCTTACGTCAAGATACGGCTCCTGCAGCGAATTTAATCTCAAGTGATTGTCTAGGAGTGCCATCAAACAACTACGGTCTTGCAGGCACTTCAATCTCATCTTCCAATCAAGATGGATGGGCCCAATTAGCCGCTAATTTAGCTCCACACCTAGGAAAATATGTCAAAATAAAATTTGTTTTGGAGAGTACTGATACCGAACAACCAATTGCTTGGGGCGATAAATCTGGCTGGTATGTCGACGACTTCCAAATTGGAGAGTCATATGCAAGCGAAGGAGAAATGACAGTTACCAACGTACAAGCGCCGGTTGATTTTGATGACAAACAACCAAATGGTTTCGGTCTGTTATTTATTGACTCTTTCGAGCCTGGTGATTCAAGTATCACTATCGATATTAAAGATACCATGACGTCTCAATATATTTCTGTAGATGGAGACCAACTAAGAGATCTCGAAGGACCAGTGATTGAGTTGTGGGGAATAGACATAGATTCACATCCAATGATTTCAATTGTATTCAAATTTTCTTCGGATAGTTTAGGAGTTTCAACTCCTAGTTTACACGGATATAATATCGGAACCAGGGTAGGGGATACTTTTGTTAATCTTGAAAACAACCGTGAACTGAACCTTGTAGATGGAAAATGGTCATTCAATAATCAAACAAATGAATCCAATGTGTTGAAAATTGATTCATACGACTTGATTGATTACTTTTCAACTCCAATATATGGTGTCACCTTTTCCAGCATCGAAAGATGCAATTCTTATAATGCAACACTCAGTTCCAATGGTTTAGAAAATAGTACAAATTTATCAAATAACACTTATCTAGAATTTGAAAACCCTATTTTCGATTTTGAATTTACTCTCGTCTTGAATCAATCTTGTAACATTGAAGATATTTGGTTAGACTTATTTTTCGGTCATCATACCTCAAATGCCTATATCGATGTAGCTGATGATGGTGTCATTGATTGGGGCTTCATTGAACCAGCACAGGGAGATTTTGGCAGACAAAATCAACTTTGGGCGGGAGAATTAAATGGTGTTAGTCAAGGTGCAGTTGAGGAGAAACTCGAACTCGATGTCATAGCAGGAAATGTAACTGGCGCTTTCTTTTTACTTCCAAAATATTCGCATGTTGATTCCTTTGATTTCCTCTTGTCGGATAGTACAATCAACTCTATAAATATCTCATATGATTATACTTTAGACTTAGTTCTAACTTCCAATCTATCTATAAATTGTGGTAGAGTTGACGATTCCTCGGATATTTACTTTTCAGAATTAGATTTTACTAGTAATTGCATAGACCTGATGAACGTAGTTCTATCTACTTCCTTTGCTCCAGTATTCAAAACAGACCAATTCGGTGTTGATTGGATGCGCATAGGTGTGAAAATATCTCAGCCAGACCAGGATGGTTCAGGCTTCATCACTGTTTCAGATATGGATGCGATTTACACATTTACTCATACATTGAACGAATCTAATGGTTTTGACTCAATGCTTAGAGAATTCGTGGCATCGGAATCCCAATCTAGTCAGTCTAGCGAAGTATTTATTCCGATTGTCACAACATCTTCTCGAGGAGGTAGTATCAAATTTGATAATCTATCTATTACGACTGCATCAGGATATGACTCTTCATTGACATGGCTCAGTGATAAAGAGGGCCTTTACCCAAGTGGCGAACTTTATGAAATCAAGACAACTCACGAAGTTCAAGCCTCAACAGGTTCTACTTTCTCTTCAGCACAATTGAGATTTTCTTCAATTACTGGTGATGTTACATTTGTCTATGATCCAAATACTGGTTTTTCTGAGTTAAACGATGTTGGTAATTTACTGACCTTATCTCAAACTTCGTCAACAGCAGTTCCATTTGGCACTAGCGGTGGTAAAGAAATTACTTGGAGATTCATCGTTAACGGAGAGTGGGATGATACTTCTGAGGTGTCCATCTTCTCTGAAACTGTTGCTGCTGACGGCGTAGTTGGTATGCTTGGAGGTATAATCATTAATCCAGCGACTGGAAATGCTGTAGAGAACGATGCGGGGATTAACCAATTTGAAATCTATAATGCAGCAGATGTATTACAAAATCCAGATTTAGTATATTCTAATCAGTTCTTCAAGATTTCAGGAGACATACTACTGGAGGATACAATGGTCAGTCCAGATCCAAATTCTTACTACTTGGTAGTCGAAGAGAAGAGCGTACAACTAGACGGGGAATTTGCTAATGTTTCATGGAATGAAATCGCAAATCGCTCTGGAGTAATCGGTGGAGTGATTGATTGGACAATAGACCTAGGAGTCTTTGCTTCAGGTAATGAGACCTACAGGTTTAGGATGAAAGATTATTCCAATGGAGATCTTCTATGTCCTGCTTCAAGTTATCAACCAGATCAAGATTGTGCAATTCAATTCAATGTTACTATGGATATTCTAGATCCAAACCTACTGGGGATACAACTCTATAAGAGATACTCCGGAGAAGGTAATCCAAATCTAGATGAAAATTGGCGAAATTTGTATGATGAAAGTTGGGCAGCTCCTCGTGTATCTCAAGACTTTAGAATTATAGCTAGTGATCTACCAACTCCTCCAGCCACTGCTGTAATGCATGTTTGGGTAGAGAATGACCATGATGCGAATTCCAATGGCTTAGCTGAAGCATCAGAATATATTCAAATCCAAACAACATCAAATGGCCAAGTCCCTAATGCAACATATTCTGGCTCTTACAACGATTATGCAAATTCCGGCTTGAGAGGACAAGTCAGTCTTTGGGTCGAATGTTATGATTTAGCAGGTAACCCAATCGACGGCGGTGGGCCTGGATTAGATAATGATATAATCACTTACATCAATATGGATTTGGATTATCCTTCAATCAAGAATTTATTCATTGAAGATTCTGAAGGTGAGAGATTTATCAATAATCTTCCTGTAAATCCACCTCAAGGAGTTGGAACATGGAATCAAACTATGTTTGCAGGAAACGAGTATCATCTAATTGTAGAAGCAGAAGATCAAAATGGATGGAAAGATGTTGAATACATTATGGTTGATATTGCGCCTGCTGAATCAAGTTATGATTCAGAAATTTGGTATTTCCCAAGAAATGATACTGCATGGACAAATAGCCCATTTATCACCTTGCAGACTAATCCGGATGGAAGTTCTAAAGCAAAGATTCGAAATCAGAATGGTAATGTTCTAATCGACCCATTTGAATCGGAATTCTATCTCGATCTGCCGATTGTGTTAGATTGGGGGCTACCATTTAGCCAGTTCAACACTCCATCTTTTGCCATTAAAGATTTAGATAACTCACAAGTTTTCTCCGAATCATCCTTCAGACAATCATGGAGATACAATGATGGTATCCAACTTGATGTAAGAGGAGATTTAGTTAATGATTTGATGATATCTCCGATATTCTATGACTTAGATGCGCCTTATTCTAGAGATATTAGGAAAGGGTCTGTCTATCCTGGTGATAGTGTTAGTTTCACCGGTCAATATGTATTTACAGACGGTGTTCTAAGCAATGTATTTGTTAATCCTGAAGTTGAATTGACTCTTGAAATTACTAGACTTCCTGCAGTTGCAGATTTCGCTAAAGGTTATTCGAAGTTAGATGGTGAAGTTACTACTCACACTTTTACTGGTGGAGAATTTAACATCACTCTCAATGCACCCGGTTTGATAAATGAATTCGATTATACATTTAGACTAATCAACTTGCCAACTGGGGCTCAAGATGTCACCGATTCTAAGTGTTCAGGGCTTGCTTTCTATGGTTGTGGAAGTTTCTCGATAGCAGTTGACGGAACCCCACCTAAGGTTGTACAAAATTCTTGGAGTGCCGAAAGAGGGGAAATGCTTGATACTGACCCTTCAAGATTCTTAGGTTCCGAAATGCCTACTTCTACCTATCACTGTGTGGATGTTGAAGTGATCATTGAAGAACAGGGTTCATTGGCTGAAGGCGATGTTATGGTTAAGTGGAAATATTTCAAGGATGTTGAAAACTCACTCACATGGGATCCATACAAGAATGCATTTGGAAATAATGAACAATCTCATGTTCTAAATCTAACCACTACTGGACAGGGTTCTATTCTAGCATATGCTGACTGTATTGATTTATGGCCTGATAATGTCGTAACTCCTGAGGTCTCAAGCAGTGATATTGGTAATGATAATGTCAAGCTTGTCATGTGGATTGATGCGGTTGATGGTTCTGGTTCTCAAGTACTGTTTGGTGGCCAACCAACCCAAGAGAGTGGCGCTTTAGGTATTTTATCAAGCGATGTTAAGCATGCTTCTAGTTATGACTTTATCTTCGAAAAGGCTCAGTTCCAAGTTAGAAACGTTCGTTTGGTTCCTTCATCTCCTGAAGTAGGAGATAGTGTTACTGTTGAAATCGAAGTCCTAAACATTGGTTCACTGGCTGGACCTGCTAACCTGTCAATACGCTCCGTAACCAATAACGGTAATCCGATTTTGGAAGGAACGGTTGTTAGCGAAGATATAGGTATTGATCAAAGTATGTGGGTATCCATTAAACTCGAAGAGTTTAGAGATGCGACAACAGGAATGTACTATATTGTCGATGATAATACCTGTATAAGCGATTGTAGTCCACTTTACAACGGCAAAAATAGTGGTGATACATTTAATGTCAAGGTCGGAGATGATTCAAGTTCTGGAGGCTCAACTCTGTTGATTGTGATAATTCTTGTAGGTTTAATTGGCGTACTTGCTGTTGTTGTAGTCGTTCTTTCTCGTAGACAAGGTGCAGGGGGAGATTTCTTCGAAGATGATGAATTCGAGTTTGAAGAAGAGAAATCATACGCAGAAGTACCCTATCGTACAGCTCCTGTACAAAGTGCTGATGTAACTCCGCAAATGGCAGAAGCAATGGCTAGATTTCCTCAATGGAGTCAAGAAGATATACAAGGTTACTTCGACCAAGGTTGGGACATCGAATCGTTACAGGAATGGATAGACGGGCAATGAGTGTGAGTAGTGTGTCTTCTAGACTTGCTTGGAAAGATATTTCTTGGCAAGACCCCGATGGAGGAAAAATCATTCTTCACGGAGTCCTACCTACTATTGTATATCCTCGAAAACTAAGGCCGGACTATGAATGGCATGGACTAGGTTTGCTTGAATCAGAAGATATCGTAGAGTTATGGGTTCAAGAAGAGAAAGATGAAGCAGAATCACAGGGTGTTAATCGTTCTCATGCTTTGATTTCTGGAGGGACAATGGCGCTTTATTTAGATGAATTAATCGAATTGGAAGATATTCCCTCGGGCAGATTTCCTGACCCAGAACCAAGAAGAGTTCATCGTCTTGCTGAGAGGCATAATAGGCCGGTTTACTTTATCGAACCATCATTTGATGATGAAGAATGGGAAGAACATATGCTCAAGGAGGCTAAGGAAGTTTCCCGTTGGAGGAAATTACTAGGATTAATCTCTCTGGGGGGAAAGTGGCGAAAGAGAGTTAAGAAGAATATTTTTGAAGCTAAAAAACCTCCGAAAGGAATCAGTGCAAATTTTGCTTCAGCATCGGTTTTAGCAGCCACTTGGTGGGACTTAAGCGAATGGCTGATTGGTGAAACCGTCTCCAAGTCAAGAAATGACCGATTCGCAGCCAGGCTTAGAGGCGCATTAGCAGATTTAAGAAAGACCTACAATGATGATGCTTGCCTCCTGGTTCCTCTTGCTACTCCATGGCGTCATCAAATCATCAGTTCACTGGATTTATTACCCGAAGTAGAGGAGATTACTTCAAATGAAACAGATTCGGATACATCGGAGGAGGAGTAATATGGTAGCCGGTGGAGTCGACGTTCGCGTTGAAAATCAGATAGTTCGCTTTGTCTCTAGTCAGCCGATTGACCAAGAATCAGTCGTAGCTCAAATAGGTGGTCAAAGAAGTGGAGGTGTGGTCATTAAAGCCCTAGATAAGCCTAGGGCGACATTAGTTATCGACGGCGAAGGTAGAATTGTGGTTCATGGAACGCATAGAGTTGATGCCGCTAGAGCAGCCGCCAAAGAACTTCTTCTAAGACTGGGATTAGATGACTCGGGCCTACAAACCGAGTTAGGTCCAGTGATCGCTTCATTTAATTTTGATAGAGAGGTTGATGTTGAGTCATTAAATTTTGAAACTTCTGCTGGGCTATCTGAATATAATCAAAGGTTAGGATGTGCGGTAATCAACGATTCAAGACATAATTTGAAACTTTATGTATGGCCTAATGGAAAGTGTGTAACTACCGATGCAAGACATCCAAACATGGTGGCTATGTCCGCAATCTATTGGAAAAATCAATTTGAAGAAAATAATCACTTTGTAGCCTAAATTAAGCCTGTGGTAAAATGCAAGAAAAACAGATTGTTTGGGATGGCCCGATAATCGATAATCACTTTCATCTAAATCGTGATGGAAGATTTCTAGACGCTGCTAAAGATTTCAAGAATGTAGGCGGGACTGGATTAGTACTTGTTCACTGCCCCGATTTTTCTAATCCGCCTACTACTAAGAAGGGCCATTCAGAAACCTACATTGATACAATAAAGATGGCTGAAATGGTCAAAAAAGAGCATGGTTTGGAAGTTAGGGTAGTCTTAGGGCCACACCCAGCTGCATTTGCACATCAATTCATCAACTGGATGGAAGAAGATCCTGAAAATGGTTCACAGAGGGCGATTCAAAATTATCGAGATAGTATTGATGCTGCCTTAGAATTTGTCAATGAAGGTCTTGCACATGCAATTGGTGAAGTAGGGCGTCCTCACTGGCCAGTAAGCGATGATGTTTGGCAATTATCCAATGAACTTCTAGAAGAGACAATGCATCTTGCTGCACAAGAGGATATAGTCTTACAACTTCATGTCGAAGGAGAATTGGAATCGACGTACTCTGATTTGTCCAGAATGGCAAATAAGGCTGGATTAGATGCTAATAAATTAGTTCGTCATTATTCACCTCCCAATATAGATTCTAAGATTACCAAAGGATTGACTCCTAGCGTATTAATTGGAAAGGGTGCATTAGAAGAATTACTCGATACGGCAAAGAGTTGTTCGCATGGATTTTTATTAGAAACCGATTACATGGATGACCCAAGAAGGCCAGGTGCTGTTTTGGGTCCAAAGACGGTCCCTAAGCGTACTAATCAATTACTCAATATGGGCATTGATGAAGAATTACTTTGGAAAGCTCACAAGGATTTGCCTGAGAAACTCTATGGTCCAGCAAATTAGCCAATTAAGTACATTTTTGGCCCAATCCTCCATCACATTCATGAATACCCGATTATACCCGTGGCTGGTGCAAGATGTTGAAGCGTAGTTTTCCGTTCCTGATTCTAGTGCTATTTTTCCTGCCACTAGTGCCTATAAGTTCTGGTCAAGGCAATCCAACTCCAGGCGTCAATATCGATTGTGAAAGTGATCCTGAATTGAATGTTCATCCATTATACTCAGAGCCAGTTGAGTTAGTCTGTACTATTGAGAATACTTCACAATTTGATGAGACGATAGAAATCAGTAATGAGTTTGAAGGCGGCACGTCAGTGCAAATACAAGGTGCTTCAGATGAGTATACTGTTGCAGGTGGAGAGACTGAAGAATTCATAGTGACTTTTACTGGTGACGTTCGAATTCCTTCGACAGAAAGTTTTGATTTTGAAATTATTGCAACAGTTACTCAATGGCTGATTCCTGGTGAACTTCCAGAAATGGTTCAAAGTAATAGTTCAGTAGTCGGTAAGGTGGAAATAGGGACTTATGGTATTGTTGAGTTGTTAATTTCAGATAAGAGTACCCGTGCTATGGAGCCAAGTGATGAGGTGACAATCAACCTACAATTCACCAATAAGGGAAATGATGAAGACAAAATTGAAGTCAGGATAAAGAATCAAGCAGAACTAATAGCCCAGGGCTTTTCATTCCCAATGTCTTCTTTCGTAGCAGAGGATTTAGCAATAGATGCGACTTCTCCAGTTAGAGAGATTGTAATTAGGGCTCCATCTGATGTTTCTGAAAAGATTTCCACAAATATTCAATTTGAAGCATCGAGTACCAATGACCCAGATGCTCCAGTAAGTGCAATTTCAATCCCAGTATCGGTAGAGTCGAGCAGTAGCTCGGGGACTCTAACTGGATTGAGTGAAGATAGCCAAGACGATATTATTCTCTATGGAGCGATTGGAGGGGGAGTAATTCTATTCTTCATGCTTGTGGGAATTATCACTCGTTCAATCAAAAAGAAGTCCAAAGATGAAAGTGATGGAATCGAACAAGCTATTGAACTCAATGACGAAGATGAGGGTGAATCACTTGGCGATGACCTTGATGATTTGTTCGATGATTTAGATGAATTTGATGATTTACCAGTTTCAGAAGATGAATTTGATGATTTACTTGATGATTTTGATTGAATATCAAACACAGTAAGCGCTTTTGCCTATTTGTAAAGGGTCTACAATTTGCCCTCTTAAGTTGTATTTACATGGTAACAGTCAAAGAGCGAGTGTGTTCTGCTACACCTAATTAAGGCGGACGCGTTATGTTGGAACTCAATGGAAAGACGGCTTTTGTGTTCGGAGTTGCAAGCGAAGATTCGATTGCATGGGCCATATGTCAGAAGTTGGCAAGTGCGGGAGTAACGCTGTATTTGGGGTATCAAAAGAGGTTCATGAGTAGAATCTTCCAATTAAAGGATAAATTACCCCAAATCGCTGGCTTTTTCCCATTGGACGTGGCATCCGATGAGACTACCAAAGAATTCTTCGATGCCTTTAGCGCTGAGAATCCAGGTAAAAAGGCTGATATTTTGATCCATGCAATTGGTTTTGCTCCTCGAAGTTGTTTTGATCGACCGATTCTATTTGTTGAAGACCAAGACATCAATACAGCCATGACAATTTCTGCTAATTCATTACAACGTTGCTTGAAGTTTGCTCTGCCATATCTTAATCCTAATTCCTCAACTATCACTCTGACTTATGCTGCCTCAAATCGCTATGTGCCATCTTATGGCATTATGTCAATGGCAAAAGCGGCTCTTGAATGCTGGACAAGAGAGTTGGCATGTCACTTAGGCCCCGAAGGACATAGAGTGAACGCTATATCATCAGGTCCAATTAGAACAATTGCAGCATCAGGGATACCTGGGTTTGATAACATACTGAACCATGTCCAAAACAATTCCCCTTTACGTAGAAATGTCAACCAAGATGATGTAGCGGGAGCCACTTTATGGCTTGCTAGCCCACTAGCGAGTGGAGTTACAGGACAATGCATCTATGTCGATGCAGGATACTCGATTACAATGGTCCCCGAGTCAATTATGCAATAATGAGGTGTTCACATGACTCTTACAACAGCTGATGGTAAAATTTGCGAGGGTATAGAGCAGGGATTGTTCGAACCCATCGCGATTGTGGGCATAGGCGCATTGATGCCAGATGCCGAAGATGTTGAAGCATTTTGGCAGAATATAATCGATGCTAAAGTCAGTATCGAAAGCGTTGTAGAAGATAGATGGCCTGGTAAAATAGAACACTTCTGGAAGGAAGGAGGGCCAGGAAATATCGACGAAGGATTTACTTACTCTAAAATAGGAGCCTTTGTCAAAAATTTCGAATTTGACTGGAGAAGGTGGCGTCAACCTCCCGGTACATTGGCCCAAATAGACCCATGTCAATTATGGGCGGTTGGAATTTCAGCTGCAGCCTTGGAAAATGCAGGATATGATGGAGTTGAGAAAGATATCGACCGCTCGAAGTGCGGGGTTGTATTTGCCAATGCTCTAGGCGGAGAAAATCGCAATTTATCGAACATTAGGGTTTGGTCGAATCATACTAAACAGTTGGCTAAAAAGTATGGATTGCCTGAACAAAATCTCGAATCTTTCCAAGAAGAAATCAATGAACAATCTCCTAGAGTCGATGAAGATACTATGCCAGGGGAATTGGCGAATGTGGTTTCGGGTAGAGTTGCCAACTTACTGGACCTACAAGGTCCAAATTATGCCACTGACGCAGCATGTGCGTCTTCGATGGCAGCAGTCCTCGATGCATGCCGAATGTTACAATCGCGACAAGTCGATGTTATGCTTGCTGGTGCAACAGACCGAACATTAGACCCAGCGACCTATGCAAAATTCAGTGCTATTGGAGCATTATCTGCTACTCATTCCACTCCATTTGACGCTAAAGCCAATGGCTTTGTAATGGGTGAAGGCGCTGGAGTATTAGTCCTTAAGAGATTGAATCAGGCTATTGAAGATGGCGATACGGTCCATGCTGTAATAAGAGGCATAGGAGGTTCTTCTGATGGCCGTGGTAAAGGGATTACTGCTCCTAGTCAAAGAGGACAGGTTCAAGCGATTGCTAGGGCTTACAATCAAGCGGGATACGAAGCATCTACCGTTGAATTGGTGGAAGCCCACGGTACTTCAACAAAGGTTGGCGACGCAACAGAATTGTCGACATTATCGAGATTATGGGATGGTTATGATGGTGGAGACCATGTAGCAGTTGGCTCCATAAAGTCGCAGATTGGTCACTTGAAAGCCGCAGCAGGTATTGCTGGTATTATCAAAGGCGCACTTGCACTACATCATCGAACAATCCCTCCTTCTGCTGGATTTAAAACTCCAAACCCTACAGTTGAATGGTCGGAAATACCATTCTTCGTCCCTACTGAAGCAAGAGATTGGCCTAAGCCTTCAGAGAATCCTCGTAGAGCCGGAGTCTCTGCCTTTGGCTTTGGAGGGACAAATTTCCACATCGCTTTAGAAGGATATGAGTCGGATTATCACATCCCTCTTGCTAATCATTGGGAATCTAAGTGGCAATTATATTCTGATTCAGCACCCTCTGAGCCATCTATACTCGATGGTTCAGCCAAACCTTCAATGACTCATGAGGAACTAAAATCAATTGAAGGGGGAATGCTATTATTATCTGGACAATCCATTTCACAAGTCAAGAAGAAACTAGAATCTTTGAACTTTTCAGGACCATCTTTCGATGAAGATCCACGTGGACGAAGGCTCTCATTGGAATTGGACAAAGCATCAATCTTTGATTCATCAAATGAAGTTAGAATGGCAATAGTCGCCACCTCGTGGGCAGACTTTGACAAGCGAGTCTCACTTGCAGTCAAAGCAATGGATGATAAGGAGAAGTGGGGCTTTTTACAGTCTCAAGGAGTTTTGCTAACAGATGAGCCTGCACTTCCAGCAAAGGCCAAAATCGCTCACATGTACCCTGGCCAAGGGAGTCAATACGTTGGAATGACTTTTGATTTGTACAAAAGATATACATCAGTTCAAGCGGTTTGGGAAAAATCAGACGAGACCATGGTCGATGTTTTAGATGGTGAGACATTATCCAGTTTTGTTCTACGAAGTGATTTGACCAAAGAAGAATTGGTGGAGAGTGAGCACAAACTCAAGCAAACAGAGTATACTCAGCCAGCAATGTTAACAGCCGATCTTGCAATCGAGAGATTGCTCAATGCGCATGGACACAAACCTGACATGGTCGCTGGACACTCTCTAGGAGAGTATGCGGCATTGATGTCCGCTGGCATTTTGAACATGGATGGTGCATTACGAGCTTCTGCTGCTAGAGGTACGGAAATGGGCTCAGTACAAATCGATGATAAAGGGCTAATGGCAAGCATTACTGCGCCTTATCAAGAGGTCGAAGCGATAATCGAATCCATCGATGGATATGTCATTTCAGCCAACAAGAACTCGCCAAAGATGACTGTTATTGCAGGCCAGACAGAACCTGTTAAGCAAGCAATGAAGATTTTTGAATCCAAAGGCTATTCTGCAACAGCGTTGGCAACATCTCATGCATTCCATTCTAGAATTGTTGCTCCAGCCAATGAGCCGCTACGTAGGTTCTTGGAAACTCTTGAAATAAGCTGGCCTAAGATTCCTATTACTGCAAATGTTGATGGGCAATTCTATGATATGAAAGGAGACAACTCAAAGGATTCAGTTTTGAGTAAATTAGCTCCACAGATGGCATCGTCAGTCGAATGGACTTCTCAAATAGAGACCATGTATGGTGCTGGTGCAAGAGCATTTGTCGAAGTTGGCCCGAAGCGCGCATTGACGATGTTTGCCACCCAAATCCTAGAAGGGAAGCCACATTTGCCGATAATGACCAATCATCCTAAGCAAGGCGGCATTGCGTCATTTTTGACTGCTATTGCCTCTTTGGCTCTAGCCGGGCGAAGACCTATGTGGCCTGAACCAACCTCTCAAGAACTATCAGAGGCATTTAGGGCAGGACCAATCGAAGCACATTCAAAATCATCCAAGCCAACCACAATAAAATCCAATTCAGATGATTTGAAAACTAGGTCAAGGCCATTGCCAAGTAATGGGGCATCACCAGTAATTAGCGAGGTTAAAGCAGTAAGTCATGAAGTTTCTTCAGTCAATGTCGAAGTGTCAAATGAAGATGCTATCAATGACTATGTCGGCCAATTAATATCTTCAATGACAGATTATCCGGCTAAGTTCTGTTCAGGAATGGTGGACATGAGATTAGTCCTTGGTATGTCTGAACAAGAGATTAGTTCTGCAATCAATAAAATTAGGAGCGAGTGTGAAACCGATTCGGAGTTTGAAATCAATAATTCTCAAACCATTGCAGATTTAGCAAGGTGGGTTAGAAAACCACCTCAGAGATTCTTAACAAAAACTAAATCGATACATGTAGAGTCTAATTCGGCGCCAACTGGTGTTGTTAGCAATCAGGAAGACCGTAAAAAAGACCCATACGTGATTACCGGAATTTCACTAGGATTGCCTGGTGGTGAGAAGGTATTTTGTGAAGATACTTTCGAACGTTTAGTTCGTGGCGAAACCTGCATTTCGGAAGTTAGTGATGAGTATAAACAAAAACTTCTCGATAAAAATATCGTTCGATTGATCAAAGGTAGAGATGGTTCTGTAAATATGGAACAAGCGACCCAATTTGGAGACATACCTCAATTAGCTGGATTAAGAGGCGCATTTGACCTATCCGAAGAATTTGGAATCGATCCTAAATCTGTTTTAGCTTGGGATATTGCAACTCAATTAGCAGTGGCCTCAGGTTTATTGGCGCTAAGGGATGCTGGAATCCCATTGACTCCAGTAGAACAAGTTGGCAAAGGAGGTCTGCGATTAATCACAAATTGGCAAGTACCTAAGATTCATCGTGACAGAACTGGTGTGATATTCTCCTCTTGTTTCCCAGGAATACAATCTACATTGAAACATACCAAAACCAATGGGGATGATGGGGAAGGCAGATTTGATCGTAGATATCTCTTCCAAGTGCTAAATATGGGTCATTCTCAGTTTGCACAGTATACAGGTATACGTGGACCAAACACTACTATCAATGTAGCCTGTGCTTCTGCAACTGCAGCATTTAGTGTCGCTGAAGATTGGCTAAGTAATGATAGAGTTGACAGAGTTGTAATCCTATCTGCTGATGATATTACTGGAGATGATACTTGGGAATGGTTTGGAAGTGGTTTTGCTTCATCAGGTGCGGCTTCAAGCAGCAATGTTGTCGAAGAATCTGCTTTGCCTTTCGATAAGAGAAGAAACGGACTCATACTCGGCATGGGTGCAGCGGCATTTGTCATAGAAAGACGCTCTCATGCACTTGAACGTGGAGTTCAACCTATTGCTGAGTTACTCGGCACAAAGACTGCCAATTCCGCTTTCCATGGGACTAGGCTCGATATAGACCATGTAGCAGAAACCTTTGACCAGTTTATTCATGAAATTGAAACCAATTGGGGATTAGACAGGCACGTAATAGCTCCTCAAACAGTATTTTTCTCACATGAGACCTATACTCCAGCCCGTGGAGGTTCTGCTCAATCAGAAGTCAAGGCTTTGAGGCAAACATTTGGATCAAGTACAGATAAGATAGTTATTGCAAATACCAAAGGTTTCACAGGTCATCCAATGGGTGTTGGAATAGAAGATGCAAGTATGTTTTATGGATTGATGACTGGAAGAATTCCTCCAATTGCTAATCATAAAGAAGTTGACGAAGAGCTAGGAAATCTAAATTTATCTGAGGGTGGAGACTATCCCGATTTGAAATACGGAATGAGGTTCGGTGCAGGTTTTGGCTCTCAAATTGCTCTTTCCTTCGTTCGGAAATGTGAATTTGAGGGTGAAAGAATTGACGGGTCGGTCTTCATGCAGTGGATAAGAGAACTGGCCAAGTCTGAAGACATAGATCTGAGAATTCTCCAAAACAAACTCGTCGCTTATGTCGATGGCCAGAATAATTTACATGGCGGAGTTCAAGGAGAGGAGTGGCATATTGATACTAATATCAAGCATTCTCCAGCGGTAAAAGTCGAAGATAATACCGTTCAAGAGATTGAGAAAGAAATCCCAGTCGAGGTAAAACAACCAGTTCCACAACCAACAGTTCAAGCGGCTGCAAGTTCAACTATTGATTCAAGCGAATTGAGCGATGTTGTAATCGAAGTTGTGGTGAAGCATACAGGTTATCCAGCGGACTTTGTAGAATTAGACCAAGACTTAGAGGGCGAACTGGGAATAGATACAGTCAAGCAAGCAGAAATCATGGCAGATATTCGTTCAAGATTCAATTTGCCAGTCGATGAGGATTTCATACTTTCAGATTACCCAACACTAAATCACATGATTGGATATATTCAGAAAATGACTGGAGATTCTCCAGGTCCTGTAGAAGTTGCTGTTGCTGCAACAGCTGTAGTTGCTGAAGTCGCCCATGTGGCCGTTGAGGCAGTTGCTGAAGTGGTTCAAGAAGCAACGACTCCTGCCACGCCAACGGTTAGTGACGAGTCATTGAATGACATTGTAATTGAAGTCGTAGTCGAACATACTGGATATCCAGCAGACTTTATCGAACTAGACCAAGATCTAGAAGGCGAACTTGGAATCGATACTGTCAAACAAGCAGAGATCATGGCAGATATTCGTTCAAGATTCAATCTTCCAGTTGATGAAGACTTCATACTTTCAGACTATCCTACACTCAATCATATGATTGCCTACATTCAAACTATGACTGGTACAGGAAGCGAAGTCAAACCAGTTCAAACCACTGAGAATCAAGAACCTCAAATTGTGCAAGAAATTGAACAACCTAAACCAATAGTCCAAGAGAAAGCCATCTCTACAGCAGATACTTCAGAGATCGAAACTCGTCTTATTGAAGTTGTAGTTAAGCATACAGGATATCCTGCAGATTTTATTGAGATGGACCAAGACCTTGAAGGAGAACTGGGCATTGATACTGTTAAACAAGCAGAAATAATGGCTGAAGTTAGAGATATTTTTGCACTTCCAGTCGATGAAGATTTCATTCTAAGCGACCACCCGACTCTCAATCATTTCACCGCTTACATAGTTAAGATGCAAGGTGGAGTACCTGAACTGGAACAAGAAGTTCAGGTTGTAATCGAAGAACCGGAAGAAGAACCTATCGCTACAGAAATAGTAGAACAACCATCTACGCCTACTCCAACCAGACAAGTCTCAACAGAGGGATGTAGAAGATGGCAAGTTGAGGTTGAAGAGTGTTCTGGAGAATCATCCAAATTAGAATTAGAAGGTACAATCATTGTTACTGATGATGGCTGGGGAATTGCGGAAGAATTCTGTATTTTAATGGAAGAACGTGGATTGAATGCGATTAGAATCGGATTTGAAAGCGATATAAGAGATATGTCTGAGCAAAAAGAGGGTAAGCGAACAGTGTATCGTGCAGACCCTGGTAACATAGAACATATTGAACAGGTATGTGAGCAATTATCCAATGAAAATATTTCAGGTGTGGTTCACATGGCTGCATTAAAGTTAGCAGGTGTTGAGTGGGAAGAGGATACAACTCCTTCATCACAAATTATCCTATCAGCACAAGGATGGTTCGCATTATTGAAAGGATTGGATGATAAATTAGCCAAACTAGACTCCGGCTTGATTGCATCAGTCACAGCTCTAGATGGTCGCCATGGAAACATTGGCGAACATTTCAATTCAGTACAATGTGCATCAAGTGGCGTTACAAAATCATATTCTTTCGAGAAGCCATCACTTCGTTGTAGAGCATTAGACTTACACCCAGATATAGTACTAGATTCTACAGAAGCAGCTAAAATAATCGAACAAGACCTGTTTAATTTGGGTGGAGAAGTAGAAATTGGTATTGACCGTGATAGTAGGCGCTGGACTTTAGTAGCATTTGCCGAAGATATCGAATCTGAACTAAAGCCATTGACTAAAAAAGATACTTGGATAGTCTCAGGCGGTGGTTCAGGAGTTACTGCAGCATCCATAATCGGTGTAGCTAAGGCTAGTGAAAATGCGAAAGCACATTTCCTACTACTAGGGCGTTCTACACTAATCGAGGAAACCGAAGCATGGATTGACTGGGATGATGAGCAATTAAATCAACAAAAGATGAGTCTTAGAGAGGATTTGATTAAGTCCAGTGAAGATGGAAAAGTCACTATGGTTGAATGGAATTCACAATGGCAGAAATTTACTAGAAGTCGAGATGTCTACATAACACTCGATACAATCAATAATACTGGGAATAAGGCGTTTTATCATTCAATAGATGTATTAGATCAAGAGTCCTTGGTCGAGTTAGGTTCTTCTTTAAAGCGTAAAATAACAGGCGTAGTTCACGGTGCAGGGTTAGAAGATTCCAAATTAGTATCCGACAAGAGCCATAGCATATTTGACAGAGTTGTACGAGTCAAAGTAGATGGTTGGAATGCATTGATGGCTTGTGTAAGGGCTTCAGGAATGGATAATCCAAATTTTGCTGCATGTTTCACCAGCGTAGCAGGAAGGTTTGGCAATGGTGGCCAGACCGATTATGCCGCAGCCAACAGTGTATTAGATGCTGAGATGGCTAGAATGACTGCGAGTGGAGAGTGCAGGGCTGTAGCAATAGGTTGGACAGGGTGGAGAGATGTTGGAATGGCAACGCGTGGATCTATTGAAGCGGTATTCCAAGCAGCAGGAATTGAAACCCTATCAGTTGAGAAAGGTGTAGAAATTTTCGTTCATGAAGCACTTGCAGGCGGTAAGCGACGAGTTCTTGGTTGTGGCTCTCTTGGTTTGATGGATAGGTTTGACAGTTTCCGTGAAGCTCCACTCAGGTTAACTGCAGACATGTCCGCAATCATTGCAGACCCTTCTCGCTTTCCTTTTATTCACAAAGTAATCGATTTTGAAACCGATAAATCTCTTCTTACACAAACCACACTTTCAATGGAAGAACACTTATTCTTAGACGACCATGCAATCGATGGAGTGCCCTATCATCCAGGGGTAATGGCATTGGAGATGTTTGCTGAAAACGCTTTATTACTAAATCCAATGACCTGTGTTGCAGGTTTTGAAGAAGTTAAATTTGGATTACCGATAAAACTACTAAAGGATGAAATGAAGGTTCGTGTCAGTAGTGTAGTGGAGAAGAAAGAAGGTTCTCTGACATGGGTTAGGTGTAGATTGGTTTCAGATCTAATGAACTCCAAGGGTGAGGTATTTGGTGAAAGAGAACATCACCAAGCAATGGTTCGACTAGTAGAGTTTAGCGATGATTTGAGACCTTTCTTGCAAAGTGAAGTGGATTCAATACCTCAAATTGGTATACCTGCTCCAGGAGATGTACAATTAATGCCTTCATTCATCTATCAAAGATATTTCCACGGGCCAAGATTCCAATCCCATGGTGGAATCTTGCGAGGAGTGGGTGATTTGGATCTACCAGGCGCTGATGGTATCGCCTTAATGCGCAATCAACTTCCCATTACTGAGCAGTTTTCTATCGAATCACAGGGTGAAAAAGTATTGCTTGACGCGCTGCCAATGTTGATCGAGGCAGGATTCCAAAATGCTGGATTTGTGGCAATGGAGTCAGAAGGATTCTCATCACTTCCAGTAGGGATAGAATGGACCTCAATGCTAAGAGTTCCAGAGCGTAATGAGGTTTTGAGGATGAGAAGCCTGAGGACTTCGGTTGAAAGCGATGGAATCACCGTACATGATGTCATTATTATTGGAGATGATGATGGGCCGGTTATGGCGCTAAAGGGTCTGAGGTTGAAGAGCATGGCACCAGTTCCTGAAGGCCAGAAATTCACGCTTAAACGCTAGATTATCGAGGTCTTCTAATGAAAGAAGGATTTGAAATTCTCGAACCACCGATAACAAAACCTGCACCAAGATTACTTTGTTTTCGCTGTCCTGTATTGTCACGTAATCTCGAAGAGGTAGTACTTGCAAATGTCGATGAAGTCTCTACATTTGCCATGCAGAAGCGTAGAGATGAGCATCTATCTGGACGATGGCTACTTGCTCAAGCATTAGATGTGTGGGGGATCAATCCCTCTGAACTAGAGATTAGGAGGAATCAATACCGAGCACCTAGTTTGGCATATTTGAGGGGTCTATGGAAAAACACAGCATTGCCATCTATATCCATTGGTCATTCAGAGGGGTGGGCATATGTTGCTTTGATTGAAAATGGCTGGACAGTCGGAATTGACGGGGAGCCTGATGAACGTCGGATTGCTGAAAATGCATTTGATATGATGGCCTCTGGAGAAGAATTACAACAGTTGAGGTCAAATCCACATATGGCAATTAGAACTTGGACCGCTAAGGAAGCACTGCAAAAAGCGATGCGATTAGGCATGAATTTAAATCCACGTAAAATTGAATTTCCAATTGGAGTAAAAGAATGTAATTTTTCAATTGAAAATTTAAATTTTCAATTGGTTTCTTGGACTCATAAAGAGGCTCATATTAGTCTGGCTTGGGGTGAAGGTGATGGCTATGATTCAGTTCCAGAAGATGAGTTGCTAGAGAGAACGAGAATGGCTATGGAAAATACGGATTCATGGGGAGTAGGTTGTAGCACCACTAGAAATAATGTTTAACATCATTTATTCCAAACTCTACTCGATTCCCATGGAAGTCCAAATAAGATTCCGATTTCTGTAAGAATTACATAGTTTAGTATCAAATAACTCAGGTAAGAAATTATAATCACTAGAATAGAGGTATTGATAACTTTTCTACGTTGTCGTTTGGCTTGATCTAATGTACAGATTCCTTGGTTGCGGAAATAGAACACAAGCCCTACAATGACGGTTATAGAAGCAATTAGCAGCATCAATGGTCTAAACCAAGAATATCCATCTTCGCCCCAATACAAAGTATCTGAAAGAGCAGCTCCGGTAGAAACTGTGGCTATCCCAAACATCACGAGTACGATTGAAGGAAGGCAACACATAGAGGCTATAATAGAGGAACTAGCAACAAGTTTCCAAAGAGACCTGGGGCTCTTTTTTTCGATAGTTGCCTCCGAGTCTTCATCTATCATGCACAGTGTTTAGTGGTTAACTAGAAAAAACATTGTATCATTAAGTCATCGAAATTTTTGTTTTTCTAGGTGTCTAATCAACTAAGATTGAAATCAAATCAGGTAATCATTGTGGTGCGGATAGCGGGAGTCGAACCCACGACATAAGGTTGGAAACCTCAGATGATAACCACTTCACCATATCCGCACAGGTATTCATTGCGAGAAGCATCTCCTCTTTGAGTCAATCGGT
>QQRY01000054.1:0-28901 GCA_003602575.1 Candidatus Poseidoniales archaeon
CTAGGGGTTATGACGTCGCCTTGACATGGCGAAGATCGAGAGTTCAATTCTCTCCGAGCCCACCATGATTTTCACTTTTTGACCTCATATGTTTGATTTATATCAATTGCTTTTCAAAAGACTTAAAACGATAAATCATAATTCTTCGGATTTTGGTACTTCGATATTTTCGGATTTCATAATTTCATCGGTTTCATCTTCTTGGATACTGAAATCAGTAGAGCCCCCAGACCATTCGCGTACACTTTCACTTTGCTCAAATTCTTCATCTATAATCTCTCCTTTCGGCCCTAAAGAGTAAGCACTTGGTTCGACTAAAGTAACTTCTACTGGTTGAGTTACAGGAGGTGCCTCACGCTCAACTAGATGGGCTCCAGAATGAAATGATCCACATCCAAGACAACGGTATGAGCCCTTTTGATCAATACATCCACAATTAGGGCATACAGATAGTTCACTAAAACTGTCCAACTGATCTCTAGTCATTTCAATCTTCAATAAACATATCATCTTGATAGCCAGTAACAAGGTCTCCAGTGCCATCTTCTTCGATTGTAACTAGATTTTCATCATCGTCAAACTCAACGATTATTCCAAAAATCTCTTCATCATCTAATACTAATCCAATATGAGAACCAATGTCGATATCATCGTCATCATAATCTTCATCTTCTTCATCACTACTTACTGACTCATCTTCCATATATTCGTCATCAGATTCCTCGACTTCTGACTCTTCATCAAGCGTTTCTTCTGCATCATCAGAATCCTCGCTGTCGATTTCCTCATCGACTTCTTGACGCTCTTTCTCAGACTCACGAATTGCTTTTGCTCTAGCTCTCCATCCAGGTACGATGTACAAATGAGTGAATAATGAACCTACAAATCCTATACTTCCTAGAATGATAAACATAATGCCATCCCAGTACCAGCCAGCAGGCATTGACGATGCTTCACCGGCCAATGGAGTTAAGGAGTTTTTACATCCATCGGTTTGTACAGAGTCTACACATGGATAAATATCTCCTTGAAGGTATACATTTTCGCCATCATCATACAAGCCTAGTTCAGTATCCAAAGCAATGCTCCCTTCTTCACCACTTACAAATGGCGCTAATGATGCATTGACTATCCATAGCAGTACAAATATGAATAATCCAGCATGTATTATCGGCCAATATATGTCATTCCACTTCTTAGACATCATACGCGATTGCATTTTACTAGGGAATTCGACCTTAGATGAGAGGCTAGATTCATCATCGTCTTCCTCGCCTTCATATTCCTCAAGATTCTCGATAAATTCATACATATCTACGAATCCATCACCATCATTATCTAGTCTCTCGAACAAATGGTCCATCTCTTCATCGGTTAATGACTCTTCAATGAAAGATTCTACCTCAGTTCGTAATTCATTAATATTGATACTTCCGTCACCATTCTTGTCTAGGTCTCTAAATACTCTGCCAGGATTTGTTCCAGCGTCGTCCATTGCCTCAATCAATATAGAAACTGGATCTCGCATTGCACCAGATGAGTCGGACTTGATATCCAATTCTAGTTCTTCCAATGCATTGACTAATTCCATTGGATTAACCCTTCCATCGGAGTTCTCATCAAGTGATTTAAGAATTTCAAATACTTCACCTGGAGATAATTGATCTCCTGAAATTTCTTCGATTCCTTTTTGCAACTCTGGGCCATCTATGAGGCCATCATCATCAGAGTCCATTGACTCAAATACTTCACGTATTGTTAGTCCGCCTTGCGATGCGGCGATACCAAGCCTGTACATGGCAGAATCTTCGATATTCTCTTCAGGTGATTCCTCATCATCGGACTCTTCGACTTCATCGCTAATTTCTTGTTCAGCTTCTGCTTCATCTTGGTCTAAATTTTCTTCTTCAGCACCGTCGACTTCACTTTCACCGGTTTCTTCTACAGACTCAATGGTTTCGAGTTCTACTGATTCATCAACATCTTCTGAAGGTTCATCATCACCAGCAGATACGGTGAATGCCTCAGCTGCAGTCTTGAATTCACCCTCTGTCAAGTAGCCATTATCATTAGAGTCATAGTCTTGAGCATGGAGTAAAAATGCATCACGGTCGGTGATGGAGAACTTTTCCATTACCCTTGTAAGAACATTTTCAGAATACTCCTTCTCGGATGCTACTTGCGATTCAGATGCCGATTCAGAAACTTCCAATTCTTCGCCAGTAATTGTAAATACCAATTCTTCCAAACTTATTTTACCATCGTTATCAGAATCAAATTCTTTAACTAATCTTTCAACTTGAGATGGAGGTAGATCTGCCAGATTAAGTTTCAACAAACCATCTTTTAGCTCTTCAGCATCAATGGAACCATCGTTGTCGGAATCCATCTTGGAAAATAATTTAGTAACTTCAATGCCGGTTTCAACAAACCAATTTCTCAGAACATCAACAACATCATCTGCAACAAAATATACACCACATTCAGGACAGCTCTTGGAATCAAGAGGAACTAAGGCTTTACATGCCCCACATTCTCCTAAAGATTCATTGGATACCCCAGAAAAACTGATGCCGCATTCTGGACATTCTTCGGAATTTAGGGGTATTATGGCTCTACATGAGCCACATTCGGCCATCGGAATTTCATCGGTTTTCTCTTCGGACATGCTCACACCCGTATAAGGCAAAACATTGATGAATATAATGATTCATGGATTTTCATCGTTGAAATGTAAATATAAGAAGTGTTTAGGGTGATTAGGTGCGGTTATGAAATTTGAAGGAGGGAATATTTTTTCCGTTACATTTTCGAACCAAGATAAACTTCTCGAGATGGCTGATGAACTTCTCGAAAATAATGAAATAGTAATCAAGTTGATGTCAAGATTGCCCCCTAGAAGATTATTAGAACATATCGATATATCGAAGATTGAACTATTCTGGCTCACTGAAAGAAATACAGAATATTCAATGCCACCAAATTTAGAATCTATAAGTCGTGAAATAATCTCTTCAAAAAATGACGTTGAAATACTGATTATAATAGATGGCTTCGAATGGTTGATAGACCTGCATGGCAAAGAAAATATCTTAAACTTCATCAATGATATTTCAGATAATTTACACGGATCTAAGGTACGGGTGATATTCCCGATCGACGAATTAAGTTTTGACACAGTTTGGATATCAAGGATGAGAAAGGTGGTTCGTCATATAAATACGGAATCTAATGCGTCAAAATTTGAAGAGTTTGAAGAAGAAAATGAAATCGTTATTTCAAACACTCCCGGCGAACAGATGGAATTTGATTTGGGAGTTGACGGTTCACCTCGACTCAGTATTCTTTCAAGATTACCTCAAACTGGCTTCACACAAGCGTTACTGGTCAAAAGAATTCTACAGTGGAGAAGAATGGGCCTAGATGTTTCTGAACTTGAACCAGCATTAAGTTATGATACTAATGAATCATATGAACTGTATAGGTTGGTTGAAGAAAAAGTTAGAAGAGTTGTTGAATTAGAAAATTATCTGTACCAGAACGCAAATCAAATAGATTCGAGCGAACTATCAACTGCACTATTTAGAATTAAACAATTGACAGGTATAGAAGAGTTAGAGAAGAAATACTATTCTAATTAGATAGTCTACTGTTTTCCGCTTCAATTCTAGACAACCATCCGCCGTTTTTTAGACTATTTGAAATTGCTATTAAGTCGCTACTTGTCGACCTATCGGATTCAATTTTTGGAGAAATATCTCTAACTAACTTAACTATCGATTGAATAAATGGTGAAGGTTTTAGATTATCAAATTCAAGTGCCTGGCATGCAATCAGTAGTTCACAAGCAAGAACTTCAGAAAGTCTTTGTGTGGCTTGTAATAAATTCCAACAGGCTGTTGCACCCATACTGACATGATCTTCTTGGCCCGCCGAAGTACTAGTCGAAAAAGCGGTTCTCGGAGAAGCATGTCCATGTAGTTCAGATAAAGAAGCACCTGCGACATACTGTACAATCATAAGTCCAGACTCAAGTCCACTATTACTAGCTAAAAACGGAGGTAGACCACTCTTCTTGGCATCGAGTAATTGGTCCATACGTCTCTCGCTTATGGAGCCTAATTCAAATATAGAAAGCGACATTTTATCAGCGACCAAACCTAGTATCTCTCCATGGAAATTTCCTTGAGAGACAATTTTTTGTTCACCATCATCACTATCGAAGAAAACTAAAGGATTGTCAGTAGTACTATTTATTTCAATCTCGAGTGTACTTCTAAGTTGCATAAAACTCTCATTTATGGCACCATGAACTTGCGGAGCACACCTAAATGAATATGGGTCTTGCACTTTTTCACAATCAGAATGATTTGCATGAATTTCTGAGTTTTCCATAATTTGTCTGATTCTTGAAGCTACTAATTTTTGCCCAGGGTGAGGTCTAGCCTCATGTACTCGTGAGTCTGAGGGCACTACTGTTCCTTTGAATGCTTCAAGTGAAGTGCACATTATGATGTCTGCTAGTGGCAATAATTGAGACAGTATCTGTTCAGACTCAATCAATAAACTCAACATTTGACTTGTTCCATTGATTAAAGACAAACCATCTTTTGCTCCCAACTCTAAGGGGATTAATCCTTTTTCGATTAATACCTCTTTTGTACTAGTTACACTATTTTCTTCAGTTAGAACTTCACCTTCACCAATTAATGCTAATGCCATGTGTGAAAGAGGGGCTAGATCACCACTAGCGCCAAGACTTCCTATCCGTGGCACTGCTGGAGTGATATCTAAGTTGAGGAAATCGAGTAATTGCTGAACTACATTCGGATGTACACCTGAGTAACCTTTAGCAAATGAGTTAATTCTAACAGTCATCATAGCCCTGACAGATTCTTTAGACATCAATTCTCCAATTCCTGTAGCATGCGAGCGTATTAGATTAACTTGTAATTGCTGTAAATCATCTTCAGAAATAGTTTGATTCACAAGTGCCCCAAAACCAGTATTTATTCCGTAGACTATTTCTCCACTGTGCAATATATCTTCAACTACCTTACGTGATTTTATTATCCTGTCCCAAGAACTTTGAGATATGTCAACATCAGCGTCACCTGTAGCGATTCTCCAAATCTCTGATGAGGATAATGTGTTGCCATCAAGAGTTATTGTAGAAATAAAATCACTCCCCTGTAAACAGTGAGTCGATAAGACCCTCATGTGCTTTTTGGGGTAATGTTACTAATAATTTAGGCTCTTTATCCATTGCAGACTTAATAGCTTCAATCGCTCCATCATTACGCGCCCATGCCCTTCTTGCCACGCCATTATTTACATCCCAATGAAGCATAGATTGAATATTCTCTTCGGATTTTTCCGAACCATCAATTAGCATTCCAAATCCGCCATTGATTACTTCTCCCCAGCCGACTCCACCACCATTGTGAAGGCTTATCCATGTAGCGCCCCTGAATGAATCACCAACAAAATTCTGCACCGCCATATCTGCAGTGAACATAGACCCATCCGAAATATTGGCCGTCTCCCTAAATGGACTATCAGTGCCTGAAACATCGTGATGATCTCTACCGAGCACAACAGGGCCTTTGAGACGTCCATCGGCTATTGCAGAATTGATCGCACTAGCAATACCCCTCCTACCTTCGTCATTGGCGTATAAGATTCTTGCTTGGCTTCCAACTACCATTTGATTCTGACCTGCTTGCTTTATCCAATGGATGTTATCATCGAGTTGTTGCTTGATGGTTTCCGGTGCATTAAGAGCCATTTTAGATAAAACATCACAAGCGATTTGGTCTGTAATTTCTAAGTCCTCGGAATCTCCAGAACAACAAACCCATCTAAAAGGTCCAAAGCCATAATCGAAGCATATTGGACCCATTATATCTTCAACATAACTAGGAAATATGAAACCACCATCTTCATTTTTGATATCTGCACCGGCTCTTGATGCTTCTAGCAGAAATGCATTACCATAATCCCAAAAATACATACCTCTTTCAGCCATTTTCTGCACATTAGACATATGTTGTAATAATGTTTCACGCACTTTTTGACAGAATAAATCACTATCCTTAGACATTAATTCCGATGATTCTTGATATGTATATCCTGAAGGATAATATCCACCTTGCCATGGGTTGTGAAGGCTTGTCTGGTCACTACCCAAATCAACATTGATTTCTCTTTCGACTAACCTAGCCCACAGGTCAGATATATTTCCGACAAAACCAATGGAAATCGCGGTTCCTGACTCTGCATTACTTACCATTAAATCAATGGCTTCATCAACATCATAGGAAAGTACACTCAACCAACCTTGTTCAAAACGTTTTTTTGCAGCATGTGGATTTATCTCAGCGACAATAGATGAGGCACCTGCAATAACTGCTGCTTTAGCTTGTGCACCAGACATACCCCCAAGTCCTGAGGTTACAAATGTGATTCCTGACAAGTCTTTCCCGGGTTCTAAATCAAGGTGTAGTCTTGCTGCATTTAGCAGAGTTAGAGTGGTGCCATGAACGATTCCTTGAGGGCCAATATACATGTAAGAACCAGCAGTCATTTGTCCATATTGAGTTACTCCTAAAGAGTTCATTTTCTCATAATCATTCACAGTCGAGTAATTAGGAATTACCATGCCATTGGTCACAACCACACGCGGAGCGTTTTCGTGAGAAGGAAATAACCCCATTGGATGCCCTGAATACATCACTAGAGTTTGATCATCAGTCATTTGAGATAGATACTTCATAGTTATTCTGTACTGAGCCCAGTTTTGAAAAACAGAACCATTTCCACCATATGTGATTAGTTCGTGCGGAAATTGGGCTACGGCAGGGTCAAGGTTATTTTGAATCATCAGCATAATAGACGCAGCTTGTTTTGATTTTGCAGGATAATATGAGATAGGATATGCTTTCATTTGATATTCTGTCGGTCGAAATCGATTCATTATTATTCTACCAAAACTATTCAATTCTTCCAAAAACTCAGGAGCAAGGATTTCGTGATGCTCTTGCTGAAAATATCGGAGAGCATTTTTTATTGCTAGTTTCTTCTCACTAGAAGTCAAAACCTGTCTTCTATCTGGGGCATGGTCTACCGAATTATCAGTCCCTGGATGATCGGGCAACTCATTAGGTATTCCAATTGAGATTGACTCTCTTAGTGAAGACCTATTATCGCCCATGGATAATGCAATACTGCATTGTCTTTGAGCATTATGATTTATTTAAATCAGCAGATTGCTTTAAGTCTGGTCGCCAAAATGTGAATATTAGGCCTGAAAGTATCATGATGAGAGAAAATATCATCATCCCCTTATCTAATGCTAAATCATATTTTTCTACCAAAAAACCTGCTATTGACGTTGAGAATGATGCTGAAGCACCTAGAATCAACATATCCATTGAAAACACTCTACCTCTCACTTCATCTTCAACCCACATTTGAGTCAAGACGGTAGAAAGAACCCAATTAGCGCCACTTGCAGCATGGGCTAAAATAATCAATATTATTGTAATTGGAAGAGCCATATCCAAGGACAGTCCTACGAAGAAGTAGAATACTCCAGATAAAGAAACTAGTATGCCGATTAGTGAAGGCCACTTAGTTTGATCTTTGAACAAAGTCCTCGCCACTAAAGGTCCGATTCCAGTTCCTATGCCTCTAGCAAAGAAGAACAAACCAAAGCCAAAAGCAGCCCCATAGCCCTTAATATCTCCACCTGCAAGAACTAAGAATACACCCGCAAGACCGGCACCTGCAAGATTCCACGATGACTTAGCAAAAATTAATCTCAAGAGTCTTGGGTCATCACTAATTCTTTGCCAACCAGTTTTGATATTTTGGAAAGCAGTTGAAAATATTGGACCTTTCAAATTTTCATCAACAGTTTGTGGAATCTTCATCGGCAGTAGAATAATTGTCCCTATGACGAATGTTAAAGAATCTAATATGAATGCTAAATCAGTACCCCAATTTGATACGACAATTCCACCAAGCATTGCACCTATACATAATGAGGCTGACCAAGATGCTGATGATATAGCGTTAGCAGTTAGTAGGTCTTCCTCGTCTACAATATTTGGTAATGCAGCGCGTTCAGCTGTAACATAGAAACCATGTAAAAGCATCATCATTCCAGATATGGAAATAAGCCACCACATATCTTCTTCGCCGTCTACAAGAAGGAATGTCAATGCAAGTCCAACTTGGAAAATATTGGAGAAAACCATCAACTTTTTCCTATTTATTCTATCTGCCATGACACCTATAATTGGCTGTGAGATTGCAAATAATGCCATTCTTACGCTAAATAAGACACCCAGCAAAAATTCTGATCCTGAAAATTCTAAAATTAAAAAGAATAATGCAATTGTATTGAACCATTCACCAATCCATGAAATTACTGAAGCAAACCAAAATCTCCTAAACTTAGAGTTCTTTTTGATAAAGGAAAAGTAACCTGATTGCAATGTCACTCCTCCTCGTCAGAATTATTTGATTCGTCAAGCGAACAAACAATCCACTTCGAGGTAGGTGTATTAGATAGTTCAGCAGTAGAGTTCAAAGGCACCAGTTCATTAGCCTCAGGGAAATATGCGGCAATGTTACCTGATGGGATATCATATGGAATTACTAACCATTTTTTGGAAACTCTTGATTCATTTTCGAAATGACTAGTTATGTCTATCATTTTACGGGTTTTCCAATTTCTTTCGAGCATATCGAGTGGATTCATCATTAATATCCTCCGATTACCTTTAATTCCGCGGTAACGGTCATCAAGGCCGTATATGGTCGTATTATATTGATCGTGTGAACGTAATGTCATCATAACGTATTGATTATTTTCAACCTCCACTGAAGGAAGTTCGTGAGTAGTGAAGTGAGCTTTACCATCATTTGTTTCAAATGTTCGACTATCACGAGGAGGATTAGGAAGATAGAATCCATTTTCATTCCTGACACGTGAATTATAATCTTCAAATCCAAATAGACTATCGCTCATTAAATCCCTAATATTATCATATGAATCTATCAATTCAATCCAGGGTATAGGGCTATCAACTAGAGTTTTTTCAGCAAGCATCCCGACTATCCAAGGTTCACTTTTAAGGTGCCTAGACGCAGGCTTTAGGCGCCCTCTTGACATGTGTACTATGCCCATCGAATTCTCAACAGAAACAAATTGTTCTCCTGAATTCTGTACATCTAATTCAGTCCTACCCAAGCAAGGGAGAATAATCGCCTCTCTTCCTGTGATTAAATGTGAACGGTTTAATTTAGTTGATACTTGGACTACTAAATCTACTTTTGATAGCGCATTTCCGGTAAACAATGTATCTGGAGTTGCTGAAATAAAATTGCCACCCATGCAGAAGAAAACATCGACATCGCCAGCATCCATGGCCTTGATTGAATTGACAACATCATAACCATGTTTCCTAGGTAGGGCCACTTTTAGACCCGATTCCATTTTATCTAAGAATGAATCACTAGGAGCTTCCCAAATACCTACTGTTCTATCGCCTTGAACATTTGAGTGACCGCGTACCGGGCAAAAACCCGCACCCTTGCGACCCACATGCCCGCCCAACAATAGAAGATTAACAACTTCTTGAATTACAGATACACCATTTCTGTGTTGAGTCAAACCCATCGCCCAACATGCGATTGTTGCTTTGGATTTAGAGCACAGTAAACCAACTTCTTCGATTAGTTTTCTATCTACTCCCGAATCACGGACGATTCGATCCCATGAAGTATTTATTGCAGATTCACACATGGATTCAAAACCAGTAGTTGAATCTTTGATGAATTCTAAATCAGTCCCTCCATGATCCAAGTGTACTTTGATTAGACCTTTGATTAAAGCCGCATCTCCGCCAATTTTAACTTGAAGATGATAATCTGATAATTTAGTTGACTTGAAATCAAATTTCATATAATCTTGAGGATGTTTAAAACGCTCTAAACCTGCCTCAGGCAATGGATTGATATGTATTATTTTACTTCCTTTTTTCTTTGCATCTCTCAACGCTGTGAGCATTCTAGGATGATTAGTGCCTGGATTTTGGCCGATAACTAAAATCAAGTCGCTATGATCGAAATCATCAAGCTTAACAGTACCTTTGCCTATTCCAATAGTAGATCCAAGCCCTTTGCCACTAGACTCATGACACATATTTGAGCAGTCCGGCAGGTTATTTGTCCCGAGGGAACGAATAAAGGCTTGATACAAAAATGCAGCTTCATTACTAGTCCGTCCAGATGTATAAAAAACTGCTCTGTTCGGGCTAACCAAAGATTTGAGTTTATTGGAAATTTTTGTCAAAGCATCGTCCCATGAAATCGGAGAGTAATTATTTGATTCCTTATCAAGGTACATTGGTTCGCTTATGCGACCTTGATTATTCAGCCAATAATCGCTTTTCATTGCCAAATCTTGAATTGAATATTTTTTGAAAAAGTCACCATCAACTCTTGCCTTCATTGCTTCATCTGCTACGGCTTTCGCACCATTCTCACAAAATTCGAATTGGGTTCGATGTTCAGGGTCAGGCCAAGCACAACCCGGGCAATCAAAACCAGATTTTTGATTTACCATTGAAAGGGATTTAATTGTACGTGTCAATCCCATTTTTTTCAAAGAATGTTTGCCCGAGGAAAGAACGGCTGGTATTCCTGCCGCTTGCTTCTTAGGCTTAGTTAAACGCAGATTATTTTCATCGTGCGGAACATTGCCTGAAACTGGTTCCCTCATGCTCCTCACTTTGCGCTCTTGCCCGAGGGTTTCAAGGCTTACTGTTGTAAATGCTAATTATGGCCGATAATTACGGCATTATTGGATTTTACAAATGAGATTATTCTTACTCCTGTATGTCTGGCAGCTTTAGCGGCTAATGATGAACATGCCCCAATACTTGCTATATTTGCAATGCCGCTCCTACTAGCCTTTGCAACTATGTCCCAGCCACATCTACCAGATAGTAAAAGATAGCATTTTGAGATATCTATATTTTCTTTCAAGGCCATACCAATCGCCTTATCAACGGCATTATGCCTACCTATGTCTTCCATGACATACAGTAAATTATTGTCTGAATCTGTAATCCCTGCTGCATGCATTCCACCAGTGCTTAGGAATCCTTTCTGAGACAACCTCATAGAATCAAACGAACGATTTAGAATGGTGAAATTAATTGGAGAAACATCTTTCTCAATCAATGGCAAATCAGAAATTAATTGTTCTAAGTCATCATTATTACATGCTCCACATGATGATGTTACCACGTGATTAGAGTCATCAGTATATTCTAAAAGATGTTGAGAAGACATCTCTGCATGAAAATTTTTCGATGACTCAATAACCTCAAAGGAAACTTCGTGTTGGGCTAAAATATTAGATTCAATATAACCTTCACATACTAAATGACCAAACATTAGTTCAAAAATATTAGATGGAGTGCCCAATAAATTTGCAATTACTTTTTGATTATACTTGAGTATGATCAATGCTTCAAACGCGAGGTCATCTGTTTCAATAACCGTAGATGTTCCATTCCATCGAGAGATTAGAGTCTTTTCAGTCTTTGAAATAATATCACCTCAGGTGTTCAATATCAAAAAACTCGAACTGGAGTTCTACGAGTTCAGAACTCGATTTTGCTGATGAATAAGCATCAAGAGGCTCTTGGTTCAGTTCAAAGAATCTATTACCCCAACGAAATGCTCCTAGAATATTTTTTGCTTGGTCTTTTCGGCCAGTCAGATATAATGCTGCTGCAAGTGCCTCTGCAGTTGTCAACTTACTCGGCTTACCCCAATTAACCGGATTAGCGGCTAAGAGTAACGGCAACATACGAGGGACTAATCGAGTTCTTTTCATCACAGTTTCCACACTTTCTTCTATTTGTGCCCAACTACAATCTAAACCAACTAATGAGCCGTTCTTAACAGTAAGTAAATCATGGTCTTCAGGACCAAAAATTTTCCCACATAAAGGCTCCAAAATAACTCCTTTGCGAGGGATTTTTCGAAGATCTTTATGCAGTTTTAAATCACCTCTTCGAGACGCTAAAACAGCTGTATTTTTTTTGGGGTCATCTTGAGCCAACCATATGGCATGAACTCGAATATCTTCCATCTACTCACCATTTTGGTTAAAGTAGTCGCCTAATGTTAAACCTCTAGAATTATCTTTGTATAAACGACTCGTTTCTTCGGGTTTCGAATCAACCATCAAACTAATTCCTAATACACGTTCGAATTTTTTAATCACCGAATCTGTGGGATGCTTTCCGTTCTCTGCGGATTTAATTACATTTACAGTTTCAGCCATTCTCTTACCTAAAGTAGCGTGATTCCAACCGCGCTTCTTACGTGCTTCAGATATAATAGAAGAAAAATTCTCACTTAGTTCTTTGGAATTCTTTACCATGATGTTTTTTCCTGACTTTCTTGAAGAATAGACTGTAGGGGGTCGGTTCTGTGCAATCTTCAATCCAGGCGCCACTTCCTTTGGAGCAAGCCCCATTTTATCCACGCATCTAGAACATGCTGAAACCACTGTCTTGCCCATTGGAATTTGTTTGACACCAACCTTCATAGCCCCACATAATTCACAATCAGCCATAGTCCTCGCCATTCTATGGGTTAAGTCGACGAGTCAAGAACATTGGGATTAAAATAAGGAAGAGTTCATACATCATTGGCATTTGGTAGTGTTGATTCACATGAGTACTGACGTCGAGACAAACATAAGTGATGTCAACAAGTCTTCCGATGAAGAGTTGAAAAAACTGGAAGAAGACTACAAGAGTCTTCACGATGAAGCCCAATCACTGATTAACGAAAGAGCACACCTTGAATCTGAAATTAGAAGTCTGAAGAAACGTGCAAACAGACTAGATGAAGAAGTTCGTTCTCTAAAGAACCCTCCACTGATTATTGGCCACCTAGAAGATGTTTTGGATTTCGAAAGAGGTATAGTACGTTCATCTAATGGTACTGTTTTCCAAGTTTCCCTAAATCAGAGATTATCTCCAGATGTTTTGAAACCGGGAGTAAGAGTTGCACTAAATCAAGATACTCTTGCGGTAATTGAAGTCCTCCACGATGCATGGGATCCTATGGTTACCGGTGCAGAAATGATAGATAAACCATCGGTTGATTACAATTCAGTTGCTGGTTTAGAAGAACAAGTCAAATCTGTTCGTGAAGCTATTGAATTACCTCTTACCTCACCGGAACTTTTCAAGAAAGTTGGAATTCAACCACCAAAGGGGATATTATTGGTTGGACCACCTGGATGTGGAAAAACACTGCTTGCAAAAGCAGTCGCTAACCACACTGATGCAACATTCATAAGAATGGTCGGAAGCGAATTAGCGCAGAAGTATATAGGAGAAGGTGGTCGAATGGTTCGAGAATTATTTTCTCTTGCAAAAGAAAAATCTCCTTCAATAATTTTCCTTGATGAAATAGATGCTATCGGTGCTAAAAGATTGGATGGGTCGACAAGTGGTGACCGTGAAGTACAAAGAACCTTGATGCAATTACTTGCTGAACTCGATGGATTTGATGCATTAGAAGATGTAAAAATTATTGCAGCAACTAACCGTCCAGACATACTTGATGATGCGCTACTAAGGCCAGGAAGATTTGATAGAATAATTGAAATCCCCATACCTGACGATGTTGGTAGAAAAGCGATTATTGAATTACATATATCCAAGATGTCAACCAAGAGATTACAAATTCCAAAAATTGTTGAAAAAACTATCGGGTTCTCAGGTGCAGAACTCAAGGCAACTTGTGTCGAAGCTGGTATGATTGCAATTAGAGATAAGAGAAGTTCAATTAGTCAGAAAGATTTCATGGAATCAATTAAGAGAATAAATTTGAAGAAAACCCGTGGTGGACTGAAAGATAGTCCAGAAGCACTTTACAGTTGATTTTCAATACTTAACTTCAAAGTCCTTCTTTAGAAGGACATATACATGGCAGATATAATTGAATGTGTCCCCAATATTTCAGAAGGTCGAGATTTAGATAAAATCGAAAGAATTGTATCTGCTGCTAGAGGTATTGATGGTTGCTCAGTTTTGGGCGTAGAACCCGACGCTGATTACAATAGGACTGTGATTACAATTGCTGGAAATCCTAGTTCAGTACAAGAGGCGGCATATAATTTGATTCAATCGGCAATTGAAAATATCGACATGACCAATCATTCCGGTGAGCACCCCCGACTTGGTGTTGTTGATGTTTGTCCATTTGTACCTCTAGAGGGAGTTAGCATGGACGATTGTACGAGATATGCACAAGATTTAGCGGAACGTGTGGCTAATGATTTTTCAGTTCCAACTTTCCTATATGGATACTCTGCGACTCACGCTGACAGGTTTTTGCTGTCAACATTACGTAAAGGGCAATATGAAGGATTAGAAAACCGATTGAATGGGGGAGATACTAAACATTCAGAAAACACGAGATTACCTGATTTTGGACCTCAGAAATGGGATGACGTGGTTGCTAAATCGGGAGGAATTACTATTGGTTCAAGAGATATTTTAGTCGCATATAATGTCAATGTCGATGAGAGTGATGCAAAAATTTCCAAGATAATAGGTTCAATGGTGAGAAGTTCTGGTCGTCTCATAAAAAGAGGAGAAAAAAGAACTCGTATCCCTGGGATGCTATCCAAGGTACAAGGAATGGGAGTCACTATGGAATCGAATAATATCAGCCAAGTTTCTATGAATCTATTAGATATTGACTCATGCCCATTACATATTGCTTTTGAGGCTTGTAGGGCAATTGCAGGCGATCATGGAGTAGAACTGTTAGGGAGTGAACTGGTTGGATTAGTACCTCTGAAGGTAATGACTGATGCAGGCTTGTGGTTCTGTGATAATACAGAAGAAAATGATGAAATTGCATTGGTTAATTCAGCGATTAAAGGTTTAGGATTGGAATATCTAGAACCATTTGATGCCGATAATAGAATTATTGAATGGGCGCTTAAGGGAGGCGAATAATATGGACTGGATGGAAATGAGCCTTAGAGACTTTCAATCTGCTCTAGCATCATCATCGCCAACTCCAGGAGGAGGTACTGCAAGTGCTGTTGCATTGGGACAGGCTGCTGCGTTGACTTGCATGGTTGCAGATTTGACTATAGGTAAGGAAAAGTGGAAAGAGGGCTGGGATTGTGCAGTAAATTCTCAAAATATCGCAATTAAAATCTTTACCAAGTCGGGTGAACTTGCAAAACAAGATAGTGATTCTTTTGACAAGGTCATGGAATGTTTCAAGATGCCTAAGAACAATGAAGAAGAAGTTAAGGCTAGAAGAGAAGCGATAAGAAAAGCCACCCTAAATGCTGCTCTAGTGCCTCTAGATACAGCTAAGTTGGCATTGGAATTATTGGAGGTACTGCCAGAACTTGCACTGAAAGGTAATGCCAATGCCGTTTCAGATGTTGGCGTTGCATCATTATTGGCCAGTGCTGCAGCAAAAGGAGCACTGTTTAATGTCGATATTAATTTAGGTTCTCTACCAGAGGATATGATTGGAAATTTATCAAATGAATCTAATGAGATTCTAGAAAAATCTAGGTTATTGTCGAAAGACTCCATTCAAAATGTTCGAAATAGGCTTATTTGATTTATCTAACTTGAGAGCCTGTTTGTATATCTCCATCTACTGTAATCAGTTTTACATTTCCTTCGCCATCATCAGCTGCCAACATCATTCCTTCTGATGTGACTCCTCTCAAAGGCCTAGGCTTAAGATTAGACACGAATACCACAGTTTTACCAGTCATTTCCTCAATTGTATAATAGCTCTTTAATCCTGCACAAATAGTTCTACCGTTATCAGTTCCGTCATCCAATTTTACGACATATAATTTATCTGCATTCGGATGTTCTTCGACACTGAGTATTTTACCAACTCGCAAGTCGACTTTCATGAATGTATCAAAATTTACAAATTCAATTCCTTCTATTTCTTCGGTCATTTTACTTTCTCCCTTACTTTTCTTTTTGCCACCTTTTACACCATGGCCTGGTTGTTCATTGTTTTGATTATCATCTACCAATTCTTGTTCAGAAGCTAATATCTCTTCCAAATCAAGTCTTTTGAATAGTGGTTCGGGTTTGTCCGTATTCCAAGTCATCTCCTCACTCCAATCAATCGCACTATTCCAATCAACCAAACTGACATCGCTGTCCTGACCCAAAGAATTCCATAACCTAGAGGCACTAAATGGCAAGAATGGTTGAGAAGTTATGGCAATAAAACGCGCAATTCTCCATCCGAAGGACAGCGCAGACAGTGAGTTAATACGTTGAGTTTGATATTCACCTGTAGAATCTTCAGATTGACTGGAAAGGAATTTCCATGGTGTCGCATTTTGTAACATTTGATTTCCTAGTTGTGCAGCATTCATCACATACCTAAGAGCCTCTTTGTATCGATGTTTCATTAGTGATTCTGTTATCGAGGCATGTAGTTCCTCTAACTTAGACCTGTATTCACTAGTGATTTCTGCATCATCAAACTCAGCCAGCGGGGATTGAGGATTTTCTTCAAGCCTAGCACCCAGTGTCAAAACTCTATGAACAAAATTGCCGTAAGCTGCAATTAACTCACTATTTATTTTTTCAACAAAATCAGGCCAATTAAAATCAGTATCATGATTTTCAGGCATATTTATTCCCAAATAATACCTTAATGTATCTGGATCAAATCTCTCGAGGAAGGATGGAAGCCACACTGCATGTTTCCTAGATTTCGAAAATTGGCCGCCGGATAACATCAAATATTCCATGGCAGGGACATTGCTTTCTAGGGCCATTTCACCAATATTAGGTAGTTCGACCTTATCATTGGAATTTTTTCCACTTTCTGCATGGTTAAGTCCCAAAATTAATGCTGGCCATATTACTGTGTGAAATGGTATGTTGTCTTTACCGAGGAAATATAAGTGCCTTGGAGTAGTTCCATCTTCAGCAATATTCCACCAGTTCTTCCATGCCTCATCCCCCATATTATGGCCTGCAGGAGATGCGAATTCTGTAGACCAAATTTTTGCACAGGTAGAATACCCTTGAACCGCTTCAAACCAGACATAAACACACTTACCATCCCATTCTGGATCATCCATAGGCAAGGATATACCCCACGATAGATCTCTTGTTACAGCCCTTGGTCTCAAACCCATGTCTAGCCATTGTTTAGTCATAGCTTTTACATTAGACTTCCAAACTTTCTGTCTTGATTCAGCATGTAGTTCCAAAGCTTCTTGGAATAAATCCAAACGATAAAAGAAATGTACAGTATCTCTTATTTCGATTTCATTATCAGGATTCATTTTTGACCTAGGATTGATCAGTTCGATAGATTCGTATGTTGCTCCACATTCATCACATTGGTCGCCTCGAGCGTCATTAGACGAACATTTTGGACATGTCCCCTCGACATATCTATCCGGCAAAAAACGACCATTACCATCACTGGAAACCTCATAATATTGTTTCATTGTCTTGCGCTCGAAAAGCCCTGCATCCAATAATTTCGAAAAATTAGTTCGAACTATTTCTTTATGTCTTTCATCTGAAGTACGATTGAAAAGAGAACCTCCAAATTCAACACCTCTAGGGTCAATGTGCGGTTCCCAAGAACACCCAAGGTCGATTAGTGCCTTAGAATTAATTTTATGAAATTTATCTACTATGTCCTGAGGTTTTACGCCTTCCTGCTCTGCAGTAACGGTAATTGGTGTGCCATGCTCATCTGAACCAGAAACCATCAACACCTTATTGCCGCGTGCCCTTTCAAAACGTGCATGAATATCTGGAGGAAGATAGCAACCTGCTACATGACCTAAATGAAGAGGACCATTTGCGTACGGCCAAGCAACACAAATCAATACATGTTCAGCACTAGAAGATTGCATTTAGACCCCTACATATTAGTCCAATGGCTATCGCTTCTTGAGTTTCACCCTAAGATAATGGCATATTTATTGATTCCACCATTTTAAGAACCCACCGCCAATGGGTAAATTACACCCGAAAGGTCAGGGGATATAGAAAACCAATGGAAAGTTCTGTTTTTTCTTCGATAGCAACCACAGTTGAAGCTACTGGTGAGGGTAGTATGGCCCTCCTTATATTTTACATAACATTAGCCTTAGGTGTATCATTTCTATGTTCAATTTTAGAGGCTGTAGTTCTCTCAATACCGCATACACATATTGCAGTTATGCAAAAAGAGAAGTCCAAGGTTGGAGACTTGTGGTCAAAATTGAAAGATGATGACGCAGTTAGACCTTTAACAGCAATTCTGACATTGAATACAATTGCCCATACTATGGGTGCAGCTGGAGTCGGTTCCCAAGTTCAGATGATTTACGGTGAAGATTCGCTTACTATTGCATCAATAATTTTGACATTGGCAGTATTATTCCTTTCAGAGATAATACCTAAGACAATAGGAACTGCATATTGGAAGCAGTTGGCACCGGTTGCAGGTCGTATTCTTAAAGTGATGACAACATCTCTGACAATCTTAATCATTCCAATTCAATGGCTAAAAGCCATACTGCCTAAAGGTTCGCATTCCTTAGTGACAAGGGATGATGTCGCAGCATTAGCCGATCTTGGTGAAGAAGAAGGAATTCTGGAGCAAGATGAGGAAGCTGTAATACATAATTTACTAAGACTAAGGGAAATTACTGTAGGAGAAGTAATGACTCCCCGCGTTGTAGTAACTGCTTTTCAAAGCGACTCCACAATACGTACTATACTGGAAGAAAATACCGTTATTCGATTTTCTAGAATCCCTGTCTTTGGAGAAAGTATTGATGATATCAAAGGTATTGTAATTCGCTCTGAGTTATTGATGGCTGCAAGTAGGGATGAATGGGATAGAAAAATTTCAGAGTTCACCAAGCCTGTTAGGACAATCAAGGGTGTTAATTCTGTAGATGATACATTGGACATGTTCCTTACTAAGAGGCAGCAAGTTGCTGTTGTAATAGATGAATTTGGCGGAACTGCTGGACTGGTTACTATGGAAGATGTACTCGAAACACTACTCGGCGAAGAGATAGTGGATGAATTAGATGAAGTGGATGATATGCGCGAACTCGCCAGAGAACAAGCAGATGCTGGCGAGGAAGAGTGATTAGTTACTTTCTAACCAATCCATGATAGCATTGTTTCTAGAAATACTATTTCTAGCACCGGCATGTGTTAAATCATCAATAACAATGTGTGACAATAAGTTAAACCGGTCTGTTGATTTAAAAGATTCAACTAATCTCTCGTAATGAATTTGACCTAATCTCTCATCGTTAGCTGCTTGAACAATCAATGTTGGGACATCGGGTAATCCCCAAATTGGTACATCTACATCCTTAGTATCAGAAATATTTTCAAAACTCGGATTAATCATATTAAAATGAAATTTCAGCCTGTTCCAAAATAATGGTTTAATGATTTTTGGAACTTTTAGCATCATACAAGATTCCTCAAAAATTTCCGAGTAGCATGTAAGAGGTGATTCCAGAATGTAACCTTTGACCAAATGATTATAATTTAAATTGGCAGATTCACGTGAAAATCGCAAGAATACAAATCCACCCATACTGTGACCATGTAGATAAATATTAGAAATCGAGGACATGTCACAAACATGATCTAGATTTGTAAATAAATGAATAAGGTTGCGTACAGATACTCCTGCATTCCACTTACTAACGCCTTCAGCACTTCCATGTCCAGGGAGTTCCATTATCATTACATTAAATCCATTATCAAGATATAATTCAGCGCGTCCAAGCATCGATGAAGAACTACTCCTCCATCCATGAATCAACAATACCAATGGTGCACTCTTGAAATTTATATTTTTGAAAACAACTACCTCTGGTCCATCATGTGTTAATCTCAACTGCTCCCAATTTTCTTGGTCAAGGCTAACTTTTCTTTTACCCGGGGAAATAAATGTTAGTGCTACATAAGTTTCAAGTAAAATATTGTAAATACCTATTAAGGATAAAATAATCAAAAGAGGAGTTAAAAATGTATTATCGGAATTTAAAAACAGGGTTATAATCAAAATAATGGTAAAAAAAATAGCCAATAGGCAGGTCGACCAGCGATTGAATAGAAGTTTCATTTATTGATCACTCTATGCTTTCTTTGCTTTTGCCTTAGGTTTTGCCTTTGCTTTTGCCTTAGGCTTTTCCTGGGTTTTTTCATCGGATTTATTATCGGTCTTATCAGCAGATTGTTCATTATTTGCTTCTTCCGATTTTTCTTCAGCCTTCTCTAATTTCTTCTGCTTATTTGCTTCTCTTCTAGCAGCAAATTGGTCACCATAGTTGCCCATGTTCTCAAGTTTTGCCCAGAATCCAGATGATTGTTCGCCTTCAGATGGTACGTGTTTTACCAAATATGCACCAAACATCAAATCATATATTCCCTGCTTGAATTCACTTGCACGAGCGAATTGGAAGTTAACAATCCAAATAATCAAGAAAATTGCACCAAAAATAGTCCAAATGATAGCACTAGTTCCTGCTGCTTTATCTCCAAGTTTCTGGAAATTCATCATTACTGCAATTAAGCCAAATAATGAAAATATTCCTGCTGAGTTCGACAACATACCTTGAATCGGATTTGACTTAACTCCAGCACTATTGACATATTTGATACGTGAAACAAAATGACCTAGCGTACGTCCAGTCTTCAGTGGAAGAATCATTACGTTTAGTAACATCATGACAAATGAGACAGCTAGTAGAATTGTAGTAACAATTCCAGTATCAGACATCATCATGAAAATTGCAGCAATTAATACACCGAAATTCCAAGCAAAATTTACAAACCAACTCATGGTTCTATCTAGACGATTAGCCAAATCAAAACCTTCAGGTAAGCCTACAGGACGGGGGGCTTTTGCTTTCTTTTCTTTTTTAGGTGCTGGTGAAGCCTCTACCACCTTAGCCTTAGCGACTGCTTTGGCTGCTGGTTTAGCCTTAGCGACTGCTTTAGCTACAGGTTTAGCCTTAGCGACTGCTTTAGCTTTTGCAACTGCTTTACCCGCCGGTTTGTCCTTTGGAGTTGTCGCTCCAGCTTTGTCTAATAATCCCATAATTTCACTCTCACTAATACATTTCACCGACTGTACGGTATATTTCAAAATCTTCTGATGCAACAAATGCATCAATTGATTCTTCGCTCATGTTTGCCAACTGGCCATCGACAATTGCAAAAAATCTACCTCTAAGTTCATCATCTGCTCCGGAAGGATCACCACCTACCGCCTGGTAAACCGAAAAATCTTCACTTTCAACAAATGAATTTACGACATCCTCAGGTAGATGAGACCCTAATAACTCATCGACAATAGCAACAAAGTTAACAAAAATATCTTCTTCATCAACTGCCTCTTCAGCGACTACGGCTTTTGCTACAGCTTTTGGTACAGCTTTTGCAACTGGCTTTGCCTTAGGCGCTTGACTTGATAATTGAGATTTGATAGATTTACGCTCACTCATCAACTGCTCAAGCTTCGGCCTTAGTTCGCTTAATGTATCTGCATCACCTGATGCTTTCGCATTTTGATAATCTGGCTTTAGAATTCGTATTTGATTTTCTACCTCAGTTAACTTATCAGCAAGGGATAACTCCTCAACTTCATCTTCGACTAATTCCACTACTGGAGCATCTCTAATCTGAGCGATTTTATCATCATGTTCCTTTTTGCGTAGAACAATGATGTCTCTATCTAAAGAGTGACCAAAACGATCAGCATACCTATCCAAGAGAGAACCTATTTCACCAGTAGAGATTCTGTCTATATGACCATAAATTTGTGGCAATGGTTTATCTGACTTCTTAGCCCACAATTGTTTGTAATCTTCATCGGATTGTGGTTCAGACTCTGGGGCAGGTGATGGTTCAGGCAAAGGTGCAGGAGATGCTAAGGCTTCAGGTACGGGTAAATCTGGTACGGGTAAATCAGGCACGGGTGCAGCACCTGGCAAAGGCATAGGCATCCCCGGGAGAGGTGGCAAAGGAGCTGGTGGTAAGGTAGGATTAGGCAATTGCTCAGAAGCTTTTTTCTTGCCTTTTCGGAATCCCATACGACTCACCCTAATGCGGGTGGAGGGCGGTAGAGTATTGAACCTTACCGAAAGAAGGACTAAAAAATAACTAATTTATATTGACATAGATAGTTTCAATTGATTATTTTCGCCCAACCCTTCAGCACTAGGAAAGTAGCGCCTGCTTCGTGTATCTCTAAGACATCGCCTGACGAAGCTTCAGTCCTATTACCGAGAAATTCAAAAATGCAGTCATCTTTGAGCATTTCTACTTTAATTGACTCTTGAGTCCCAAGTACAATTGCTTCAGTAAGTGGGTCATAAGGATTAGAACCATCTGGATCTAGTCTCTCAAGTGGAAATTCGCTAACCCTCATGCCAGACTTACCATGAAGTGATGTTGGCCATCTAATTTGTCGTCGAACATCAATAGTAACGACTTCATCTGTTTCTCCAGCTGAACCAAGAATTACAGAGGAATCCGTTTTTAATAAATCTAAGAACAGGGATTCATATCTATCTAATACTCCAAAATGACCATCCAAAAGACGTGCACTCCTTCTAGGGTCTTCTAAAAGTTTTGAAAGTTTTTGTATGGAGACTAAGCCCTTTGTAGAGGCCCTTCCTTCGCGCTTAGATTGAGCCTTCAAGCCTTCATGCAACTCATTTATGTCTTCTTTGTAGCCATTTCCTTTTGCAGATATATTTTGTAATTTAGTTACCATAGTCTCCATGCCATCTCTGATACGATTAGACCATCCAGAAGATGTTGCGTCGTGAAATCTTGCCAAACCACCCTTGACGTCTACTCCTTCTCCCCTAATATGAGAAACTAATTCTCTGCGTGCACCAGAATCGAGATGGAATAAACTTGGATCACGATAGTGTAAATGATATCCACGATGACCAGAAAAGGTAACTTGAAGAAATTTTTCATCGAAACCAAATTCAGGCTCTAGATAATCATTCCATAAAGTCCAGCCTTGCTCTCGAATTACTTCAAGCATACCTGGAAAATCTCTATCTGTGATTCCAGGGAGATGGTCGCCGTCTAAGTCAAATATTAAATCAGCTCCATACCAATTCTTATCGGCCATTTTCATCTCAAATGGCCTTTCCCAATATGCAGTAGAGTAGAAACATGAATGCATCGACCTTTTAGATACAAAATCTCTGACCGATTCGATATCTGAAAATCCCTTGTGCCTTATTGGAGGTGCTCCACCAAATGGTATAAACATCCACTCGCGTAATTTTATGCGAGGAGGAATCCATAGTTCTGCTGTTCTATAATATTTAGCGAACCTATGTGCGAATCTAGACCAACCAGAAGACAACATACTTTCACAACAGAATTAGTCGAGGGTAAATAAAATCAATTACTCTCGGCCATCCAAAATCTCTGTTCTGCTTCTCCAACAGTTGTTGCGCTTTCAGCACCTGTCAATTCAACATAACAATCCCAACAAAAATAATTTTTGTCGATGACCATTGCATTACCAAAAGTAAGTCTTATTCCACATTGTTTGCATCTAGGACCTAATTCGCCATTTGGTGCCTGTGCAAGTTCAATATTTTCGTGTGGCATTATATCTCCTCATATGTTGCAATTATCAATAGCACTTGAATTTAATCATCAATTACCACTTAGTTTCGTTCCATTCATCAGTATTGCACCAAGCCAAGAGATCTAATGCTACTTCACATGATTCAGAAACTTCAGGATTATCATCTGTAAGATGTTTCTGTAACATGGCTTTCACAGAAATATCTCCAATTGCGCCCATAGCTTCTGCTGCTTCATGCCTGACCATTACATGTTCATTTACATCATCAAGTCTTTCTATCAATGATGGTAGTGCAACTTTGTTTTGCATTTGACCAAGAACATATGCTAACTCGTGCCTAAGTAAGGCACTTTTAGATTCAAATCCAAAACACAACGCAAGACAAGAGTCATCTGAGCCTTCATTTCTCAGCGCGAAGACGTTTCGCATCCTCTGGAATAATGGAATTTCTTCATCGACTAGTGAATGCTTCCAAGCTTCTATATTGCCTAATTTCGAAGGTGGAGCAGGGTCAACTGAACCAAATTGGCTCACTTGTGGGGCTCTTTGTGACATTGTTTAGCCTCTACCGATGAAGTCTACTAATTCTATGTTGAAATCTTTGTTAATCAAGCCAGCATCTTGGCCTTCTAGAATAAATTGTTTGATTGATTCCCTTCCATCATCGCCATAATCAATAGTTCTTTGATTGACATACATAGATACGAACTTCTGATTTGTTTCATCGTCGATTCCTCTACCCCATTTCTTGGCAAACTCTAAAGCTTCATCAGGATTCTCAATAGCATATTCGATGCTCATTTTGGTATACCTAGTAATATCTTCCATTGCTTTCTGACCAAGGTCTCGGCGTACAACATTTCCTCCTAGTGGCATAGGATAATTATCAGTTCTAGAATTCCACCACTTGCCTAAATCGATCAAGACATCTAAATCGTGTTCAACATAAGTTAACTGCCCTTCATGAATAATCAGGCCAGAATCATATTTTCCATCCAGTACTGCTGGAATAATCTCATCAAAAGGAACTACTTCGACATTAACATCGCCCCAAGCCAACCTTAGCCCGAGGTACGCACTTGTTTTCAAACCAGGAACTGCAATGATTGAATTTTTAGCATGTTCTTCTGTAACTCCCTTTTTACAAATAATCATTGGACCATAACCTTCGCCCATAGATGCACCACAATTCATCAATGCATAGTTTTCTGCAATCTCTGGATATGCGTGAATGGACACTGCTGAAACTTCTAATTCTTTGTTAATTGCTCTATGGTTTAGAGTCTCAATATCTTGTAATTCATGAACAAAATGATACCCCGGAGTTGGAAACTTTCCGTTTGTCATTGCATGGAACATAAATGCATCATCCGGATCAGGTGAATGACCTATTCTTACAATATAGTTGCCGTCTTCATCTTGGGGCAATTGACTGTTCATGGTAATGCGAAGTGACTGCCCTTCAAGAACCATCCGATTTTCGAAAATACAAAATCATAACAAAACTGCATAAAAAATGATTTTGTCTGCTATATATTCAAGTATCTTGAATGCGAGGCTTGATTGGTAAAGAATAATGTTAAGGAAGGGTATTGCTATATTTCTCACCATTTGTATTCTAGGAAATATAATCTCGATTAATGCGTCTGCATCATCACAATTAGTTTACAATGATGTGACAAATAATGACGATAGCGGGTCTTCCTCAAGTTATGTTTCAGTTAATCATGATAATACATTAATAGCAAGTTCTTACTCAAATGACCTTCTTTTGCATAATGTATCGGATCTTTCATTAATCAAGAAAATCGAAATGCAAAGAACAATTCAAGATATAAAATTCTCACCTGATGGTAAATATCTTGCAATAACCATTAGCGGAACTTCTGAACTAATTGATTCGGTCATGATATATGATATAGATAATATGGTGATGAATGCTAAAAAACAGCAAGTTAATATCAAGCGTAGTACAATAGATTGGACACCAAATAGTGAGTTCTTGGCAGTTGCTAATTTTCAAAATGGAGTCAACTTGATCAATGTGAGCACAATGGATATTGTCCGAGATTATTCCAATCAACATCAAGCCGACATATCTTGCATCCGATTTTCAAATGATGGTAACCTACTAATCACAGGAGATTTAGAGGGTAATCTGAATTTATGGAATTATGATGGTACATTCACCGGTAAATCATTCAAATTAAATGGTAAAATCACCGGATGTGGATTTAATTTATTCAATCAAAGAGTAGCTGCTGTATCTGAAGAAGGTAATGTTTCAACTTGGATTGTTTCGGGAGGTCTACTACACGAGAAAACAATTTCAAATCCAACAGGGATGATGTGGTCAGACGCCCTAGACAAGTTATATGTTCTTGAATCTGGAGATGCACCAAGAATTGTTGAACTAGATGGGTCTAATTTTAATGAACTTTCATCGACCTATTTCATTCATAAAGCAATTGATTTCGATCTATATTTCCTTGAAAATGGAGTGGTTGAAGATGTTTATATCGCAACAGATACAGCACACATATCAAATTATGCACAGCCAGATTTGAGAGAAGGTTTTGGACAATCGGGTTCAGACTTAGATGGCGATAATATTCCAGATAATCTCGATAATGATGATGACGGAGATTCAATTTTAGATGAATGGGACTTTAATTGTCCAGAAGAAATTATCGAATGTTATCGTAATCCTGACATAGATAGTGTTAGAAATGTAAAGTTAAAAATTGATGAAAATACTTTGACAATCGACGACACTTTCACATTCGGACTCTATGAATCGGCTGAAATAAGAAACCTGACTAAGCGTTCAGTAATTTCAGACCAACAAATCAGTTATGAAGAAGCCAATTTATTTGAGAATGCGATTTGTCAGAATATTGATTCAGAAAATTTCATAGACTCGTGGAAAAATACAATCGAGTTATCGGTTGGTCAAGTTGCAAATGGTACTATCGAGTGTATCATAACTGATGGCTTAGTATTTTCAGGGACATTTGATCCAGATGGAATTAAGTTAATGTTTAGGATTAAATTTGATATTATTCCAATGGTTGAATTGCCACTTGATTTGACAATTATAGAACAAATATCTCATTCAGATTCATCTATCACGCACCTTGTTGAGAATTATCCGATATTTGTTTCGAAGGAAGTTAAAGGTGTTGAAACTGGACAAATGTGGTGGAAATCAGAAGGAACTTTGACAATCAATTTTGAAGAAATGGTAGAAAATGATGAGGATAAAATCGAGTCTTTGGTAGAAGAGATTATGTCTAACATAGTTATCATCATTGCAGGTATAATTGCTATGACTGGTCTGCTATTTTTAATAATTAGAAAAAGGAATTCTATAGCATTGGACATTGAAGATGAAGAATATGACGATGAAGAATATGAAGAACAAGAATTTCAAGATGATACCGAACGAATAATTTCAAAGCCTAAACCAATTTCTTATCAAGAAGATATTCTCGAAGAGGAAGAAGAGATAATACAACGTGAATTAAATTCTGATGAAATACCACCATCAAAACGTAATACGTTCTCTTTAGAAGATGAACCTAATTATGAAGCAAAGCCTAAAAGAAGGCGAGTTAGTAACTCTAACCGTAACAAGCAAGGACCGATAATGGCTACAAAAAGGAAAGTCCTTGGAGGTGACGTGGATGTCAAGAAATCAGGCAAGGTAAATATTAAATCTGTCAAAAAGAATGTTAAAACTAGAAAAGTAAAAGTTGTACACAAGGATAACGATGAGAAATTTTGATTAATTTCTCAAAAATTCTGCACCATTGGGCATATCACAAGCCTTTGAAAGGAATTCATTCAGACCTTCAATATGTGGTTTATCCAAGCGATTAAACACTTCACCAAAGTACTTCTCAAGTCTTGAACGAGGCAAACCAGATTTTTCCATAGCTCTGTTGATGACTGAATCCCTATATTCCATACTTGATTCGAATAAATCAAGACTCTTCAAGAGCTCTTTTTGTGCTTTAATAACATCGTTTATTGGAGTATCTTTTCTCGCTGCAAATACTCCGAAAACCATCGGTTTCTCGGTATCTTCTAACCAAGCCTGGCCAAGGTCAACCCTTACCTTAGTAGGGTGATTTCTTGCATATTCCAGCGCCCTGTCTCCGATCAACAAAGCACCATCACATTCATCTAGCATGGGTTCAATCTCAGGAGCCATAGTTTTGAATTTAGGACTCAAGTTTTTACTCTTCAAAATATACTTCAACAAAGCAACTGAAGACGCAGAATCTGATGGCAATGCAATAGAACTCATATCGCTAATATCTGAAGTTCCAAACAACAGAACACTTCCGACTTCTCCTTTCGAGCATATCCCAAGTTCTGGCACTAAAATAAGTTCATCACTATATTTCGCATAGTCAGCTGCTGGAATTGGGGCCAAAACACAATCTTTCCTCAGAAGATGACCTGTGAGCCAAGATGGTGGAGCTGCAAGAGTTTTCCAAGGAGATTCTAGAGAGTGAAATAATGGATCACAATTTAGGAAAGCAACTCTAGCGATGGTATTCTTCCAACCTTCGCTAAACTGAAGGAATCTTTTACTATTCTGCACTACCATATTAGCCCTCCGAGTTTATTACTTTAAGTCGCCTTGGTCTTTTTGGCGATTTAATGATATAAGGTGAGAAATTTTCATATTTAGTATCTCGTATAATTGGAATACCTCCTGCGTCAGCAATTAACTTACCCAATTGGTACTTATCATAATCTAGACTTGAGGTTGCACCAGCAAGATGCATTATCGATTCTCGGCCAACAGTACCATCGACATCATCTGCACCAAAATTCAACGCTAATTCAGCTAAATTATCTCCAATATTCATTCGATATGCCTTGATGTGAGGTATATTATCCAATATCAACCTTGAAACTGCAATGGTCCTAAGAGTCTCATTTGCCGTTGATAATTGAGCTTCAGGAAGACGGGTAGAATCCGGAAGGAAAGGATAGGGCACGAAGCATTGGAAAAGTGATGTTTCATCTGCTAATTCTCTAAGTTGAATCATATGATTTACACGGTCAGATAAACTTTCAATAGTTCCAAAGAGCATAGTACAATTGGATGGTATTCCTGCTTTGTGTGCCTCTCTGTGGATGTCAATATATTCTTTCGAGGT
>QQRY01000054.1:29022-105254 GCA_003602575.1 Candidatus Poseidoniales archaeon
GAGGTCTTACAAAGATGTTTAATCTCTACAGCAGTAAGTGCCTTGATGGAAATCGATGGGAATCTTTCCTTTATGCTAGAGAATAATTCACAATAGTATTCAACATCCCAATCCGGGTGTAATCCACCAACGGAGTGAACCTCATCTATTCTTGACGCATATTTTTCTAACTCTTCTAAATATTGAACCACGCTTAACGAGTAAGCATCTTTGGATCTTTTAGTTCTACTAAACGCACAGAATTTACATGACAAAACGCAAACATTCGTTTGATTTATATGGACGTTTGAATTGAAGAAAACATAATCTCCATATCTAGATTTCTTAGAATAATTTGCTAGCATACCTACTTCGAATAGATTATTGTGCTCGAACAGTTTTAATCCATCATTGAGATTTAGCCTCTCGCCATTTTTAAGTTTCTCAACTATCGGTGAGATTTCTTGACTCCATTGGTTTTGTGACAATAATTCGGAAAATTTAGACTTCCAATCAGGGTCACTACCGGCTAACTCCATAGTGGAATTCCAACCAGTCATAATTACTCCTCATACTAATAGTTGAATAATATATGTATGAAATTTAATACTAAATTTACAGAAATTTTGTTATTTCAGACATTAATTACTCTTAATAGCAAATAACTTTGAGTTGACGATGAACTTTCTGAATTCTTCTATAACTAAAACTGTAAATGCGACTGCTATAATTATGCCCCAATCTGTCATTGAGAGTACTTTGGTTGACAATAATCCGCCAATCTCAAAATTAGTTAACGGTATAGTGAAATTAGCTAATTGAACAAAGAATAATAATAAACCAAATGATACAAAGAAAGCTATATTGATTGCTTTATTTGAAAATGCACCTAATGAAAATATACTCTCGTCTTGTGAACGACAATTCATCACATTAAATAATTGGAACATAATGAAGACTGACAGAGTCATTGTCTGTGCATGCACAAATCTATCATCAGCATAATTTTGCCAGTCAGACAAAGCGCTTTCATCACCATCATTACATAGATCTTGGTCAAATGGCAATGCGCTATCACCTGCTAAAGGTAATCCTTCGCATGTTTCAATACCTCCTCCTGCAAGGAAGAACACCAACAGAGTACCAGTAACCATTACTGCACCGAGATAGAATATCAACCAAATATCACTTTTATTTGGCAATCCTTCATCGACAGGACGCGGTGGTCGACTCATGACATTACCGTGCTTTTTCTCAACGCCAAGGGCAACAGCAGGTGGACCATCCATCAAGATATTAATTACTAAAATCTGCGTAGCCGTAAGTGGTAAATTCCAACCAAAAATTAGTGTTGAAATAATTATTAATGCAACTGCAGCTACGTTTGTCGAGACTTGATATCTAACGAAATTACGTATATTTTGGTAAATCTTTCTTCCTTCTTCAACTGCATGAACAATGTTGGCAAAATTATCATCTTGTAAGACCATATCTGCTGCATCTTTAGCTACATCGGTTCCAGCAATACCCATAGCTATTCCAATATTTGCTCTAGAGAGTGCTGGTGCATCGTTAACACCATCACCAGTCATAGCAACAATTTCTCCCTGACTTTGAAGAGAACTAACGATACGCATCTTCTGGTCTGGTGCGACACGTGAGAATATAGTCGCACTAGAAGCGGCTTCATCCATCTCAGCATCATTGAATTTAGCAATAGAACCACCATTAACTGCGGCAATACCTCCGTCAGTAATTCCTAATTCTTTGCCGATTGCAGTAGCAGTGAACTGTTGATCTCCTGTAATCATCTTTACTTTAATACCAGCTTTTTGACATATTTCAATCGCTTCCTTTACTTCAGGGCGAGGAGGGTCCATAATTCCAACTAGACCTAAAAATATCAATCCTGACTCGACTTTATCGATATCATATATATCTTCATCATCATCTAATCTTCTAGCACATAATGCTAATACTCTCATGGCCTTATCAGCCATGTCCTTGTTAGCATCTGATGCTTTATCGAAGTCAGATTCTTCAATAGGGACTATTTCATCATCTTTAACTTTCCATTCTACTAAGTCAACATAACCACCAGCCCCACCTTTCGAGAATACCCACCTTTCGCCTTCATACTCATGAATTACCGACATACGTTTCCTTTTGGTGTCAAAAAAGAATTCATGTATTCTACTGTGTCGTTGGGCGAATTTTTGAACATCCCCATTGATTTTCCAACCTGCGACAGCACAGGCCGAATCTGTTGGATCTCCTAGCGCTTCCCATTGTCCATCAATCTTCGATATTTGGGAATTATGACATAGACTTAAACAGGCTGCTGCAAGTCTAAAACCTAAGTTATTTTGATGCTGTGAGAAACCGTCATCACCAAGTGGTTTACCTTCAAAAAGAATTTCGCCCTTTGGTTTGAAACCTTCTCCTGAAATCTGGAAATTACCTTCTGTAGTCGATATTTGTCTCGCTGTCATCTGATTTTTAGTTAATGTTCCAGTTTTATCAGAACATATTACTGTTGTTGAACCCAAAGTTTCTACAGCCTTCATCCTTCTAATAATCGCTTTATGGCGTGCCATATTACGCATTCCTAAGGCTAAGGTAATAACCAAAATTATCGGTAATCCTTCAGGAACAATCGCAACAAATATGGCAATCGCAATTATAAATTGGTCAATTGCTGCTTCCTTTAAGTCTACATTAGGTTCGCCATATGCGATAATCATCTCTAATGAAACCAATAATACAGCAACTATCAAAGCAATAAAACCGAGAAATTTACCCAGTGATTCCAACTTTAATTCTAGAGGGGTTTTAGGTGTGTCCGAACCTGCAATATCGCTAGCAATCTTTCCTAGTTGTGTTTGCATACCAGTTGAAACTACAACTCCAATAGCTCTACCCGATGCAACACAAGTACCCATGAATGCCATATTCTTACGCTCGGCAAGAAGTGTATCTTCACCCATTGATTCTGTTTTCTTTTCAACAGTTAGAGACTCGCCTGTCAAAGCTGATTCATCAATTTTACATTGGTATGATTCAAGAATCCTTAAGTCAGCGGGTACATTTAATCCCTCGTAGAGATTTACTATGTCCCCAGGTACTAATTCTTGAGTTGGAATTTCCATATCTGTATCGTTGCGAACAACAACACACTGAGAAACTGACATTTGCTTCAGTGATTCCATCGCCTGTTCTGCTTGACCTTCTTGCCAGTAACCAAAGAAAGCGTTTGCAGTTAAAACCATAAAAATGAAAATAGCATCTCCCGGCTCATCTGGATGAATGAGAAGTGCAACTATTGCAGCGCCGATTAGTAGATAGTTAAGTGGATCATTGTATTGAGATAGGAATCTGATCCACCCAGGAGTNTGTACAGGGTCAGCAAGTTTATTTTCACCATATTTGGAACGCCTAGATGCGACTTCATCGGGACTAAGACCTGATTTAGTTACTTCTAGTTCTGTCATTGCTTCATCGGTAGAAATATTATGCCAACTAATTGCCAAGTTAATCACCATTGATTATTTTTGCGAGAACAAACAAACTTATCATAATGATGGTGGAAATCCCATAATATCTAACGATGTTTTCAACAACTGGTTATTATTGCCGATACCATGTCCGAACTCGGAGAGCCTTATATCCCGGCCTCTGAATCACCGCTTGAACTAACACGTAGGGTGATAATTGTAGGTATATTACTCGGAATATTAATGACTGCAGCAAATGCTTACCTAGGGCTTTATGCTGGAATGACTGTCTCGGCAAGTATACCTGCGGCTGTAATGTCAATGATTATATTACGTTCTCTATTCAAGAATGTAAGTATATTGGAAAATAATTCTGTTCAGACTATGGCAAGTGCTGGAGAATCTTTGGCTGCTGGAATAATTTTTACTGTACCGGCACTATTGGTCATACCAAATGTTTGGGATGAAATAAAATTAGTTGAAACAACGATAATTGCACTTCTAGGTGGTTTGTTAGGTACTATGTTTACCATCGCTCTAAGAAGATTATTCATAGTTGAAGAGGCCTTACCTTACCCAGAAGGTGTCGCCTGTCGTGAGGTTTTAGTTGCAGGAGAAGAAGGCGGAGAAGGTGCTCAAGCAATTTTGTATGCTTTGGGGATTGGTGCTATTTATGGATTGGTAGTCAAAGGATTCAAAGCAACTCACCACACAGTTGAGAATGCTTTTTCATTCCTTGGTACAAGACTTTATGCTGGTATGGATCTTTCAATTGCATTACTATCTGTTGGATTCATTGTCGGAATACGTATTGCATCATTCATCTTCCTTGGTGGATTGATAGGTTTCGGAATTCTGACACCGATGTATGGAATGATAAACGGTTGGGGAGCTTCCGGAAATGGTGTCGAGATGTTTTTGGCAGTTTGGAAACAACAAATCCGTTATGTCGGTGTTGGTACAATGGTCGTTGGCGGATTGTATACACTGTGGTCAATGCGAAAAACTATCATTACTGGAATTTCTAAGGCAGTGAGATCAAAGTCTTCAGATGATGATGAATTATTGAGGACAGAAATTGACCTACCGATGAATAAAGTATTCATTTTCTCAGGCGTTTTGGTTCTAATTACGATTTTGTTCTATTGGGCTAAAACTGGTTCATTTATCCTTGCATTAGCAGGAGGGTTATTTTTGGCTCTAACAGCATTCTTCTTTGCTGCAGTCGCTGGATATATCGCAGGAGTAGTGGGTTCATCTAATTCCCCAGTTTCAGGTATGACAATAGCCACACTATTATTCACAGTCGTACTTGTATTACTTATTGGTGATGGATTACTAAATCTTGATACCTCGACATTGATGCTTGCTACTATGCTAATAGCATCGATTGTGGCTTCATCAGCTGCAATTGCTGGAGATGTAATGCAGGATTTGAAAACTGGACACATGGTTGGTGCTACACCACGTCTTCAACAAATCGCTGAAATCATTGGAGTAATTACTGGCGCACTTGTAATCGCTCCAACACTAAAATTACTCCATAGTGCATTTGGAATTACAGAAACAGCATGTCTTAGAGATGCTGGAAATGAGATATTATATCCTAGTGGGCGTGATTGTTCTAATGCACTTTATGCTCCACAGGCAGAATTAATCGGAGATATCGTAAAAGGTGCGTTCATAGGAGATGTTAATTTACAAATGATTTCTCTTGGCGTAGTAATTGCCATTATTCTAATTCGTCTAAAGATGCCAGTTATGAGTGTAGCAATTGGTATCTATCTACCTCTTGGACTTTCGGTTCCAATTATGCTTGGAGGGATTATTTCCTACTTCACCTTGCGTAGTGCCCATCTAAGAATTGATGGTGAAATTAGAGACGTGCCATCTAAAAAAGCCAAAGAAGCAGCAAAAGAAGTTGAAAATCGAGGTGTTCTAATCGGTGCAGGATTCATTGCTGGTGAATCCATACTTGGGGTATTTGTTGCTCTACTAATTGTCAGTGGAATAGATTTACAAGATTATTTTGGTACTGGGACACTAGGTAATTTCTTATCTCTAGCATTCTTTGCGTGGTTTGTTGGAATTTTCATTTGGCTCGCTACTAGAGCACTTCCAAGTGGCGGAAATTTACTTCTTGAAACCATTACTGTTTTGAAAGATAGTGTTTCGAAATTTATTCGTATTTTCCTTCCAAATAGTAAATAATCATCTCAAAATAATTTGATTTGCTAACAAAAGCATCAAAGGTCGTCGGCAATGGCCAGTTTTTGAGGGTGTCTAAATGGCCATGAGTAATGAGGAAGTAGAAGAATTCGCACGTAAATGTAGAGTTGAAATCGTTAAGATGGTACACAGAGCCCAAGCAGGCCATCCTGGAGGTTCTCTTTCAGAGATCGATTTGATCTCAGCCTTATATGCAACAAGAATGCGCGTCAAACCTGATCAACCAAAGTGGGAAGATCGAGATAGATTTATTCTGTCCAAAGGCCATGCATCACCTGGTATGTATGCAGTCTTAGCCGAGATGGGTTTCATATCCCATAAAGACCTAGAATCATATCGTGTTTTGGGTGGTGTTTGCCAAGGACACGTCGATATGAAATGGTGCCCAGGAGTTGACTTCTCTGCAGGTTCACTCGGAATGGGGTTATCTTTTGGAATGGGCTGTGCAGTAGCGGCAAAATTAGAGGATAGTACCCGTCGAGTATTCGTGATGTTAGGAGATGGTGAAATTCAAGAAGGGAGTGTTTGGGAGGCTGCAATGGCTGCTAGACATCATGAACTTGGCAATCTGAAAGTCATTTTGGATAGAAATCGAATACAAAATGACGATTTCTGTGAAGTACAGATGAGGATGTTTGATATTCCAGCAAAGTGGAAATCATTTGGCTGGTCTGTCAAAGAAATTGATGGCCACAATATGAGCGAAATTTCTGAAGGATTGGATTTCCTTGAAAACACAAATGATGGCCCTGCAATTCTAATTGCACACACAATAAAGGGTGCAGGAATTTCTTACATGGAAAATAATCCATCATTCCATGGTGCTGCACCTAATGATGAGCAGTTCCATCAAGCAATGGTCGAACTGGGGGAGGTGGAAGGATGACTCGTATGGCAGCAACAAGAGATGGTTATGGCCAAGCATTATTGGACTTAGCAAGTAATCCTAAAGTCGTAGTTTTGGAAGCTGATTTGGGTAAATCAACTAAATCTCTTCATTTTAGAAAGCAATATCCCGAGCGAACTGTATCATGCGGGATTGGAGAACAAAATATGCTACTGGTTGGGGCAGGTCTAGCATCTTCAGGATACATTCCTTTTGCCAGTACATTTGCTATTTTCACTGAAAGAGCATTTGAGCAAATGCGTAATGGAGTTGCAAGACCAAATTTAGCAGTTCATCTTTGTGGAAGCCATGGTGGAACTCACACAGGAACAGATGGTTCATCAGCACAATCGATAGAAGATTTAGCAATTTACAGAACTCTTCCCAATGTTGTAGTAATGCATCCATGTGATGATGTCAGTACCAGAGAATTGACTATGCAACTACCTGCACTTGGAAAACCATCCTACATGAGGACTGCAAGAAATAAGACTCCTGTTATGTATGATGGACGGGAAAATGAGATTAAGATTGGGAAGGGAATGGTTCTAAAAGAAGGTGATGATGCTGTAATAATTGCATGTGGAGTCATGGTTTCTGAGTCCATGAAGGCAGCTGAGGCTTTGAGTGGTGAAGGAATTTCAGTTACTGTTGTCGACATGCATACGCTCAAACCATTAGATACTGATCTTATCAAATCATTAGTTGATAAATGTGGAGTTGTAGTTACTGCTGAAGACCACAACGTAATTGGAGGACTCGGTGGAGCTGTAGCAGAATATTTGTCATCCAATTGCCCTGCGCCGCTAGAAATGATTGGTGTAAAAGATCGATTTGGTGAATCTGGTCAATCTGATGAAATGCTTGACCTATTAGAGATTTCAAGTCCTTACATCGCAGATGCAGTAAAGCGAGCAATTAGTAGAAAATAATGAAAATGATGATTTGAGAGTAATGGATATGCGAGCAATCGGTAAAGCGTATTTTTTGTTCGTAATTATCATTCTTTCATTATTATTTATCTCCCCAAGTTCTACGGCATCAGATTCTCAAGATAATTCAACACCTATATGTAATGCTGATAGAAATGAAACTTGGACTGTAGGTCTAATTTATTGTAATTCAAATATGAGCCCTGGTTATACATTATTTTCTCCAATTTCATCAACAACAACCTATCTAATTGATGAACATGGAAGAGAGATTCATAACTGGGAATCTGTTAGTGGACTAAGGCCAGGATTATCTTCATATCTTTTGGATGATGGAGACTTACTTAGAACTGGTAATTTGGGTAATAATGCCCCTGGAGACTTCTCCGCTGGGGGTGCAGCAGGACATATCGAAAGAATATCATGGGATGGAGAATTAGAATGGTCTTGGAATTATTCATCTAGAGATTACAGAAGCCATCATGATATTGAGCCGATGCCAAATGGAAATATTCTATTGATTGCTTGGGAAGAAAAAAGTGTGCAAGAAGTTGCTCAAGCTGGTAGGAATTCACAATCTGATAATTCTGATAAAACAGTATCATCAACTACCCTATGGCCCGATTTGATACTAGAGATTAAACCGATTGGCACAGATGATGTCGAAATTATTTGGGAGTGGCATGCTTGGGATCATTTAATTCAAGATTTTGATTCATCAAAAGATAATTACGGAAATGTTAGCCAACACCCAGAACTATTGGATGTAAATTTCAATGATGCTACAGGAGGGGCATCTGGGGGTCGTGATTGGATGCATTGTAACGGTATTGATTATAATTTAGAACTCGACCAAATCGCTTTATCATGTAAAAATATGAATGAAATATACATCATTGACCATAGCACTACAACGCTTGAAGCTTCTGGCCACAGCGGAGGAAATAGCGGAATGGGTGGAGATATACTCTACAGGTGGGGAAATCCAGAAGCATATCGTGCTGGAACCAATAGTGACCAACAATTATTCGGACAACATGACGTGCAATGGGTAGAAAGTAATAGGCCAAATTCGGGTGAATTGATAGTTTTCAATAATGGAAATGGAAGAGATATTTTGTTTTCGAGTGTAGATATTATATCACCACCCATCGATAATGGAAGTTATCTAAAAAATTCATCTGAACCTTATGGCCCTTCAAACTTCAGTTGGAGTTGGGATATCGGGACTGATATGTATGCTCCTTCAATATCCGGGGTTGAGAGACTTCCAAATGGTAATACTCTGATCACATATGGAACTAGAGGTACTTTTATTGAAGTTGATATCGAAGGAGAAATAGTTTGGAAATATATCAGTCCAATCAACTCTGGAAATACATTATCACAAGGAGATTCAATATATACAGGTAATGGGAATAAAGTTTTCAAAGTGAGGAGATATGATACTAATCACGATGCATTCTCTGACAAAATTATAACTCATGGAGATTATATTGAGTCTTGGACTGATTTATGCCCCAATGAAGATTCTATTCCTTGGGATAAGGATGGAGATGGATGCCTTGATGATTCAGACTTCGATACCATCACTGATAATTTGGATATTTGTTCTGGTTTTGATGATCTTGTAGACATAGATGAGGATTTAATTCCAGATGACTGTGATGATTTAATCGATTCAGATAATGATGGTACTTCTGATGAAAACGACTTGTGTGAAGGCTTTGATGATGGTATCGATATTGATAATGATTCAATTCCAGATGAATGTGATAATTTAATCGATTCAGATAATGATGGCATTTCTAATGAAGAAGACCTGTGTAGTGGATATAACGATTCAATTGATGTGGATAATGACTCTATTCCAGATGGTTGTGATGATTTAATCGATTCTGATTTCGATGGAGTATCTAATGATAATGACCTATGCCCGAATAGTTTAACTGTTGTTGGTGAAGAATCTGTTGACATAGATGGCTGTAGTGATTATCAAAGAGATTCAGATTTCGATGGAGTTAATGATTCTGAAGATATTTGCCCTGGAGGCAACGATTCTATAGATTTAGACTTAGACTCGATTCCAGATTTTTGTGACAAAGAAATTGATTCAACTAGTGATAATGATACTAATGAAACAGATAATGAAAATGATAGTTTGATAGTTTATTCAAAGTCTAGCCTTTCTTCAGCAGAATATATCTACATTGGTTCTGTTATGCTGATAATTGTTGGTTCTGTGATTTTTCTTTATCGTAATAAGAAATAATTAATTCATGCGGATAATTCAAAGAGTGCCTTCTATTCCATTAGACTATGGAGTTCTTCTTGGATACTGCTGATGTTGATGAAATACGTGAAATTGCTGCTTGGGGGATATTAGATGGTGTTACGACTAACCCCTCTCTAATCAAGAAAAGTGGCAGGGATTTTAAGCAAGTTGTTGCAGAAATTGCTTCGATATGCAGTGGTCCTATTTCTGCCGAAGTCACCGCTTTAGATACAGAAGGAATGATAGAACAAGCTCTGGTATTGAAAGACGAACTTCCAGACAATGTAATCATCAAAATCCCTTGTACTCCTGAGGGATTGGCTGCTACTAAAGCACTAACTGATAAAGGAATCAAAACTAATGTTACACTTATCTTCTCATCATCTCAGGCACTGATGGCTGCAAAAGCGGGAGCGACATATGTATCTCCATTTATCGGAAGAATTGACGATACTGGTCATGAAGGTATGAATCTAATAGCTGAAATAATGACCACATGGGATAATTATCCTGAGATTACTACTAAGGTTCTAGCCGCTTCAATACGCCATCCTACTCATGTTCTGCAGTGCATCCAGTTAGGAGCACATACAGCTACAATGCCTGCTAAGATTTTTAGACAATTAATGAAGCACCCATTAACCGACAAAGGGATAGATGGCTTCATGAAAGATTGGGCTGATGTTGAAGCTGCTGGTAATGCATGAACCCCTAAAATTGACTATTTAGTCGAAAGGAGGATTCTTCAATGATAACTGTGCACCCTCTAATTACGGGGGATGACTTTGTCAGACATGAGGGATAGACTTCAGCAACTTTTAGATGGTGAACTCGATGCATCTGAAATTGCCGATGATGCTGCTTTAGTTAGTTTAGCAGACCGCCTATATGGAATAAAAATTGCACCCGTAAAGCCTGTCAAATCTCGTGATTTTGTTGAACATCAACCGGGAGTTCCAGTAACTGAAGTAGCTCCACCAACAAATATGCTAATCGAGGTAATTGAGCCTGTGGGGGTTCCGGCTGCTAACCTGCCCCATCTAGAAATGCCTGAATTACCATCTGTAAAAAAGAAAAATTCTGCAGTATTGAAGTTAACACTCTTTTCAGGACTCCTAGTTGTCATTGCTAACCTATTTGGCCTACTTTCCAATTTACTTGGCTCTCTATGTGATGTTGAAGAAAAATGTCGAGGTGTAGAACAAACTAGAATCAATTTGCTAAGTCCACATAAAATTAACTCATCAGATGGTTGGTCTTTCTCAATTTTAAGTGACGGTTCGAGTGGCCTTGGTGGGACTTCAGGCGCAATCGGAATTCCCGATGTAGTTGCGATTGCAGTATTGTTGATAGGAACTCTAATGTTACTGCGCAAGAAGTGAGATGAATGGATTTAGATCTATTTACTGAGATGATATCCTACTTAGGTATGATTTGTATTTTAGCAGCGTTCTTGTTGGAAACTAGAAATGTAATTCAAAGTAAAGATCCCAAATATCTCTTATTGATGGCTTTTGGTTCAGGTCTACTAGCCGTACGTGCATTATTGATTTATGAATGGGCATTCTTGGTTTTAGAAATTGTATGGTGTTTAGCGGCAATTTTGGCATTAATAAAAAAGAACTGATAACCGGCTAATTTTTATTTTTTAAGCGTCATCTTGATGAGAGAGATGATAGCAGTTGAAAATATGAGCCAAGGTCCGGGTAAAGCCAAAAGAGGAATACCTTCGAAGGTTGATAATTTCAATGAATGGTATCCGTTCATAGTTGAAGCCTCAGATCTTGTCGATAAAAGATATCCAATCAAGGGTATGGATGTTTGGAGACCTTATGGTTGGAAAACAATGAGGCTGATAGATAATTTAACTCATAATGAAATGGAAAAAACAGGTCATGAAGAAGTTAATTTCCCACTCCTAATTCCTGAGAATCTTCTCGAAAAAGAGAATGCACTCGTAGCTAGACTCAAGAGGGCAAGAGAGGAAGGTGTCGACCCTGATGAATTGAGGGATGAAGACGAAGAAGGAGGATTCAAGAAGGAAGTTTATTGGGTCAAACATGCCGGAGATAATGAGTTAGATATTCCAATGTTTTTACGACCAACATCTGAAACTGCAATGTATACTATGTTCCCACTTTGGATTAGATCTCACAAAGATTTACCACTTAAAATATATCAAATGGTTAATACATTTAGATATGAAACTAAACAAACTCGTTCCTTTATTCGTGTTAGAGAAATTCACTTCTTTGAAGCGCATACTGCACATGCTAATGAGGAGGATGCTTCTAGTCAAATTACCGAAGACTTGGAGATAGTTGACCGAATTATGAATGATTTATGTTTACCTATAATCAAAGCAAAGAGACCAGTATGGGACACTTTTCCAGGTGCTTGGTATACCATTGGAATCGACGCAGTAATGCCAAATGGTCGAACACTACAAGTTGCATCTTGCCATCATTACCGTGACCAGTGGGCCAAAGCATTCGATATATCATATGAAAATCTTGAAGCAAAACAAGAATACTGCCATCAGACTACCTATGGAATGTCAGAGAGATTGCTAGGGGCAGTGGTCGGTATGCATGGAGATGATAATGGACTAATTATGCCACCTGCAATTGCACCTCACCAAATTGTTATTTGTCCAATGATAAAGAAGAATTCAGAAGTCGATACGATTAGTGCTGCTAATGCTCTTGCTGAAACATTACGAGAAAGTGGTTTTAGGGTGAAAGTTGACTCAAGAGATATTCGTGCTGGTCAGAAATATTATGACTGGGAAATTAAAGGAGTTCCTCTAAGACTTGACATTGGACCAAGAGATATTGCTCAAGGAACTGTTTTTGCTGCAAAAAGGACTGGTGGAAAAGAACCGTTACCGATGGACACTATCGCCGAAAGTTGCAGGAATTCACTGAAGGAAATTGCAGATGAATTACGAAAACGATCTTCAATTCACATGGATGATGTAATTCAACCTTTACCTGAATTTGTAGAAATCGATGGAAAATGGAAGATGAATGGTGAAATCGAAGATGGGAAAATATACCAGATAGCATTTGATGGAACAGATGCTCATGCTGAAGTTATTGAGCGACATACTGGACTAACATTTTTGGGTGATGCTACTGATACATTTGAGTCTGAGCAACCGTGCCATATGTCAGGTAAACTTACCACCAGAAAGGTAATACTGGCAAAAACATATTAATGACCCTTACAGTATAGTAGTAAAGGACAAAAACCAATGATACATGGAATAACTATGTCCGATGATTTGAACATGACGGAGATTCTGACTATTGTCCAAGATTTCATCACCTCTGATGGCATGATAAAATCCGAACAAAGAAAATTTTACCAAGTACTAAAAACTGTATTAGGAACTCACGAAGGTACTTTTTCTCAGTCAGATATTGAGCAATTAATGGTACTTGCACATAATGAAACATTAGATATGAGTGATGAAGATTATAATGAAATATACAATGTTGTAATGGAGAGATACACTCTAAGTGAAAGATTGGAGGAGCAAGCACGACTAGAACAAGAACTTGCACAGAAAGCAAGATTGCGTATTGAAGCGGAAGCGAAAGTAGAGGCTCTAGCGAAGATTGAACAAGAAGCAAATGCCTTAGCGGCTGCACGTATGAAAGCCGAAGAGGATGCTAGATTGAGAGTTGAAGCCGAGGCTAAAGCTAAGATTGAAGAAGAAGAGAGATTAATTGCAGAAACTGAGCAACGAGCACTCGAAGAAGAAATGGCTCGTAAAAAGGCTGAAGCGGAAGCTAGGCTCGAGGCAGAGAAAAAACTCGAAGAAGAGCGACTAAGAGCACTAAAAGAAGAAGAAGAAGCTCGCAAAACGGCTGAAGAAGAAGAAGAGAAAAGACTTGCTGACGAAGAAAATGCCAGAAAGATGGCGGAGGCGGAAGCTAGACTCGAGGAAGAGAAAAGACTTGCAGAAGAGCTACAACAGAAACTAGAAGAAGAGAAAAGACTTGCTGCCGAGGAAGAAGTTAGAAAAAAGACTGAAGAAGAGGCGAAATTAAAGGCTGAAGAGGATGCTAAAATTAGAGCAGAAGATGAAGCTCAAAGAAAGTTGGCAGAGGAAGCACATTTGAAAATGGTAGAAGAATCAATTAGAATAACTGAAGGGGAAAAGCAAGCCGAAGAGGCAAAGATAAACGCAGAACTCGAAGAAATTAAAAGATTGGCTGAAGAAGAAGCGAGGATTGCTGAAGAAGAGGAAGCGAAAAGGTTAGCAGAAGAGAATGCTAGAATTGCAGCAGAAATTGAAGCTAAAAATCAGGAAGAAGAGAATTCTAGAATTGCTAAAGAAGAAGAAGAGGCCAGACTGGCCGCTGAAAAAGCAGCCAATACCAAAAATGTCCCAGATTTGCCTCCTTTGGATGATTGAATTATTACATTCCAAATGATGAAGGGTCCATATCCATATCTCCATCTTTCATCATTTTTCTCATTTGTTTGTTTAGTTTACGATTACCGCCCATTCCTTTCATCATTTTTCTAGAACGATTCCATTGACCAATCAATTCCCGTACATCTTTCTCACGAACACCTGAACCACGAGCAATTCTCTTTATCCTATCTGCTTTTATTTTTGCAGGTTCATTCTTTTCCCAGCCAGTCATACTATCCATAATAGTTCTGTAACGATCTAAGTTGCCTTGCATTGCATGCTTCTGTGACTTCGACATTCCTCCAAGTCCACCAAGCATATTTCCAGGTAAAAACGACATTAATTTATCGATTGTACCAACTTTAGACATCATCTCCATTTGCTTATACATGTCATTTAGGGTGAATCTACCGCTCATCATCCTCTGAGTTAATCTCATGGCTTCTTCTTCATCTAAATCTTCGGGTGCAAGGTCGATCAAACCTTGAATGTCTCCCATTCCTAAGAGACGCGAGATGAACCTATCTGATTCAAATTTTTCCAAGTCACTGACCTTTTCTCCCACACCAATATGTACAATTGGAGCTCCAGTTGCAGCCACCGCTGAAAGTGCACCACCACCCCTAGCAGTACCGTCTAATTTTGTCACTACTATTCCAGTTACACCGGCCAAAGTATGGAATGATGCGGCGACTGGACCTGCAGCCTGACCTACTTGTGCATCGATTACAAGCCATCTTTCTGTGGCTCTTGTTAAAGATGAAATATTCTCCAGTTCTTCTACTAACTCCTCATCTAATTGGTGACGACCGGCAGTATCGACAATAACCATATCTGCTGATGCACATTCTTTCAGTCCATTCCTAACAATAGAGGCTGCATCTTTATTTTCTGGTTCCCCATAAACTATTACAGATGTATCTTCTAAAAGTTGAGATAGTTGAGCATAAGCCCCTGGTCGATGTACGTCAGCCTCAATGACTGCAACTCGAAGACCATGCTTTCTTCTATACCATTCAGCTAATTTAGCAGTAGTAGTTGTTTTACCTTGACCATAAAGACCGACTAGAAGAAGAGTAGACCCTCGTGGTTGGAATTCATGAGACGGACCTAAAATCCTTACAAGTTCAGTATACAGGATATTCATTGCGTGAGTTTGTAAATTTAGACCCGGCCTTGGCTCCTCTTCTTTCAATCGGTTTTCAAGCCTCTCAACAATTTCCTTGGTTTGACGAACGTTAAAATCAGCTTCTTGTAAGGCTCTTCTAAGACTACGAGTCATTTCTCGAAGTTCTTCCTCATCCAACTTCCTTCTATTTTTAAGAAAGCCGAGAGAACGGAATATCCCTCTAGATAGCCCTTCGAGTGCCATGTTAGTCCGTAACCGTTTTACTCTTTGAACCCATTCATTAGAAAATCATTCCAATGGAATATCAAGTCTTAGTACATCGCCTTCTAATTTTGCATCCACTTGACTTGCTTTTACTGGCACGCTAGTCTCAATTTCACGTTCTCTTCCATTCAAACCAATATACAAAACTCCATCATTACTTCGAAGTGAAAGTTCATCACGTTTTATTCCTGGGAAGTGAAGGAATATCCTCTCAAATCCATCATGTGATTCTTTGACCATGCCCCGATGAATATCATGCTTCAATAATTCACCAACTTTGTGTGGCCCAAGAGAATCCTCAATTTTTGCTGGCACCCCATATAATGTAAGGCCAACATTTCTCAAATTTTCGACGCCAACTACTTCTTGGTCAAATAATTCAAGAGAGGCAACGTCAACAGAATCAAGTTTTTCTTCAAGTTCTGAGATGCGAACAAGTTCTGCTTCTCTTCTTTTTGCTAGGAAAGGATGTTCGAATTCCGGAGTTAAACGGTTAACTAAGCAACTATGTACTGGAAGATTAAATTCAATCAATGATTTGTGGGCCCTGATTGTTTCGTTGACTCCCATTCTCTCTGGTATTGTAACAAGTGTGAATGATGTTAATTCCTCATCACTAAGGACTCTACGTACATGTAAAACACGACGACGGAATTTTTCTAATTCCTCCTTCATTTCGTCACTCTCCTTACTACCAAATAGCATTGAACGTATTCCACCTGAAATTCTCATCATACGAATCAGTCTACCAGACCAAGCCTCGATTATTTCAGGAAGTGACAAAAATCTTAGCGTGTGGCCTGTCGGTGCAGTATCAAAAACAATAACATCCCAATTTGGATCTTCGACATGCCTTAGTAACTCATCAAAAGCCAATGCTTCATCCAAACCTGGTAGAATCATTTCAGAGGTTTGAATTTCTGATTTCATGTCTTCCATTTCTTCTTTAGCATTGGGATCTAGCATCATACTCAAACTTCCAAGACCGCCAATGCCTCCTTTATTGTTCATACCGTCAACCATTTTACCCAACTTTGGAAGAAGATTTGAAATTTTAGATTCAGGGTCCATTTCGAGGCCAAATAAACCATCTACTCCATCGATAGGTGTTGGTTCTGTCCCAATGTCGACACCCAAAGAATCTGATGTTGAATGAGCAGGGTCGCTAGAAACAATTAGAACTTTCAGACCTGAATCAGCCAACCATACGGCAGTTGCAGCAGAAGTGGTAGTCTTACCTACTCCGCCTTTCCCACCGAACAATAGTAGTCTTGCCATAGCACGGCCTAACCTTGAAGGTCTTTGAATCCAACGCAAATTAAAAATTCTTACATTGACTTGATGAAGTAAAACCATCAGGCCCATATATGGCTTCGACATTTTTGTTGTTCCAATTGGCAAGTATTGCCGCTTTAATTGGAATGACATTGGGTTGGAGAGGAGTAATGACCAAATATTCGGGTTTTTATGATTTACCTACTGCATGGAGTAATATATTCTGGGGCTTACTTCTTGGTGGCATATACGGTAGATTAGCGCATGATTCTGTTATCATTCCTTATCTCTCAATGTTTCTTGATGATAGCCAACAATTAGTTAATCCCCTTAACATAGTAATTATTTGTGTATTAGCATCTGTTGCTTCGCATCTTTTACTGAGACGAGATCGAGTGCGTAAAGGTAGTTCGCAGACAACAAGTGGCTGGGCATTAGGATTAGCTGTGGGCGGAATGGTTTCTATGATAATGATTTACAAAACAATTGAAGTTAGAGATTTATTTGGTTTTAATTACATCCAATTGGCAATTACAATTTCGGGAATTGCGATTTTTAGTCCTAGATGCGAAGCTCTGATTAACAGTTATCATGGGCATTTGATGCTAAAAGGAAAGCGTTGGGGGGCTGTTTTGCGATCTTCATTTTGGAGATGTGGCTACATGATTATGTTCCCATTTGCAATGATAAATCCGCAAGCATGGATTTTTATTATCCCTATAACTCTAATTTTCACTAGAAATTCAAATATTTGGATTTGGGAATCCATTCCTAGCGAAGGAAAAAAGAGACTGAGAAAAATATGGGCACGACAAGCGAGGATGGAGAAGAATAGCACCAAAGAAATCGTGAATAAAAGACAAAGTGATGATTCATCTGAGTAAGTAAACCTTTACTCGATGCATTGAACAATAATTACCAATTATTTCACTGACTTAACAAATAAAGGATTTGGTGGCTTTCCGCAGGTAATCGTTATACAATGCCGATATAGACGGTGTGATATGGGTAACTGCCCTTATTGCCGAAGTGTCACCTTACCGGGTGATACTATTTGCTATTCCTGCGGGAGGGTTTTGGCCAACATTAAATCTCCTAACTTTGCTGCTGAGCAACAATTCAATCGAGGAACTGTTGAATCTACATACATGAAAACCAAGAGACCCAGTAAATCTGGAATAGTAATGACTCATAAAGGAAAGAGAAGAAATATATTGAAAAGGAGGAAAAACCGCTTTAGAAGCGTGGTAATGCTAGGTTTAGTCGCTTTCATAATGCTATCACCACAAGCTAGAGAGCATGTTTTTGAAAAATGGGCCGGTATTCAGGAATACGTTCAACTGGCTGCCGCACCATATCATCTATATCCTATTGAAACAACATATACTCTTGGTAAATCAATAGACTACTATAACTCTGCTGGAAATAGTTATGCTACTGAAAGTCTTGCAATTCCTACTGATGTTTCATCTCTGTATGAACAGAATTCTAGTTTTGTTTACACTGACGGAGTCACACCAAATGCTACACCTGAGTCTATTCAGATTATCAATTCCATTGAAGTTATCATAAATGATGCTGAAAAAATCCCTATACCGCTTAATGGGATACCATCTAAATCATTTGATGATAAAATCACTACAAGCAATGGACACACCGTTTGGTGGCCAGGCGTAGGACCAGGAATTAATGATTGTAAAATTGGTAATTGTGTTAGATTTAATCTCAGTTTGAGCCCTGGTGAATCCGCCAGAGTTACATTTGCAGTTAATCTAACCAGTACATCATATTCATGGTGGTCATCCACTAGAGTCGATTCAAGAATTGCTGGATATGAAGATGGAATTAATGTTGACAGGAGTGGAACTTTTGACGACATTAGTGAGAGAGGAGGAGGTTCAAAATTAATTCAATTCGGTGCTAAGCAATGGTATAACCGAGGTTCGATGATTGGCGAAGATGGCCCTTACCAAAATTATGCGATCGATGCAATTCAATTCGATATTGTTCAAGAGACTGCAGATACAATATCAGCATCTATCCCAGAAGGACGTTCTGATAATGCATATGCATTTGCCAGAGCAACTTTCGACTACTTACACAAAAACGTTGCATATGACAAGGAGGCTCCAGTTGTAGCTAGAAGTGGGCCTGCATGTCTTGCTGCGAGTATCGGTGACTGTGATGAGCAAACAAATGCCTTCTTTTCTATACTTAGAACTAAGGGTATACCTGGATGGTATGTATTTGGAGCGCTTACTGATTCAACATTCCAAACCTGGGAAGGCCATGCTTGGGGCTATATTCTATTACCTATGAGCGATAGTTGGTGTATAAGTCAAAATATCGAATTAGATTCATGCTTTGTCGAAGGTTCTGTTGACGTCGTTAATAACAAATGGCTTCTTCACACACCAACTGCATTCATCGATTGGATTGAAGAAGCTGACCCATCAGGAAATCTAGTAAAAGCATACTATCAACCTGGCGTTAGATGTTGTGATGTTGAAAGACAAAGGAGTTTTTCAACTCTCGAATTCCAAGAAGGAACCGGCGGAACATTCCAAATAAAGAAGTTAGCAGAGAACTTGAGGTGATAGTATGCGAATAATCATTGGTGGCGCTGGTAGAGTAGGTACTGAACTTGCTCGTGCATTAAGGGCTGAAGAAATGGATGTTGTCTTAATGGATTTTGATTCTCGAGCGGTAAAGAATGCTCAAAATCTCGACGTATTGGTAATACATGGAGATCTAACTACAAGACATAAACTCAATGAGGCCGGTATTGGAGAAGCAGAGGTCTTCGTTGCTGCAACTAATTCAGATGAAAGAAACCTAATTGCCTGTGCCATTGCCGAACATGCACACTACGAGTTTGGTGGACCAAAGGCTAAGCCTCTGCTATCACTATGTCGTGTGAGAGGAATGAATTTTATCCAAGAGCAAAAACAAGGGCATCTGACAAAATGGGCAAAGGTGAATCATGCAATAAATCCTCTAGAAAGCGCAATTAGAAGACTACACACCGGTCTTAGGTCTTCATCGATTGAAGAAGTAATACCTTTTGGACATGATGCTTTCATTATTGAATTGGATGTAACAAAAAATGCTGAAAACTTGGTTTTTAAAACACTTAGAGATGCTGGAAAAACTATCGATGGCGGAATTCCACTTATTGTGGGTGTGAAAAGAGAGGGTGAAAGGAGCATAGTTCCTGATGGAGATTTTATGCTGATGCCTAATGATAAAATCGCTGTGGCTACCACTGGTTTGAGTAGTTTCAATCGAATCTTGAATATTTTTGGACATGAAGTTAGTGATTTCCCAATCAATCCCAAAGTTGCCATTATAGGAGCCAATGAAATTGGTAAATTAATTGCTGAAAATTGGCTCGAAAATGGTGCAAATGTAACTGTAATTGAAAGAGATTTACAGATGGCAAATAACCTAGCAGGTTCCTCAATTGGCTCACATCCTAACCTCGAAGTAATACATGGTGACCATCTAGATAGAGAAATATTAACCGAAGTAGGTATTCCTGACAATCATATTGCAATTGCAGCGTTAGAATCTGACCATGATAGTATTGCTGCAGCTTTGCTTGCAAGTGACATGGGAGTTCAAAGGACTGGTTTACTTCTTTATGATGCAGATTTGGTAAAAGTCACTCAAAGAATGGGAATTACATTTGCAGTGGACAGAAAAAGAGTTGCTGTTGACAATATACTTGCACACATACACACCAAGGCAGCAGGCGCATATGCCGTTCTGTCCAATGTCCCAAATATTGTTGGTATAAGTATGCGAATTGATGACTCTCACAAGTTTGCTAACAAGAGAATATCTGATTCTGGATTCCCTGACTGGATGAGGATCGCATTTATTCAAAGAGAATCTAATGAAGGATATTGGGAGACGCTTAGGCCATCCCCTGAGAAGACTATTTTAGCCAATGACCGTCTGATAATTTTCTGTAGCCCAGATCGAATTTCTGATTTGGAGCGTAAATTCAAGGTGTGAATATGCGAAAAGATGTTTTATTCCTAATACTGGGATGGACGCTAATTGCTCTAACTATCCCTCTTTTTCTTTGTGGTCTTGCAACAGCATGGCTGGATAGCATAGAAATTGCACTATACTCATTTGCGCTTCCATGTTTAATCTCACCTAGCCTAGGTTTGATTCTATTGAGTATTACTAGAACAGATACAGGCGATAGACTCAGAGATAAAGAAGCGTTTGCTGCTGTTGCTTTAGTTTGGCCTCTAGCAGTATTTATCGGTGCACTTCCATATTGGTTTGGAGGTGTTTTCAATGGTCCTTTTACCGATAATATACAATTCATGGACATAGCAAGAGGTGCTGTTAATTCTTGGTTTGAGTCGATGTCAGGTTTTACAACTACTGGTGCAACAGTAATCTCTCCAGCAATGAGCCCTAATTGTATCCCAGGAAGTACTATTGATTGTATTAATGCACAACCTAAAGGATTACTGATTTGGAGATCACTAACACAATGGCTAGGCGGCATGGGAATAATTATGCTGGGCATGATGATTCTGTCTAGAATTATTGGTGGCGGAATGGCACTTGCTAGAGCTGAACTAACAGGACCTTCATTGTCTAAACTTAAACCTAAACTTCGACAGACTGCAATCACGCTTTGGGGACTTTATATCGCCTTGACGATAATTGAAATGCTACTGTTAAAATTTATTGGAGGAATGACATTTTTTGACTCTGTAAATCATGCTCTAACAACGGTAGCATCAGGAGGATTCTCGACGCATGATGCAAGTATTGGATATTTTGATTCAATTGCAGTTGAAACAATCATTGTGATTTTCATGTTTTTAGCCGGAGTTAATTTTACATTGATCTGGCTAATATGTATGAAGGAATTTAAACAAGCATATGGTGATGAAGAATTTAGGAGTTATCTCGTATATATTGGGATGGCAATTGGGGCAATGGTGATTGCACTAATTTCAACAGACATGGCATTAGGAAATAGCTTTAGGTACAGTATTTTCAATGTTATTTCTATTGGAACCTCTACTGGGTATGCTTCTACTGATTATATTGTATGGCCAATGGTGACCAAAATAATTTTCTTAATCCTGATGATAGTTGGAGCATGTGCAGGTTCTACAAGTGGTGGATTAAAACTTCTAAGAATAAATTTGGCGTTCAAAGTAGCAATGAGAGAGTTGGTTAAAATTGCTCAACCAAGAAGAATACAAAGGATTCGAATGAATGGTGAAGTGGTAGAGAGACAACAATTAGGACTGATTGTTGGTATGTTATTTGTTTGGATTGGATTATTTGCTATCTCGTGTATACTACTAGCCATATTTATGGAAAACGATTCTTTTGAAAGTATTATTTCTGTTGTTGCCTCAAGCCTAGGTAACACTGGGCCAGCATTGGGGGACTACGGACCAAGTGAAACATGGGCGGGAATGAATTCAATCACTCTACTAATCACTTCCGTATTGATGTGGTTTGGAAGACTTGAACTACTTACAGCGGTCATTCTTTTGCACCCAAGCACTTGGGCAAAGGAAGAAAGGGAACAAGCAGACAGGACTGCTGTGGCTCTTTTCAAGAGATTATTACCCTCTAAGAATGAAAAAGACTAGAATAATTTCATCTGCCCAGGCGGTGTTGAATCATCATCTTTAGAATCACTTTTGATTTCGGCATTAGTATCTACCAATTCTTCTTCAGCATAATCATCACTCGGTAAGATTTGAATTTTTGATTTCTCTTCATTATAACTAGAAATAATGTCCTTAGTTGAGCGGCGACTGAGAATCAAACCCGCAAGAGTGGCGTGCTCCTCTCCTGATAAATTATAACTCATAGATATTGAATAGTCATTTGGATCACCAACTATAGAATTAGGAGATAAAAGTGATGTCAATATAGGTAACATCTCATCCCTAACTGTAGATTTACTTATGCCGGGGCCCTTCGCTAATTGTTCAATAATTGATGGTCTAATGTTTGCTGAATTTCTACGAAGAAAATTAGGATATGACGGATATATTCTTTCGGCAAATGGATTCTTATTGACTACTGATGCTGCAAGTCCTGAAAGTTGTCCACTCCAATACCATGACCTATGTGCAGTATTGTCGTATTGTGCAGACAACATCTTTGAAGAAACACTCAATGCTTGGTTACCTCGACGTAGAATCATTTTATCTGAAATCAATGAGGGATTATTCCAGTGAATCCAATTTAGTAACTCATTAGGTGATTTGTCAATTGTTCTTCCAGCTTGAACTGCTTCGGATGCTGTTGAGCAGCGATATAATTTATCTAATCCTGGAAATACTTCGACAGAAATATCGCGTTCTCCTGACTCGATAAATGATTCAACTAATTGTACAGTTAACAAGCCATCAACTGTAGTTGAAATAACTTGTAAATCACGGACTAGGGCCCTTAAGTCGCCAGGATTTCGCTCTACTAGTTTCTCGACCGCTTGTGCCTCGAATTCAATATCTTCAGATTTCAATACTCTTCTAGCAATCCTTCTAAGTGCTTCGTCATTGGCTCTTTCAAAATTTAATGTAATCAAATGTTTTTGAAATCTATCTCGTGTAGAACGCCAAGAAGAACCCTTGCCCCACAAACCCATAACTTCATTGCATGCTAAAATGACTGGTTGCTTTGTTTCATTCAATAGCCTCAATAATTCTGCTTTACCTCCAGAATCACCCGAAAATGTAACCGGATTACCACCGACTTCCTCTCCCATTATGGCCTTATTCAACTTATCTTGATTGACTTTCTTTAAGCCTCCAGATAAATGATCAACTTCATCGAGTAAAATCAATGTTCTCTGCTGCTTATCATTTGGATTGTGAAACAAGGAACGATGAGTGGCACCTTGAGTAGCAGCTTTACGTATCGTAGCAGCATTTCTTGCATCAGAAGCGTTTAGTTCAATCACACTCCAACCCATATCTTGAGCCACTGCTCTTGCAACTGTGGTTTTGCCAACACCTGGTGGTCCGACTAATAGTAATGCTTTTTTCTTAGGCATACCACCTTGCCATTGATTAAGCCAATCACGAATTTTTCTTCTTTGGGCATCATTACCTTCAAGATGGCTTTCTGATTTTGGCCGATATCTCTCGGTCCAATCACTTACAGTAGCCATGGATTTTCCAATGTTCGAAGGTTCTTGAACATTAACTTAGAAATTATTGAATTTCTATTATTACAGAACTAATAGAGGGATTCAATATCCACTCTCTTTTGTTCACCTGAATCTCGAGACCTAAGTGTTACGGTATTATCCTCTAGAGTTTGGTGATCAACTGTTATACAAACGGGAACCCCTATTTCATCCGCTCTTGCATATCTTCTTCCGATAGAACCGCTCGAATCATACAATGATATAACACCAGATTTAGAACAAATCTTTGAATTCAATTGACGAGCAATTTCTCCCATTCCATCTTTCTCAAATAAAGGAAATACGCAATAATCAACCGATGCAATGTTTTGGTTTAGTCTTAGTACTGTGTAGCGTTCATCACCCTTTTCAATTTCATCATAAGCATGATCTAGTACATGCCAAATAATCCTATCAATTCCAAAAGCAGGTTCAACTACATGAGGGATGAACCATTCACCAGATATCACTTCGGTGTTCTGATTTCTCTTTACATGTTCAGGATTGACCATTATTGATTCACCAGAATCAATAGTAACTTCACAAGGAAATTCTGTATCTAATGGTAAATTCTCAATGGCTAACTTGACTGCGCCTGCAAGTGAACGAAATGCTGGCCCAGCAACTGAACCTTCAATAGTCCACCCATCGATTTCAATAGTTTTAGGTTCCTTAAATTCACGTCTAGCTCTCAATGTCTTACCGGTAAAATTTTCATGAGCCTGTAAATCATAACATCCTCTGTGAGCAATACCAACACACTCAACCCAACCATATGAGCCAAGAATTTCTGCATCCCAGCAATCGAGCGCATAATGAGCCATTTCATCAGACTCATGTTGCCTAAAACGTAATTTATCAGCGTTGATGCCTACTTTCATCAAGAAGTCATATGTCATTCCTATGAAATAACCCACAGTTGAATGTCTGATTAAACCGGATTCTACTGCATCAGATAGTGGCTTGGATATCTCTTCTCCACTATCGGGAATAAGTGAAAATAATATATCATCCCACTTAGATAGGTCATGATTTATCTCTTCTTCAGGGTCGATAAAATACTCCAACTCGGCCATATTAAATTCTCTCAATCTAATCATTCCTTGCCTAGGAGAGATTTCATTTCGATAGCCTTTACCGACCTGAATTGCTCCAAACGGTAACCTTTCGCGGTTATGTCGATATAATGATTGAAAAGAAGTGAACATACCTTGTGCGGTTTCAGGACGAAGAAAACCTTGACGGCCTGATTCACCAGCACCAATCGTTGTGTTAAACATCAAATTTTGTGCTGTTATTGCACTCCAATCATTTGCACCACAGATAGGGCAAATAGGTTTTGAATCATCTAAAAGTTGCTGAAGTGCAGTTTTTGATAATGCATCTGGATTAGGGTGGAAATCTTCGAGAAGAGTGTCAGCTCTACTGGCCTCTCCACATGCAATACAATCTGTCATGAAGTCTGAAAATTCACCAACGTGTCCGCTAGCCTCTAGAACCTCATATGGAGTTACAGTAGGACATGAAATTTCTGTGATATTACCGAGTGAAGTCCAATGATCAATCCAAGTCTGATTCACTCGATTCCTAATTCTTCCCCCAACAGGACCAAAATCATACAAACCTTTGGAGCCTCCATGGATTTCAAATGCTGGAAGAATAATTCCTCGGCGTTTAAGCATACCTGATAATCTCTCTAAACGACTGCTTTCAACGTCCGACATAGGCACCCCTCAAATTGGCGTGAAGTTCTTTGCCTTTGAAATTGACCGTCATAATTGCGTCATATGTAACAATACGCATGGTTAATAACAACTCAGATTTGGCAACTACAACGGGGTCAAATATGTCTGTTGAATATGATTATGATGTTGTAATCATAGGTGGAGGGCCTGCAGGTAGTACTGTAGCACGCTACGTTGCTCAATCAGGTGTTAGTGTAATAGTTGTAGATTCTCGTGAATCGATTGGCTCTCCCCTACAATGTGGGGAGTTAGTACCAACAAATGATGAAATGCGAAGATTATGTCCCAACGTCCCAGATATGGATGATTTATTCAAGACTCCAGAAAGTGCCATTTCAAAACGTACTGAAATAATGAAAATAATCACTCCCTCTGGAAAGTCACTGGAATTTGACTTTGAAGGACTGGTTCTAAACCGTGTTGCTCATGATGAAGCATTAGTTGAATTGGCAAAGCAGGCTGGAGCAGAATACAAAGTCGGATGCTTTGTCAATAAAATTGAAGGAAACAGTGTTTTTATTCGCAATGGTGAAGAAATCAGGGCCAAGGTTATTGTTGGTGCTGGAGGTCATAATGACCCAGTAAGAAGGGCATTTTGGAAAGAAAAGTCGACCAATATCCCGGTTAAATTTTCTCTCAAGGAAGGGGATTACGGAGATGCTGTCGAATTGCATTTCGGTTCAATGGCTCCTGGCGGTTATGCTTGGATGTTCCCCAAATCCTCAGGCGCTAATATCGGGCTAGGGATTCAAAAGAACTTTTCAAAGGGTAAATCTTTGAATATTATTGCTAAAGATTTCATCGATAAATATGACGGAACTTCGACATTTAATGGAGCGGGTTCTCTACCAATGTCTGGGACAATAAAGAAATTCGTCAAAGGTAATTATGTCTTGGTGGGAGATTCTGCTGGAATGGTATTACCATCAAATGGTGCCGGTATTACAATAGCCATGATTGGAGGAAGAATTGCAGGTCAAGTTATTGTTCAACATATCAAAAATGATATGAATTTAAGTGAATATGAAAAGATTTGGAAAAAACAGATGGGCAGAGTAATGCTAAACTCAAAGAGATCTTTCAAAATTGGTAGTATTATGTTCAGACTACCAGATTGGATGTTAAATTTATTCTTTAATCGACTAACAAAAGCAATAATTTGGAGAGCAGTGACTTGTAGAAGGATGTTTTGGATTATTTGAACAATAAATTTTCAATATGTTTTTTTTTAGCAAATTAACCTCTTTAGGGTATAGGTAAAGGCGAAGTTTTGAAGTACTCGATACTCACGATTCGCACCATTGGGAAAGTGAGAAAAAAAATGGTTGAAATAGAGTACTTAGATTCTCCATACTCCACGGAGGAGTTATTGGAGAAATTATGTCCACCAGTTAGGAACTGGTTCAAGGACTCTTTTCCCGATTTCACTAGGCCTCAGAAATTAGCTATTCCAGCTATACTGGAAAGAAAAAATCTACTTCTTTGTTCACCAACTGGTTCAGGTAAAACACTAACTGCATTTTTGACAATCATCGATAAGTTGGTCAGATTAGCACTAGATAATAAATTAGAGAAGAAGGTTCATTGTGTATACATTTCACCAATAAAGGCTCTAGCAAATGATATTCAAAGAAATCTTATCGGACCTCTAACAGAAATCTCTGAATCATACCTTCCTGATAGGGCTCAGGAAATAAAAGTTGGACTACGAACTGGAGATACAAGTCAATCAGATCGACAAAAGATGCTAAGAAATCCCCCCCATATACTAATTACGACTCCTGAAAGCCTAGCAATAGCTATCACATCACCTAGATTCCAACCAATTGTTAGTGAATTAGAATATATGATTGTTGACGAACTACACTCACTTGTTCCAACAAAAAGAGGGGTCCACTTAGCACTTACATTATCCTATCTAGATACTCTGCTAAAGGTACCAGTGCAAAGAATTGGTATTTCAGCAACTATGGAGCCACTCGAAAAAGTAGCGGAGTACTTAGTAGCAAGTGATGACCAAGAAAGCAGAAATAATAGCAGCAGGGTTAGTATTGCTAAGGTATCAGGTTCACGTGAATTAGATTTAGATATTCTAATTACACATAAAAAATTCAGCGACTTGGCTGTAATGAAAATTCTAGATGCTAACATAGAAGCCATTGCTGACTTGATTTCGGCGCACACAACAACACTTGTTTTTGCTAACACAAGAAAAATGACTGAAACCATTGTTCAAAGATTAAGACCGTATTTAGGCGATCTTGTCGCTGGTCATCATGGTTCGATGGACAAGAAAATCAGACTTAATGTTGAAAAGAAATTGAAACATGGCCATCTTAGGGCAGTTGTAACCTCATCATCATTAGAAATGGGTATCGATATAGGTTCAGTAGATTTGGTTCTTCAAGTTGGAAGCCCAGGTGATATTGCAACTGCACTACAGAGAATTGGCCGTGCAGGTCACCATGTTGGTGGCATTCCAAGAGCTAGATTTTTACCGACAAGTGTTGATGATTTGATTGAATTGGCTGCTCTTCAGTCAGCAATTCAGAAAGGTGACATGGATCGGCTAGATTTTCCAGAGAATTGTCTCGATGTTGTCGCACAATTCATGATTGGATTGGTAATTATTAATGAAATCGACATAGATGAGGCATTCGAGGTGATTGTCAATGCCTGGTCGTATAGAAACTTCGAGTATGATGATTTCATAGAAGTACTTGATATGCTAGAAGAAGAAAGGCGAGTATGGGTAGATTGGGAAGAGAATACCTACGGTAAGAGAGGATATTCGAGAATGATTTACTATACAAATATTGGAACTATTGCACCTGATAATTCATATCTAGTTTTCAATGCAGAAGGTTCGATTCTTGGACAATTATCTGGTTCTTTCGTTTCCAATCTAAGAAGTGGAGACGTGATTTTACTCGGAGGTTCAACCTATCGAGTTACAAATATTCAAGGTACTAGGGTAAATGTAACTGCGGTTACAGGATATAGGCCCACCGTACCATCATGGTCGGGAGAGGCACGATCTCGTTCTCGCGAATTATCTAATGCATTGCTTGATTTAATCGGTCATTGTATTATTTCTCTTAGAAAGGAAGTCGACCCAAGGATAATTTTGCGTGATGCTTATGGATTATCTAATCAGGTCTCCAATGCAATTGCTAGGCACTTAGAGGAACACTCTATAGAATCTTTCCAAGTTCCAGATCCTTCGAGGATGCTGGTAGAACAAATCATTAGTGGCGGACATCCGACATATATGATTACGACTTGTAGAGGAAGAGGATTTAATACGGCACTTGGATACTTTTTAGCTGGACTTGCTGAAACTAAGAACATCAGTGTGATAGAGATGTCATTCGATGAAAACGGACTATTACTAAGAACTTCAGAGGAAATTGAGCCACGAGAAATGTATGATTCATTTAGAACCAATAATCATATTGAGATTATTGAAAGATACATCATCAGTACCCAAATTTTTGCTAAGAGATTCAAGGAAGTTGCAGGACGTTCATTGATCATTCCAAAACGTATCGGTGCCGAAGAGATCAGTCCTCAACAGTTTCAGCAAAAAGCAGATGCTCTTCTAAATAAGCACAGAACAATAGATGATAGTCTTTTGATGCGAGAAGCAAAAAATGAAATTATGTTCGCAGACATAGACATCACAAGTCTAAACCAATTCCTAAACTCTTGTATTGAGGGTGATGCTCGAATTGTACACCAAAAAATGACAATTCCTTCAAGACTAGGAATGTCATTATTCATGTCTGCATTTGAAGATTTAATGTCGATGAAAACAAGGGCATTCTTGGTCAAAGATATCGACCCAACTGTTTTACAGAGATTACTTGGAACTAGGAGTTTGGCAACTGAACTTACCAGTAAAGAACTCAATGATTATTATCTAAACAAAGCACCAATTCCAAAGGATGCTCAGGGATTATTGAAACTCATGTCTCAGGGTGGTGGTTTAGATAAATCATTCAATAACCCGCTGTATAAGGAAAAGCTACAGGATATTGAATTGAATAAATTACGTGGATGGGTCGGAGAATTATGTCAAAGTGGCAAGATTGTGAAAATAAATAATTGTGGCTCAAAAGAAATTGATGGTAAATGGTTCACTCCTTACATGGCAGAAATACACGGAACTTTAGGAAGTCTATCGGTTAACGGTGGTAAAGATGTCAAAGATTTGAGAGAATTAAATATCCAAGGATTAACATTTGATATATCTGCTGAATATGAAGGTAGAACACCAACTAAATGGAATGAAATCCCACTTGGCGACCCTCATGAAGCAATGCGAGTAAAGATAATAGAAATGCTTGGCAGTGAAGGACCAAAAACATCTGATGAAATGGAAAAGAGATTACCATTTAGTAAAGAATTAGTCGAACGGATTTTGCATGAACTCGAATCAAGAAATGTTGTATCTGTTGGTTTTTACAAACAAACCGATGATGCAGAATATATCTTGAAAGTTGATGAACATAGACTAACTGATGGTGATGAAGAAGTTGTAGAATATAGATGGGTTCAAAATATGGTATTTCAAAAATCATTTGCCCAGTATGATGATGGATTTGCTGCATTTGATTCTCACGTGATTTTCCAAAAACAACAAGAACTACTATACAGAGTTGAGGAATTTAGATTTAAGGATTGGAAGGATTTACAATTGGATTCCGATGTGATTATGGGAAGATTGCTCCATAACAGAATCGGTTATACAACTAAGAAAAATATTCCAATGCTACTTGGATTAAAACCTGAACCATGGGTTGGTCCAATGGAAGAAGAAATTCTAGCTAAAATCCCTCCAGGAGTCAATGTTACAAGACAAGAGATAATGCAAGATTTCCCGAAGGGTGAAGAACATAAATCACTTCAACGAGACCTTAAGAGAGCCCTAGATAATCTTGAGAGACAAATGCTTGTCGTCAAACAATTTGAAGATGTTGTTGGTCGCAGAAGAAGATTATCCCTCTTCCACAGAGTACATGGAGTATATGAGCCAATGGACTTTGAATCATCTCTTGTCGATGTTGTTAGGAGGCTCGGCCCAATTAAAGCAAATACACTTAGATTCTACATAACTCGGTCATTCGAAGACTTGACTGTTGCTCTTATGAATTTAGAAAAATCTGGTAAGATTTCCAAAGTAATTTCCTTGGTACCAGACCCAGAAGCATTCTATTGTATGCCCGAGGAAGTTGAAAAATTACAGCGACCTAGAAGAGAAGATAGAAAATTAAGAATTATGACTCAATCGGATCCATATGTTTCGAGATTTATTTGGGAAGTTAGAAGCATTCTCGATAGAGGATGGTACCTGCCGGTATTCAAGGGAGTTGATCCAATTGGTAAGATTTTGATGTTCAAAGTGAATGATTACTTAGAGATTAAAGATCTACATATTCCTAATGCATATATTGAAGAATTCTGCCAAGCATTCTCAATCTTATTAGATAATCACTCGGACCAGTTAGTTGACGTTGCAATCCTAAGTAATTTCAACAGTGAGCCGGTATCAAGTATTGATGAAGTTACTAGAAAATCACTTGAGTCAATCGGGTTCAAGTTAACTGGAGAGAGAATGATTAGAGGAGGTATTGTTGACCCTCAACCAAGAGAAATCGCAGAAAGAGCTTTGTTCCACAGACATCACCTTCACCAAAATACTCGACTTGAGAATGAAATTTTAGCAATGAGAGAAACTCCGGAAGTTAGAGATGATTTTGCACTTAGGGGAAGATGTGAGGTTTATCGTGCAGATTTGAAGAGTATGGCAAGTGCAAATAGATTACATCAAGGTATAAATCTTCGAGGGCATCAAGTTTGGGCAACTTATGAACACTTCCAAGATTTATTGATAATTAGAGGAGAAGAGTACGATCCGGATCTTTGGGATATAGTAGAATTCTTTAGTAAAAATTCTGATCCTAATATATTCAAAGAACGACATGCTCTATCTCAGTCTGAATTTAGAAAACTCATCCAACCACTGGTTAGAACTGGTCATATTGTCCAGGATTTCCGTGGAGGTTTTAGAACTGTAAGTTTGAAAAGCAATCTAGACCCGGTTGAATTAAGGAAAGAATATCTTCGCAAGATGGTGAAAAGTTATCCTGTAATAACGCTAAAACAACTCATGAGACTTGCAGGAACACCATTTAAGCCTGAAGAATTAAAATCTGTTCTAAACGGTTTTGAACAGGATGGAACATTGATTAAGGGATTCTTAATTGAAGACTTACATGAAGTCTGTTGGGGTAGAAAGGAATTGCTTGAAGAGGCTAAAAATATTACATCGATAAGAGATTTCGTACTTCCACCTAGCGACCCAATATCACCATACTTCGCTGATATTTTAAAAGAGAAATTTGGATTTGGTTCTGCTTATTTGGTTTTCAAAAATGCGGAGCCTGTCGCTGCTTTCAAGGCAAATACTCGTAACAAGAGAATCGAAGTCAAGGATTATGAAGGATCTGAGCAAGGATGGCGTATTGTAAAAGAATTCGCGTGGGAACATCAAATGCCTCTTGAAACCGAATTACGCATAGGTGGAAAGAAACTCACAAAGTGATTGTAAAATCATTTACCCAATACGTTCAAATTGGATAAGATAATAGAAGGGCTGATGAACGGTAGTTATCGTAGTAAAGCATATTTTATTATTGGGCTTTTTTTAATTTCATTACTGGCTCCAATAACATCTAATGCCAGTGCGGAAGAAAGTGGAGAAATTACAATATTGTATACAGCCGTTAATCCTGAAAATAATAACACATATCATCTACTAAGTGCTGCTTCTTGGGAAGACTCAGCATCTGCTGCTAGAGGATTAGATGGATTTCTAACAACCATTGATGACTTGAATGAAAATCAATGGATATTTGATACGTTTGCTAACTATGATGAACAAGCACGCCACCTATGGACTGGTCTGACTGATTATGATGAAGAAGGAGTGTACAAGTGGCATGATGGAACACCATTTTACTACAGGAACTGGGGTGAAGATCAACCTTCCTCAAGTGAACAAGAGGACTATGTTCACATTGCAGGAACCAATATCGGAAATATAATGCCCGGAACCTGGAATGATTTGAGTAATAATCCAGAACTAGTTCCTGTTTACGGTGTTGTAGAAATTGGCCCGGGTGCTGACTATGCATTGAGGTTTGATGGAATAGATGATTACGTAATTAGTGATGAAGAAATGCCAGACTGGGGTAATCATATTGAGATTGAGGCTTCAATAAATATGCCAGATACTAGCGGAATCAGTTTCATAACTATGATGGGAGATTATGGTTGGGGATTATACATTAACAATGGATATGTTGCTTATTCAAATGAATACTCGATGTCAAATAACCCTAAATCTAATATGACCATAACTGCCGATAATTGGACAAATGTAAAGGTCGTTGTAGAGGAAAACTCAAGTGGAGAATTCTTCATCGATGGAGTTCCTGCAGGTACATTTAGTTCAGACCAAGCAATGATACCAGAAGGAGACTTTGGGTCCAATAGTTGCTTCCAAGATGGACTTGAATGTGATGAACTATACATGGGTAGAATGGGTGCAGGATGTGATTGTAATTATTTCATGGGAATGATGGATGACCTCATAATAAGCAATTCTGGTAATGAATCAAGTTGGCAATTCGAAGAGGGTGAAGGAACAACTACTGTAGATAACTCTTCACGCAATGCTGACATTAGTGGGGCGTCATGGGTAATGCCTGATGGAAGTATAGTTACCCAAGCCATTCAACTTTTCAAAGGAGAAGATGTGTTTGACATCACAGGGATGCCTGGAGACCAATTACTATTCTTTGCAGAAATTGAAGAAATGACAAAATCAGTTTGGTTTAATGCATACAATGAATTCTCAGAATTTTGGATGGACGAGGATGCAAATTATGAAATTTATGTCGGGCATGAATACATACCAAATTCATGGAATTATGATGTATTGTTAGAAACTGAATGGGGATTCGTATTCGATGAATGGCAATGGCCTGAGGCAGGTACATGGTGGTTCGTTATAGTCCCTCTCCAAGAGATTACATCTTTGTCTCTATACATTGATTGGGATGTTGCAGACCCACCACCACCTCTAGAAGAAATGACTGAACTTTTCAATGCCATACCGGTGACCGACCAAACCATTACTGGAGGAAGACAAAAACCCCTTGAAGAAAAAATCCTCTATTACTATGTCGATGTAACAGAAAATCTGTCATCTCTTAGTATCAAAACATATGGAGGTTCTGGAAATGTTGACTTGGGAATTTCTTGGGGTACAGTTCCTGACCCATTCGATAATTTTGGATTCTGGGCAGAACCATTTGAAGATGAGTTTTCAATGGATGGAACTGATATGTCTGGAAAGGTGGCATGGGACGGTGGACAAGGTAATGATCAAGTTGTGACACTGTATGATGTCGAACCTGGTATTTACTATGTTGCTGCATATACTTATCAGAATACGAAAGAGTTCACTATAGTTTCACAATTTACCTACCAGCCAGAAAATGTCGAACCTGAAGATGCGATTGAACTAACCCCCGGTATTGAATATGGACCTCTTAGCGGATATGATGGACTGTTGCAATACTTCAAGGTCAATGTGCCTGTTGGTACTGAGAGATTAGAAGTGGATCTAGCTAAAGGATTTGGAGAAGCATCCTTATTCATGAAGATTGAACAAGCACCCACAACATCTGATTTCACATATTTATCATCAAGCCCAGGTGCTGGTGATAAAATTGGTTTTAATGACCCGACCCCTGGGATGTGGTACATACTGCTTGAAACTGAACAAGTTTTTGGTTCGGTCATGATTACTGCTTCTTTTGAAGACCGTTATGTATGGTCATATGATGGAACACCAATTGAAATGTTCAATGGTGAGGAGATTATTGGTATCGAAGCACCTGAAGGTGAAGAGTTATTTTTCTTCTTAAATCTAGAAAAACCAGGAGAGTATTTGGAAATTTCAACATATGGTGGTAGTGGAGATTTATCAATTACGGCTGAAGGTAAGCAGTTTTCATTTGGTTTTGATGATGATTTCTTCTTTGAATTTGAAGAGGATATGGGGCGCCAACGACCTAGTCTTGATGCTAACTATGAAGATGTAGTGATAGATTCCTTCGGTGATGGAACCTACCAGAGTATATTCATAGATCTACCTGCTAATGGAAGATTTGACATTTCAGTCAAAGCGATTAGCGAAATATCTGATGTAAATATTGTTGCTAATTGGGTTTATTCTGATTTCTTAGAACCTAATGTCGAAGAACCAATTGTAGAGCCAAAAGCTGATGATTCTTGTAGGGATGTAGCAGAACAAATAATGAAAATTACTGACAGTAACTCAGATGGCCTAATAGATCCTGATGAATTTACCAATTCTAAATCCGACTATGATGTTGAAAGTTATGATTATAGCGTGATGGATAGAAATTCAGACGGTGATATCGAATTTACCGAACTATTACAAGAAACATGCAACTGTGAAAGTGAACTTTGGATAGTCTTTGATCAGTTATCTAATGAAAACGAACCAGTATCTATTGAACTACTAAGTTCACAGATATATGAAAATAGATATAATTTCCTTGGCATGGACACTAATTCTGACCAGAGAATTTCAGAAACTGAAATTGAAGTTATGGCTCTAATCTGTGAAACTACATTTGATGCATTTGATGGTGATGGAGATGGGGTTCCTGATGATGAAGATGATTTCCCTAACGACCCTGATGAATCAAAAGATTCAGATGGTGATGGAGTTGGCGATAATGCCGATATTGCCCCAAGTGTAGCTAATGATTTAGTATACTCAATTGGAGCAATGGTATTCATCGGTCTATTGGCCCTACTAGTTGTATTTGCAAGAGGGAACAGAAATAATCTAAATTCAAATGATTGGGAAAATGATAAGAATTTCGACATTACTGAAACCATGCTTGGTATGCAAGAGCCAGAAACCACTCAACATTCAAATCTAATTGATGATACGAATGCAACTGTTTATCAGTCTTCATTTGAAAGTATGGAAGAACCTAAAGTAAATATTCAACCAGCAAGTCAAGAAATTAGCATGCCTAGTAACGTCAACCAAAAAATTGAGATGTCTGCATTTGAAGATTTGCTAAATTCTGAAGTTAACATTCAAGCGCCATCTCAACAAATAATGGGAATGATAGGTATGGATGGCAAAGAATCTATTGAATATCCAATAAATAGTGGAGTAAAATGGACTAGAAACAACCCCAGCGAAGATTGGAAAAGGTCCTAACTGATTTTCTTAGACTTAGGTTGTAATATTCCTAATGGCTTTAGAAGCCGCACGATGTGCCGATGTAACTCTGGTAGTATTTCAAACATAATTAATGCCATGAAGAACATAGCGAACAAAGATACAAATCTTGATGCATAATTATGCCCAAATTCGAAAACTGACATACCAAAATAGCTCCATGAAGTATATGTTTGATGCATCCATATAAGTCCCACATTTCTAAATACATTCAAAATATGAATTACTGGAACCGTGAAAATTAGAGCACGTATCCTTCTACGCCAATCTAAATCGAGAACAGAAATTGCGCCGATAAAAATCACCATTGATTGTAGAGCAGTACATGCCAATACGAAATTAATCCCAATTAGCGTCCCGTCTCCAGCAACCAGTTCGGTCTGATAAGGAAATTCTCCAAATGTTTCGGTACTAAACCATCTATTTCCATCCCAAGAATCCCAATTTACTTTTCCGGATTCAGTTTGAACCCATGTTTCACCTAGATGAATATCACCAGTTCCCGACATTCTGTAAAATAAGGCGACCTGAGAGGCAACAAACCAAATTGCTAGTACACTAAGCCAGGGCACGTGAGCGATCAGTAAGTAAGGTCCACCAGCATATGCCATAGCACCTCTAGACCAAATCAGGGCATCCTTAGTTTTACCATCCTCAACTTTACCTTCCCAAATCGACATTCCAATCCCCAATGGAAGGGCAAGCATACACATTATTGTAAGAACATAATCATTATGAGAATAATATTTCCAAGAACCTGCAAAGAAATATAACGAAACTAAAATCCATCCAATTTGAGCAATTAAAGGATTTTTAGACTTTCGAAAATGCCAAGATAATGCCAACAATACCAGTCCTATCGCACCAACAATAGCGATAATGGACTGTTGTTCCATATGAGTGTGCAATGATTAACTTGACTTGAACGCTTGTATCAACAAGGACAAATCACTTCAATAATTTCACACAGGGCGATACATGCGGGGGCCAATAGTAGAATTTAGCCCCGGTAATTTTCCAAGTGGAGTTACTAGTAATGGAGCAATCGCATACATTGACAGAGACGGAGTACTAAACATTGGAAGTTCATCCTACATCAATCGACCTGAGGAATTGAGGATTTTAGATAATGCTCCAAAAGTAATTGGAGATTTGAAACGATTGGGTTTCCATATTTGTATTGTGACCAATCAATCACCAATTATGCGTGGTCTTTGGGATGAAAATCAATTATACTTGATTCATCAAAAACTCCGAGAGTTATTTTTACAACAAGATCAAGATGCTCATTTTGACATGATAATAACTTGCCCTCATCGTCATAGAGATAATTGTAGTTGCCGTAAACCAAATCCAGGGATGTTACAACTGGCCGACAATATGCTCAGAAGTGAAAATCCAATTACGACAAATTCAAAACAAGAGATAATTGAAATTGGGAGTGAGTTCAAAACTATCAACTGGTGGAAGGAAAAAATTCAGCCAAAACATGAATTAGACTTACTGGTAGGCGATAGAAATAGTGACATGGGTGCTGGTTGGGCAGTTGGAGCGAGATTGTTTAAAGTGCCTGAATCAATTGGAATCAGTTTTGTATCTTCAAGAGTTATCGATGAAAAGAACAAAGGCGACGATTTTAGTCCAATAAGGTGAGATTATGGGTTGGCTAGGATTAGATGATACCGACCATTTAGGTGGAGGTTGTACGACCAAAACTCTAGACTTATTGATTCAAGGATTGCCTAGTGATGTAGAGATTGGTGAATTAAGGTTGGTTAGACTTTGGCCTTTTGCCAAACAAAGAACAAGAGGGAATGCTTCTGTTGCAGTTGAAATTAGTTGTGAAGATGAAAATAAAATAATGAATCATTTGGACTTATGGTGGGAAGAAAATATTTCTCCATTGGCAGGCATGATATCCTCTACTGAAAATTATGATAGACAACAATATCCTGCAGATCCTGGGATGGTTTGGTTTTCAAGTGAAACACCTCCAGTTGAATTTTATTACAGTGCAGTTCGAAGAGAAGTAAGTCTTGATGAAATACCAATCGCAAAAAAATCTTGGGGAGGCCAAGGTAAAATTGGCGCCACAGCAGCAATCGCTTGGGATAAATCGCTTGTGACTTACGAAGCGATAGCTTGGAGAACTGAAACAAATACAAGTTCTAAAAAAATTAGGAAAATCGATAGTTTGAGATTAGAAGAAATCGATGAAATGGAGAATACTTTCATGTCTAGAGATTCTCGAACTGGAAATAGCATGATAGCTCCGAGAGGTCCTTGTCCTGTTCTGTTCGGACTTAGAGCAAGAGATGAAGAAATCGCAAAACAGGCGGCTACTTATCTGCTAAAATCTGAAAGTACTGAGGAAAATTCAGGTTTCAGAGTTTTCAAGACCAATCAAGCAAGCGATGACCATCTTGAAAATGATTTGAGAGATACAGTTTTAGATATCGAAATATTGTCTCGGGGAACTGTTGTTATCAACTGTAAGAACAGTAAATTACTAGCATTTTCTGAATCAGGCGATATTAAATTACTTGGACAATGGTTGAAACATGGAGATACAATCTCGTTTAATGGATTGAAAAATCACGATGGAACATACCATTTAGAACGACTAAAGGTGATTGAAGGTTCGAACCAAAAAGTACGCCCATTGTGTGCAAAGTGTGGAGTCCGAATGAAATCGATGGGCAAAAATCAAGGTGTTAGATGCCCTAAATGTCGAGATAGATCAGATAAATTATGGGATGAGATTACTAGAACTCCTCCTTTCGAAGATTGGGTACAGGCTCCAAACGATTCACGAAGGCACTTGACTAGACCACTCGAATGGGACTAAAATCTCAGTTTTATCGAATAAGTGTTACAAAGATAGGAAATAATCATATCTTATAACCATAGAATAGTGTCATGGCTGATGAACAAACTACCAAGAACGTAGCATACATTCTGTTGGGAATTTCTTTTCTAGTTATGATGTGGTTCATCTTAAAACAAGCCAAACAGAATCGAGAAGATAGTATTGAAGATAGTTCACCTAACATTGCAGGTAGTGATGAAAGGCCTGGTTCTGCACTAAATCCTGAAAAGTTCGATGAGCCTGATGATGAAGCACTGGAAGAAATGGCTGAACTTCTGGGCGAAGATGAAGATTAAGTGCTCAAAAATCCACTTTCCGTCAAGTTTAGTTCAACACTACCTTTATCCCAACTGACTAACCTAAAAGGGCCATCTTTTGGACGTGTCAAGATAAATATTGAAAAATTGATGGCCTTCATAGAATTTTCAGCCCTTGCAAATGAGTTTCCAACTTTATTACCACTTGCATCAATAGTTGATTTACTGATGAGTAATAATTTAATTTCTTGATCTAAATTCTTGGACAAGCGCTCTACATGTGAAATCAAACCAACTGGAATTTTGCCTGAACTAGGACACCAGTCATCCAAAACTACTAGTTTCACGGAAGGTAATGAGTCGAGAGCAGAAATTATTGCGTCTATCGCTTTGTCAAAAGAACTCGAAAATGACATCGCATGAAATCTAGAGGCATCGATTACTGAAAGATGTTTGAAGAGTTGGGAAAATCGTTGATTGTCTGGCATTTCTTCACCAACCCAAAGTACTCTACCACCATCTCCGATTACATCTGCTGCAACGTGTAAACCTAGTGAAGTGCCACCAACGCTACCTTCTACAGCTAGGTGGATGAGATTATTCTCCGACTGGAATTTCCATCTCGCCATGAATTACCCAAGGGTAACAAGTGAATGACAGTTGCGGAAAAATGGGAAATGCTCATGACCTTTCAATCACAGGAGGTTGTATGGCAGGTACTAAGAGTGAGTCCGAGGACTCTTCAGTCACTGATGTTGTAATTCGAAAAGGCGAGAGGATTCCTCGACGTACTCCACCTCAATTCGAGGAAGCAAGTAGTTTACTAGATGCTATAAAACGAGATGGTTTCTTTGGCACTGCTATGAATGATAAAAATCAATATGGCCCTATAGTTATGATGATACTACTACTAATCGTTGCAACAATTACTGGTTTCATGATAAAGATTCTTCCACCTATATTAGAGTGGTTCGGCAGTCTTTTCTAAACTCAATCAGATCGTTCTGCTTCAGAGATTCTGTACGGATTCATTGCTAATCTTATGAAAATTATTGCAAGAATTGTTGATATTATGAAAAATAAACCTACATATGTTGAAATGTTATACCACATCATTCCAACTCCGACTAGAGAGATGTAAGCAACTAACTGACACAATGCAGATGCTTTTTGAAGTCTGATTCTCATCTCTTCTGTCAATTTAGCATCATGCTCCATAACGAAGGTATATATCAAAAAATAAATTCCTTGAAATGGTAAAGTTGCAGCAATAATTGCCAATGCAGTTTCTCTTATTTTGGTCGGATTGGCTTCTTGTTCAATGCCTTGGAAAAGCATCACAGCAGTATTTGTACCCAGTAGTGCAGCCATAATAGTCCATCTTTTATCCTGAGATGAAGTACGACTCTCAACATTTACTGAACCTTCTGCCATGAGGTTGCTTCAATGAAGAGGGGTTATTATTTTCCCCTAATTCAATATCCTTAGATAGGTATTTGGAGGTTCAAATAAAGAATTCGAATGGGAAAATTATTTTTTCAAATTAAATGACGATGTAGGAAGGTTCAATAGTCTATTTCTAGACCATTAATCATGGCCTTTTGTCCATTAGACTATCGATACGGTTGCCAAGAGTTCAAACATATTTGGTCTGAACTTGGAAGACATGAAAGACAATTAGAAGTCGAAAGGGCTTTAATTTGGGCACATATGCAACTTGGCAAGGTTTCACAACAAGATTATGATGCTGTTGCAGCAATTGCAAATTCAACATCTGTAACCAAAGAAAGAGTATCTGAAATTGAAGCGGAAACAAAACACGATATTATGGCCCTTACCAAAGCCATGGCAGAAGCAGCTGGAGACGCTGGTTGGTGTATTCATCTCGGTGCGACTTCAAACGATATTGTCGACACTGCGGTTGCTCTACAATTACGTGATAGTATAGTTCTACTTAGAGAGCAATTATGTTTATTGATAAAAGTCTGTGCAGATGTCGCCGAAAGAGAGAGAGATACGGTGATGCTTGGGCGTACTCACGGTCAAGCAGCTGTACCAATTACATTCGGATTAAAGGCTGCAGTATGGTTAGATGAACTTAGGCGTCAATTGATTAGACTTGATGAGGCATCACCAAGAATATCTGTTGGGAAATTCCTTGGTGCTGTTGGAACTGGTGCTGCTCAGGGTGAGAATGCAAGAGAACTTCAACGCTTGATAATGACACACCTAGGACTAGGAGTGCCTTTGGCTACTACTCAGGTAGTAGGTCGTGATAGATACATCGAATATGTGTCATGGCTTGCAAATATCGCTGCAACCTGTGAGAAAATTCTACAAGAAGTGAGAAATCTTCAACGCTCTGAAATTCAGGAAGCAGGAGAAGGCTTCGATATTAAGAAACAAGTTGGCTCTTCAACAATGGCACACAAGAAAAATCCAATTAAATCTGAAAATGCGTCTGGACTTGCAAGAATTGTTCGTTCGATGATCATTCCAACATATGAAAATGCACTATTGTGGCATGAGCGAGATTTGGCTAATTCAAGCAGTGAGAGATTCACACTTTCTCATGGTTCTGCATTATGCGAAGATGTAATCTCTAAGACTAGAGATGTTTTGACAAATATGTGGGTAGATGCTGATAGATGTATGGAAAATATTCTCTCTCAAAGAGGATTGGTCATGGCTGAAAAGGTCATGATTGAACTAGTAGAACATGGAATTCCTCGAGATGAAGCTCACGAAATCCTGCGTTCTGCTTCCTTCGAAGCGGTTGACAAGAAAATTGAACTAATCGATGTTTGTTCAAGAACTCCTGAAATATCCGCTGCGTTTAGTATCGAAGAATTAGAAGCAATGTTTGACCCAGCAAATCACCTTGGTGATTCTGGTGAGATAGTAGATGAGTGTGTTAAATTAGCACGAGAAGCGATTAAGTCCTAACCATTTCTACTGATTCGATCTTCAGTTCCCCACGTACACCGTCCCAAGATGTATTTCCTGAAACATCTAGATAGCCATCGAAATGTGGCCCAGAAACTACTAAAGTTTCGTATTCGCCACCTTCGCCATCCACATTAAATCTATACTTTTGAGAAAGTTCTTCCATTTCATCTAATGAATTTTTAGTCAAGACATGTCCTATCCATTTTTCTGTTAACCCTTCACATGCAACACTTGTAATCATAACTTTAAATCCATTTGAAACAAGACCTCTCATGTGCCCTAGGCTACTTTGATGCCACAATGGAGTCCAACTTTTGATGCCAAGCCTATGACACATTCTTTCAATTCGTGACTTTTGATAATCAGAACGAATCGCACCAGAAACCAAACCATCTATTTCTAGTTCACTTAATTTATTCTCTAAATCTAAAATCTCCTGTTCTTGTATACCTTCGCTGTCTATGCTCAACCAGTTTAAACCAGCTAATTTTGCCTGTTTTTCTACAATTTCTGTTCCAGGTATTTGAAACATCCATGAATCTTTTCCAGTTATCATAACAGTGACAAGACAATCGATGTCCCATCCTTTACACTTAGCCCACCACCATGCAGCCGAGGAATCTTTACCCCCTGATGACAATATGGCAACTCGCATGAAAAGGGCAGAAACTCTTACCTCATGAGTTTGAGGGTGAAACTAGTAGGAGTTATAGGGGTCGAGCATACTGTGATGCTTAGCGAGAGTGAGTCAGTGGGTAGTAATCAACCCTCATGCTCATAAAGTGTCGAGTAAAGGAAGGGATAAGTGAGATTATGCAACCAAGTGGAAGAGGATACGATCATGGAATTACAACATTCAGCCCAGATGGAAGGCTATTCCAAGTAGAATATGCTAGAGAGTCTGTTAAAAGAGGAACTACAACCGCTGGTTTGAAGTTCAAAGATGGAGTAGTTTTAGTTTGTGATAAAAGAATTATTAGTAGATTAATTATTCCTGAATCTATTGAAAAGATGTTTAAAATCGATAATCACGTTGGAGTTGCAACATCTGGACTTGTAGCAGATGCAAGACAACTAGTTGCACGTGCAAGAGTAGAAGCACAAGTAAATCGTATTACTTACGGTGCTACGGTTCCTGTAGATGTACTAATCAAAAAACTATGTGACTTCAAACAATCATTCACCCAATACGGCGGTTCAAGACCTTTTGGAACTGCTCTGTTAATTGGCGGAGTTGACGCAAATGGAATTCACCTTTACGAGACAGACCCAAGTGGAGCATATCAATCATATCATGCAGGTGCGATTGGTAGCGGAAGAAACACTGTTATCGAATACTTCGAAAAGAATTGGAAAGAGAATATGACTCTAAATGCTGCAATGAAGATGGGTCTTGAAGGACTTAGATTCTCTAATGATACAGAACTTAATCGTGATGCAGTAGAAGTATCAGTAATAGATTCGGATGGCTTTAGAGTCCTAGACAGGGATGAAGTCAACAAGCAAATTGATAGATTGAAGCCTCTAGAAGAGTGATTTCACCGCTACACTCATTGAGTGCCTAACTTATGGCACATACAGGGAGACACATGGTAAGCCTAGATAATTCAGTTTTGGCACGGATGGAAAAGGGCGGAAAGCGCTATGAAATTTTAGTCGACCCAGACTTGGTTGATGATTTCAAGAATGATCCAAATTCAGTAAATATTGATGACTTCCTAGCAATGGATGAAGTATTTCACGATGCCCGCTCTGGAGAAAGACCAACTGAAGAAGCAATTGAAAATACTTTCAATACCCAAGATATTCTTGAAATTGCAAAAATTATTCTCGACAAGGGTAGTATTCAACTCACAACTGGTCAACGTAAAGAGATGGTTGAACGTATGCGACAACAAATAATACATCATATACACAGCCAAGCTGTTGACCCGAAATCAAAGAGTCCTCACCCAAGAACTCGAATTGAATTAGCACTTGATGAATCTCGCTATTCGGTCGACCCTTTCAAGAAACTTGATTTACAAATCCAAGAAGCAATCGATAAACTAAAAGTTTTGATTCCGCTATCTTTTGAAACAATTAGATTAGCATTCAAAGTCCCTGGAACTGGCTATGGTTCGGCGCACAGACTACTGCGACAATATCAAGTCAAAGAAGGCTGGCTAGAAGATGGTTCTTGGGCTTGCGTCATCGATTGTCCTGCAGGTATGAAAGGTGAAATTATTGGAATGATAATGAAAGTTTCTTCCCAAACCGAAGTCAAAGAGATGTGAATTAGTCTCTGTATTCTTTGGGTCGGCTTTATCATGGGTTGTTGTTTCGCCCGTTTTGGAGAAGAAGAAATGTCCCAAGGTCGAAGCGACGCCGAGCTGCGTCTCGTGACCCCGGGTATGGCAATCGGGCCATGCGCCGGGAAGCGAATAGGAAGTGGTGCAATCGCACTAAATGATGAAATTATTGCAACCAAATTAGGTTGGGCTAAAGAATTTAACGGCACCGTATCGGTTGACCCAATCAATAGTTCGTATATTCCTCGCTCTGGAGACCTAATTGTAGCAACAGTTGCTGAAGTTAGAAATAACCTTTGGTTCATGAATATCAATGGTTCTTTTCAAGGATTACTCCCTATGTCTCTCGCACCGTGGAAAGTTGAATTTGGAGCGGCTAGGCAGCATATGGGAATTGGAGATGTAGCATTGGCTCGTGTCCAGGAAGTTGATGAATGTCATAATGTAGTTCTAACAATGAAAGGTATTGGACTTAGACGTCTAAACCAAGGTGCTCTTCTTACAGTTCCGGTGAATCATATTGATAGAATCAAAGGAAAAGATAACTCAACTCTTGAAAGACTCAAGAGCGCTAGTGATTGTAGAATAATCATTGGACAAAATGGGAAAGTATGGGTTGATGGTGATGCTCAAGGCATTGCATGGTCACGTGCAGCAATAGAAATTGCTCAGAGAAGCGGCCACAAAGATACATTCGAGGCAGAACTTACTGCACACGAAAAGAATGCTCCAATTAGAGGTGAACAATGATGGGTGGATATGGCGACGTACAATTATTAAGAGATGATGGTCTAAGACTAGACGGAAGAAAAATAGATGAAATGAGACCTGTCAGTATAGAAGCAGGAATACTACCTGCGGCTGATGGTTCTGCAATGGTTACACATGGACTAAATGTTGCAGTAGCAGCAGTTTACGGACCAATGGAAGCCCATCCAAGAAAAATTCAGAGACAAGATAGAGCAGTTATTGATGTCAGATATAATATGGCACCATTCTCAACCAGCGACAGAATTAGACCAGGATATAATAGAAGATCTAGAGAGATTTCCAAAGTAACTGCTGAAGCTCTTGAATCAGTAGTTTTGGTAGAACGTTTCCCACGCTCAAAGATAAGAGTTGAAATTGAAATCCTCGCTGCTGAAGCTGGTACAAGGTGTGCTGGAATTACCGCTGCATCTGTTGCTCTAGCAGATGCTGGAATACCGATGAGGGACTTTATTGTCGGAGTTGCATCTGGAAAGGTCGAAGATACTGTTGTATTAGACTTAGACAAAGCAGAAGATAACTATGGACAGGCAGACTTACCAGTTGGAATACTACCTAATACAGGTGAAATAGCATTCCTTCAAATGGATGGTGATCTTTCTCCTGATGAATATAATTTAGCAATGGAATATAATTTCAAAGCAGCCGCAGAAATTCATGAAGTCATGGTAGACGCGTTAAAGAGAAGATACGAAGGAGGTGAGAACTGATGGTAGAATTGGTTCCTACTCTTCTAAGACAAGAATTAGCCCGATTGGCTGAATCTGACCAAAGAATTGACGGTCGTGCTCAATTTGAAGGGCGTGAAGTAACACTCGAAACCGACTGCCTATACAACGCTGAAGGATCTGCTAAGGTGACTATGGGTAAGACCATTGTTTACGCTGGTGTCAAATTTGAAATTCGAACTCCTTGGCCAGATAGACCTGCTGAAGGATCATTGATGTGTGGTGCAGAACTACGCCCTGTTGCACATAGGAAATACGAACCTGGACCTCCTTCACCTGAATCAATTGAACTTGGTAGAGTGGTTGACAGAGGAATCCGTGAATCCGGTTGTATTGATATGTCCAGTCTTTGTATTGTACCTGGAGAAAAGGTATGGGGTGTTATGATTGATATTCACGTACTATCAGACGGCGGAAATATATTCGATGCATGTGGACTTGCAGCAATAGCAGCTCTTAGGACCGCAATCGTTCCTGCTGAGAGATTCGATGTTGGGGAAGATTATACTTTGAAAGTAAATGGAACTCCAATTATGGCATCTTTTACTCGTGTTGGTGGAAGATACATTTACGACCCCTCAGAAGAGGAAGAATTGGGCGGAGACGAGCGAATTCACATCACTCTTGGTGATGAAGGACATCTTCACTCACTACAAAAGGGGTTAAGAGGGGTGTTCACGCCCGCCGAATTTGCAGAGATATTCGATGTAGCCCAGCAACGCTGTGGTGAACTCCGAAATATTGTAGCAAACCAGGAGGGGAACTGATTGGCAAAGCGAACACAAAAAGCAGGCGCAACGGCAAGATTTGGTGCACGATATGGTGTATCTGTTAGAAGAAATTCAGCATCCGCATTAGCAAAGAAAAGTGCAAAGTATACATGCCCGGTCTGCCAATACCGCAAGGTTACTCGCAAATCTGTTGGAATCTGGGAATGTTCAAAATGCGATTATAAATTCGCAGGCGGAGCATGGGAGCCATTCACAAGAGCATCCGATGCAAATAGTAGAATTCTAAGACGATCCGTTGAAGGTGCTACTACTGCCGACATGGCATTTATCGCTCAACAAGCTGCTCTAGATTTCGAACGCAGTCTTTCAGAGGAATCCTCTGAAGAAGAGTGAAACCAAAGAGGTTTCAAAATGTCTAGCGACTGGAAACTAAAATTAGATATCCAGTCTAGAAATAATGAGTGTACTGAAGCTCTTTCTTCCGCACTAATTACCGACTGTGAAATCAATTGGTCTGGTGATAGTTTCAACATACTAATAGAAGAATCAAAAGCTAAAGATTTACGTGCAATGTGGAATACTAGAGTTAGAGGTTTGATTGCTGTAGATTCTTTGTTAGAGGTTATTGATGAATACTAAGACTTCATCAACCCCTACCCTGTGAGATGTAATGGTGAGAATATGGAAAGTATGGAACAGTTTCAAATTATTGTTAGTGAAATCCAATCTGCAAGACAACAAATTGCTGGTTTAAAAGCACAAATTCTAGAATTAGAAGCTACTGCTGAAGCGGTAAAAAATCAACCTAAAGAACTTGCACTTCACCAACAACTTGGTGGAGTATTAATCGAAGTTTCAGATAGAAAATCTCTACATGAAGTTTTATTGAAAGATATCGAATCACTAAATGAACACATGTCTCGCTTCGAGACACGTGAAAAAGAACTTGTATCTTCATATGAAGAATTAAAGAAAGTTCTAGAGGGATCTCAGTGAACTCTGAGGTTGACAAAGATATCTCGGCCTTAATGGCCAAACTAGATGCTTGGATAGAGAAGTATTGCTCTAATGGAGCAGTACCAGTACTCACTGGGATGAACGGAGACATGGATACTGTAGGCTCAGCAATCGCATTATCTTCATGCAATAGCAATATGATGGCTTGCGGGCTTCATTTGGGAAGAGTTGCAAAGAAAGTTTGTGATGAACTTTCAGCGCCTTTCAGAAAAATAGGCGCAAATCATTCCAACTGGCCACCATCTCTATCCGGGATAATAATTGTCGATGCAGCTTCACCATCTCAAACTGGAATCGATTTACCAGAAGGAGTACCAAAGTGCATAATAGACCATCATGATACAGATGATTGGAATCTATCCTCGGATGATATCATGATTAAAGCTAGTGTTTCTGCAACCACTGAGATAATTACTCAATATTTATCTCAATACTCTCCACAATCACTTACAACACCGGTTAGAAAACTCCTCATTGCAGGTCTAATTACTGATACTGGCAGATATCGGCATGCTGGGAAATCGGCATTTTCTGCTACAGTAACACTACTTGAAGATGAGCAAATCGATTTTCCATCTCTGGTTGAATTCATCGAAAGTCAAGAAACAAGTCCAAGTGAAAGAGGTAGCCTCCTAAGAGGACTTGAAAGATCAAAGTCCATAGAATCTGGAAGTTGGAACATAGTATATACAAACAGCGGCACACTTGAAGGGCGTCTAGCTACTTTACTTATTGGAACAGGTGCTGAAATTTCCCTAGTCAGTAGAACCCGTGAAGGAGTAACTAGATTGACTGCTAGAGCGTCAAGAAAAACTACACTTCATGGAATACATCTCGGAGAAATTATGGAAACTATTTCTCAACAAATCGGTGGTGATGGCGGGGGACATGGTGGCGCTGCAGGATGGAGTGGTAAGGCTGATAGAATAGCTGCTGAGTCCGCATTCATAGCCCAAGTTGCAACGATTAATCGTAAGGAGTGAAAAAAATGACTCATATAGACGTTCCAAACTCGCCTGGTTACCTAATATCTAGATGGAGAGAAAAGGGACCTGTTGAACTCCCAAAATTGACCGAATGGAAAGAAGAAATGAATATTGAATCTTGGCTAATGATTGCAGAGGCCGCTATGTTTCTTGATGCTGCCGAACTTTTGGCCATCGTTGAAAGTGAATTAACCCCTGCAGAAAAAGCAACTTTGGGCCTAGTAAGAAGGAGAATGCTAGGCGACCAACATCTAGAGCAAGCCATTAATGATGCGATTGAAATTGCAAAAAATCCTGAATCTCGAGACTTAAAATTAGAAGGGCGACTAAGGATGGAAAGAGGCTTGAGTAGGTTTGAATCTGGCGATACTGAGGGAGCAGAAGAAGATTTAACATGGGCTGAAATTCGTTTGAAGTCAGTTTCAAAAGCAAGTCGAGACCATGATTTGTCATTGCTCAATAAGGCAGCATTTCACATGGCAGTTGGAGCACCACTAATGGCACTAACTGTTTACTCAGATATTTCACGAACTGCTGGCCATGCTGATGAAACGATTGCAATTTCAAGGATTGGCGCAAGTAGAATCAGAGCATCATTGGGCCATACCTTTGATGCTGCAAGACATGCCTGGAATGCACATGCTCACGCCATTAAGGCATTTCAGACAAATATGGCCATTGAGGCAGGAACACTTTACATAGAACTTTCATTGGATAGTATTGATGAAAATGCTGAACGAATGAAAGATCAAGTCAGTCAAGCAAAGCCAAGAAGTGCTACCGATGACGAACCAAATTATAGTGCAAATATTAACGACATTGAAGATGTTTTCATGTGGTGTCATTCGAAACTACCTGAATCAAATTCAGGTGAACAAAGACCAGATCTTAGAGCAATGGTCAGTATTGCATCTAAAATCAATAAGTTAGAATTGTTTGAAAATCTTCTCTCAAATCCAGACGGTGTTGAGGATTCGATGTTGGTTGCGATAATTCAGGCTTGCGTTAGTGACGAAGAATTGCGTAAAAAGTGGAATCAAAGACTAACAGTATTAACTATGATATAATCTATAGATTGACGCACCATTCACTTAATTCTTGAAATTCTTCATTTGTCCAATCTAAAAGTGGCGGGATTTCTTTCCACCATCTAACTTCACTTACATTCTCATCATCAACTTCCCATTGAGTAAGGTTCTCAATGTCTTCAACAATCACATGTCCAACCCAACCTTTTGGATAGTATTGTTTATTCCAAGCAACAAGTTTACCGACACAACCTGTTTCTTCTTTTAATTCTCTAAGTAGTGCTTGTTCAGGAGTTTCTCCATCCATTATGTGGCCTCCTGGAATCTCCCAACCACGTTTCGGATGTCTTACGAATAATACCCGCCCACCTTGTCCCATAAGCGTCGGTTTTTCTCCAGCACAAGTGACCCATGCCAAGGTAAAGATTGGTTTCTCCAAATCATTCACCGAATCCTAATTTAGCCTTGTCAAGCCATTCTTTAGCCCAATCTTCACCTTGAGCCAGTAACCTCCTTGCTAAGAAAAAGGCTTCAGAATAATCTTCATTTCCAATCAATTCTTGCAGTTTATTCATATCAGGGTGCTGGCTTTCTGACTCTTCTACTACTAATTCTTCAGACTCAACATTATTATTCGGCTTTGATACTCTTTGTGATAGTTTTAACATCTGATCTAAAAATTGATCTCGCTTCTCAACAGTTGGTTGAGACCAAGGTTTCTGTTTCTCTCCATCCATCTTTCCAGTAAGTCTAGATAAGAATTCATCCCTTGGAGTAAGATGTTCTCTAATATTTTGGACATGGTCATAACACATCCATGCCTCATCAACTTCCCCCCTTCTCTCATGTAAACGACCCAATTCCATCCATAATTCATGATTATTAGGTCTGTGAGCAAGAAGATGTTTAGACAACTCAATGAAAATTTCAGTATAACCTGAATCCCTAAGTCTCTCAATACGCCTACCAAAGATAATATTGGCTCTCTGATCTGTGAAATCTAATCTCTTACACCTTGAAACAAATTCTTCTATATTCTCTTCAAGAGAATTATCTTTGGAAAGGTTGCTCCACCAGTTATCGGGTTCTAGAGGATCTCTTGTAAATGCTGCTTCAAGTAATTCTAAACCTAATTTGAGAAAATCGATTCCTTTTAGCTGTTCTATATTTTCAGAATCTCTTCCAAGAACTGAAAAAACATCCTCAAGCAATGCACATAAACCATCACCATCATTCAAAATCACCTTAATATCAGCCAAACAACGCCAATTTCTTTCATCTGTGAAATCATGCAGTATCGCTTGTCTCGCATTTTGTTCAGCCCAAGACATGTTCTCATCAAATCGAGTTCTATCCCTATTAGCCAATCCCACGAACTTCTGAGATTGTGAGCGATAACGGTTTCCAAGATTGCGTCGCGGGTGTTGAAGTAAATCCCCACTATCCTGTGACAAAAAAACACCTCTCATTGTACAGACATGAATCCACTTCTATCATAACCAAACGGAATTGTAGCATCGAAGCCTACCTTTGAGGTGGTACCGTCTTCATTACGTGATGGATCTAATGAACTACCTTTTTGATTTGATAAGATAACCGTGTCCTTGTCAGGTTGCCATCTAGTTGCCATTGCCCATTCAACTCTAACGGGGTCTGAAATATCTATATCTTCGTCTACAATTGTCACCATCTTCATACTTCTATGTCCATCCAATGCAGCATTAATTGCTTTTATTCCATCATCATGGTTATTTTTCTTGATTTTTACAACTGCTGATAACCAGCCACAACCACCTTCTGTCATGTGGACATCTAAACACTCACATACCTTGTTTACTGCGTCTTTTATCGTCGGCGCTCTTGGCAACCCCATCAGAGTTTTATGCTCTGCTTCACCAGGAATTAATGCATGGAAAATAGGATCATTACGATGGATTAATCCGTCTATCTCAATTACCGGTTCTTTACGAATATCGTCAACCGTTCCAGTAATATCCACATATGGACCTTCATCATCATTTTCCAGAGTTATTCTTCCCCACATAACATATTCAGAATCTGCAGGAACTTGTATACCATTAGGCATTTTTGTAAGTTTGAGTGGTTTTGAATATAACTTTTCATGAAGGGCTGCAGCTATAGTTAATTCATCTATATTATCACTAAATGACATTGCTGCTGCAAGTAAGACTACAGGGTCTGGTGCATTAACGACAGCAATTTTGACTTCATTACCTTCTTCTCTAGCCTTCAGCATCATAGTTCTAAGATGTCTAGGGACCAATCTTACAACAGTATGATTAGAATCTCTCAAAAATTGACGGTGGAATGACATATTTCTAATTCCATCATATTCAGCAATAATTACACTTGCAGAAGAATATCTACCTCTATCCTGTGGCCAATGATGTGGGATTGGAATTAATTCTAAATTTACTTCATCTTGCATATTCTCATAGCATTCTGCTTCTGAGGCATCTACCAAAATAGGTTGTGAAGGGTTTTCCATGGCCCATGCAAGAGTGTCAATATATTGTTCAGGAGTTATTCCTATTGCTTGACACAAACGTTCCCGAGTAAGCAAGTTTACTGCTGCTTTATGACCCGGAGTTTCGATGATTTGATCAAATACCGTTAGCGAATGATTATTCTCATTAGAATACTTCCACATACCGTGAATCAAACTAACCGGAGAGGTTTCAGTTTCTGCAAATTCCAAATGGTCACGAAACGCCATATACTGCCCACAAGAAATAGTCGCTTGAACCTTTCACCTAAATGGCCTTAATTTATACATAATTTAACCATTATCTAATTTGTTCAACTACAATCTCAAATTCAGTTCATGGGTCGTTGTTAAATAGGGGCTTCGAGTCGGCGAATTGCTTCAATGAGGTTGATATTATGGGCAGAGGACTCTTCGCAGGTGCCAAGATGGCAAAGGATCGACAAAAATTCCGTTGGTCAGATCGTAGATATAAGAAGCGTATGCTAAAGTCTCGTGCTAAGCACGACCCTCTTGCAGGTTCAACTCAAGCCAAGGGTATCGTCGTAGAAAAAGTAGGTATTGAAGCAAAACAACCTAACTCAGGAATCCGTAAAGCTGTCAAAATTTCTCTTATCAAAAACGGAAATAAATTGACTGCTTTCGCTCCAGGAGATGGTGCAATAAATTTCATCGATGAACACGATGAAGTAATGGTCGAAGGTATCGGCGGTCGTATGGGTCGTTCTTATGGAGATATTCCAGGGGTTAGATACAAGGTTATCCAAGTCAACGGTGTGTCTCTAGATGAGATGGTCCGTGGAAGAAAGGAGAAACCAGTTCGCTGAGGTGTTTTTTATGACAGAAGCAGAAGTAGTAGAAGAAGAAGTTCAAGAAGAGGTCGAAGATTACCGACCTATCGCTGGAATCGGAACTCTGGTTTTTGGAAAGTGGGATGCTTCTGAAATCACTTGTAAAGATCCTGGACTTGCACCTTACATCAATCTTACAACCGTGGGAGTACCACATACCGGTGGACGTCACGCTAATGCTTGGTTTGGAAAAGCAAAGTTATCAGTTGTTGAGAGATATATCAACAAATTAATGAGAACTGGACCATATACTGGTAAGAAGCAAGGTGCAATGAAAGCTTTTGAGGCTGCTCTTGACAATATTGCTGACAAGTCCGGCGGAAATCCTTTGCAAACATTCGTTGACGCTATCTGTAATGGAGCACCAATGGAAGAAATTACTAGAATCAAATTCGGTGCTGTATCTCAACCAAAGGCTGTTGATTCATCCCCTTCAAGAAGACTTGACGTTGCTCTAAGAAACCTTGCAAAAGGTGCACAACAAGGAACACATAAGTCAAAAAGAACTCTTACAAGTTGTATAATCAACGAACTAAATAAAGCAGCTGCTGGAGATGTTACATCTTTCGCTGTTTCTAAGAAAGAAGAACTTGAAAGAATCGCTGCTTCGGCAAGATGATTACCCTTGATGCACAATATGTGCGTCTTGATGATGCGATAAACTATTGATTAGTTGGCATTTTATCTTGATACTTCGTCAATTACATGCGAGTCACTTAAGAACCCCTTTTTGGTGGCCAATATCAGCGAGAGTTAGGTGATACCATGGGCCGTAAAGAAGACAACATTAAGAAAGCAACAGAAGTTATGCATATACTACCACAAATTCGTAATTTGTGTATTGCTGCACACATTGACCACGGTAAGACAACACTCTCTGACAACCTAATCGCTGGAGCGGGTATGATGTCTAGCGACCTTGCTGGTGCTGCACGTGTTTTGGATTTCGATGAACAAGAATCCGCACGTGGTATTACCATTAACGCTGCTTCTGCTTCCATGGTTCACGGTGTAGAAGGAACTGATTATCTAATCAACCTAATCGACACCCCGGGTCACGTTGACTTTGGTGGTGACGTAACTCGTGCTATGCGTGCTGTCGATGGATGTTTCATCCTTGCATGTGCTGTTGAAGGCCCAATGCCCCAAACTGAAACCGTTGTTAGACAAGCACTGAAAGAGAAGGTTAAGCCTGTTCTTTTCATCAATAAAGTCGACAGACTAATCAACGAATTACAAGTAACTCCTGAAGATATGATGGAGAGATTCAAAGGTACAATTACCAAGGTAAACAGATTGATCAAGCAATTCGCTCCTGAAGAATTCAAGAAGTCTTGGCAAGTTTCTGTTGGAGACGGAACTGTTGCATTCGGTTCTGCTTACCACAACTGGGGAATTACTGTTCCTTACATGGCAAAGTCTGGAATTTCTTTCACTGATATTTTCCAATACTGTAACGATGAAAATCAAAAAGAACTGGCTCAAAAGGCTCCAGTACACGAAGTTCTTCTTGATATGGCAGTAACAAAGTTACCAGGACCTGTCGAAGCACAACCTTACCGTATCCCTAATATTTGGACTGGTGATTTGGATTCTGATATTGGTCAATCGATGATTTCTTGTGACCCTGAGGCAGAACTATCAATGATGATCACAAAAATTTGGATGGACCCGCATGCTGGTGAAGTTGCAGTCGGTAGAGTCTATTCTGGGGCTATCAGTCAAGGAGAATCTGTTTATGCGATCGGTGCTGCAAAGCCTGAGCGTGTCCAACAAGTCAGCATGATGGTTGGTGGAGATAGAATCACAGTACCTAAGGTGGTTGCAGGAAACATCGCCGCACTAACAGGTATTCGTTCAGCTGCTGCCGGTGTAACACTTTCAAGAGACAAAGATTTCACGCCATTCGAAGCAATTAGACACTACTCTGACCCTGTTGTTACTGTGGCTGTAGAACCTAAGAGCATGAAGGATCTTCCAAAGTTCATCGATGCTCTGCGTTCTTTGGCTAAGGCTGACGCATCACTTCAAGTTACTACAAACCAAGAAACTGGAGAAGCATTGCTTGCAGGTATGGGAGAACTTCACCTTGAAATCACAGTATACCGTATCGAGGAAGAACAGAATATCAAGGTAAAGGTAAGTCCACCTATTGTTGTTTACCGTGAAGGTATCGAAGGAAATAATCACGGAAGAGCTTTCGAAGGAAAGTCTCCAAACCGACACAACAGATTTTACTTTGAAGTTGAGGCTCTAACTACTGAAGTTGTTGAAGCCCTTCGTTCTGGTGAACTTGGTAGTGGAACAATTCGTACTAGCGATGCAAAAGAAGTCGGGAATAAATTCGGCGCTATTGGAATGGACAAAGACTTGATGAGAAAAATCTACGCAATCAATGGAACAAATGTATTGGTTAATGATACTAAAGGTATTCAAGGACTGCACGAAACTCGTGAACTAATTATTGAAGCATTCAATGAAGTCTGTTCAAAAGGACCAATTGCTGACGAGCCTGTTCAAGGTATGTTTGTAAGACTAGTTGATGCTAAACTTCACGAAGATGCAATCCACCGTGGACCTGCTCAAACTATCCCTGCTGTTAGAAATGGTATCAAGGGTGCAATGATGAGAGCACGTACTGTTATTCTAGAACCAATGCAAAAAGCATTCGTATCAGTTCCTAATGACTGGCTAGGTCAAGTTACTCGTGAAGTAACTAATAGACGTGGTATTATCGAAGATATGCCTTCTGAAGGTGAAGTAACTACTGTTGTTGGTGTTCTTCCAATCGCTGAAACATTCGGATTCTCAAACGATATCCGTGCTGCTTCTCAAGGTCGTGCTGTTTGGAATACAGAAAACCTAGGTTTCGAGCCTCTTCCACAGATGCTTTTCGACAAGGTAGTTGGTTCAATTAGAACAAGAAAGGGCCTAAAGCCTGAACCTAACCCAGAATCATACTACTCAGATTGATTGACATGAAGGCCTCAATTCTAGGTCTATTTGTTTCACAGGGCGGAGTTCCAAAACTACCAGTGGATAGTTTATTTATCGAACAAACTGGTTGTTTTGGTGATAAACAAAACGACCTCAAACACCACGGTGGAGAAGATAAAGCTGTTTGCCTTATTCAAAATAGTATTATCAGTTCACTTCAACAGGACGGCCACCCAATAAAACCAGGAAGTACTGGAGAAAATATATTGATTGGTGGATCTGAAGTTGGAGAAATATCTCCCGGTACTATAATCAAATTCAACGAATTAGAAATTGAAATAACACAAGATGCTCCACCTTGTAAAACCATCTCTCAATCCTTTAATGGTGGTGAATTTACTTTGATTTCTCATAAAAAATATCCACAATTCACTAGATGGTATGCTAGAGTCCTAAAACCAGGAACTGTTTCTTATGACGAGGAATATGAGATAATTAACTAATTCTCTTTAGTTGGTAATCTGTTAATTCTCTCAAAGCCTTTATCGCAGGATTCATAGGTAATCTGTCAAGACAAGAATGTGCTTTTGAGTGATACATTTCTGCTCTTTCCCTAGCATAATCAATTGAACCAAGGTCTGCAAGTGCTTTGAGTCCAAGATCTATTTCTTCTTGAGTAGCTGTATCTCCTTTGCCTAGAACTGCTTTCAAATCAGTTAATCCCTGAGAATCATCTTGTGATAGAGCATGAATAACCATCAATGTACGTTTTCCTTGAGCCAAATCTGAACCTGCTGGTTTTCCTAGTGTATCTGAATCTGATAAAACATCGATTAAATCATCCATCAATTGGAAACACAGTCCCACTGCTAATCCCCAATCTGCCATGCACTGAATCGTTTCATCATCAGCACCCGACATCCTTGAGCCAATTTCAGCACATGTTAGGAACATTACCGCTGTCTTGCCTTCTATCATTTCAAAATAATCTTCTTCTGAAACTGCAATTCTGTCTTCAAATTCAATATCCAATTGCTGCCCTTCACTAACACGTCTAACCATCCAAGCCAATCGGTTGACCATGGCTGCAACATCTTTGTTATCAAGTCCCTTAGCAAGAACTAATCTTTCAAATGCTATAGCCAACATTGCATCTCCAGCGTTAATTGCTGTTGGCAGACCATACTCTATGTGAACTGCATTTAGTCCTCTTCGAGTATCATCATCATCCATTATATCGTCATGGACAAGTGTAAAATTATGAACAATTTCTATTGCAGCGCCAATGTCCAAAAGTCCAGAGTGAGAATCGCCTACGGCCTTAGAAACAAGCCATGGCAATGTAGCTCTGAGCCTCTTGCCCCCTCCATCAACCAAATGCATCATAGCATCGGATAATGTCGAATGCTTTGATGCACGCAAACTTTCTGAAATCCTTCTCTCAACTAGAGGTTTTACTTCCTTAATAGATACATTAAGTCCTGCGCCTTCTACATAGGATAGCATATGTGAAACATCACCCATATCATGTATCATTTCGTCTGATATCGCACTTAATTTATCGGAATCTCCTACTGCATCCCACCATTGATCAGTCATCAATCGTGAAGCTATACATCTGAACCATGGAGCAATCTCTCCATCACCTTCTACTTCAGCAACAAGCATTTCTTCCAATTCCTCTTGATTCACCCATTTGACTTCAGAAACTTCATTCGCATTGAAATTAACATCGACATCTGCTTTGATAATCAAAATATGATCGATTTCTCGTTCAATCCATTCTTCATTCATCCTACTAGAGTAAACCATTTTGGTAATGAAATTAAAGTCATTAATCGGAACTTGATCCTCTCCAATACCCAATTCCTGCTTTAATTTACGAATAGCAGCCCTCTTGACTCCTAAAGCATCTTTCAACTCCCTTTCTGATTCCGAATACAGAGGATGGGAGCAGCAAGAATTAGCCCATACATTTGGAAACGTCACTTTATGAGATGCCCTTTTTTGCAGAAGTAATCGATTATTACTATCGAATAAAAGAACACTAAACGCTCTATGTAATTCTCCCGATGAATAATGAGCTTCAACTTTAGAAATTGGCCCTAGTTCATTATCAGATTCATCAACCGCAATAATTGCCTCAGACATAAGGTCTACTTGGGCAGAATCAGCATTGGATTCTTCAAGTATTTGCTTAAACTGTTCATCGATTTCTATCGAAGGAACATCGTCTATCTGATACCCTGTCAAGTCATCACCAACCTTTGCACTCCGACTCGATAAATGAATAGTTCCCTAAAAATTTAGATTTATCAAATAATCAGGCGATTATTTTTGTACCCAAGACCTCAATTCCCATACAAGCATCAAAGACCCTTTGTGGATAGGAACCATTTATGATTAAAACTTCAATCCCTAACATAGCAACTTCAGCACCTCTTGTTGCTTTCAAGCCTATGCCACCTGTAACATCAATTTCTGTATTATGAATTCCTTCGAATTTCAAATCAGGAGACCAAACTTCAATCAAATCATCTTCATTAGCAGATTCAGGAGGTTTTTTGAGGATACCATCAACCCCTCCTATTGCAAAGACTAATCTTCTAACATTGGGTATTTCTTCAGATAAACGAACTACTAGATCATCTCCTGAAAGTATTCCAAATGAACTTTCATCTTCACAATCAACAACATCACCATAGGTTATGCAGATAGAATCCTGATAATCTGAAAATACCTCTAATATGTTCCCATCAAAATTACTTCCAGTATTTCTCGCCCACTTATGAGGTGATTTAACAGAGGTATTTAGGCCAAGGTTCTTCAAGGAATCACAGATGTTTTTATTCAATGTAAGCATTTCATTACGTACTATACTAACAGCCTCTTTTTGACTTTTGCAATCATCCTGCTGCTCGAAATTATAAGACTCCAACAGACCCTCATTCAACCTCCAATGTTTAGCCCTTAAATGACCAAATGAACCTGCTCCATGAACCAGAATAACGTTTAATCCTTCATCCATACATCGCTTCATTACATTCGATAATGATTCAATAATTTGCATATTAGGAGTACACATTTTCTCCTTATCAGTGATAAGACCGCCACCCCATTTGATGACAACGCAGTCTCGCATGATACCCCCAAGAAGACTATGCTCATGAGGATGCCCCTCTTTGAAAGCATTGAAGAATGAAGGCTTAGACCATGGTATATGGCTGATTCACCAACATTGGACGAATATCTGCGCCACTTGCAGGCTACATTGGAAGAGGCTGCAAGTATAGATGATAAAATTGAAAGAGAGGAAAGGACACTACAACTCGAAATTTCAATTCAAGAATGTTTGATATTCGCTAATCGGTATAAAGAGTTAGTAGCTCATGGAATCGATCCTCTTGTACTGGTTTCAAGTGACCCAGATATTGAAGCACCTCCACCAGCGAGTAAAGTCCAAGCATTGGTTTTAGGACAAGGCACATGCAGTACTTGTGGAGCACTATTAGATAGCGACTTAGATTTCTGCCCAGCATGCGGAGCAATGAACAAGAAAGAATAATCACTCTTCTTCTTCGGCTTCTTCAATTTCCCATTGAGCAACCATTTCAGTGATTATTGGGTCATCGGATTCAACGCGGTACAGGTAATCACCTGGTACTTCATCTATGAGATAAACTGTCTTGCCTGCGCGATAAACTGTGTGTCCATCAGCAATAGCTCTAACGGTATCAACTTCCAGAATTGCTGGACGGTTAATTCTAACATGGCCTGCTTCCATTGCTTTTGCGATTGTCTTAGACAAGTGAACATGCTTTCTGTCACCTGCTGTAATTCCAAGTTCCATGATTGTCTCAATTTGGTCTTCTTCGCAAGGCCAATAGAGACCTTCAGGAATATCATCGGTAGGCAGATCAAGTTCAAGTTCTATCGAGTGGCCATAAGTTGCTCTAATCATTTCACCTTCAACTTGATATCTTCCTTTTTCATCAGCATTTGCGATTGCGGAGAAATGCCATCCTCTCAACCAGTGGTAATGTCTTCTCTGCTTGGAAATCGAATCGGATAACTCTCTAACATTAACCCATCCGTTGATATCCATTTCAACATTAAACTTCTCAGGGGCATGTCTTAGGACAAGTGCCAAAATTCGACCTAGAGAATTTGACTCTCTATCACTCATAATGAATTTTCCTTCTTCATTACATATCGGGCAGTTAGAACCTGTAAAATGTCCGTTGTTTATAGAGCATGAGCGCTCTCTACATTGTCGTAGCATATTGTGAGGGGGTAAGTGACCTGTTCTTAGTTTCTACGGAATTAATTTGAATTATAATTTAATCATTGAGATAACTCTAATTCAACCGTTTCAATCAAATGCTACCGTGTGTTGGACAGTACATGGTAGATGTTGCCATCATCGGTGCTGGACAGACCAAGTATGGTAATCATGCGTCCGGATTGAAAGGGATGTGGGCTGAAGCAGCAAAGAATGCGTTCGAAAGTGTCGATCAAAATTTCCATCCTAACCGGATAGATGAGGCTTTCATCGGTAGCGTGGCTTTTGGTGGATCTCAACTTGGCAATACTGCAGCACTTCTAACCGAACACTCGGCTATGAAAGGTATCTCTGTTCGAAGGGTAGAAAATGCCTGTGCTTCATCTGGTTTCGCATTGAGGGATGCTTGGATGGCAATTAAAAGTGGTCAAGCAGATGTTGTCGTAGCGGGAGGAATTGAGAAAATGAATGATTTGACTCCAGAAAGAAAGCGATTTTGGCTCGGGGTTTCAGGTGATACAGAATGGGAAAGACTTGCAGGTTTAACATTCCCAGGAACTTATGCACTAATGGCAAGGAGATACTTCCATGAATTTGATTCAACACATGATGATTTGGTAAATATCAGTGTAAAAAACCACATGCATGGATTGCACAATGAATTTGCACATCTTAGAAAAGATGTATCATTTGAAAAAGCAAAAAATGGCTTCATGGTTGCAGACCCCCTAACTTTGTATGATTGCTGCCCAACTTCAGATGGTGCTTCATGTGTGGTTTTGGCAGCTGACCACGTGGTTAGAGAATTCACCGATGACCCACTTTGGTTACTTTCTTCTGGTGCTGCATCTGATAATCTTGCACTACATGATAGACCTTCTATCACCCAACTAATGGCCACACAAAAGGCCGCAAAAACTGCTTATTCAATGGCAGGATTAAACCCTAATGACATCGACCTAGCAGAAGTTCATGATTGCTTTACAATCGCTGAACTTCTAGCAACAGAAGATTTAGGTTTTGCCGCTAGAGGAGAAGGTGGTAAGTTTGCTAGACAAGGGCTAGGAAGAAGGAATGAGGGAGATGTTTGTATCAATCCTAGTGGAGGATTAAAGTCCAAAGGTCATCCACTCGGGGCAACAGGAACTGGACAAGCTGTTGAAGTTTTCAAACAATTGAAAGGTACTGTAGAGTCAAGTCGCCTAGTCCGTGATGCAGAGATTGGAATGACTCACAATGTTGGCGGTTCAGGTGCAACATGCGCTGTTCATATATTCGGGAGGGAAAGAAATGCTTGAATATTCTAACTGGCAGGGATACATGGTATCATTTGACAGTGAGTCATTTCATATTTTTTCCTCATGGCAACTTCAAAGCATACCCGTATTTGGCCCAGATAGTGATTATACTACTCTAGCGATATCTCTAGTTAATTTGATGCATTCAAAAGGTGTAGATATCGATAATGTGTCATGCAATCAATCCGATATAGACTTAGAAGTTTTGAAAATTGCATCTGGAATTGAGGTTCAATCTGATGACGGGGGATGGAATTTAATTTGTCATGATGATGCTTCTCTATCCATCACTAAATCACTAGATATTAATGTCTCAAAACCCGACGGGCTATTTGAGATAGACCCTGAATTATATCATCAGATAAATCAGGCTTGGGAAAAGGAAAGTTCAATTGAAAATGTTTCTCAGGGTGCATATATTTCATCTCAGCAGTATAATGAAAGTCTTAGTTCAAGGCTGAAATTACTAGCACAATTCGATCACAAAACCATTTGGCCACCAAGACAATTAAATGATGATGGAACACCAATAAATAATCCTGAAGTCCAACTAAATAGAACTTGTAAAATTGAATCATGGACTAAACTATCTGCAGCAGGTGCTCCATCTGAATTTTCAATAAGAGCCCCAATACTAGATGGTATTTCGACAGTGTATGTGTTGTTTGAAGAAGGTAATAGAGGAGTATTTCTTTTGACTGATGATCAAAATAAAAAACCGGAAATTGGACTCAGTGGAGAAATTGTAGTAAGAAAGATATATTCTCAAGAAGGTGAGATTAGGTATGGTACTAAAGTTCAATTAATTTAGTCATACAAACTTTTGTTTCCAAAGCATTGATACTAAGAACCCTTAATGGTTGTTTATGGCCGGATTTGGTGGTATGCGTAAGGGTCGTCGCGAAGCGGTCGAAAACTTGGGCTACAACGAAGGTGGCGACTGTCCAAGATGCGGTGGAGAAGCTGATTCTTCTACAATGACTGGATACCTAAGATGCCTAAAGTGTTCACATGAATGGGCAGACCCTGATTACGTTGAAGACAAAAAAGAATTGGATATTCCCTCTTATCATAGAGATGCAGAATTGATTGAACAATTCAAAAAAGATGTTGAAAGCGGTAGTCTTGCTAATGTTTTAGGAGTAAAAAAAGACTTATCTAAAGAACAAGAAGAATCCCTTACACGACTCGAAGATAAGTGGATGAGTGGGATGCAGGGGCGTTTCAATACTGCCACAGAAGAGAGAAAGCCACTAATGATAAATTTTGATGATGATGATAATATTGTTTCAACAGAAGTAGGAGCCTTAACTATTGTTTCAAATGGTTTTGATGGTGGTGAAGAAATAAGATTAGAATATCCTGGAATTGGAACTGAATTCTACTGTTATGATGTCAACGATGGTTTTGGATGGCGACGTGGTAATAATGCTGAAGAAACCGCAAGATCAATCGCTAATATTATCAATTCCAAATCAAATCTGGTATTTGCCCATGTGGAAGGAAATAGAATCTCATTCGAACTTCGCTCTGAAGAATTGAATGCTGAATCATTGGTGCTCTTTGTTGATGACCCAGGGGGTACAGATATTATAGCCGAAAAGAATGGTGTGATTCTAGATGCTAGAAATTCTTCTGACTTTGAAGATTATAGACGGATTGTCGAACTAGTTTTAGAAGATGGTATAATATCTCCAAGCGAAGACCAGTTACTTTGGTCTGTTCGACAACAAATTGGAATCGATGATTCATATCACGTTCAAATGGTAATAGAAATGTGTGGAGAAAATACACTGAAAGAATGTACAAGTTGCGGTGCAATGGCTGAATTATATGTTGAGTATGGAACTTGGTACTGCCAGCAGTGTGAAGAATGGTGTTGAGCAGATAACAAACCAAATAACCCATCTAGTAATTTGTTCTATAGAATTAATTAATCCTTTGAAAAACTAGTTTTTCAAAATTTATTATAATCTAAATAGAGGTATTCTTCATAAGGTAAGTCGGGATGGCTTAAATTGGCGAGAGTAATGGGTGAACAAGTATTATACATTGGAATTGATTTAGGAACATTTCGTTCTGTTATGGTTTCTTCAGATAGTCATGAAGAAGAAGAACTAACTGTTATTGGAACACCCAAAGATGCAATTGCAAAGAATTTCTTGAAGAGAGATGTACTTTTTGGAGAGCAAGCTCTAAAGAACAGACTAGCTCTTAATTTGTTTAGACCTCTAGAACATGGGGTCATCAAAGATACACCTGAAGACAGAGATTTCATTGCTCACTTCATCACCCACCTAATCAACCTTTCAGACCCAGAAGAATACGACCGAGTCGTCGCAGTCATTGGAGCTCCTGCTGAAGCAAGTTATGTCGATAAGACTGCTATCTTTGATGCTGCTGCTGGTACAGTTAATGCTGCAATGATTATTTCAGAGCCTTTCGCTGTTGCTTACGCACTTGACATGATCGAACACACTTTGGTCATCGACATTGGTGCAGGAACTACTGACTTGTGCAGAGTATACGGTACTATTCCAAGTCCCGAAGACCAAATGCACACCGAGTATGCTGGTGATTACATCGACAGAAAAATAATCGAAGAAATACAGGCCAAGTATAGTGGTGCTCAAATCACAAAAGACATGGCTCGTAGATGGAAGGAAAACCATTCCTTTGTCGGAACTTCAACACCTGACGAACCAGTAATGGTTGACTTCTCAATTGAAGGTAAGGCAATGACTCTAGATATCACAGATTGTATACAAAAGGCATGTGAAGACATAGTTGACCCTATCGTTGAAAATGTCAAACTATTGATTGCAGGCTCTAACCCAGAATACCATGACCAATTTAGAAGAAATATGATTCTAGCTGGTGGCGGTTCGGGAATCAAGGGCTTAGGTGCTATGATTGAGCGCAGACTAAGCGATTTGGGAGATGTTAATGTTCACGTTGTAGATGACCCTGTTAGACTTGGTGCTATGGGTGGTCTAAGACTTGCTATGGAAGTTCCTGAAGAAATGTGGAAGAACCTAACTCTTGCATCCCGCTGATTTAAATCAATGAAAATTATAGTTCATCATATGATGAATTTTATTCTTCAGATTCCATGCCATATTTTTTGGCCAGTTCTGGATCGATTAGTGGAGATTGACAATGTGGACATCTATCACTTATACTCAGCATATTAGGCCTGATTGCCAAAACCGCCATACATGTAGGGCATGCAGCTAACATTTCCCCTTGCTCTAGTTCGAAATTTGAACCATCATTTTGAGTTGAAAAATAAGCACTTGAATAACTTGGATTAAAATGAAACATTACTCGACGTGCAGAACCAAAGGTCGCCCAGCCAATCAAAAAAGTTAGCAATATACTTGAAACATTACCCAATAACATATCGAGTATAGAAATAAGTACATTAAAGCCAAAAAATAAACATGCTAAACCAATAATTGACGCACCTGGCCAATATGCCCACTTTGCACGATTCTTGTACCCATTCCAAACCATCAAATTTAGAATTGCTAAAAATCCAACAGTAATTCCTTGGATACTTTCAGGAAGTAAATTACTGGCGAATGCAAATCCAATCCATAGAACAATCAATCCGTCTATGAAGACGATGAATGTCGTACCTCTATGAATTCTAGCAAAAGCACTAGAAGCACCTAGAGACTTGGCAGGGTTCATCCCCGCCACAACCAAATCACTCCCTCTATCCGGCTGCATAGTCAACGCAGTGAGTGCTTTACTTTGAATGATTGCCTAATATGGTGTTTCGAATCAATATTTATGGGCGAAGGTGTCAAAATGAAAGAACTACACCACTGACCATGGCGATGCGTGACACCGACGTCGAAATCCGTGGTTCCAGCCTTTCTGGACTACGTATTCTATTAGGTGTAAGCGGTGGTATTGCCGCAGTTGACACTGTAAGGTTAGCTAGAGAATTACGGAGACATGGGGCAGAAATTAGTGTTATGATGACTCATTCGGCTCAAAAAATTATCACTCCATTGGCAGTTGAATGGGCCACTCAAACTAAAGTGATAACCGATTGGAATAGTGATTTAACTGCGCTAGATGAAATTGATGGAATCCTAATAGCGCCTGCAACTAGAGATCTCATGGCAAGTTATCTTCACGGTTTACAGCATGGACCCATTTTGATGGCACTGAGTGCTGCAAGAACTCGAAAATGTCCTGTCCTCATGATTCCAAGTATGCACTCTGATTTGGCTAATGACCCTGTTACAGAAGACTTGGTGGACCAAGTAAGAAAGCATGAAATTACGGTCCACTGGGGCAAGGAAGAAGAAGGCAAGAGGAAAACACCACCCCATGAGGAAATTGTTGCTAGATTTGCTCATCAACTAAATTCTTTGAAAAAGAATAGAAAGGATGTTGTAATAACTCTTGGAGCAACTCGTTCTGCGATTGATGATATACGATTTGTTCAAAATACAAGTTCTGGAGCAACTGGATATTCGATTGCCGATGACCTGTATCGAAATGGTCACGATGTTACATGCGTATCTGGAGTGACATCTGTTAGCAAACCATCTTGGCTACCTTTAGTAATTAATGCACCCAATCCTAGTGAAATGTTGGATGAACTCAAGGCCATTTCCAAGGATAATATCGATGCTTGGATTCATACTGCTGCCGTTTTGGACTATGTAGTTAGTAATCCTGCTCAAGGAAAATTAGCAAGTCAACAAGGCAATTTAAATGTGGAATTAATTGAAAGCGAGAAGCATATTCAAGAACTCAAAGAATTATGTAAAAATTCTGTTCGGATAGGATTTAAGTTAGAATCAGGAATCAAACAAAAAGATTTGATTTTCCGTGCTGTTGCACAAATAGAGAAAGCAGGAATGACTGCAGTAATTGCAAATCGTCTAGAAGATTTAGAAAATAAAGACAAACCAAGAGGATACTTAGTGGATAAGCAAGGTAGCCACTTTATTCTCAATACTCAAAATGATATGTGTGAAGCGATAAGAACATTCATCGAAAGAGGAGTTTGAGGGAAAATTATGCGCCGGTTCGCTATAATTGGACATAGAGCAATGTCTCAAGGTAAACTACCACTAAACGACATGGCTGGTGGTGCAGGGCGTATGGATGTTCTTGTTCGAGCATTAATGGCATCACTGATGACTAGTCACGGCTTTCGAAAAGACACTGAAGTAGTTCTACACTTGCAAGGTGGCCCAGGTCCAAATAGAAGAATTAGAATTAACGGAGCAGCAGTCAAAGGAATTCATGCTGAAGAGAGATCTGTCGCAGGACAAATCGCCAAGATTCTCAAGGAAATATCACCGCCAAAGGGGCGTTGGATCGAACGTTCAAAGGGAATTTGGGATAGTAGAGGAGATCTTCAAGACACACTTCAAGATTGGTCTGATTCTACAATAATCGCTTTGGATGCAAATGGAGAAAGACTCTGGAGTAATGATTCACTCATCCCGCTTGAAAGTAAGCCACTTTCCAAAATTGAACAAAATGGTGAGGAAATAATAGTTGATGGAATTGATATTGGTTTTATTCTTAGCGACGATAAGCCATTGGAAAGTGAGTTACCTGACGATATAAAACTGAGGTCATTAGGAGATGTGTGGCTTCAGGGACATATGGCGATAGCAATATGTCATTTCTTATTAGACGAAGGGGTTTCCTTGAACTTGTAAAAATCACTGTAGCCAAACCGGATATTTTCCTTCACAGGATTCCAAACTCCATGTTAGTAACCTATCATCTAATGCTAATGGGTGTGTTTGAGGCCAAGTTGGGAGGCAAGAGATACTAGATTTATTTTCCATTACTGCATCGCAATCACTCTTATCGACGGGGGTATGGTCAATACTTGCTGCACCGATTGTAAAAGTTGCAGTTTTTTCATCATTGGTAGTTGAGCCAAAGGAAATTGCATCACGATACCATCTCATACCCAAACGTGTAATTTGATATTCACCATTCCATGTAGGTGGAGTGTTTAGATTTAGCATAAGTTCTCCATGCCTAAATGCATTACGAAGTGCTTCTTCTGGGTCATTTTGCCATGCTGGACTAGATTCAATATTAGGCCAACGACTTACATGTGGCGCTGATATGTCGACACTTGGCCTTCTAAGGTTTTCAGGATTCATCGGCAAGACATTCAAAGCCTGCTCGATAACATCAACTGTCGCTTCAACAGCCCTTTCCATACCTTCTTCTTCAAAAGAGGTCAAAGATGATGCTATGGCAGGCATACCATACAAACCAGCCTCCCTTGCAGCACCCATTGTTCCGCTATGATAGGAATCTTGAGACATATTTGGGCCTAAATTGACACCTGAAACTACCATTCTTGGAACAATACCTGGAAGAATATGTTCCAATCCTTTATCCAGAGAAACAATCATTGTGTCACATGGAGAACCATCTAACTCGATTAAATGTAAATTATCTTGATTGGTAATATTCCATTCATCCCTCAGATTATCTCTAAATCTCCAAGTTAATGGAGTCATCAAATTTATCCGCATACCAGTTGCAGAATGGTTTGTACTTGGTGCGAAAACTACAACCTTGTGCCCTCTCTTGTTTAGCATCTCGACTAGAAGTCTGATCCCCAGCGCTTCAATACCATCGTCGTTAGTAAGTAGTAACCAACCTAAGTTTGAATCATTCACCATAGTAATCCTCAACCTTCTGCGACTGCTTCAAGTGTTTGATTGTTCGTATTGACCTGTGGAGCACCAAGAACTACCAGAATAATTCCAGTAACTAATATCGGGCCACCAATCCAAGTCCAGAAACCAGGCAAACCTTCATCGAAAATCAAGTACCCAATTATGGAACCAAGAATAGGTTCCATGGTCACGCTGGTCGAAATAACTAGAGGAGAAGTATATCTCAAACAAGTATTGAGTCCTGTATGTCCTAGTATACCAGCAATTAGTGCTAAGGCTAGGAACCAAGGGAAGAATTCGCTAGCTGTCCAACCGATTATCCCGAATTTGGAGAAATCAGATTCTATGGCCCATGATGCAGGGATAAGTAGAACTGCAGCAATTAGGGTTACAATAAATGCATAGATGAAAATTGGCATCCATTTCCTAAGTACTCGCCCACTAACAAAATATCCAACTACAAATACCGCCCCCATGAATGCCAAAAAATCACCCCAAAGAGTGACTGTGTGATCTCCTTGTTCATGACCTAGGTCTAGTAAGGCAATTACTGCCCCAGTAAATCCTATACATGCACCAATTATCTCTTTCTTAGTTGGTTTTCTTTGGCCTAACATAAATTTAGCAATGATTAACATTCCTACGATAATAATCAATGGATGAGCAGTTACGAATAATAATGAATGTGTTAGTGAGGTTTTATCTAAACTTGCAACCCAAGAACCAAAATGTAATGCAAGAGCTAAACCACCGCCTAATAGCCATAAAATAGTATTTCTATCAAACATTCGACCTTTTATTTCTGCACCTAGTTGTCGCCATTGGAAAAAAGCAAATGGAGCAAGAACTAAGGTTGTAAGTTGTAATCTCCAAGAGGCTCTAAGCAACGGAGGTACATCATCCACCTGTTGAAATAGTGCACCTGCACTAGAAACTCCAAAAACAGCACCTGTTAGTAAAATCCACACCCATGTAGGCGTGGTTTTGACAGATTCCATACCATCACTCTCAGGCCTTTTCTGCATCTAGTATTGCATCAGAGCTAGTGCCACCGATGATACCTGCACGCTTGAACAATAGATATATTCCATAACCTATTGCCAAGTTTAGAAGAATAAAGCCAAATAGTCTACCGAAATACCATACTGTTGAATTCGGATCAGAAATTAAGGTATCAATGAACGACAGTATACTACTCTCAGTACCAAAGAAGGCTTCGCCAGTCAGTAATCCAGCAGCAACCATGAAGGTTCCAAGTAGAATCAATGCCCTCTGTTTTTCAGCCTCAGTAGTACCAGATTCTGCTTTAATCTTTTCAACTCGAGGTTTTAGATTCTTATCTTCCCACTTATCTCTTGCATATCCACCAATCAACATTGGGAGAGTGTGAGGAATATCTAGATACATACCAAGACCAAAAGATGTACCCATGCCAGTTGCCCACTCAACAAACATACCGAGTAGGAAACCAAGAGCTAGTAATGTTAAGTCACCTTGGCCTTCTGCAAAAATAACAGAGAAAGTTGCGAATGCATTCGCTTGAGGAGCAATCAACTGAATTGTACCTTCTGCCAGTTGAATAGATAGGAAAATCGCAACACCGGCTCCAATAATTGCACCAGGAACCACACCCATGATATTGCCTTTAGAAATATGATAAGGTCGGTTTCCGATGTAAAGGCTGTTCTTGTAATCTCCAATTACCGTACCTGACATAGAAATTGCTGAACCGAAAACAGTAGTCCCTACAAGACCCAATAGAACTGCATCTTGGGTATTTAGATCCAGAAGTTCTTGAGCATTTAGGAACACACCTAGTAGCATCAAAAGAACGATGAATGATGTTCCAGAAACTGGTTCAATACCTGTTTCTCCCATGACTCTTACAGCGATTGCACCGAGAAGGAACGTTGTCATGATTAATACCGTAGCGAAAATAAACGAAGCCAGTATTGAAAATCCACCTAGAGTGAAAATCAAAATCATTGAGAAGAAAGTAACTAGCATGAAAATTGGTATGTGCTTTAGAGGCCATTCATACCATCCCCTTCCTTCCATGTATTCTTGGCTGCCTTCACCTTTCAGAGCACTACCAATATCTCCAAAGATATTCAGGAATGTTTTGTACATCTTAGCAAGTCCAAACATTCCACCACCAACTATCGAACCGATAGCGATAGTACGAACTGTCTTAGAAAATATCACCATCTGTGCTGCACCTGTGATACTAGGGTATTTTTCAGGATTGAATGCGTGCATGGTAGCATGATAATCTTGAACTGGAACTGATGCTCCCAGTTGTGCCTCATATACAGGAACGTTTAGTGCAACAGCGAGAGGTACTAGGAATAACCAACCTACCAATGTTCCAAGGTTAACAAGTAGAGCAACTCGGGTTTTCATAAACCAACCAATAGCAAACATCGATGGCGTTAAAGCAACTCCAACATATGTGTAAGCAAATGGATTCCAAGTTTCATCAGGAGACCAATGCGTATAACCTAATGATGCACCATCACTAGTAATTCCAGATGGTTGGTGTATTTTTCCATTTGAGTAGAATGTTGCTAATCCAATATCACCTATATGCAAAGTTTCAGCCAACCAATCAAACAAGGATAATTTCTTGTTATTAAGCCAAACAAGGGGATACTCGATAAGGAAAAGACCGATCATAGTCACACCTGTCCAAAAACCTATTTTCTTCAGCGAGTCTCTTGCGTGCTCAACAGCACCAGTATTTACATCAGAAGCAATATCTAACATCTTCAAAGTTGCTTCGAAACCAGGCAATGGAAGAGGGTCTTCAACAAGCCAAACCCTTCTAAAGATAATGAAATACATAACTCCTAAGAAACCGGCAAACATACTGGCAACAATTCCAATAAATGCTAGATTGAATGCTTCACCATCTGCCAGACTAATCAGTGGACCATTCGCTAATTCATATCTGGCATCAGAAGCTAAAAGGAAAATAGCAGGGAAGGTGAAAATGAATCCTGTTGAAGCGTGAGTTGCACCTGTTGTTGCCGAAGTTGCTATGTTGACCTCAGATGGAGACCACTTTAGAGCCATACCTAGGATATAGGCAATATACCAGGCTGCTGAAATTGCTAAACCAAGTTTCAAACCGATATACGCAGTAACTCCAGAAAAGACAGCTCCAATTGCAATACCAAATAGGACTTTACTAGTACTCCAATGCGATACTTCAAAAGATTCTTGAAGATTCTTTTCTTCAAGATACTGCTCCAATACACCAGTATTGAGATTATTATACATCTCATCATCAAGCCATGTCAAAGTCCCATCTTCGATTGCTTTCAGACCCTCTGGAGTCACAGGTTGTCTGTAAGCGGATTTTTGAACACTCATTGCTTAACACCCAGCATGCGCACCGCGCACAAACATAACCACACGCGGCCACTTGAATACTATTGCTATCAATTTCTTCAAAAATGACTCAAAATTTAAACAATTATTCATCCTCAAATTCTGGACGATCGGAATTTTTCTTTATGCGCTTTGCAGGGAGTCCCGCCCATACTTCTCCATCCGGTATTTCCTTCCATTTTCCGACCAATGCATTAGTTGCTATTACTGAACCTTTTCCAATAACAACACCTGGTTGAATAGTTGCCCTTGCACCAACTAAACAACCTTTCTTGAAATGAAGTGGAGATAAAATCAGTTGGCCCTTTTCAACTAAGTGTCCATTGATTATCGCACCTCCGCCAATAACAACATCATCATCAATTCGAACCATTCCAGGATCGTTTAGATGAACAGTATTGAGTTGAACTCTCTTACCTATTTTTGAACCTGCAAGTCGGTAGTAAAAATTAGCGATTGGGGAAGGTACAACATGAGTTAGTACTGGCCATGTTGCTCGATGTAGTTGGCCACAAATAGCCCACCTAACCGTCATCCAAGATTCAAGCGGAGCAACTCTTTTTTCACCCTCGACTCTAACATGTAAAAGTCTTTGAGTTAAGCCAGAAAATATTAGTAGACCATGGATATAAACAATGAATGCAATTACTAATGAAAATGCGGTAATAAGATATGTAATCAATTCACTTTGACCATCCGAATAACAATGTAAGTAATCGAAAACTGCCAAAGATGGAACAAGTGGAAGGCCCCATAGGATAATCATGTACAATAATAATAAAAATGTACCAATACTCTGAACCAACGCGAAATTCCTCATTCTATCACTCTCATTCAGTAATTATACCGATATCTTGAGAAGAGGCACCAGATACTAAAGCGCGATTCTTAGCATCTTCTTCCTCTGCGACTCTAATTCCTTCTTCAAGATCAACCTTACTGGTAAGATAAGTTCCTGCTAGAATCACTACTGTGATAGATAGAATTGCCACTCTGCTGTCGAAAGTAGTACTTGCAATACCATACAGGAATGTCCCAATCATAGCAGCAGATTTCCCAAGGAAACCAAAGAATCCAAAGAATTCTGAGGTTCTAGTTTCGGGCACTAATTGAGAGAACATCGAACGAGCTTGAGCACCGGCTGAACCCATAGCTACTCCAACAAACATACCAAGAATAATCCATTGCAAAGCAACTCCTAGACCCAGTGGTTCCCAGACTTTATCACGCATTATTTCAGCCCATCCGTCAACAGGACCACCCTGGTCTACAATAGTAGGGTGTCGGTCACCAATTTCGTCTTGACCTGCTAATGGTCCATCAACAAAGATAATTGCAAAACGATGATCACTGGCATCGTCAAAATTTGCAACAATTGCTGCAGCATTGGCTGCATTAATATTGTGCTCTTCTTTTTCCTCTGCTTTGTCTTGACCTGCAAGTAATGAAGCGCCAAGTATACCAACTACTACGATTAAAATCATCGCTAAAACACCTATTTTACCAAGGTCCTTGTTTTGGATAAACATCACACCGCCACCTATTATGGTTACAAAGAATAATATTATTAGACCAACTAGTAAACCTCCACCAATAGTACTTGAACCTGAACTCTCTTTGTCATAATCAGTAGAATTTGCTGGGAAATATTGCTGGAAATTATCTCTAAATTCTGAATCACCAGAGGCAGTTTCACCGACCCAACTTTCGTATCCCCTATCATATAGAGTTTCCAATTCGTATACTTGTGAATCATTATCCCATGTGAAAGTAAAGTCATAACTTTCAGCATCTTCTTCGCCTTCTAGTTCAAGTGGAGCAAAACCTGCAGCGACAATTGCTACAAAACAGTAAATTAACAAAGCCAACATTAAAGCAAATTTAGTTCCTTTAATATCTGCTAACTTACCAAAAACAATAGTCATAGGAATTGCAACAATATTAACCGTGAGAAGAAGCATTACATTCATACTTTGGTTAAGTCTTAATACTGATTCACCAAAAGCACTAGCCATGCTTGCAATAGTATTTACTCCATCATAAAACAGAAGATAAGCAAGAAGGAAAAACGCTAAAACTTTGAAACGCTTTATTTCTTTAAAGGTAGTGAATACTTGAGAATATGCTACTTTTGTAGCATCAACAATTCCTTTCCATTCCATAGTTGAAGGTATTTCTGGTTCTGGTGTCCACTTGAACATCAAAAGTCCAAAGCCCAACCACCAAATTGATGATGTGGCAAATATAACCGCCATCTTAAATTTCCAATCCCATTCAATAAATGGTGCCTGTAAAATTATAAGATGGAAAATCAGTAAAATAGAACCGCCCATAAAACCATATGCATAGCCCCAAGTAGAAACATGATCTTGACATTTTCTTGGAGCTAGATAAGGCATAAAGGAATAATAAATTACATTACCACCAGTAAAACCAACTGTACCTATTGTATATATCAATGCTAAGATTATGTAACCTTGAGAACCGAAATACGGTGCTGCACCCATAAGTGCTGTGAATAAAATTCCGACAATAGTATACCATTTCAATAACTTTTTCTTAATTGGCATCTTATCGGCAATAACACCGAGCGCTGGAGCAGTAATTACAACAAAAATCATTGAAAAGGTCAGAATCCAAGCGTAGAATGAATCACCAGATTGCGTACCAGTGGCTGTATTATACAAAGATGCCATCAAAGCCGGAGCAATGACAGTCATTACAGTCAAAGCATATGCTTGATTCGCCCAATCATAGAAGTACCAACTCTTCAATGCCTTCTTTTTCTCGGGTTCCATTGCATCTATTGTTTGCTTTGCAGACATTTCTGCAGACTCACTCATGCTAGCATTCGCCGTATCAGCCATAATCAACAAGTTTCGAAACAGGTTTATCAATTAGTTACCTGCATTTCGCATTAAGTGTAGTAAATTACACTATTTTGAGAATATCAGTGGTCTCTAATAATCTTGTAACGACCTAGGGCTTCCATCCACATAATTTCCTTACCAGCCTCGATATTCATCTCAGGCTCCATTGGAAGAATCATCATGCTGTGGTCCTTCATATTCATTGCGTGAACTTCATTTCCTTCAAGGTGAGTTACCATTGCAGTACCTTTTTCGATCATTGGAACATAGATGTTATCGGTAACTGTTCCGACGTGTGAGATTTTTTTACTAGAGAAAAGAGAAACTAATTCAAGTCTTGCCTTGGCAGAACCGTGCTTACCAGGCTTCGATTTAGAGATACTCAAAATCTTGTATGCTTCATCATCAACAACACAAAATCGTCCTACTTTCAATGTCCTAATTTCTACTCTATCTGTCCCTACCATAGAACTCGCCTATTTACTGTGCTTCGGTGTGGGCTTATGACCCTTGCCACGATTTAACTAGAAAATCACAAATCCCTGACATCAAACCTTTCGCCAGTCTGTTCCATATCATGATTTGTAACTAAATCTAATAATTGTCTAGCTACTTCTTTTGGATTTACTAGCTGTCCCGATTCATGATAATCAACAAAATGAGGGTGTAAAGGGAAGTCATTTGGATTTGCAGAACGTATGTTCACCTGCATATTTGTATCTACAATTCCAGGTGCCACTGAAATCGCACTAATGTTCTGGTCTTTACCTTCCTCTGCCAAACATCGCGTCCACATATCCAATCCTGCTTTTGAAACACAATATGCCGACCATGAACCGATAGGGTATTTTGAAGCTCCACTAGAGATAGTAGTAACACGCGTATGCTTCTTTCCATCAATCAGCTGGTAAAGACGTTGAGTAACATCTTGAACACCAAGCAAATTTACTTGAATCAAGTAATTCCAATCCTCAAACTCAGAATCACTCATTGGTTTGATTGGATCAATAACTCCAGCATTGTGAACAATCCCCGATAACTCTTGGTAATTCTCCAAAATATGATTACATGATTTGGCAATATCGCTTGGTGAAGAGAGATCACAGCCAATCACCATTGAATTAGAATCTACTAATTTCAGCTCTTCACCTAAGGAACTAAGATGCTGAGACTCTCTAGAAAGCGCAATTACCGAAAATCCAGAATTTACCAATTCTAAACTCAAGAATCGGCCAATCCCACTCGAGGCTCCTGTTACAAGATAAACATCTTTCATGATTTGCCGATGTTAAAGCGGCTTATATCTTATTCAGCATATAATTCAAGAACTTCAAGAGGAATTACACTGAGTGCTTCTTCATGAGTTGCTTCTAGATTAACTGGGCAAGCAACTCCATTCTCTGCGGCTTCCAACCAAGTTCTAGCACACACACACCATCTATCTCCTGCCTTTAGCCCCGGAAAATTGAATTGCGGAGCAGGGGTAATCAAATCATTGCCCTTAGATTTAGCGAAGTCAAGAAATGCATCAGTAAGTATACAACATACAACATGAAGTCCTCTATCATTACTATCTGTATTACAACAACCATCTCT
>QQRY01000055.1:0-5430 GCA_003602575.1 Candidatus Poseidoniales archaeon
GCATACGATTATTGAACCAATTGCTCAATATCTATTTTCTTTTTAGATCTAAAACCATTTTGTAAATAAATAGTGATGATAAAATTAACAATATAGCAAGTGGAACTACTTTGATTTCTTCGAGAGATTGTTCCCCTAATAACTTGATATCATATTTCTTTGATTTGTTAATCTCAAGATATTGATTGATTTCTGGTTGCACAATATAGGCTTCTGTGCCATCATTCCAAATCACTGTGACCGATTCTATCGATTCGCCAGTAGGCACTCCAAGGTGTAGAGTTGTATCTTTAGAGCCTGAAAATCCACTTCCTATTTTCACTATTTGTCTTATTGTCTTTCCATTACTGAGTTCAAAGTCTACCTTTGCTCCAACTGAAGTTAAAGAGATATTTTGTCCGCCGTATGACTCGATAATATCAACTGCAATCCATTCTGCACCGGTTCTTTGGGAAGCATCATTCTCATAGTAAGTTACTCCAAAATTTGAATCACCTACAATTAAATCTAAATCACCATCTAAATCAAAGTCACACCATGAAGATCCCATGGTTTTTGATGCAGGATTAATCAAATGAGAACTTAGAACCATCTCGCCAAAAACCCCATCGCCATTATTTAGATAAATAGAATTAGGACTAAAAGAAAAATATGGATTTAGATTACCTGAACCAAACCATATATCTAAATCACCATCTAAATCAATATCAATAATACTACAATCCCAACTTACAGATTCGGCAGACTTACCTAAATTCAACCCTGATTCAGTGCTTGATTCAATATAGGTGTTATTCTCTAATTGCTTGTAAATATAATTAGGGCCTAAATTCGTTTGACATATATCCAAATCTCCATCACCATCGACATCTCCAGCATCCAGCCCCATTGCAGTACCAAATTCACTCAAATTTAATTCAAATGTATCTAAGGAAAAAGTCCCATCGCCAGCATTCTTGTAAAAAGCAGAACGACCAAAATCGGTTGCGACGAAGATATCTTCAAACCCATCGTCGTTTAAATCGATAAATAGGCTTGACCATGACATTGAAGTCCCTTGCTCTAAGAAATCTTCATTTTGCTCATATAATTGCCATAACAATGCATTAGAGGATGGATTTGATGCGCTAGAGGGTAGCCAAGAGAATGGCCCATTAACAGATATTGATTCATTTTCTAATGGCTTGAATACGCCACCGTATATCTCTCCACTTTCTTGCGTGAAATCAATAAATTGGGGTATTCCTGTTTCTGATAGTAAATTCTTGTAAAAGATATCTGATTCAATTATTGCTTCACCATTCGCTTCAATAAGTTGGCCTACATTCGTAGAATGAAGATCTAAGTCTCCGTCATGATCATAATCAGCCCAAGCACTTGATGAAGAATGACCTATATTACCTAACCCAGTCGCTTCGGTGACATCGGTAAATTTACAATTGCCATCATTAGAAAATAATTTATTCGGGTATGCAAAATCTTCACTCGAATTGTGATATCCATTATTTGAAAGATAAATATCTAAATCACCATCATTATCATAATCAACCCATGATGCTCCAAGAAACGTTGAATTTCTAAATAATAAACTAGAATTGAATGTTATATCCTCGAAGTTCCCAGAACCTGTATTCATGAATAAGAATGTTCTTCCAACCGATTGCTTGACGCCTGATTCCCAACCTTCTTGGTCATATGAGGAACCCACCCAAATATCATCAAATCCATCTCCATTACAATCACCAATTGCAATTGTTGGGCCATATGATGACCAATCATAGACATGATTGGTGTCTTCTCCCAATTCTTGATAATTTACTAATTCAAGTTTTTTTGTTAAATTATTGACTTTTAGTGGTTGGTAATTTTCTTCACTAGTTCCAGTATATTTATTCAGATATGGTTCGCTTAGTTCTGATGCAAAACATTCCATACTATCTGTTTCCGGTTGTGAATACATAGAGTTGCATTGCATTTTATTGATATTTGTGTTTCGTAAAATAACTTCGGTCAAGGTTGAGTGCTTAATGGCTGGTAAATGGGAAATTAGTTCATCATCATTCTCAAAATAAAACATATCACCGTCGCGAAGACGAAGGAATTGTTCCTCAATCAACGCAAACATCGTCTCTCCCAGTGAAGATCCTTCAACGTGCTTTTCGGCGTACAGCCCCATCATTGGGTCTACTTGATTTATGTCAGGATAAGCATCTGACATTCTTTGTACTATCTCGGCGTCTACTGATACATCTGACCAACTTGTAGCAGGTTGTAAACCAAAATACTCTCTTAATTGATTATAATTGGGAAGCCCGTGACCTCTGCCCCTTTGAATATCTATAGCACACATATCCAAACCCCCAAATCCTGGTTCCCCAAACATCGAATTTCGTAGACTGCTAACATAATAGATATCGTTAGCTGCTTGGTTTGATACTGCCGCCCCCCTTAGAACTGGCTCAATACCGCCATCGGTGATCATACTTGAAGGAAGCCAAAAACCATCCGAAAGAAGGATCGAAGAGTATTCTTTGGCGACATAATCAGTTCCTAATCTTAGAGTAATATCATTGATCTGTGAATGACCCATTCTGAATGCTAATGCCGAAAATTCATTGGTAACCCTAGGGTCTATATCTACATCGAATCCTGAATAAAGCGGTAAATTAATTCCCAGTGATGGAAGATATTCATAGTAGGTTATGTATTGCATTTGAGCAGTATTTATCTTTCTAGCAATTTGATATATCTCTTCATCGGTGTAATCTGGATTTTCGTCATAAATTTCTGCGGCAAGTCGGTTGTGTTCTCGTAAAAATAATACATGCATTGCAGTCAATGCTGAATGTTCATTTGCCCTAGAATCTCCGGCAACAAAACGTTCTGAAGCTGAAAATCCTACAAAACTGATACTAGGCGCAGCCTCATCTTCTGCGGCTTTAGGTAAAAATTCGCCAATGGGAGTATCGGTTACTTTCATTCTCCCATGTGAGCCTTCTCTGAGCCACTGACTATCAAAATTTGAAGAACCATAAACATGAGAGCCATCTATCCATCCAGTTATAGAATTTTGAAATTCACGAGGGAGAGTGTCATTGTATTGAGTATACATTGAACGAGTCATAGGAATTTGAAGCGTACCGACTGAGAAGGGGTCCATCCACTTGTCGTTTAGAGGAATTGGGATACTCAATGTCTCTGGAGTACCGTTTACTCTACCATTTTGTGTTAATGTAAAATCAATATCATGAGAAATGAATTGACCCCAAATCCAATTAAAATCAGATAAGCCATTTTGGTCTGGAATAGTTTGATTTCCGTCTTCACAAGCAATGTTACTTATTTCTCTTGCACTAGGTAAATTCATTCTTGCAGCCCAATCATCTTCATACACCCCTTCACTTGGTAATAATCTAATTAAATCTGCTCCTTTTGAATTATATGATGCGTTTACAGGGTGATTACCTCCCCCTTCTATCGAATAATAATGTTCCATAGGTGAATAAATTCTTTCTGATATATTCTCAGCTTCAGTAAATTGGGTTGATGAAAGAAGAATGTTTGACAATAATAACAGAATGGTGGTTAGAGTAAATGAAAAACCTCTACTGATTGCCATATTATCACACTTCTAAAATAAATCTCTCTTCCCCACCCTCTAGCCTTGTAAGGCAAACCATTTCTTCAGAAGTCTTAATCCATGTATCTTCAAGTCCAATACTACCTTCCTCATACACAACCTTTGGCTCGATAGCCATTGTTCCGCCAACTGGTAGCGGGCGATTAAATCCCTTAGCAACTACTGGTGATTCGTCTAATTGCAAACCTACTGAATGACCTAAAAATTGACTTTGATCTGGTTTCATACCCATCAGATTATCCTCATAACCTAATTGATAAGCCAATTGTGAGCCTTTCTCCCAAGCCATTGAACAATCTTCACCCTTTGCTAAAGAAGATACAACTATTTCGCTGACTTCTAACATATGTTCGAGTCTATCATGCCATTCCTGCGATAATTTACCAACACTAAACATCCTAGTCTTATCAACAACATAACCTCGATGAACGTGAACTAAATCTACAAGAATGGGCTCATTTGCTTTGACCTTATTGAATCCCGACCCCATGCCAGCTAAAGGGTGAGGGCCTGCTCCGCCAATAGCTGAATCAAAAAATGATGGAATGCCTCCTGCTCGTCCAGAAACAATTACGCCACGGTCGCACTGTAATGGATACCTTCGCATCTGGATATTACCGCCAAAACCTTCTCTGCGACTGACTTGTTCCGCAGATGCCACCAATTCTAATTCACTAACTCCTTCAGATAATTTATCTTCTACAGCATCGAACATTTTTGCTTGAATAGTCGCACTTTTCTCCATCTGTTCGACCTCCCAAGCAGATTTTATCTCTCGGATCTTATGGATTAAATCGGTTGCATCTTCGCATTTCCCTAATACTGAAAGAACATTAGTAAAGCGCTGGAGAAAGTTTGCAGGGATTTCCCCAAATTGTAAGGCAGGGGAATTTGTTACACCACGTTTTTGTAAAATCTCAACAAGGTTTTTCATTCGTGGAAACGGCAGTATTTCGAATGGTGAATTGTCATTACCTGCTTCATAAATTGCTCTTGAGATTGAACGTCTAACAAATAATACTGGCCCGTCGCCTCCACCTTCAATGCTCGCTTTGGTTCCTCTAGCTGGAACAAAAAGAGTCGCATTTTGCCGCCCCCCTGTAAAATAATACAGATCTACTGGGTGCTGAACAAAAACTCCTGGAAGAGAATTTTCTTGTAAAGCGATAGATAGTTTCTCGAGTCGAGATTCTAACTCTGATACCGGCACTCTCCAATCTTCTCCATTAGGCCCTTGGATTTCACTTCCAACCAAAGACGCCATGATTAATGCAATCGATTCTCCTTCAAAACTACTACTTATAGAATTATATCAAAACAAGGATTACATTAAGTTAAAACTGAAGGCATATAGCGTATAATATGGCCTCTTCATCAAAAACAGGCAGTATTGTCGGCGTTGTTCTAATATTTGTTGGGATTATAGCCATGGTGCTAGGTGCAAACTCTGAACAGGAAATAGCTGGAGAACAATACCAGTATTATCATTTGGTGGCATATGAAAAGTCAGGAGAATTCACTACGAATTATAATTCTTCATTCAATCTTGAGATCATAGTAGATTTTTACGAAGAATGTCAAAATATCGAATTAGAAATTAAGGACAGTCGTAATGTTGTCGTTTATGATGAAAACATGTATTGTTCTCAATATGGGTATGGAGAGAGAACTACATTCAATCACGTGGCCAATGAAACTTATACCTTTCAAAGTAGTGAATTTATCGATATCTGGATTAATAATGATGGTGGATTCTACGAAGAAAGTTTATTCTCCTCTTTGGGGGCCTT
>QQRY01000055.1:5483-9060 GCA_003602575.1 Candidatus Poseidoniales archaeon
CTAGAGGTAATAGTCAGGTCGTCGGTATGATGCCTGTTCAAATGGGCACTAGTATCCCTATCACTACCAATGGACAAAATCAAGGAAATGTCCAAATAACACAAACATATCTAACACAACCAACTATTGTGCAAGATTCTATTCCACAGCCAGTTACAATTGTAAATAATGAAGTTAGGCAACAAGAAGAAAGGCAAGAATTCAAACCCACTCAAGAAAAGAAAACTAACTTCTGGGATAATGTTGAATAGTTCTATTTCAATCGAGCAACTCAAAAACTACCGACCTTTGGCATGACCAATGACAAGAGTCTTGTCTTTGGACAATGTCAATGTAGAAGGCAAGACAGTGCTTGTTCGTGTCGATATCAACAGCCCTTTGGATCCATCGACAAAGGAATTCTTAGATGACACAAGAATTCGTGCAATAATTCCAACATTGAATCGATTATCTAAATCTAAAACGGTCCTTCTTGCCCATCAATCAAGACCGGGGAAATATGATTTTACCTCAACTTTAGGCCACTCTAGAGAACTTGGGCGCGTACTTGGGCGAAGTGTCAAATGGGTCGAAGATATTCATGGCCAAAAGGCAATGGAAGCTATAGAATCTCTAGAAGATGGAGAGATTTTGATTCTAAATAATGTTAGAATGGATGAAGAAGAAAAATCGTTCGAGGGAGATTTCCATGAAATGAGCGAAACCAAATTTGTTCAAAGACTAGCGAGTGTTGCTGATCTATTTGTCAACGATGCATTTGCTTGCGCTCACAGAAGCAGTCCTTCGATTGTTGGGTTTTGCAATGACCTTCCATGCGTAGCGGGCGAACTTATGAGATATGAAATTGAAAAACTCAATCTTGCCCTGAATAAACCAAAAAGGCCCTGTATCGCTGTAGTGGGAGGAATTAAGGTGGCTGATTCTATTTCAGTGGCCGACAATATGCTAAGAAAGGGAATTGCGGATGAAATTTGGGCAACTGGAGGAGTTGCCAACTTACTCATCGAATTATCTGGATATGATATTGGGAAAATCAACCACAGTTTCCTAGTGAAGGAATTGGGCAAGGAATATCATTCAACAGTTGAAACCGCTAAAGCATTACTAAATGACTTCAAAGACGAAATAAATCTACCAACTGATCTAGCGGCTAATGTTGAAGATAACAGAGTAGATTTATCGATTGACGAATTGCCTATTGATGCCCCTTTATTCGATATGGGAATCAATTCAATTATGGCATTATCTTTTGCAATAAAGAGGGCTGGGACGATTATTCTAAATGGGCCTGCTGGTGTCTTTGAAGTTGAAGATTTTGCTCTTGGAACCATAGAAATGCTAAACGCTTGTGCGGAGTCTGATGGTTATGTTGTAGTTGGAGGAGGGCATACTGCCACTCTGATTATGAATCGAGGATTAGCAGGTAATATGGGCCATCTATCCACTGGCGGCGGAGCATGTTTAGATTATATGGCTGGAAGAATCTTACCTGGAATTGCTAGTTTAGAAATAAGCGCTGATAAATTCTTCATGGATGTTCAAGAAGCAAGTAATAAAATCGATTAAAATTGCTTTTCTGCGCGAGTATTATTGAAGGTTAAGTTACACCGAAAACCATGGCTGACGAAGCGTGTGTGCGCTACAACAATGCTGTGCTCTATGAAAATGGAGTAAAATATGTTGGCGATGTTCTGCTTCATGATGATGGAAAATGGTCGAAATCGAAAGGGAATGAAGATGTCAAAAAGGAGATTGATGGCTCAAATCGTCTAATTACTCGCTCCCTACAAAATTGGCATACTCACCTTGCAATGCAATTGAACGCAAGAGATTTTAGTGATGGTTTCACATTAGATCGTTGGTTGAATGAAGCAATATTTCCTACCGAATCAAGATTGAATCCCGAGTATGTTAGAGTAGGAGCTTATGCCGCTGCTGCTGAAATGATCCGAACGGGGACGAGTTTTGCGGCTGATATGTACTTCTATCCAACTGTCACTGGAGAGGTGTTACAGTCTGCAGGATTACGCGGATTAATTGGTGGGCCTGTCAGTGATTTTGCCCTCCCTTCACATCCTGATGCAAAATCTGCTCTTGATGAATTAGATGATGTTCTAAAGAAGCAAAAGCAGGAAGATAAAATTCAATATGCAATAGCCACACATTCTGTATATCTATGTAAGGAAGAAACTTTGCGAATGGCTTCAGAATTAGCAGAAAAACGTAATGCTAGATTACACATTCATGTTAGTGAAACCAGAAAGGAGGTTTCTGAATGTCATGAAAAAACTGGGAAATATCCTATTGAATATCTTGATAGTATTGACTTCTTTAAGCCTGGAACTATTTGTGCTCACGCGAGTTGGGTCAAGAAAAATGAGATTAGAATGTTGAAACAACATGAAGCAACTGCAGTCCATTGCCCATCATCTAATATGAAAATTGCATGTGGAGGCACTCTATCTCTTCCAGCCTACAATGATGCAGGGGTAGATGTCAGAATTGGAACTGATGGCGCTGCATCGTCAGGAAGTGGATTAGATATGCTGGCAGAGGCAAGGCTCGCTTCTCTTATCCAAAGGCATGACCATTGGGATGCAACTCTACTCCCTGCAGCCGAAGTTTTTGGAATGGCAACAAAGGGGAGTAAAGATTGGGCGGTTTGGGACCTTGATGATATTCGTATGCGACCATTAGGTCGCTCAGGAAATAGACATCTAGCAAATTTAATTTTTAATGGCGCTAATTGCCTTGACCTTTGGGTTGATGGCAATGCTTTACGTTTGAACGGAAAGACTTCAAGTGTTGATGAAAGTTTAGCAATCTCTCAACTAGATGATGCGGTAGAGAGTTATTATGACGGTATTGAATAATCAATCATATTTGATTAGTATAAAGCCGCATGCACCCAATAGTAAACTTAGGAAATAGCCTGTTGCTGATAAACTCAGTTCGACCGTATATTCTACATTTAATTCAAGGTCTTCTGGAACACTATCTCCTAATGTACCGATACCAACAAAGTAATCGCCATTTTCAACCGTCCACTCTAATCCTGTCGAATTATCTAGGCCAACTTTCTCATATCCGCTATCTTCTGCTTTACAAGTAGTACTGCCCGGAGATATCAATTCAATTGGCGCAATATTATCACATTGCTCTTTCTTTTCTTCATCAGCTATAACGAGATAGATATCACTTCTATCCCAAGTCATAGTTGTCTTAGCGGCAAGTAATAATGAAACTGGATTATCTTGAAGAGGCTCATCAGCAAAATATACTGCTCTAGGTGTGTTGGGGGTTGGTATATCATTGACTTCATCGTCAAAAGAAACTCCAATGGTTCCAACGATCAAAAATATAACTGCTAAAACGATTATAGTATACCCAACTTTTCCATTTACAGAAGACAATTCAATCCCTCATAGTTGGAAGAATGCGAGTGCAAGTATAACATAACTAGCAAGAAGCATTACTCCTTCCAGCCAATTACTTCTTCCATCTGATAAGATAGAATTGGCTACAAGAACTGAAATAAAAGTTGCAGCAGTCTCAAGCATACCAAATTCCAATGTTA
>QQRY01000055.1:9116-79905 GCA_003602575.1 Candidatus Poseidoniales archaeon
ATCTGTACGCTACTACCGATAGCTATTGCGAGAGAAAGGTCCATCTTGTCTTTACCTGCGACAATTACTGCGGTGAAATGCTCGGCCGCATTACCAAAGAATGGCAAAAGAATGACTCCGATGAATAATTCCGGCATATTCCATTCATCGACTGCTGCCTCTAAAGAATGAACTAAAATATGAGCCATCCAACCAACTAATGCCGTTGCAATCAACAATAATGACCAAGCATCTCTATTGGTCATTACAGGATTTTCATGAGTCCCGTGCCCTGCTTCTGCTGCAAATACATCGGAGTGGGTTTTTAGTTGGAATAAAAGAGCCAATCCATATATTACAAGTAGTACAATCGCTGCATAGCGAGAAAGGACTTCGATGTCGACATCTGAACCCCCAGAATGATGAACTGCGCTCGGAATAATAAAGGCAACAACCGCCAATAATAGCAAAGAGCCATTCATTTGACTTGCTTCATTGTTAAAAGTCTGAGATTTATGCTTAATTCCACCCCATAAAATTGCCAAACCAAGAACAAGTAGCAAATTGCCCAATATAGAACCGATAAGAGATGCTTGTGTAACCGTGACCATTGTTTCAAGAATCTCTGGATCTTTTGATGCAGCATAAATTGCCAATCCAGCAATAATCAATTCAACAGCATTGCCAAATGTTGCGTTAAGCAACCCCCCTATCGCTTCTCCAGTCCTTAAAGCGATTTCTTCAGTCCCTTTGCCCATCAAAAATGCTAGAGGCATTATAGCCATCATCGAAAACAAAAAAGCCATTGATTGGTTATGTGAAAAATTCGCCCAAACAGCAACTGGTAGGGCTAATAGTAACCAATTTAATTTGTTTTTAAGTGGACTAAATGAATCTAGTAGATGTTCCATTGTATGTTCAATATGTTCGGTTACTTCTTCTACGGCGTCCTCACTAACTGATTGCGACATAACCCTAGGCAGATGATTTCACTCTTTGAGTTAATCTGTTGATTTTAACTCAATCACTGGATTTCTTACGTCGGCCCACTTGGCGCCTCTTTGGAGCGTTCTTCGGAGCTGAACGTCTACCAACTTGTCGCTTCTTGGGCTTCTCTTCCTCTTCTTCGTCATCATCATCTAAGCCAAAGAATGGGTCCTCGTCTTCTTCCTCTTCTTCCTCGACTACAGGGGCTTTTCTTCGTCGTGATTTCCGAGTAGATACATTAACTGCAAATGGATCCTCTTCTTCCTCAGGCTCTTCCTCTTCGATGGTTGGTAATTCTTTCTCTGTTGGCTGTGTTTGAGTAATCAAATCCATATCAACAGTTTGGGTAGTACCAATAAATTCTGACATCCAGTCATCCTCATCCTCATCATCACCTGAAGATTTCTTAGGTGTTTTCATACTTGTTCTAATTACTAATAGCATCATTACTAATGAAAATAGAACTATGCCTGAAAGTACCCAGACCATTATGTAAGGAGGATCGCTAAACGAAGGATTCACCACTACTGGCTCTGGCTCTGGCTTCAATGACTCAACATAATTACAAACCGTTGTTCCCTCAAGGCTATTTCGACAATTATCTACGACAAATACCACTTGAGAAAGTACTTGATTGCCAGCAGAATCAATTGCTCTAAAGGTAACTGCGTGTTGCCCTGAAGGGAAATTTCCGGAATTTATTGGAACGTCCATAACCAGTGACTTATTATCTCCGTCTACATCTTGAATTTCTTCTGGAGTCGTCCAAGGGGAAGTTGAAGAGGAGCCTGAACCATAATTATATGTGAATCTATATTCGAATGAAGATACTTGAACGTCATCGGATACTCCGGCTAATAATTGAATATAGTTACCATAAAGATACTTCGAACCATCACTACCTGCGGCTGGAGAATAAACTTGCAAGGTTGGATTTGTTGCATCTAGACTACGATTATCCCACATAATTTGGTTTATATTTAGACTCTCATCGGTAAGTGTGACATTAAAGTTAATGACTCCAGCAGAGACAGTACTAGAAATATCGAACGTAAGATAATATTGTGGACCTAGCCCCTCAATTGCTAAGTTATCCGCATAAGATAGCATCTGCTTCAAGCCTCCTGTTACGATACCTCCGGTCTCTGTGGTAATTTCCATTTGAGGCATGGTAAATAGGTATTCATCAACTGAAATAATAATCTTATAACTTCCTGAGACCAGTGAAGGGCTAGTATATCGATTGTCATCATCATCATATAGAGTATAGATTGCGGTTGGATTTGTTGTATCTTCCTTTACCTTCAATGCATTTCCACCAGATCCTGGGAAAGCTTCCATATTTTGATTTCCGAACACATCCGAAATTGTGACGGCATACCAAACTTCTTGATCGACTTCAGAATCAATATTGTATGTTCTAGAGAAACTATGAGAATGCCATGAAGCACCCGTGTCGATTATTTGCCTGTCATGTAATTGCCAACCATTAGCCAACGAAATAATAGATGTATCTTCTTCATCTTCTCCAAATGGGTCGCCGAAGTGTTTCCAAACTGTATATTCTTCAAAATCTATTTGACCATTGTTTAACCACTCTAGCATAACTAAATTCGATTGTCCATCAACTGTTAAGGAATTAATTATAGGAGATACTGGGGTAACGGTGTTCTCTTCAATTGCACCAGCCCAGTTTTGAACTAAACTTGTATAGTGATAAGTTCCGTTCACATGCTGATAGAGCGCTTCTGAAGTTACGAAATAGAATGATAATCTATCGACTTCTGCAGGAACTGGTATATTCGCTATTTGTATTCCATCAGGCACACTAGCCATCCAGAACACTGTTTGGTTAGGGACGAACTGGCTGCCGCTAACCAAGTAATCGGAACGCCAAATATGGTAAACTTCTCCCTCTGCACCCAATTGATCTTTCCATTGCACCACTGTTGTTGCATTTCCTATGAATTCAGCTGTTACTTGAGTAGGTTCTGCAGTCCAATTATAGAATGCATCTTCGTAAACAGTAGAACAAGATGATTGTGGGATATAAGTATCAAAGACGCCATTTGCATCGATTACTACTACACAGTAAGTTGAATGTCCAAGCCTTCCAATAGGTAATTGATGCTCATATGATTCTTGTCCTTCAGGCACTATTGAGACAATGGTTGGGCCAAAGGAAGTAGTGTTATTAAACATCGATCCAGATGAATAAATCGCATATGACTCTCCTGCTTCTGCCTCAATTTCAACCCATGAAATAATAGTTTTACCCCCGCCAGTAGTTGGGTTTGGTATGAATGATGTTGTGACCGAGTTCACCTTTTGCGGAGGTAAATTATCTTCTGTAACCGGTGATGTTAATGCATTGTTTGACAAGAATCTAATATCTTCATAATCTTGGTTCCCAGCAGTCCAATTTGGAAGGTAATATGTGATTGAGTAATAGTAATCTGAATCTGTTTGTTCAGGTACATCTACCACATATGTTGAAATTCCTGCACTTATATTTGCTATAGGAGTAGTTGCACTTAGAAGAGAAAAGGAAGTTTGACGAGTTACTGGTTCTGTCGTTTTCCAAACTCTTGTAGAATAAGCGTCCGGGCCGGTTTCAGGAAGTATTGGGAAAATATCATTGTAATTAACCCAATCAAGAGTTGTAGTACTGGAAGATGCATCAAAGCTTGCTTGTAAGTTATATGGCGTCCTAATTGGAGTTGTTACTTCTTGAACTCCATGATAAAGACTAGATTCATTAAAAATTAATTCTGAAAAAGTATTGGTCGTCGAGATAGTTGTTGTAATCCCATAATAGAAAATGTCATCGGTTCCTGGTGAAACCAGATAAGAGAAACTGTGCCCTGGGTGAGAACCGTTAAACGCCATACAATCATATCTACTGGTTGAGCCGCCTATTTGACTGGAGTTACAAGCATCTACTTGGTGTATCAATTGTGCCTTATTCACATTATCTCGAGTGATATTTTCAGTGTGCCTGTATAGATTGTAAACGGCATCAAATATATTGTTTAATTCTGCGCCAGGAGAATCTATATTTCGCCAAGTAATGGTAGTCAGTTCTGTACTTGTATCAAATGAAGCGGAAATATCTTGTGCTTGAAGACTCATCGGATCGCCAAAATCTTCGGCCGAGGCTGACATGATTGGAATTACAGAAAATGCCATCAGTACGACTAATAATGTAGCGATAAGTTTCCCATCTTTACCGTGCGAACTACCCGTCATCAATCCTTTCTAGCATGCAACTGTTATGAGTATACCGCTTTGAGACAAGATAAATGAGGGGTTTTTTGAGACTTTTGAACACACCGCGCTCGATTTATTCATCCTGTGAATTATTCTGCTGTAATGGATTCTCTCTGTCTATTTGTTGAATTTTCTCTCTAGCTTGTATGAATCGAATTAAGAATGTCCATAACCCTCCAAGCGCTGAAATAAATACTACTAAACTTAGTGGATTTATCGAAATGTGTTCGAATGGGCCTGGGAAGGTGCCCCAACTGCTTTTATCCATGTACACCATAACCCCCATTGCAAAAATTGCCACGATACTCAGAATTGTTCTATCGGCGCGTGAAAATCCACGATAATTTCTCGTACCTGCTACTGCCTGTGCTTGAGTGCCCATGTAAGAGCCAAGAAGGGTCAGCCAAGCTGCTGAAAGACCCAGTATCAAGTCATCTACAAATACCGAGCCAGCGATACAAATTATCCATGTAGCATCCAATAATCTATCAAAGGTATGATCAAGATAATCACCCCATCTAGTAACCCTGCCTGTCGCCCTAGCAACAGGCCCATCTAAACCATCAAGAATCATCGCTATGGTGATTAGTAAACCGCCCCCAAATAACATTGATGCCCCCAGTGAGTCTTCTGATGCTGTAAAAATCGCAAGACCGCCAAGTATTCCTATTGGTAATGCAACCCATGTGATTGTTGCAGGAGAGAATTTAGATAGTGATTTCACGATTGGAACGAGTGCTTGCTCCCAATAATTTCTCAATTTTTCTAGAGCCATTTGACTTCCTCGACTTCACGCAAATGAATTAGGGGGTTGATTGTTGCGGTTGAATTTTCAACAATCCATCCAATCTATTGCCCCTTGGGACTCTTCGGCCATCGAAGAATATGGAAGGCCTTCTGAAATCCATTTGTTTACTATTTGGAACAACTCTTCAGGACTTTGCGAAGTTGAATCTAATTCGATAATTGGCAACTCTATTTCAAATTCAAGTAATTCTGACCAATTTCCTGCTATCAATTCCCACTCGCTATTAGACTTGATTTTTAGATTGGAATATCCTCTCGTATTCAACCTTGTTTCGATTTCTTTTGGGTTACATCTTAGAAGAACTATAGCATCTAAATCAAGAAAATGGGAAAGGTGGCCCTCGACAATAACTAAACCAGAATCCTCGTTTTGCCATTCCTCGGATAGTTTGTGAATATCTATTTCTTGCGCTCCGTCTAATTGATCTACTGAACCTATACATTCATGTTTTTCAGCCAACTCTTTAACAGAGTAAACTAGAACGTTATTACTCTCGAACAGTTTAGATAGCGATGTTTTTCCACACCCAGGGGTCCCTGAAATCGCAATACACAAGTCTTCCTGCATATCAGTGCCTCAAAGTCATTGATTAAACAATATCGCTTCAAGAAATCTGATTTCAATGAATACTCTAAGAATAGAAGGCATCAAAGGTAATGTCGTTTTGCATCGTTTGTTCATTATGTTTGGAATGAGTGACCCCAACCAAACACTACTCCAACTAGAGAGTTATATCAAAGATGGGCGTTTAGAAATGTCCGAAGTAATGGCGACCCAATTTACCGATATGTTTCTTTCAACAAAAAAAAGAGAATTGAATTCTCAGGTAATGTTGGTCAAGGGCCTTAGGATACTATGTGATGTACTCTTACTGAGGAAAAAGGCCGTAAAGGCAATTGCTTCTGCTAAAACACTTCTTCGTGAACGTAAAAAATTGACATCTATGATAAAGTCAAATGACTCGATGACATTAGAAATGATGAGGCCGATATTTGAAGATTATAGGAGGTGTGCAAATGTCTTTGCGTCTGCAAATAAAAACCGTATTGCGAAGAAATATTACTTGAAGTGTGAACGTAATTCACCTGGAAATGTCGCTGTGGCACTCGAAGCATTTAATCACTACAATGATGATAAAAAGATTCTCAAAAGACTACTAAACTGTACTAATTTAGCAGGACCGGTGATCAGAAGTAACGGAAAGTATGTGATTCAACCGGTCAATCTACCCCCTGCTGATGCACATGATATTAGTCAAGCTCTAATTCACATAGCAGAGAATGGTTATCCTGAAGCAAAACAACAATCTGATAGAATCATTCAAGAAATCGGTGCAATAGAACGTGGAGAGGCTGCAAGTAACGCAAGATTACAAACGGCACTTGACTCACTAAAGCCCAAATACGACTACCACGAGTATGTTTAAATTGGTAACGAGGGATGGATTTGAACCATCGATCTCCGGGTTATGAGCCCGACGGGATATCCAGACTACCCCACCTCGTTATCTCAACGGCTGACCTCCCCCATTTTCAATGCACCGATTGTTTTGCCTCCCGACTATCTGTGAAAATCACATAAATTAGTACAAAATTAGGTAAAAATGGAATTTACTTATCAACAAGCGCCTTCTACATCAGCACATGCGACAACATTTCCTCAGTTCGATGATGTTCTTCGTGATTTTCTCTGCCAGTCTATCTGGGTGTATTGGAGATGATGATGACTCCGATGAGAAAAAAGAAATCGATTTGATTGTCTACTATGACACAACATTTGGAACTATTCAAGAAAATATTCAAAATGGGAATCAGGTGTCCTTTACTGGTGTCGAGTTAACCTTCAACTATGCATTTACGAAATCTGATACTGGGGAGATTACAACGTTCTATTTTGAATCTGGAGATGGAAGTACAAGAACTGAAGTTGACGCAAATGAAACTGGGGAAATAACCTATAATTATGTCACTCATGGATTATTCTCAGCAACTTTAGGTGCTCTAGATGATGCGGGTAATGATGAAATGATGACAATAACAATCAGAATTGATAAATCAATACAGTGGGGGCAAAGTCAGACAACTAATCCCAATACAATGAATATCGATACAACTCCTGATTGTGAATGTAATTCTCCAAGTCAAATTGAAATCAACTCAAATGTTACAAATCCTGAGAACCCCAGTATAGGAGGCGTAAATACAGGTGAACCAGTTACAGTTACATGGTATCTTAACGGTAGCGAAGTAAATAGACAGTCTAATCCAGAAAACCTTGGAGATGGACAAACTGCTCCTTGGAATCATAACGAAGTAGGGCCGATGCCAGAGGCATGGACTTTAGAGGTCGGACTAAACCATGACCAAGAACAAGTTAATATTGAACATAATGTTTTGATCAAATATAGTTCAGATCAAAGTTCTCCTAACCCAATGCCTACTACTCAAACCCCTGAAGAATAGGCTTCAGTTTTAGTTTGGGTAAATCTAAACTTGAAGTGAAAAATAGCACCTAGTATGTCGATTAACAATGTTTTTCCTGAATAAAAATGGCCTTTATTAACAAAAGGTCTGCTTGTTTTATTGATATACTCTAGCCCTACCAGCATAGTTTGAAGTGATGCAAGATGGCAGGAAAAACAAAGAAAAAAGTAAAGATTGAAGTTGAAAAGAATCAAGACCCTCAGGAGGAAGCGGTAGTAATGATGCCACAAGAAGAAGAGGGCCCGGAAGTCGGAATCGAGGATTTACCAGGTGTAGGGCCAGCGACTGCAGAAAAGTTGCGTGAAGCTGGTTTTGATGAACTTTTAGCGTTAGCAGTTATGTCTCCAGCAGACCTAGCAGATCAAGCAGAAATTGGAGAAGCAGTAGCTAGTAAAATTATTGCAGCATCCAAGAAAATGGCAAATATTGGTGGCTTCGTATCCGGTGGGGCACTACTGGAGAGAAGAAGAGAAGTTCAGAAGTTATCTTCTAAAGTTCAATCAATAGATGACTTACTAGGTGGAGGGTTTGAAACTCAAGCATTAGTCGAAGTTTACGGGGCTTTTGGAAGTGGAAAAACCCAGATTGGCCACCAACTAGCTGTCAATTGTACCTTGCCTGTCGAGTCCGGAGGACTAGATGGAGATGTATTCTACATCGATACTGAAGACACTTTTAGGCCAGAAAGAATTACTCAAATGGCTCGAGGGTTGGACTTAGATCCAGACCAAGTCTTGTCAAGAATTCACGTGGCTAGAGCATATAATTCAGCCCACCAAATGTTATTGGTTGATGAAATTAAGAGAATGAGTAAAGGCTTAGATGTGAAAATGATAATTGTAGATTCATTGACAAGTCATTTCCGTGCAGAATTTATTGGCCGAGGCATGTTAGCAAATAGGCAACAGAAGTTGAACAAGCATCTCAAAGAATTAAAGCAACTTGCTGATATAAACAATGCTTTAGTTCTTGTAACAAACCAGGTTCATTCCAAACCAGATGCAATGTGGGGAGATCCTACAAAACCTATCGGAGGGCACGTTTTAGCTCACGCCAGTACTTTCAGATTATACCTTCGTAAAGCAAAAGCTGGTCGAAGAATCGCACGATTGGTTGACTCTCCAAACCTTCCTGATGGTGAATGTGTATACAATGTCACCCAAGAAGGGCTTAGAGATTGATTGTGGAAAATAACGATTAGTTGTCAAACACGCCTCTAAGGGGTAAAATCAGTCGGTATATTCAAAGACACTTGATGTAGGATAACCTGTATGCGTCATCTAATCGAACGTGTTCTTGAACTAAGTGATGAGGAACAAGCTAAAATTTCTCCAAATGAATTACCTCCGGGTCAAGGAAGTGAAGAAGAGTTACGTGCTCTATTAGAATCATTACAACCTCGAATTAGAGTATATGGTGCCGGTGGTGCTGGATGTAATGCCATTAACAGACTTCATGAAGAAGGTCTTTTCGAGAATAGTTATGTTACTGGATACGCAATCAATACCGATGCTCAAGCATTACTAATGTCTCCTATCGAAGAGAAAGTCTTGATTGGCCGAACTGCGAGAGGCCGGGGGGCTGGTGGCGATCCAACTAAGGGTGAAGCTGCTGCTTTAGAATCTGAAATGGTGCTGCGAAGGATTACCAATGATACTCAATTGGCAATAATTACTGCAGGAATGGGCGGTGGTTCAGGAACTGGTGCCGCTGGACATATTGCACGACTAGCAAAGCAACAAGGCGCTATGACAATCGCTGTAGTAACTTACCCGTTCAAATCTGAAGGTTCATTAAGGAAACAGAATGCTGAATGGGGGTTAGAGAGGCTGCGAGAGCATTGTGATACAATTTTAGTCATTCCTAACGAAAGGCTATTAGAAATTGAAGGTGTCAAGGATTTACCGATTGCTAGCGCATTCCGTGTCGGTGATGAACTACTTGTGCGTTCAATAACTGGTGTGACTGAATTATTAACAACAGATGGAATGGTAAACCTTGACTTTGAAGATTTGAAAGCCGTAATAAAATCCGGAAGTGGGGTTGCTATGATTGGACTTGGCGCTTCGAAGAGTGCAAATCGCGCTGAAGAGGCTACCCTGGAAGCTTTACATTCTCCATTACTAGAATTGGATACAACCGATGCTAGGGGTGCTCTGATTAATGTCGTAGGTGGCTCTTCTTTGACATTGGGCGAGGCTGAGAAATGTGCTCAAATTATCCAAGAGCAAGTGTCCCCTCATGCTAAGATAATTTGGGGCGCTGCTGTTGATGAATCATTGGGCGATGAGATACGTGTCATGTTAGTTCTAACAGGAGTTAAAAGTGAACAAATACATGGCTCAAGTGAGAATCGTCAACTGCGCGCTCTTAGAAACAAAAGTATTGAATTTGTAAATTAAGGCTACTTTATCGCCCTGTATGCCAAAATTATGATTACCAAGCTCACAGATGCTAAAATCACTTTTTCATATAGTTCAAACTCATAGAGATTGTTTTGATTTTTCAACTCATCATTATTTTCTACTCCTGGTAGTTTGAAAATTAATGAGTTCCATTCATCGCCATAAGGATTGTCATTTCCATTTACTGCATTCCCAAAAATTTTGAATTCAACGTAACTTGTATTGTCCATTGGAGAAGTCCAAGTAAAATTCCATTCTCGGAATTTATTTCCTTCTTCACTATGTGTCCAACCGCCACCTAATAATTGACCCCTTGATGTATTTTCGAGAGTTATTTCTCCATGTGAAACAAGCATTCTGAACCCTCCAAATGCTGAACTATTTGTTTGATTTTCAATGGCCCCATTGACCTTTAATGTGAGATTATAGGATGTGTTAGACTCATACTTTGTCGGCAGACCTTCAACAATTAACTCAGTGGTCTCACGAATTACCCCATGGCATACGCAACCATCATTTGCTACTTCTCCAACTCCATTAGGATAACTCTGACTAGCTGGGATTACCAAAACTATTGTTAAAATTATCACCAAATGCAAAAAGCGCTGTGGTGGAAATCGCATCCTACTCATCATTCGCACTATAGGGTTCTCTTTGAGGGTTGCCCACACATAAGTTATTCAAAATGTCATGATGCATTCAGCGTAAGATTAGAACATGCATTAAAGTATAATGAAGCGCGACTGTATCTCTAAGGTTGGGAAAATATGGACTTATTTAGTGCTCCAGAAGTAATCGAAAATGATGATGAAGATATAGATATGTTTGCAGAATTAGGCGTTGTCAACCATCAACCAAATCACGGTGTTGCGAGCCAATCTTCTCAAGTTGATACAACTCATGCCGATCTTTTAGCAGCGTTTATGGAAGACGATGAAGAGATTGTAGAATCAGATAATCAAGATGATTTTGTATTCATTTCTGAGGACGCCCGAGATGTCAAAGAAGAAATCATACAAACTAAACCTTCAATTTCAGAGGAAACAATCGCTGAATTACTAGAAGTTCTAGTTAAGAAAGAGTTGAAAGAAAGAGAAAATCGAGGCGAAGAATGGCTATCTGACCTACCTGCAGATGCTCGTGCTGACATTCATTCAGCCAAGGTCATCAAGGACCAAGACGCATACCAACTCTCTCTAATCATCGACATGGGTGGTTCGGGGGCAGTAAGGCCCTTTGCAACAGTTAAGTCTACTCAAGACGGCGTGAAGTCAAATAATGCTCCTTCAACAATTCCAGCGATATGGATACCATTGTATAACGTACTCAGAGATCTGCTAGTACAAGCTATGAATGCATTAAACTCAACTAGAGTTGGTGTGAATCTCAACGCTTGATGTTATTTCAGCCGTGTGCTTTAGCATGTTAGAAACTGTACAGTATTTTTCATGACTCTTTTCTACGATTCTTTCTACTAACTTTATTGGAACGTTTCCCCTAATGTGGTATTTCATATGAATAGAGGTAAAGACCCTAGGTGCAGAATCTGCTCTTTCACTTTCCATCTCAATCCAAACTTTGTCAAAATCTCTCTGTTTCAACCCCTCCACAACATCTGCTAAAGCACAAGCTCCCATCATTTGTAGCGTTAGTTGAACTGGAGATGGCCCATTTTCCCAATCAATAGTTATTTTTTGGCCATTCGCATTACTGCACTCTACTAAGTAATCACCAAGCCAATCGACACGTCCGTACATATACATCGCACGGGCGGTTGATTCTTGAAGTAAATGCCTGTCGGCTAAACCGATTGCAATGTCTGAAAACAGTATCAATATGGAAAATGGAGTATTAAAAATCCCAAATAACCCAATAATTCACTATATAGAAGGTGATGGAATTGGAGTAGATATTACTCCTGTAATGATCAAGGTTGTAGATTCTGCAGTTGAAAAAGCATATCAAGGTCAAAAGAAGATTCAATGGAGCGAGGTTCTTGCTGGCGAGAAAGCATTCAATGCTACCGGAGAGTGGTTACCTGAAGATACTCTAGAAGCTATGAGAACCGGATTGGTTTCTATCAAAGGCCCGCTAACTACTCCAGTTGGCGGGGGTATTCGTTCCCTAAATGTCGCACTTCGTCAGAAGTTAGACCTGTATGCTTGTGTCAGACCAGTCCGATGGTATGACGGAACTCCTTCCCCTGTAAAATCGCCAGGAGATGTTGATATGATTATCTTTAGAGAAAATAGCGAGGATGTTTACGCTGGAATTGAATGGGAGGCAGGATCTAAGGAAGTTGCCAAAGTTATTCAATTTCTTCAAGAGGAAATGGGCGTAGAAAAAATCCGATTCCCAAATACCTCTGGAATTGGAATTAAGCCAATTTCGCAAGAAGGAACTGCGAGAATAGTTAGGGCTGCTCTTCAATATGCTATCGATAATGACAAGCCATCAGTAACGATTGTCCACAAAGGTAACATCATGAAATTCACAGAAGGTGGATTTAGAGACTGGGGGTACCAATTAGCAAAAGATGAATTCGGAGCTGTCGAACTCGATGGAGGTCCTTGGTGTACTATGAAAAATCCAAATACCGGTAATGAAATTATAATTAAAGACGTTATAGCGGATGCAATGCTTCAACAAATAATCACAAGACCTGCAGAATATTCTGTTCTAACAACTATGAATCTTAATGGCGATTATATCTCTGATGCTTTAGCTGCGCAAGTTGGCGGAATTGGTATCGCACCTGGTGCAAATATCAATTATGACACTGGAATTGCTATTTTTGAAGCAACCCACGGCACTGCGCCTAAGTATGCTGGGCAAGATAAAGTAAATCCAGGAAGTTTAATTCTTAGTGCCGAAATGATGTTGCGTCATATGGGCTGGAATGATGCTGCTGATTTAATTGTCAAGGGCATGGAAGGGGCAATTTCTGCCAAGACTGTAACCTATGACTTTGAAAGATTGATGGGCGATGCAACATTGATGTCATGCAGTGAATTTGGAAACGCTATGATCTCACATATGTGAGACTAGTCGTCCGATTTAACTCATTGAAGAAATCGAAATCTACCGAATTGAGGAATTTTATATTTCCAACCAAGCATTTAGCATTCTACTATTCTTTACTACGCCAAAGCCAAAGCGCTCTTCAAATGCCCTTGCAGTTAATGTAAAATCACCATCCCTAGTTGCAACTAAAACGGTACCGAGTCCTTCTAAACATTGTTTGGCTAAATGAATACAAATCGTCATGATTACTCGATCAGGCGCTTCAGGATAGATCTCTTTACCACCTATCTTAGTTCTTTTTTGCTTACCGCCATGAGCCTTCTTCATAGCAGTTAACTCATCATAAATGTCACGATAGTCCTGTAAGAATTGTTTTATTTGTTCCTTGTTTTCTGAACTGTTCGAGTCTTCTTCCAATCGTATATCAAGTGGTTTCCATTGATTGAAATCACTAATTACTTCATCAACTAATTTCGATAGGTTTTCTTGTTTCACAACTTTATCAAGAATCTCGGGTCTAACAAGAGAATTCTTGAATTTATCACGTAATTTTGAAACACCTTTTCCTATCTCTTGTAACTCATGTCTAACTATTTGAGGTAGCCACATACTTATCTTACCATCTCTCGCTCTACTGACTAGAACCTTGTGGAATGAATTTTGTTCCGATAAATCGAGACTTGTTTCGCTAGCTAACTCAAGTTGTTGTGATATTTTCTCCACCAATGCATCGACAAGAAGATTGGTGTCCACAATCACCAAAGGTGGCAGTGATAGATGTTTGAGATATCTCCTTGAAGAATTAGTAATTTGATATTTATATTTTGCAAATAAACTGGTTTCGGAATCTGCCAAAGTCTTAGAGTCTCGAAGTGAAAATTTACCTGAATTTTGAGCTCGTTCAAAGAACATCAATCCTTCAACGGGGTTGCTCTCGGCTGCTTCCTTGGCTAAATCATAAACTTCTATCGGTAATGGAGAACTTTGTTGCATAATTGTCATGAATTGCATGTCATATGATCTACGATTTCTCCTTCTACTCTTGTGAACAGTATTTATTGCAGCAGTAACTCTGCCAGAAAAAGGTTCATGTGGAAGGGTTCTTCTGTGTTCAAATGGATAACTTCGCAGAAGGTCTAATTCATCTTCAGCAAAATAGACTCGCTCCTTTTCAATCATCTCTCCTTCTTCATTTTCCTCTTGAACCAATCTCGTTCTTCTAACGAAATTTTTGAGCATCTGGGTTGCCTTATCTGTACTTTGTTGATTAGCGGTATAGGATACATTGAGGTAAAGTTGGAATCTTTGAGTAATTGCAGTCTTCAATGCAGGTTGTTGTTCTAGAAGATTTACCGCTTCACTCCACTGGCCTGCATGAGCCAAATGAATCAATGCTTTACGGTATAAAATTAAAGAGTGTTCAAAATCAAACTCATCATGTTCTGCTGCTCTTCTATAATCTCTTGCAGCATTTATTTCATCACTCTTATCGGCCGAAACTGCTGCTCTTGAAACTGTGTGCCAAGGTGACAGAGGGTCGTTGTCTTGATACCAAGAAACTAAAGATTCTAGGCCAATGTCATGTTCGAATATAAGTTGGCTTAGTGAACTAATTATCCTTGAAGGAATATTATCTCCTTCGACTAGTTTACTCAAGATTTCGACGTTGTCTTTATTTCTAACTCCATGTTGCAAGGTGAGGCGAACATAATTTAGTCTCAAAGTAGAAATTAATACAGAGAATAATCTAGTTTCCAATTCATCTAAATCGCATTGAGCAACACTAGTGATAAGATGGTCGAGATTTGTCAAAGAAATGGTTCCGCTTCCACCCTCTTTCAAAGAATGCCTAGCACTCTTTAGTGCTTGATAACCGCGCTTATCTAAAATCGTGAAACTCTCTTCGTCAACACTGCTACCCTCCATCATCAAAAGCAATGAGTGGCTAGTCGAAGACAAATATTCAGGAGGTTGAGTTGCATGAATTGCAGATAATGCTTCTGACCTAGCACTCTTTGTAGTGGCTAATAAGTCTGAATCTCCCTTCGCTGCAATCAAATGATATACCAATAATGCCTCATAAGGATGTGCTAATACCAAAACTGGATTTGTTGAAAATAATTTTGCTAATCGCTCAAGTTCAAGTGTTTGCGAGTAAATATCGACTGCATTCTCAACGACGTCTTCCCATACCTCGCTATCTTGGTCTTGTAACATATTTAGTGAAGTCTTAAGAATAGGTTTTGGCATACCTTGAGCCTTGATTATTTCAATTAGACTCGCTTCATCCAAACTAGAGATTTGCCCCTCAAGCCATTGATAAATTTCATTAGAGTCGATACTGGTGATAACTGGCATTAACTCAGTTAAATTCGCATTTTGGTCAAGAGTTTGTTGTAAAAGTAGTTGTTTTGCTTCTTCAGTTGCCCCTTCATTATTTAATGCAGAAAGGTAAATCCAAGTCAACTGTTCTATTTTCGAATTATTTTCAGAATTATCTTTAAGCAACTCAATTCCTTTAGATAATTCCTCTGAAGATAATTTTATTGCTTGTTCGAGCGGCGTTAATTGCCAAGCTAAATATCTCCTTAAATTCGATAACCCATCTTCGGCTTTTACAGAAATAGTTCTATTCCAATCTTTGACTTCGCCGTTTATGAGGTTTGATAAATCGGTAAATTCAGATGCCAAGTCTGAGTCAATTTTACTTAATTCTTTTACCGACTTAGTAATGTCTTTTTGAGACGCTAAAGCGATTAAAACTGATATTATAGACGCTTTTCCTTTGAGTTCTAAAAGTTGACTTGAAGGGGCTAATGTTCTTCTAGATTTAATTTGTGAGATTACTTTTTGCAAAGCAACCTGTGTTTCTGCATCTTCACAAAGTGAACTAAAGTTATCTAGTGATTCAAGAATTTTTCCTGAATCATTGATGTCTATTCTTGCTTTAGAGAGATCTGCTTTCTTGCTTGACTTCTTCTGCTTTTTCTTAGAAATTGGATAACTTTCGAATTGCCCAAGTAGCGGCGTGTGTTTAGCCAATTTTATCCAAGTTTCACTGACGCCATTTTCTAGACAAAAGTCACGGAGTTTATTTTCTTCAGAACCGTATTCCTCTTTCCAATCTCCTCTTTTCAATTGTTTATTGATGAGTATTACTGCCAAACGGAAAACTTCGCTATGTTCGGCATCCAACATTATGTCTTCAAGAGAGGGTAGCCAGTCTAGAGGACTTTGTGCCCCTCCACCACGCGTTCTTCTCCTACTGCCTCTGTGTTGTCGAGACATGGAGGGTTTGTCATCATCGTCGCCTGGGGGTTCTATCTCTTCCATTGCTATGTAAACTAAACTTCGCCAAGGCTTCTCTAGCATAGTCCAATCAGCTGTTTTAGCAACAACTCTGCGGCGCTGAGGCTTTGGAACATTCGCTTTGAAAGCGACCTCCAAACATTTTGCCATATGCTCTAGTTGCAGTGATATCACTCCGGTAAATTGAACGCGTGGACTCTCGGACTTCAACCCACCGGCAAAACGACTGAAAATTAATGCTGAAAAGTTAAATTTTGAACTGCCAATATAATCTATGACTACCCTCTGGCACTGAGTAGTGGTAAATTGGACATAGTGAGAAATCTAGCATTACTCGCTCATCCTTTACTCGCCTGTGGCTTAATTTTTTGGATTTGGATACAATACTCTTGGCGGAAAAAGAGTACTTTGCTAAGCGGTGAAGAAAGAAAGAATGCCTTGGAACAACATGAAAAAATGGGTAATCGATTGGTTTGGGCCACATTAATTGTAATTTTAGTGGCTTTTATTGGAAAGGCAATCGCTGGATGGCGTACGAATGGAGATGTTTTCTCTGAAATTTGGCCAACCAATCTTCATGGTTTTATGGGCCCGCTTGGATTTATTCTTTTAGTTGTCTTAGCAAGGCTCGGTAAGCAAGCAAGAGCGGCAAGAATCGCTGGTGAAAAATTCACGCACCTGAAATTAAAGCATGGTAGGGCTGCTGATTTCATAATCATAATTGCAGTTATACACGCTTTCTTGGGCTTCTTATACTTATTTTCAGTCCTTGGTTAATGCTAACTCTGACTCACGATTAGTCCACATGTTTAACCAATGTTCCAAATTTGATTCCAAGCCTGGCTGTTGAACTCTACATCCACAGGCGTTGACATGCCCGCCTCCTGAAGGGTCCAAAGCGGTGGCCATTCGCGACAAATCATACCTATCTTGTCCATTTTCTAGAAATGAGTTGGCATAAAAACTTGCAGATAATGGCGGCCTTCTAGGGTCATCTAAAGTACCATCTTCATACCCATGTATTATACAACAAGCGTCTGCTTTATCTCCCGCCCAAGCGGTGACAAGGTATCCATTAGAATGGAATCCAGAATTATCTAACCTACATAATGCCAGTCTGTCAATTATTTTTGTATTATTCGAGATATACTCTTCGATTAGTTTTCTTTCGTTGGCGACTTTACTAACCTGTTTTGATACTTTTTTATCCGATAATATTTGTGATATCGACTTCTTAGAAGCAAAAAGTCCCAATAAATGCTGCATATATTCCTCTTCTCTCAAAGATAACGTTCGTGATAGTTGTAATACAGGACTATCTGCAAGAAATTCTTGGAGAGATATTTTTCCTGAATCCAATGCATCTACAATTGGCATTATTTCTTCAAGATGGGAGAGGTCAATTGACTTTGCAAGAAGGTCGTAGGCGACTCTAGCTGCCGAGGGTGATGCCTCCCAATTACAAACGCCGCCAGACTGGATGAAGTCGTCCTCTTCCTCACCAGTTGGACGATTTGTTTGATGGTGATCTAAATACCATCCACAATTTGGATGAAATGGTAAATCTACCATTGCAGTAGATTTCGTTATCAAATTATCAATTTTGCCAGATCGGACTAAAGCGGCATGAGAAAAAATAACTTCGGCTTCTGGATTATATGTTTTCAGAACTGCTGCTGCGCATAGACCATCTAGGTCTGAATCAGCAATAATTCGGTCAAATGAAGGGATGTTGATTCCGTCCATGATATCCAGTCCTGATGGATTTAGGCCAAGTAGTTTCTCGACAAAAATAGGGAAAACACACATGACCAACGACAGGTTGGAGTTGTACATGGAGACCTCCTGTGGAGTAGTCCTAGTCAATCTAGGAACAGTATTATTATTGCAATATCCACAAGGACACTGGGATTTACCAAAAGGACATATTGAAGATACTGACTTAGATAACTTTGAAACTGCTAAACGAGAATTAAGTGAAGAAACCGGTATAATGGACTTCGAATTTGTTGATGGTTTCGAATTTCGTACACAGTATGAATTCAAGCATAAGGGCAAATTACGTAGTAAGCAAGTATTTTGGTACTTGGCAACTACAGAAAAAATTTCTATTTCTTTATCGAAGGAGCATAGGGATTATATGTGGCTAGATTGGCCACAAGCGATTGAATTAGTGACTCACGATGAAACAAAGGGAGTAATCACAACTGCTCATGATTTTATGAAAGAGATTGGGCTAGATTAGTCGATCATCGAAAATTCATCATCGTTAGAGTTGAATTTTTTTATTATATCTACAACGCCTTCTACTTGCTCTCTTTTTGCTAGTGGTTTCCAAATAGTTTCATCATTACCCAAACTAAAACTAACCCATCTCCCAAGTACAAAAAGCCAATCGGAAAGTCTGTTCACATAAATTAATGCCAACTTGCGTACAGAATCTTCACCTTCGCTTTCAATCAATCTAACCATCGACCGCTCCAGTCTTCTAGTCACAGTCCTAGAAAAGTGAATCATGGCCTCTGGACCTTGCCCCGAAGGCAAAATGAAATTTCGTAAAGGCTCTAGATGCTCTTGCCATGCATCCATCTCACTTAGTAATAAATCAGATTGTAATTCATTTATCAATTCCATATATTCGGGCAACTCACTAGGTAGACAAGCTAGTTCTGCACCTAAATCAAATAATTCATTTTGTATGCGAGACAATGCTGAATTCACCACACTCTTAACTCTCTTAGTACTGCTACTTTGCCCCCCATCATCATGACTCTGAAGCCTATTGCATTCCATTATGATTAAACCTAAAGTAGCATTTAATTCGTCACATGTTCCGACTACTTCGAATCTCAAATGCGATTTTTTGTGTCGTGAACCGTCTACAAATGCAGATGTACCATCGTCCCCAGTTCCAGTGTAAACACGAGTTATTCGAACCAAAATAGTCACTCCGAGTAAATAGTCCCAAGTTATGCTTCTATGAGTGGTTTACGGGTCAGATATGTTGCATTAGTATGGTGATACCATTCTATATCCTCTTCACCAAAACACCAAGAATAGAGGGCAATCTCTCCATCGACAACGCCATACCATTCTAGCCTACCTGGCTCTAATGATGCAACTCTAGCTCCCGTCAATGATAATTTTGAAGAAATTATTTGCCAATTTCTAATTGTAGTAGCAAGTGTGTCGGCGACTTCTACAACATGTTCATGTTCCGGCTCCAGATCTTCCAATAAGATCTCAATTTCCTCTGTTAAATCGTGAGCATAATCATTCATTACTTGCAGTTCAATCAATAACTGCTTTGCTTCAGACAAACTTTCTCTAGCCTGTTCAATAGTTACTAAATGAGCGTTATGGGGCAATGATTGCGCCATTTCTTCGCTATCCTCTAGCATACTAATTTCCATAGGTCGTCCAGAAAATAGTGGTGTATTACTTTCATCTGCCACAATCCTCTTTCAACGAGACAGGTCTTGAACTCATCGCCTGTTAGAGAGAGAATAATGCATTTTGATTATTTTTTTGAAAACTCCGTTCATGCAGTGACGACTGGTCTTGAATCGAACTTTTTCAATACCTTCTTGCCTATGAAGCCGCCAAGGAAAAGCCACATTGCAATCTCGATAAATATAGCAATATAGTACACAGGCCCTAAGGATTTGAGCATCGAAATACCATCATATGGAAGTCCATATGCGATTATGTAAGCTAATTGAGAAAGTAAATTTGAACAAAACCATACTATGAATACAAACCATCCAAAATTAGTCCATTTTTTACTTCTAATGCTGTCATTTTCCCCGTCCATAATACTAATTGGTTTTTTATCTTATTAATTGCTTTGTTTTTTTGTGTAGAAAAATTCTCTAAATTAACATAATGTGTAAAATAAATTCCGCATTATGTTATAAAAAGTCAAAATCATAGAGTTAGTTTGTGTTTATCGAGGATAAACTTGTTTCGATCGCTTCAATCCATTCTTTAGCAACTGCCTCTTCTCCGCCAGAATCAATAAGTGCTTCATACCACTTTTCTACCTCCTCATCATTACCAAGAAATTGATTTATCCTATGCAAGGCTACGTATGCCATTGGATTGAGATGTTCCTCATCTACGTCCCATGCTTTCTCAAAGCAAGCTAAAGCTCCGTGTGGCCCTGATATCTGCCCCCGATTTAATGCTACAATCCCAGCTTGGCTCCATGCAAGAGGTAATCTTCCTATTAGCAATCCTCGAAAAACCAGCCATACTTGACCGCCGGATAATACTACTAAAGCAAGGAATCCAGACCACTGTTCCATCGTATTTAGAGTGGACCAAGTTTGAATCATTAGTCCACCAACTCCAACAGAGAAAAGGAAACCTGACATTGGAGCAACCAAAACTTCACGCCTGGTTCTTAACATGTGATGAACTCCAAACAACAATCCAAACGCCCCAATTAGTGACAGGAATGTCAAATGCCCATTGACGGTTGCTGGCCTCGGGGCTGTTTGTCCAAGAAGAAATAGGCAAGCCATCATCAAAATTAGTATTCCTAACTTTCTAGAAGGTGCTGGAAATGGTTGACTCTTAGAGCCAAAGTACAATATTAAACCGATGACAAATTCGAAAAGAATTAGTATCCAACGAGTTGACGACTCTTCGAAAAACATCTTGCTCCCACATTGTGCGACTTATCAAGCATTTTTGATTATTTGCTCATACTCTATGATACATTGTGCCCTTAATTATCTCTGATGCTCGGTATAATTGTTCAAGAATCAAAACTCCGGCCAATTCATGGGGGAATGTCATTTTGGAAAGTCTGATGGAATTCTTACCAGTTAGATGATTCTTATTTGGCCATCCATCAACAGGACCGACTGCGAGGTGAATATCTTCAGAATTAAGCCCCCAGTTAGAGACCATCTTAGAAAGTTCCATAGAAGAATATTCTTGCCCGCCCTCATCTAACAATAATATCTGTTTATTATCCATTAATTTATTTTGATAATCTATTGATGAAACCTTATCTGAATGGATTTCGACTTTGATATTGCGCCCTTTCAATCGCTCTGTATACATCTCAATTAAAGCAGAATATGATGCCTGTTTTGGTTTACCGTGTAAATGAACAATTATTCGCCCCATGATATCGCTAAAGCGTTTAGGTTTTCAAGACACTAGACGCGTTTGATTAGCCAAGTTCAAGAAGTATGATATCTAGGGAGATTTATGAGTTGGTGGAGATTTTGGAAGAAGTCTGAGAAAAAGACCTTCAATGATCCGTTGCTAAAAGATGGAAGAATGTGGTTGTCAGACCTACGAAATCTTTGTGAAATGAATTTTGATAACCCTGAAGAAGCGCGAAGACAAATTCGACAAATGCAAATAGAATGGAATGATTGCTTTAATTCTGGAACTCTTTCTTCTGCCAATAAAGATGGTTTGGAGAGTCGTGCATTTCGACTTCTGACTTGTTCTGATAAAGAATGGATTAATTGGCTGGATGATCTAAATTTCTGGAAAATGGGCTGGAAACCTGTATCGGATAGCGAAGACAAGGTTTGAAGTGTGACCTATTTTTGGCATTTTCATGGGACAAAAGCCCACATTACACCTATTGTATTCATGCCCGTTTTGCTGGAAGGTGCGCGGGCTAATTGAATATCTAAAAATGGATGTCGAATTGGTGCCTGTAAATGGATTGAAGATTAAGAAAGCCGTTTCATTTGCCGGTGATTGGGGTAAAGTTCCTGTTTTCACAGACGAGAATGGAGATCACCATGTTGACTCTACACCACTTCTAAAATTAATCGACGCAACCTACAATGAAGGGAAATTATCAGCAATTTCCTCTGCAGAACGTAATGATAAATGGATGGAATGGGCAGACACTAAGGTCTCTAAGGCTACTGTACCAATTCTTTATGGAACATTATTTTCTGCATTCAAAACCACTACAAGAATCTCAAAAATTGAAAAATTTGGTTTCATCTCGAAACGACTCTATGCATGGGCAGGCTTTCCTGTGATGTGGGGGATTATTGCTAAGAAGCGCGTTAAGAAAGATGGGCGTACTCCAAAGAAATTATGGCACGACCTACTCACTGAATTTACAGATGAGCACCAAGGGAAAAATTATTTTGGGGGCGACTGCCCTAATCTAGTTGATTTCTCAGTATTTGGATACATGAGGTCAGTATCACCGTTCCCTCAATTTTCTTTACTTGAAGAACATCAGCCTGGTATGGCTTGGTATAATCGAATGATGGCTGAAATTAAGGTGTGATTTCATTGACTTCGCTAACTTTAGCAGGCTTGGAGTTTGACAAAGTAAAATCGGGCTCGGTCTTGATTGGTGAAAATAAAGGCGGATGGATTTATGCTAGCCAAAGACCTCGACATGAGGTAAAATGTCCGGACTTTTACATAATGCAAAGTCCGCTTAATGATGAGCAAATAATGATGATCTCAAAAGAAATCGGACTCGAACAAAAGTCTGATTCATGGAGCGCTAAAAAATTAAATTTAATCCTCGCTTACCTCTCTGAGAAACTTAACGATAATCTTGAACATTTAGACGATGAAAAAGATTGGGAGATAAGGTGCCCTAGTCAAGGTGAATGGTACCTCTCTCTAAAAAATGATAAAATACTCACTACCAAGAAATCTCGTGAACTTTTGTCTGATGGAACTTCTTCAAATCATAGAGGGGCTATGATGGATGGAAGGCCAAGGCAATTCGAAGGCTTTGGCCCGATGCAATACCATAGGGCTGCAATTGAAACCCACCCTTCTAAGAAAGAGATAACTGCCCTGTCAAGTATTCCATTGGATAGAGAAAATACTGGGATTACAGTTAGATTTGTAGTTTCTCCAATCCGTAGGGGAGACATAGTACGAGTCCCTGCTAATGCAGATGTTTTATCCAATATTAGAGTTGAACTTTTTTGGACCCTTGTATTGGGTATAATTCCATCCTTTGCTATTCCAATTCTAAGAGGAATGGGTTCGTATGCAATCGATGGATGGGCTAATCTCCTCTTCGGAGGGCTTTGCGCTGGTTTTGTTTCGGGCGCCTTTTGGCGGCCTAAAAGACCAACTATTCTCTATGAAGATGGAGAAATAATTACAATTACAAACCGCCATCGGTAGCTAAAGTCTCCCAATATGAATCTTGGCGTATCGCATCTGCAGCGCATATAGCAGCCATATTCACAATGTGTCGAACTCCATCTTGCCGAGCCACAAGTTGAACTGGTTTGTCCATCCCTTCTAGAATTGGCCCGGTCATTTCGGCACCACCTAATTCTTCTAATAATTTGTAAGCGATATTTGCAGCCGCTAAATTAGGCAAGACCAAGACGTTTGCAGGGCCTTCAAAGTTCATGAAGGGGTATTCAGATTGGACCGATAAATTCAGTGCAGTATCTGCTTGCATAGGCCCATCGATTTTCAATGTTGGATCTATATCTCTTGCAATAGATACGGCATCCTCGATACGTTCAGACCTTTGCGCCCTAGTACTTCCGAAATTAGAAAAAGAAAGCATTGCGACTTTAGGGTCAATACCAAATCTACGAGCTATCTTAGAAGTTTGAACCGCGATCTCGGCAAGAGTTGGACTATCAGGATAAACATTTACTGTTGCGTCGGCCAAAAATATTGTTCGGCCTTTGACATTGACCATATAACATCCAATTACACAGTGAGCAGAATCGTCAGAACCTATCACCTCTATTGTTGGGCGGAGTACATCGGCATAATTTCGACTTATTCCGCCAACAAATCCATCCGCATCGCCCGAAGCAACCATTTGACTAGCAAAATAAGGGCGGCTTTTGAGTAGCCTTTCAGCATCTTCTATGGTCATTCCTTTTCTCTGTCGACGCTTGAATAATGCAGGTGCATAAATCAATTTACGCCGTTCGTCATATCTTGGATCAAATACTTGATAATCAAAATGAAGCCCTAGTTCCTCAACCATTTCATCGATTCTCTCTTTAGACCCTAGAAGTATCGGGATGCATATTTTTTGTTCCACCAATTGAGCTGCTGCTTTGAGTACCTTCTCATTGTCCCCTTCAGGGAATACTATTCTCTTACCTCTTCTTCGAACTTGGTTGATAATATGACGCATGATAGAGTAAGACTGCCCAAGCCTACCTTCCAATACTTCTCGGTATTTTTCTAATGAGAAATCGGTTGAATCTATCCTTGCAACGCCTTCGTCTACTGCAGCCTTGGCCACTGCAGACGCCTCCCAAATCAAGACTCTTCTGTCGAATGGTTTTGGGATAATATATTCAGGGCCAAATTGCATCATAACACCATCATAAGCGGCTGAAATATAATCTGGCACCGGCTCTTTAGCCAATTGAGCCAATGAAAGAGTGGCCGCCATTTTCATATTCTGAGTTATATCTGTAGCTCTAACATCTAAGGCCCCTCTGAAAATATAAGGGAAACCAAGTACATTGTTGACTTGGTTTGGATAGTCTGAGCGCCCGGTTGCAATGATAGCATCTTGGCGAACCTCGAGAACTTCTTCTGGCATTATCTCGGGAGTGGGGTTTGCTAAAGCGAAAATAATTGGTTTATCTGCCATACTTGCAACCATTTCCTTGGTGACTAAACCTCCTTTGGAAAGACCTAGTAATACATCGGCACCTTTCAAGGCGAATGATAGATCTCCTTCTTCCTGATCGTGAGCAAATACTTCTTTGAATTCATTCAACTCCCCAGCTTCAAGTCTTTTCTTTGTGACTATTCCTTTACTATCTATCATTGAAATGTTGGCTAGAGTAACACCCAATGCCACATAATGATTAGCACACGCGATGGCAGAAGCGCCGGCTCCAACAACTACAACTTTGATGTCTTTCAGTTTCTTACCTTGCAATTCTACAGCGTTTAATAGAGCAGCTCCCGAAATAATCGCCGTCCCGTGTTGATCATCATGCATTACTGGAATATCGGTTTCCTCGGAAATTCTTCTCTCGATTTCGAAACATTCTGGGGCTTTGATGTCTTCGAGATTTATGCCTCCGAAGGTTTTGGAGATATTGACCACTGTACTGATGAACTCTTCAGGATCTTCGGTATCAACCTCAATATCAAAAACATCGATATCCGCGAATGTTTTCAGCAAAAGTCCCTTACCTTCCATAACCGGCTTACTCGCTAGGGGGCCAATGTTGCCTAATCCTAAAACAGCTGTGCCATTTGATATTACTGCAACTAAATTTGCTTTGGAAGTGTACAAGTAAGCAGCTTCTGGTTTTTCAGCTATTTCCAAACAAGGATAAGCGACGCCTGGGGAGTATGCAAGACTTAGTTCATGGGCGGTAGCGTGTGGTTTTGTAGGTACAACTTTTATCTTACCGTGAGGTAAAGATTCGTGATAATCAAGTGATTCTTTTTTCAAAAGTCGTTCACGCTTTTCCTCTACCATGGTGGCACCATTCTTGTGGCAGCGCGTATCATGTTTGAGTGTTTGGTGTATCTAATTAGAAAACAACTGATTATATGACCTTCTTTAAGTGCTCAAGACAATGATTCGGCTTTCATATTTGAATGATATATTAACGCACGAATTAGGGCCGCGTTCAAATAGTGTAAGAAACGGCACAATAATGATGAAATCCGCGGTTACTGCCAAATTACCGATTTCGAAAACCAAGAAATCTGTTTTTCTAGTAATGTTGATGTTGGTTTCTCTAATGTCTCCGATGCTAGTCATCTCTCCTGTTTCAGCCCACGAAACCGCTAATGATGTAATATGGCCAAAACAGGGCAGTAACGATACTGGTTGGGTCCAATTAGATGCTGTTGGAGCAAATCCCACCATTGGGATGCAGGCAAGTGCAAATTGGGGCTTGAATTTCGCCCCAGGTGCTGAAATTTCTAACTTGACTATGGAGGTGAGAGTGAATGGTAGTGATAATTTAATGATAGAGGAGCCAATAATTACTGCTGCAGATATAGGAATCAATCTTTTCGATTGGTCCGGCCTAGGTATGTTAGGTTCAAGTGATTCGTTTGATGGAGTCAACCCCCACTCTGGAAGGCTTTCACCCAATAGCGAGGCCGGTGCAGTATGGACACTTCCTTCTGGGGCAGAGATTACTGAGTTGATTGTTGAGGCTTTGGCGCCCGTTGATCCTGCTGTATCTTTCGAACCTGTCAATCTCGTAATCAATGATTATGCTGTTCATTTTGTAGATGGAAGAATGTATCTTGCGATAGGTGACGCCCTTATGACCATTGATTACAACAATGACCCGAAAATAATCGACATCGTTGAGTTTGATGAAGAGATTATTGGCATTGAGATAGATTCTACAAATTTAGCCCTTCATGTACTGACTGATGGAGGTTTTTTCCACTCAATTTCATTGATTGATTCTTCAGAGTTAATTCCTTTGCCTACCAGTATTTCTCAGACCCCATTCCAAGTATTCTATATTGCAAGCGATGGGAATGTATACGCTTCGAATGAAGATAGGATATCGATTTTTGATGGCGTTGGATGGTCTGACGCATATTCTAAAACTACCTCTGGTGATGCATTGGATATCATTGAAGTAAACGGTATACTTTACTTTTCTTTTGATAATGAAGGCGTAGTTAGATGGGACATGAACACAAATAGTGCTCTATCTACATGGACCACAGCAAATAATTTGCATAGCGACTCTGTTTCTAAATTCGTAGTTTCTGGAAACCAGTTATTGATGGCCTCTAAAGATAATGGGTTAGCAAGATATGATTGGAATGCTGGATTTTGGTTATCAACTTGGAGTTCAGCAAACTGGTTAACTAGTGATAATATCGGAGATGTTTTATTTGAAAATAATATACTCTACATTTTGAGTGGAGATTCGCTTCATACCTACAATACTGCGAATGGTATTTTCCAACAGACATACTCAATTTCTGATTTTGGACTAAATGGTGATGCTGGAGATAATCTAATCTCGTGGCCTAGTATTGGAGAACGTTCACCTGCTACTGATAAGATTCTGATAAGCGATGGTTTTGGATTGCTTGCAGAATTAACTCCTGGAAATACTCCTCTTCAAACCGGAAGTATGCTGCTTGCCAGTGGGCCTACTTCTGCTGATATGGAAGCTGTAGTGGAACTTGACGACGTGGTTTACATCGCAGCAGGGGGCTTCATGAATAGATATGACACTGCCCAGTCAAGGTGGTTAGAACCTACATTTATTGGAGATGAAGTGAACCATTTATCTACTGATGGAACTTACATTTATATCGCTGCTGAAAACTCTGGCGCCCATAAAATGCATAACAATGGTACAATTCTGCAAACCTGGGACACAAGTAATGGCCTTGACGAAAATAGTATACAATCTCTTTCAATGGCTTCAAGCAGTTTAATCGCTTTATCTTCTGGCGCTGTTTCAGTAATTGATCCAAGTGGCTTATCCACAATTAATTCCTATGAAGTCGATGGTTTTGGATTAAATGGAATGGCTCTCTATGAAGAGATTGCATATATTGCAACCGATGATAGTGGCCTGGCTCGCTTCGACATTACTAACGAAACATTCCTATCGCCATGGGGTTCTACTGGAGTCAATAATGCGGATAATGTCCCCATTGCAGTACAAGGAGATATCCTTCACCTAGGACTTCCTGGCTACGGGGTTGTAAGAAAGGATCTTGCAACCGGTGAAATTTTACTCCCCTTGACAGAATCATTGGGAGGGGCAAGTAATGGTCTTGATTTCCTTCCTAGTGACAATATTTACGCATTGATCTCAGATGGTTCTAGTGTTTATATCGGTACAGGCAATGGTGCTGTGAAATGGAATGGAAATTCTGCCATACAATTCCAAGGCGATCGTTCTAGTTGGACTAGACAGCCTAGTCAATTCTATGATTTCGCTCTACTAGGTTCTGAACTATATGTTGGGACTAATATTGGAGTATGTAGATATCCCACTTCAACTGTTGATATTGATGATTGTATGAATGTGTATGATGGTATGCCAAACTGGGCAACATATGCCGTAGATACCGATGGTTCAAAGGTCTATGGTGGAACTACTCAAGGAGTGGGGATTTTGACAATTAGCCCATTCGATGTCGTTGATACTTGGGAAGCTGGAGAAGATACCGATAATGCGCCTGTAGAAGTTATTGGCGATACCGCATACATTGGATTAGATGGTATTGGAATTGCTCGTTATGATATTCCAACTAATTCTTGGTTACCAACTTGGACAGAATATAGCGGAGGCCCTTCCGGTAATGAAATTCTAGACCCCGGTAATGGCGATGTAACCGGCCTAGTAGCCGACATCAGACCAAACCACATATGGATCGGTGGCGATGATGGATTCCAACTAATCGATGTAATCAACCAAACGGAAATCTATGATATTGAGAAAAATGACGCACTCTATCTTGGAAATGGTGATCCATATCAAATGACCATTCATAACAATATAATGTACTATCATCAAGGAAGTAGTAGTAACAGTGTATACCGTATTGATGTGGCCAACTTTACTGGTTTGTCAAATATCGATGGCGGAATACAATTAGACGATAATACCGGAGATGCATGGGGAATGGGTGTTGTCGGTGATACTCTAATGGTCAGTGTTGCATCGAATGGAGGGTTCCCCGACTACTATGATGGGAGAGGAGGAATTGCTCAATGGGATATTCTAAACGATGACTGGGGTGCTGATATTTTGCCATCCGGCCAAGTGGATAGGGTGACAGCGCACCAAACTTCTAATGGAGAAATGTGGATTTCTTGGGGTGAAAATAAATTAGATTTGTATGCTCAAAATAGTTCTTTAATCGGCTCATGGGATAGTGATGATGGCCTCGAATTCCCAATAAGAGAAATTATCGAATTCAACGGTGAAGTCTTATTTGCGACCGAAGATGGAATCGCAAGGTTTGACCCAGCCAGTAATACTTGGCTTTCAACTTGGGAAGAAGGCAATGGACTTCCAAATAATGCGGGTGAAGAGATCTATGAATTGTGGACAAACGGAATTGACCTCGTGGTTGGAGGAGGAGATGGTTCTAGTTGGCAAGGTTTCCAAGGTGGTGCAATTTCTCATTGGAATGGTGCTTCTTGGAATGTATTTACTTCTCAAGGACAAGGCGGAATATTAGATGGATACCCAATTACAATGACAGAGTGCGGTGGACTAGTAAACGTTGGACTCTATGATGCTGATGGAGGTATTGAGCAATTAGATCTAGCAACCTCGGCAATTACTGGAACCTTCACACGTGCAACCCTAGGCGAAGGTAGAGTTTCTGGTGTTGCTTGTGATACATCCACCGACACAATGTATGTAGCATTCTACTCTGATGAAGAGCCAATTAAGAAATACAGTTTTTCTTCTGGGCAATGGCTTCCAGATATTACTACTCAAACTCACAATCTACCTAGCGATAGAATTTGGTGGGACGCTATAGGTTATGATTCTGGTAAATTAGTGGTTGGCCATGGACTGGGCCAACAAGGATCTAATGTAATCGGTGGAGGGTATTCGGTTATCACCACCTCGGGAGCAAGCACAAGCCAAGTTAATTTCAATGGCCAAGGTTCCTCTGTGACTTCTTTCCAATGGCTAGGAAATGAATGGCTGATTGGACAAGCCGGTGGTTCGTCAGGTTACAGCCATGTTGACACATTAGGGGCTAATGGTCAAACTGTGATGTACAACTTACCAGGCCTAGTAAGCGGTCAGGTTACAACAATGACTGGGAATAATACCCATGTATGGGTAACCACGATTGGAGAGAATGTTGGTTTTGGACAATCTACTGGCGCTGGTGTTTTACAAGGTGAAATAGCATCAACAGGAGATATTGAATGGCAATATGGGTGGACTTTACCTGCTAATTCAAGAGCCGCTGATACTCAATTGGTTGGGTCTGATTTGTACATTTCAACCTACCCTAGTGGATTGATGAAACTCGACACTTTAACAGGTGACCTACGACCAATGCAAGGAGCATTACACAATAATATGGATGGACTAAAATTAGTCGGGACGGATTTAATTATCGGTTTGCAAGGCAATTTTGGCTCGTCGGCAGGAGTGCAAATTTTTGATACTACTACCGATACTTTTGGTAATGGTAGACTTCTTGCTGGATTACCCTCCAACATTGTAAATGGAATCGAGGTTGCACCTGATGTGGTTTACATCGCAACTAATGGAGGTATTGGAAGATGGTCATTACAAACCAATGATTGGTTAAATCCGCTAACAACTACAGACGGTTTACCTTCAAACTTAGTTGAAGATGTAATGTTTGATTCTCCCTACCTGTGGGTTGCTACTCCATTAGGACTAGCAAGAATGGATACTAACAATGGTTCAACCAACGTATTGACAAGTGCCAATGGTATGCTAGGTACTTCTTCTTGGGGGCTAACAAAAGCCAATGGTGAAATTCATGTTAGCCATGATGGGGCTGGTAGCGAAAGACCTGGCGTAACTAGTGTCGATAGCCTTACTGGGCTTGTTAGTCAAACACATCGATTCGATCAGTTGCCGTCGAATACTGTAACTGCTGTCACCAGCGACTGGTGGGGTCTTCACATTGCAACTGATGTCGGGCCAATGACTCATTGGAACGCCCTAAATACACAATTCGAAGACGGGGCTGCATCTTGGCAAATTCCAAGTTGGCCTGTTGAAAGGATGGTTAGTAACGGTGATGAACTACTGGTAATTGGAAATGATATAATCACTATAATCGAAGCAAGAACGATTTCACACTCTCCGATTAAAACTCTAGTCATACCTAATCAAGTTCTTACAGATGCTGCAATTACATCTGATAATGTTTGGGTCACTACTGAAGCCTCAGGTCTATATGGCTGGGTAAATAGCCCACAGTGGACTGAAGTTGAACGCTTTGAATTGCGCAGAGCTGACCCTCTCAATATGGGATTCAATCTTGTAACTCAAGACATTACCGATATGACTCATCCGGGAATGGTTATCGAACTTGCTAACCTTTCAAACACAATTACATTGGGAGATGATGTTGGTTCACCAGGAGTGCACGGCCTTCTATTCCAAGGAGTTCCACTCGCATTTACATCACCAGTAAGTGGTTCTGCTACATGGGCAAAATCAAACAGTCTCAAATATAATGTTACTCTGAATTTATCTCAAGACCAAAGCATACAACAGAATCTGCAGTTAGCGATAAATAATGCTGCGCAAATAAATGGAACCAAGTATGTTCAATTGAATCTGCGCTCTTTGACAAATGGCTCACTGCATGTTAGATTAACTTATGATTATATCAAATTAGAAACTCCGATTGATATGATAGATCTGTTCGACCGTCCAGATGATGGTGGAGAAACGCTAACTGCTTCTTGGAGTTTAGTTCATGACGATGATTTCTCGAGATATTTAATTTATCTAAACGAAGGGCCATTCCTCTCAACACCTCTCGTAAACGACTTCGATTTGAGTACTAGGCAAGTTGACAAATCGATTTCTCTACATAGCAGACTTCAGAGTGAAGTCAATACAGCAAATGGTCAGCCGTTAGTGAATGGTGTTGATTATTATGCATTGGTTGTTGTAGAATATAATGATGGCCGCCTTGGAACTCCTTCAATACCTATCGGCCCAGCATCACCTAGTGATGAAATCCCTGAGCCTCCACAATGGGCACAAGCAGGCCCGCATGAAGGCGGGAGCGATGGGGATTTGGATCTTGAATGGAAGCGCTGTACTGCCTTAGATTTAGCAAATACCAACATCTACACCTCAACGATTGAAATTAACGATGTTCTTGGCTTAACACCAGAAGAGTCGCTTCCTCCAAGTGAAGGAAATTCCACTATTCTAAATCTGGACCCTGGGCGACCATATTGGCTAGGACTAACTTGTGTAGATGAGGCTGGACAAGAAGATTTGCTAAATGCTACAATTATAGGTCCTGTTGTTCCAACTGGAGGATTAAACGATCTAACTGCGCCTCCAATACTGGAGAATGTCGATGCAGTGGATACTCCAAATGATGATGGTGGCAGAGTAACGGTCTCGTGGGATATTAGCACTGCTGAGGATTGTACCTTCTATGCTGTTTGGATTAGAGAAAATACGCCAAGTATCGCAGTTGTAGGTTTGGCTTTGGATGAGGCTGGATTCTCTCAAGCGCAGATAATTGATGATTGCTCAACGAATTCAACTATTATAGACGGATATGATGGTGTTTCACTTCAAGATGGTCAATCCTATCTTGTTGCAGTTGTGGCATATGACGACTGGCTCAATGTGGATTTAATCGACGCAGATATTGTTGAAGTTACACCGTTTAGAAATACTGTTGGAAATGGTAACATTCCTGATAGAATTGGTACGATAACAGCATTTGACCATCCTGATGATGATGGAACTGCAATCGATGTTATTTGGACAATATCTGATGCTGATGACTTCGCGTATTACATAGTGTGGGTTGCCGACCAACCTGTTACAGACTTGTCTGGAGCATGGGCTGCATTTGGAGATGATGAATCTCGATGTGGTTGCTTAAAGATTGACAAACAATGGATTGATGAAGATAAGAATCCGATTCAATTAACGATATCAACTGCTCTTTATGGAAACAATGGAAATATGATGGATTTAACCCAAACTACTCCTCAGTTAATCAAACCCGGCATTGAACTATTTGCTACTGTAACCATTCATGATATCAAAGGCAATGTACATCTAAACAACTTGATTCAAGCAACTACTGTGCCAATCAATAATTTACAAGACACTACGCCTCCAGAGCGTTTGACAAGCCTCGAACTAACCGATAAGCCGATGGATGATGGAACTGCATTATTACTAGACTTTGAGTTGAGCGCTGAAAGTGATGTTACAACATACGAAGTTTATGCTGCCACATGGGCCTTCCAAAGTGTAATGACCGGCGGTGATGGCCCAACCACACCAATAGCAACCCTCTCTAGGGAGCCAAGTCTGCCACTGGAAATTGACTTAGTTGCCGGAGACCAACCTGTTGTTACTGGACAACAAATTTGGGTGGCGATTGTCGTTAGAGATTCTGCTGGTAATGCTTGGGAAGATAGTCTAAACGTTGTTTCAAACCAATCTATAGATGATGGGTTTGACGATAGTGGAGATTATCTAAACCCGGTTGAAGATGTGACTCTTGAATGGGAAGGTGGAACTGATATTATTGTTTCATGGCAACACACAGATGATGGGGATGTAAGAGGTTACCAAATTTATATTTCTACTGAAGATTTCTCATCCACTGATGATGCTACAAAGATAGGTGAAGTTCAAGCCTCAAATTCTTTCTTAATTACAAGTGATAATTTTGAAGACTTGGACAATGAAACATCATGGTATGTGGCAATATCTCCATTTGACGAGGTGACAAATAGAAATATGGTAGAGTCTGTAAAGATAGACCCTGCGGCTCAATCAGGCATCGTTAAAGATGATGTTGAAGATGATTCAAATGATTTCGCTTCACTGTTAACTCCACCGAACTTACTCGCCGCTGGATTGGTTCTACTGGCCGTAATACTATTGGTAGCAATCGTAAGAACAAGAGGAAACCAACGCTCGAGAAATAAATCATGGGAACTTCAAGAAGCAACTTGGGGGATTCAAGATGATTTGGGCTCATGGGACGATGTTGATCCAATAATCTCCCAAGTACCTCAAACTCCACCGCCTTCTGTATCTCAAGCACAAACTGCCGATATTTACGGAGCCGCTCAACGAATGGAAAGCAACCCATATGACCGCCAAATGTATCAACCTCAAGTACAACAACCGGTACTTCAGCCTCAAAACCAGAATCTGTTAAATGAGCTTAATGGCGGACAGGCTAGTACACCGGTCAAACCAAAGATTGATACTTCGTTCTTGGATGACTTACTTTGATGCTTGGACCTAAGAGTGCGGTTTTCACTACCGTCAGAGCAAGGAATGGAGAGTTATTCCACCTTGACTTACATCTTGCAAGGCTTGCCAAACACGCCGCTGTATTAGGAATAGAAATCCCTGAAATTGAACTGCCTCCAGATTTAGATGGCTTAGTAAAAATTCAAGTCGATACAAGTGGTGTTACCTACAGCGTCAAACCTTTTTATCAAGAAATACACATGGAGGCTGAAGGAATTACTGTTCCTGCGCCAAGATGGACACGTAAGGTAAATGGAACTAAGCATGGAGATTGGCAGCCATACCGAGATATTACTGCTGAAGTATTCTCCAAAGGTGCTGATGCGGGCCTACTTGTCCATGATTTTTGTATTATTGATGGCGACCGTGTTATGCCATTAGTGCTTGACCACGACGGCGTTGTCTGGATCAGTGATAGTAAATTGGGTGGAGTGTCGTCCGTAACCTTTGATGTTTGTAAGCAAGCGATTAAAGATGCTGGATTTATTATTAGTTCGGGCCGTTTAAACGAAAGATTGGTCGCTAGAGCCAAGGAGTTTGTACTACTTGGAACAGGTATGGGTGCTGCCAGATTAACTGTCTTAGATGATGTCGATATCGGCGATGATAGCGATACTCTTCAACAAGTATGTATCACGGCACTTGGTGAAAATTGGATTTAAGGGACAAAGAAAATACTCTCAACATTATTGAAACCCAAGCACATGGGTTGACATGAGCGAGTATCTATGAGCGACCAGGTTATTGCTTTGCAACACTGCTTGCGAACTAATGGATTACTTGGAAATTCGGCATTTAAATTCGGTTCGCCCGACGAAGTAGTATTTGCTTCGGGGGGCCCCAGTTCACATTTATCTAATGCTTCAATGATTTGTGGGCCAAGTAAATTAAGAGTAATTATTCGACAACCTTCAGCAACCCTAATTGCTCCTAAAGAAACTCATAGCCCACTTAATGGAGATATAAAATTAACAAGTCAAAAAGAACCGTTTACTGCAAGATTTGAAGAGTGGCAACATGGTTCTTGGTATCATTCTAATTCCATTTCTGCAAAAAATATTTCAGATTTATTAGAGCAATTGAAACGATGGACGCCCCAAGAAGAATTTGAAAATAAGCCTTCAGAATTTACCCCCAACAAAGCATTCTGGGCTGGTAGTTTTGCTTATGATATGGTTCAATGGACTCAACCTATATCTCTACAATATCCGCCAAAAGAAGGAGAAATTCTTGCCATACTTTGGTTGGTTGACAAATATATCGCTCATTCAAAAAACAGTGATGAAATAGAGGTTTTTTCTCATGATGGAAATTGGAAATCACTTGTCCAAAATATAATCTATGGAGATTTAGAACTCCCTATTATTGCAGTCCAACCAAGTAATGAATTTGTAGAGTCGAGTACTCATACAGATTTAGAACATGGTGAAATCGTTGAGAGAATCAAACGCGGAATCTCGGAAGGCCAAGTATACCAAGTTAATTTTGGTCGTTTTTGGTCTGGAAGGCTGGTCGAAGATCCCACTGTTATTTTCCACCGCTTACTAAAGTCCAACCCAGCACCATTCTCCAGCCTAATTTATGCTGAAGACTTGGGTTTAGCCATAGTTTCTAGTTCACCAGAAAGTTTGCTGAAATGTCAAGATGGAGAAATCCGTACATCTCCAATTAAAGGAACTTATGAAATTGGTATTGATGCTATTGAAGAAAATGAATTACGAACACAGATGGTTGAAGACGTCAAAGAACGTTCAGAACACAGGATGCTTGTCGACTTAATGCGTAATGATCTCTCAGCAGTTTGTGATGTTGGTAGTGTTCAAATCGAGCGTTTTGATGTCGAAGCATACACTAATGTTCAGCACCTTGTATCTCATCTAAAAGGAAATTTATTGGCTAATGAAAATGGTCTTACTGCATTGAATTCGATTTTCCCTGGCGGAAGTATAACCGGTTGTCCTCGAACAATGGTCTGTGCTGTAATCGACGAAATTGAGCAAAAGCCTCGTTCTTTTTGGACGGGCTCTGCTGGATGGGTCGATGTTCACTCAGGAGATAGTTCATGGAATATACTGATTAGAACTTTACAGGCCGGAAAAAAAGAAGGAAAGTGGCTTGGAAAAATAGGTTCAGGCGGGGGGATTACAATACGTTCTACAGCTGAATTAGAAGTTCAAGAAACATACTGGAAGGCTGATGCATTACGCTCTGCTTGTGGCTGGAATAAACAGAACAAGAACTCTCAATCGAAGGGAGAATTATCGATATATCCTTTGGAAATCGAACAATGTAATACTGATGCCGGCGATGGTAAAGTCAACACCTTTGAACAATGGAAAAATAGTACTGATGAATGTGGAGTTTTATTGATTGATAATCTGGATTCTTTCACACTAAATATTGCTCATTCCATCGCCGGAATAGGCCATAATGTAACTATTCTCACGGGCCGTGGAGATCTGGCTGAGGAGCTTTCAGACCCGACTGCTCTATGCGACATATTAGAAATTCTAAATCCAAGCCATATCATAATTGGCCCTGGCCCGGGAACTCCAAGCGATTCTCTACTATCAAAAGCAATCTCAACACATGCTTTAGCACAACAAATTGACTGCTCGGTTTTAGGAATATGTCTTGGTCATCAATCGATTGCAGAAATGGTAAATGGGACGGTTGTCAAGTCTCCAAATGGAGCGGTACATGGAACTCCGATATCCTGTAATCATGATGGAAAAGGAGTTTTTGAAGGATTGAGTTCTCCTCAAAATTTTACAAGATATAATTCATTGACAGTAAACATAGACGAGGAGAATTCTCCGTTATCAATATCGGCAAGAGATGAAAATGGAGAAATAATGGCATTGCGACATGATTCTTTACCAATTTTTTCTGTTCAATTTCATCCTGAATCCATCGGCTCCCCTAATGGTAAGAGATTATTAGAAAATTTTCTTAAATTTAATCGGATGCTTGAATAATTAAGACCAATTGCATTGACTCGAGGGAAGCACATGCCAACATGCAGGTTCTGTTCTGGGACATATACCAGAGAAAATTTCATTCATGGAAATGGCCCTCGCGCTCAAGTTTGTGCTAGGTGCGGGGTAGAGAAGAATTTCATTACTGAGGAAGAAGCCGCAAATCTATTCGATGATAAATTACGTAATGCGAGACTATCGATTGTCGCTAGAAGATATAGTATGTTCCTTTACATTCCAGCACTTTGGACTCTATGGATTATGTTCCTAAGTTCTGTACAACCTTGGGGAATTTATTTTCTGTTGATCTTGGTTGCTCTAACTCTATTTGCACCGGTATGGTTCTTCATACGTAGTGCACAGTTTGCTGGTGATATGGCAAGATTAACTCCCGCATTCGACCGTCCAAAAGGACATTAATTCTTTGCGTGAATCTTCAGTACGTCGCCGTCGACTAACTCATGTTCTGAACCTACTGTTCTTCGGCTACGTCCATCGGTTCCTCTGATGAATCCATCACCTAAATCTGAATGAACTTTGTATGCTAAATTCTTAGCTTGAATATTATTTGGAACGACAAAGGCATCTGGTAGAACTTTACCTTCGCTATCGGTCCATTGATTCTCATCTTGAACCGGATAAACTACAATATGGTCTAATTCTTCAAATAAAACAGTGTCAATAATAGTTGAAACTCCAGTATTGTTATTTTGAGTTAGGCGCTCTTGCATATGTTTTAGAGCACCAATTTGGGCCTCTGATAAGTTTTCAGAGTTTGAAACTTCGAAGGTTTGCTGGCCAGATATATAATGAATTAATCCTGCAGATTCTGCTCTTCGAAGGGCTAATTCCATATCCGCCATACAAGGTATTACTCGACCATTAGTTTGAAAATTATAATCAATATCTTTTGGAGCGATGTCAGCCTTATTTGCTGCGATATGAATTGGGAATAGTGATTTTCTTATCTCTATTGCAAGACTCTTGAGCGTGCTTGGTGTCCAGTCCCAAGGCGGTGAGGTTTCTTGATTGATTTTTTTGAATGAATCAAAAGCGAGATTTATTGATTGAAAAGAGGAGCCTAGTCCAGTGAACCTGTCATGTAAAAAGGAAATCATTCCTTTCTCACCTTCTGCTTGAACTCTTCTAACTCCTCTAACCCAACCATCGTTTAGTATTCCACAAATCCAAGCATCTAATTCATCACTAAGGAATGATATCTCTTCACTCATACTCGCTTTCGCAGCCTCGGGTGTTTTTGCTGGGTCTTGTGGGTTTCCTTCGATATCTGTTGAAGCAGAAGCATCGACTACCTGAATTAGGGCATCACAATTTGCAAGGTCTGAAAGAAAGGCATTACCTCTACCACGGCCTTCACTTGCGCCAGGGACTAATCCTGCAACATCGACTAGAAAACATGGAACTAATCGCCTAAAACCAATACAAGATCCTGTACGCGGGTTACAGATACTACCTTCTCTCTCATCATCGGGAGAAACTGGTTCTAGCCTTCCATCAGATTCTAATTTTTCACGTAACTCTTTACATGGGCAGGGTTTTCTTGCGGCGATAAAGGCAACCCCTACATTTGGTTCAATGGTACAGAAGGGATAATTTGCGATGTCTACTTTAGCCAATGTCGCTGCACTGAAGAATGTCGACTTACCAACATTTGGCTTTCCAACCAAGCCAATTCGCATGAGTTGAATCTCCTCAAGCGCCTAAGATTGCTTCTACCAAATCTTTCTTGGTTCCAGATGATGAAACTCCCAAGGATTCTGCTAATTCTACAAGTTCTGCTTTCTTCATCTTGTTCAATTCTGCTTCAGAAGGTGTTGAGGATGCTTCTTCTGAATCATCTACTTCTTCTACTTCTTCTGCTTCTTCTGCAGGCAATAATTGTGCACCTATTCTAGCTAGAGATATGTCTAATTCTGGGAGATTTATTTTTCCATCGCCGTTAAGGTCAATTGCAGCAACTAGGCCATCGATTTCCCATGGTGGGAAGTCGCCAACATCACTATTCTTGAGCGCTTGTTGGAATTCAAAACTATCTATTTCTCCAGACGAGTCCAAGTCTATTGAGCCGAAGAATTCGAATACTGTTTGCCCGCTAGATTTGAGATAATCGAGAAGCATTACCAATTCTTTTGCTGGCCCTTTGCTCTCAACTTCCTCTTCGTCTTCTTGTGATTCTTCTTCGGGGAATTCGGTAATCTCGTCATTGTGTAATTCCGCGTTAACTGCGATAATGGTAGTCCCGCCATCGCTTTCTTCAGATTCTCCTACAATGATTTTGGTTGTAACACCGACTCCTCTTCCGAGTAATTGTTGAATTGTAGTGACTCCACCTGAAAGCGTGTAGGTGTCTATGTCGGTTACTTCTTGTCCAACTTCCACCATCTTGCTGGATGAATTTCCTGTTCTAATCAGTACAAGTATAGACATAATCGAGGCAATTGGTACTAAGTAGAATAATGCAGATGCTGTAAGGTAAAATCCGCTAGATGATGCTACAACATCTTCGACTGCTGATTCATTTACTGCGATTTCGGTAAATCCACCAATCATCATTGTAATAGTAGAGGATATTCCTCCAAACAGAATAAACCATACCGCTAAGTTAGCCTTTGGGGAATCTGCTAAATTATTGCCTGATGCAAGAGGATAGGATGCAAAAATTGTTGAAACCATCATTAAACCACCGACTGTAAACATGAAACTATTGTCAAGCATTTCCGCCATATCTCCCATTTTTGCTGTGTCAGTAAATGTGTCCATACTGGTGAAATAGCCTCCAACTGCAAATAATGGAAGTGCGAACATGGCTAAAGTTGCAGCTAACGCGCCTGGATTCTTCAAAATGGCTGATGAATTGGTTGCTGCTGTTGCTAGCAGATTTACGACTGTAGCAAGGATTGGAATTAGTGAAAAGGTCAGTAATAATGCTCCAATATTAGTCAAAATACCACTTGCTCCAACGGACCCTACAAAGAACGGAGGGACTGTGATAAACAGTAGAATCATACCGGCATTAAGTAGTGAACCCGACCAAATCGGTGTTTGGGTTGTATATGGGATGATGTGGTATGCAACTGCAAATATCAGTGCTAAAGGAACCCAACCATTGAGAATTTGTTCAGCCATCCAAACTGTTTGGGTCGAGTCGAGAAACTCTCCAAGAAGATAGAAGGTCGAAGCGACTAGTTTTGCTACCAAGGCCATTATAAAGAACCAAGCTGACACTGAGGTAGTACCATCTTTACGCATGGAATAAGTTGCTAATGCATTGATTAGAACTGCTGTGAAAAGCATAGTTGTAACTCCATAATTAATTATCATCGAAACAAAATCAAGCCTAGATGCTTCATCTGTAATGTCGATAAATGAGAATATGATTGGAATCAATATCAAATTCAGAGATAGTACTGCAGTATATATGACTGCAACCATTGATGCGCTGGCCTCGCTTGCCAATCGATTATTTGCTGAGCGAGATATTGCAACAAATGCTCCACCGACCATCAAGTAAAGAAAAGCAACCTTTAGAGTTGCCAGTGTGAACTCTTGTAATGCTGAGCCATCATCATATGACCAGCCAATGCTTGCAAGGGAGTCAAGAGCGGTTGGATCATACTTATGCCATATTGCTAAAAATCCTGAGATTGTGGCTAATAAAAACCATCCTGAACCAAATTTCATCCATGTACGGCTTCCACTTCCTGGTCTATCGCTGAATAAATCAACCAAGCCAACAGGCGCTTTATTCATCAAGAATAAGGAAAATTGACGCAAAGGCTCGCCCATTGTCCCTACGCCATTTGTCGTGAAATATGATGCGGCCATTAGTGAGATTACAACTACTGTTGCTGAGATAAAGACTGTTTCCATTCATCACACCTCCTATTCGACTATTACCTCTCCAATGAAGGAGGCTACAATTGTTCCAATACCAATTAAAAAGCCAATCAGGTAATACCAAATTCCACTGCCGCCAAGATTGCCGATGAAGGGCACTATATCGCCAATAATTGGCATTGAGTCCCAACCAAAAACATTAGCGAATAAGGCGAATAGGCCAATAATTCCTACGAACATGAGAGTCAAAACAACCCTTCCAAAGGCTGGTTGTCCAGTTCCTACTGTTGTATCTGGTAAAATCGCATTGTTTGACATATCTTCACCCATGACCCCGTAGGGGTCAATCCGTCCACTGGAAGGGCAGTCATAAAGATTCACTAAAATCCGACTTCAAAAATGGCCTAAAAAGAGCGCAATCTGTTGAGCAAATTGCCTCGTCTCGGTTTTGAAATTCCAAGAGGAACTGGTAAATCGGATTCTAATGCTAATTCCTCTCGCCAGACAGCTTGACATTCGCACTCTAGTCCGTCAAATTCTGTCAAATCTCCAGAGACTGCATAATTCTCGATTGCTGTAATAACTTGACTATCACAAGATCCGCAATTATGTGCCCCCCTAATTTTACCACCTGCAGTTGGGTGGATTATCAATCTAGAGATTTGGTCTGCATCACCATTAACTCCTCCTTTTGGATGAATTAAAGGATGTGCTCGGCGTATCATTTCCACTAAAGACCAAAGCCATGGCGGCCTATACTCGTTATTTCTATGTAGTCTATCGATTACTGTTCCCCTTTGGATATTCATTGGATTTACTGATATTTCATCACTTTTTTCTGCTACAGCAGAGATCCATTTGACTCCGTGTTCAAGTGCATCGTTCTCACTCATGAAAGGTGGTTTAAACATAAGATATGTCTTGATCCTCAGATTAAATTTTTGCAGATTCGCAACTGCTCTATCCCATGATTTGGTAGTAAATCCTTTGTTGACATGGAAACGTAATACTTCATCATCATAAGCTTCAAGCCCAATCGCAACAGAAAAATTATCATTTATTGAAGTCGCCCAAGCGAGTTTCTTTTCAGTCAATTGCTCACATCTACTTTCAACGATTAATTCTTTGCCCATCTCATTGCAGTCTCTAAGAACTGTCTCTTGAAAATCAACCGGAATTTCTCTATCTTCTAACAGAGACCCTGAAGTATATACTTTTACCATTTGATGGTCTTTGAAATCGTCAAAGTCCGCTTTGGCTTTATTCCATTGTGCGTGTAGATTATCGCTGGTTACGTCGTCTCTTGTATCATTAAAATAACCACAGAAAGTGCAACCGCTAGACCACCACCAATGGCAGCCCTTGGTACGTAAAATTACAGTTATTGCAGTACAAGGTGTTCCATCGGATAATGTTTCAGGAGTATAATAAACAGTTGCTGGCTCATTACCATCCCAAGATTGTTGTTTAGCCTTAGCCCATGGAGTATTTGCAGGCGCTTTGACTAAGTCGTGAATACGAGCGCCTTTACCGCCCTCGCCGACCAATGTCAATGATTTGGGTGCTACCATAGAATTCCTCCTTATCTCGCGTACTAGGTATCGTGTTTCAAACCACCGATTAGTTTCATTGTTTGATTGGCTTGAAAATTATTGTTGAACCAGCTTGAACAAATTGTCCTTTAGGGAATTGAGAGTTTTTATCCTCTGCAGATATAACTGCTGGTTTGTACTTATTTGCTGGAACTCTAACATCAACTCGAGAACCGAGTCTAATCATTCCATAACGTTGCCCTCTTCTTACCTTGGAATCAATCGAAAGCCACGGAACAATTGTACGTGCTAATGCTCCTGAAATTTGACAAACTTCGATTCTTGTTTGGTCTTCCGCCAAAAATACTGTTCTAACTCTCTCGTTATTTTCGCTTTCTTTCTTCATCGCAGGAAGAAATGGTCCTCTCTTACGGCCTTTTCCAACTCTATGTTCCATTCTCTCAATTGTAGATTCAAATGGTGCACGATTGACGTGGACGTCAAGAGGCGACATGAAAATTGCAATTCTCCACACATCTAAGTCGGATTCTTCGCCCTCTTTTACAGCCTCAAATCGCTGTTCAGTAGAAAATTTTAGAGTTTCTTCTAGTGGTTCGGGATACCAGGTTCCTGTTTGAGGGTCTTCCTCAATCGTTGAGTCGGACATTTCCTTTGAAGATGGTCGCCGACCAGTTGCCCTCTCTCTTTTTGCAAACATAACATGCCCATCAGCAGGAGAGACTAGAACTCCTTCATCTGAAGGAATCGCTCTATCCGGGTCTCTCCAGAAATTAACAAAAAATGCTGAAATCATCCAACATAATATTCCAAATAAGTGAACTAGGCCATTTAGTGAATCGATTGTAACTCCGATAATGATAGCACTTGTCCCCATCATAAAAGTAATCAAAACCGGGGCGTGACCGCCTCGGGCCAATCCACCCATTCAATCACCTAGTTGTCTGCCCATGGGTCGGAGTCATCTCCCCAAGTAGGCGCTGGAGTTTCTGTTTTCGGTTCTTCAGAGGGTGTCTCTTCTGGTGCCTCTTCAGCTACTTCTTCAACTGCTTCAACCGCTTCTTCGGCAGCAGCCTCGATTGCTTCATCAACTGCTTCTTCGTTGTAATCTTTATCTTCATCAGCCTTGACTTTCTCAACAGATGCATTTGCTGCTTCAGCCTCTTCGATGGTCATTTCAGCGGCTCTAGCACTTACCATTTCTTCCATACGCTCGTCAAATGCACGAGCCATATGTTGAGATTTCCTTTCTGCTTCAACTGCCTTCTCAATCATCTCATAGCGTTCTTTAATCGCCTTGTTTAAGTCTTCAAACAGCGACATGTGAGCAACATACCAGTCATCTCTTGCCTTCATTTCAGAGACTGCCAATTTTAGATCGTCATCTAATTCAGTGGCAATATTGAATATTTTACCCAGTCGATCTTTTTCTCGTGAGTACTTTTCTTCCATCTTCTCCAGTTCTGGTTCAAGATGCTCAACCTTCTTCGAAGCCTTGACTGCTCTAAGTTCAAGTTCTCTAATTCTAACTTCTTTTTCTGAAAGAAGCGCTTCTTGAGTCTCCTTTTCGATTTCTCTCTCAATAATTTCTTTCTCGAGTACTTCAATTTCAGCACGTGAATCCATCAAGTCTTTTTCTTGACCTTCATATGCAGCGAATAACTTCTGAACACGCTCGGTTTCTGTCGCTAATGCTTCTTCTAGTGCTTGAATCCTTACTTCAGGTGTAATGGTTCCTTCTTCGGTCATTTCCTCACCCGGAGGCTTGCCTCCACATTAGTCCACTCGCATTGAGCATATCAAGCCGACGCTTAATTAGGTCAGTAAATAGGTAAACTGAAGTAAATTATACAGAATCAGTAAAATTAACTAATTCCTTTGCAATACCAACTTCTCCCATAGAATGTCCTGAGTCAGGGATTATACTTAGTTCACTATTTGGTAGAGCTTTATGTAATTCCCAAGCGCTTCTTGTAGGGCAAACCACATCATACCTCCCTTGAACAATAAATGTCGGAATGTGTTGGATTTTATCGACATTGTTCAAAATATGTGCTTCTTCGACAAAAATTGCATTGATGAAGTAATGACATTCAATCCTGGCAAAGGCAACTGCAAAGTCTAAATCTTCTGCCTTTTCTAAATATTCAGTATCGGGAATTAAGCGGCTAGTAGCCATTTCCCAGCGCGTCCACTCCTTAGCAGCAGCCCTTCTAATCTCTACATCTTCACTTGTCAAGCGACGATGGTATGCCTCGATTAGATTTTCTTGCTCTTGTTTAGGAATATGGCCTCTATAGGAATCAAAAGCATCAGGGAATATGTGGCTGGCTCCTTCTTGATAAAACCAATGAAGTTCACTTTTCCTACACATGAAAATTCCTCTAAGAATCAAACTTTGTGCTCTATCTGGATGGTTTTGAGCATAAATTAACGCTAATGTTGAGCCCCATGAACCACCAAATACGTGCCAAGTATCGATTCCCAAAAATTCTCTTAAGGCTTCTATGTCCCCAACCGAACTATGAGTGTTGTTATCTTCTAATTCGGCATATGGTTTTGATTTCCCACACCCTCTTTGGTCGAATTGAATAATATCGAATTTTTCAGGATTAAAATATTGACGATAAGAGGGTTGACTACCTCCACCCGGTCCGCCGTGTATCACTATCACAGGCTGCCCTTGTGGATTTCCGCATCGCTCCCATGCTATGGTGTGCAAGGGAGATACCTGTAGATTACCGGTTGAATGTGGTTCGATTTCAGGATACAAAACGTCACTTAACGATGAAGACTGAGTGGACATATTTGCCGGACATTGAGATATCCCTTGTTCCTTTCGATACTTGTATAATCACACGCTTTATTGAATATCGACTCTCGCACAAGACCATGGCGATTAGAAAAGCAACTGATGTCTTCCATGATTGGGCTTTGGCAGGAAAAGACAAAGGTATGGAAAAGGGACATTCTAGTGCAGTTGGAGAGATGCTTGGTTTTATCTTCCAACATGTAGAGAAAAAACAAGAAAAGTTCTCTGCTATTGATGTAGGGTGTGGCAATGGATGGGTTGTACGCTTATTGAAAGAACATCCTCTTTGTTCTTCTGCTGAAGGTATCGACGGTGCTGAGGCAATGATTGCGAAGGCTAAACAAATAGACATTGAAGGTGATTATTCAGTACGTCAATTACCGGAATATGCACCTTCAAAGCGTTATGACATCATACACTCGATGGAATTTCTATACTATCTTGAAGACCCCAAATCAATGCTAAAGTTGTTTTACGATAATTGGGTTGCTAAAGACGGTTGGTTAGTTGTTGGAATAGATCATTATCTTGAACATGAAGAAAGTCTAAGCTGGCCAGAACATGTCGGAGTGCACATGACTACGTTAAGCAGACAAGAGTGGAAAGATGCTTGGCATGATGCCGGATTTACCAATATTTCTAGTTGGCAAGCCGGTGAAAAAGATTCAGTAACATTGGTTATTGCTGGACAAAAAGTGGACTAGTCTTCTGGGTCTTTTTTCGGCCCGCATAACTTGATATCCCCGCGATTAAATGGACATTTCATACATGAAATCTTATCTGCACCTTGTAGCCTTTCAGGCTCTGGAACGGATTCTGGCTCAGCGGCTAATTGTGCAATCCAATCCAAATGATTTTGCAAATCGTTCTTGGCATCTAGATACTGTTTTTCTGTTAACTCTACACTTCGACCAGAAGCCCCAATTAGTATCGATGGTGGTAGTATTTTACGTCTTTCTTCTACCGGTTTATCTGACTCTATTGCTTCTAAAGCCATTGAATAGAGTGTCAGTTGAAGTCTATGTTCATGAAGAATTTCTTTCTCTGCTTCGGTTTGAGGGTAAATATCCAATAAATCTCCTTTGACAATTTGAAGAGGAGCGCCTGCATTAGCATCTATTGGATTGAAGTTTGATCTACAATCGGTAGTTTTCAAATCTGAAATCTGTAAGTAGCCCTGTCCATCGGTGTCTCGGAATGCTAAAACCAAATCTGCTCGGCCATCAAATGAAATTTCTACTTGCCCAACATTTGCAATTTTACTTGGGCCATCTATAGTGAATCCCATACGATAAACGTCATTCATTTTTACTATATTTTGATAGAAAAATGGCAGTTCAGTCCTCAAACCTTCTGGTATTCTATTATGGTGCTTTTCACCTTGAGCATAGCGACCAATTAGACCTTTGTCAACTAATTTAGATAAATGTGTTAAGCGGTGTTTTAGTAATGATGTTCTTTTGTTCTCCCTACTAGTTCCTGAGTTGGTAAAGCCTTCTTCTAATAGTACTTCTTCTACAGTTTTTTCATCACCCAATCGATTGTCATTTTTATGTTTCCAACTCTCTGGAAGAGGTAATGTTGGTGGTGAATTTACTTGGGAGGGGTTCTTGAGGCCGACTTCTAATAGACGATGCATGATTGTACCAAATAAGGTCGGACTAGCAAACTTTTCACTGTCATCTCTAACAATATCATTGGTGTTTCTCAAGTAAAATGGTTCAGGGATCCATCCTTTAATTTCAGTAAGCCAATGACGACGCGGACATTGGAAGGTAGAGTCAAGGCCGTGAGCACTCATCCTAATTCCGTGTTGTACAATCAAATTTGTACTATCTTTCGCTTCCATTATAGGGGGGTTTCCAATTAGTGCAGATGCTATTTTCTCGATATTCTTCCAACTATTCAATGGGGTTTGTTCAGAGATTGTATCGAAGCATTCAGGAGAATGATAAATCCTAATCGATTCGATATTTTTTCCACCAAACATCGAGTTCTTGAACAGTGAGTAGGGATTTATGCTTACATTGGTCTCACTATAAGATTCTAAAGGCTTATTGAAATCATCATTTGGTAAAAGCCACGGCGAATCTTCGACTTTATTCTTGTAAGATAAGCTTCTTAGCCCATCCATCCACATTGCACCCATGGTTTTCATCGATGGTTTGCTCTTGAAAAATAGATTATTGGTTGATTCTTCCAGACTAGAGGTTGTATTGGGGCTACCGACCACAATTAATCGATCTTTCACCCTAGTCAATGCGACATAAAATTCTCTTCTTCTCTCGGCTTGTCTTTGTGCTCCATCCATATTCTTAGCAAATTCCCAAAGACCGTCGTATGGTCTATCACGTGACGCCCAAGGGTTGATTCGCCCAGATACAATTTCGGGAGTTACTAGAACATTATTTCTTGCTGCTAAAGATGAGTCTGATTTACCTGCATGGAACATTCCTGCTACAACTACTACCTTAGATTGTAAACCTTTAGCGCCGTGTATTGTCATAATTCTTACAGCGCCACCCGAAGGGATTGTTATCGCTTGTGGGCCTTTATTGCCCAAGCCTTGTAAGGATTTTAGATGTGAATAAATCTCAGTTGGCTCATGCCCATATTCGCTTCCAATATTGTAAACCAATCCGCACCATAATTCTGCATTTTGTCTCGATGTATCATCGGGATAGGCAATCAATAAATCTGAATGGTCCAATACTATGTCTAAAACCTGATGTAGTGCTCCTTTAGTAACCAAACTAGCAATATGCTTTACAAGAGTTTTAGAGCGCTTTGTAGGTGCATTCTCATGAAGTACAGGCCACCAATTATCAGCAGTATTTTTACTAGAGAATATATCGTGAATCTGCCCGTCGCTTAAGCCCAATATCGGTGAGCGTGCAAATGAAACCGCAGCAAATTTAGAACTAGGGTAAGCGACTAAGTGAAGAACTGCCATCAAGGTTCTAACTACGGGACGTTGTAGCAACTCGCCCTGTCTATCTGAAATAACTGGTATGCCTTTCAATTCCAGCCTCTGCAATAAATCCGGAATGTGTTTTCTGGAATGTACCAAAATTGTGATGTCTTTGGGTTGAATATTTGATGACTCGCAGTCGATTTCAGTAAATGAGGATGAGTTACTATCCCATAGTTTGGTATTTCTATTGGCAAGGAGGCTATGAAGCCTTAAGGCGATTAATTCATGCTCTAGATGAATATTCTTAGCATTAGGATTAGCAAATACTGGACTGATTGAATTTAAGTCAAGTGACGGAATCTTTGTCACGGTTTGAAGTGGAATTAACCATTCTAATACACCTAAATTTTGATCATCGCGTGCAGGTTTCAATTCTTGTGCTTCAGCGTGCCAATCACCCGGTAAAGTGTAGTGCCTACTATCAAAAACATCATCAAAAATTCCATTCATTGTACGCATCAGATTATGCAATGTTCGATGATTTGATGTAAGATCAATATGGCCGTGGATTCTTCGATTTAATCTTTCAGGAGAAACTTGAACATAGGTCTTTTTGCCCTTAGGAGAATCTTCAAATTCTGCACAAACATGATCCCATGGTTTGGATTCTTGCTTCGGACCGGTTGATGAATGTTGATTGGAAAAAGAACCTATTTCACCTCCAGCGCCAACAGGTCTCGGATCTCTCCCGTGATTTGCTTTGCGAAGATGCGCTAATCTTACTTCGGATTGTTCTATTTGGTTTATTGATTTTATGAACTCAACAGTTCTACGCATAACAGTTACTTCTGCTTGTCTAAAACGGTAGATACTCTGTTTCATATCTCCTACAATGCAAACTGTAGGATCCCATGGACCAAGAGGTCTTTCAGGGTCATCGCTAAGTTTTCCTCTGCGCCCCCAAAGTCTGGATAATAAACGGAAATGAGCGGGATTTGTATCTTGATATTCATCTATAATGAAAGCACAAAACCTTCTCCTCAGAGTTTGAAGAATCGAGAAGCGTTGTTGTAAATCTGCAAGGCATTTAGGATACTCTTGAGCCAAGGTCATAGCAGAAGAAATATGCAAATCTAGCCATGGCTCCTCGTCTAGACTATCAAGTGCTTCTACAACTTTTTGGGGATATTCAAAGCGAACTGAATCTGGACATCTTGCCAACAGTAAATCGGCTGCTAAGCGCTGTACGTCATCAAAATCATGTACTCCTTCATTGACCTTTTTCAGAGTAATAATCTCTTGACAACCTCTGTGTACAATCAATAAATCTGCTAAAACTTTAGTCTGCTGCTTATCGGTTATTCGTAGTTTACCACTCGGAGCAATATCGGTTAACTCATCATCCAAAGGATGCGCGCGTAATGGGCAGTCATAATCCATGAAATTAAGATTAAACATAGGGCTGAATAAGAAAGAACTTCGTCCTAATAACCTGACTAAACGTCCATCTTGACTGCGAAGTAATTTATTCATCGACGCACCGTGTTTTGCTAAATTAGATGCTACAGAGTCCTTCGTAGTTCCTGGAATACCTCTAACTTTACTCTTAGGGAAAAGACCTGGCATCCATTCATTACAATGGTTAGGTTGAGGTAAAACGCCTTTCGGGAAAAATGTCATCTCGTCTTTGATTAATGATGAATAAGATGCTGCAGCAAAAGACACCATCCAAACCCATTGTAACTTTTCTGCTTTGGAATTTGGATAAGTATGACGAACTAATTCCACAAGGTGATTGAAGCGAGTATTGCGGGTGCCTTGTTTAACTTCACAAGCGCCAACAAATGCCGTAGAATGCAATAATGCCTCGTCAACCCACTTATTCAAATGTCCATGTAATTTATCTGCAAAAGAGTCGATGATTCCTTCCGCAGGCTCCAATAACATTCCAGAAATGACCTCTGGATTTATCGGTTCTACGCCATCCCAGTTGAGTCCTCTTTGAGTAATTCTTTTCTTTATTGCGCGTTTTGATTCCTCCACAAATAGTGAAGTGTTTAACATGCCCGTAAGTATGACTTCTGCTCTAGCTTGGCCGCCAACCAAGATTGCCAGTCTATTTCTTGCAGCAATAAATTCGCTGGTATCTCCTCTGACTCCAGCCTCTCTAGCATCGTTAGGCGTCCTTATTCTCCATGCGGAACGGATTGTTTCCTTGACCAACAGAGGTGAACGAACCTCAGATATCTGTTCTCTTGTTGGGTTGATTGCAACTATGTCTAAATGAGGAGATAATAACTGTGAAAGAAAAGCATCTATGGTTGAAATCGGAGCTTCGTCGAGTCCTGAAAGAAGCATCTCTAAATCGCCAGAGCGATGGATTCTTGGATCGAAAATTCCTTTTTCTCCATTAGCGACCGGCGTTGAACGGGTCAAAGCAAGTCTAGTTCTAATTCTTGATTTCAATTCTGCTGCAGCCTTCTTAGTAAATGTAATCGCAACTATCTCATTTGGTAATAGGCCTGGCCAACTCTTCAAATCAGTTCGCTCCCTAGCCGGTGCTCTTAATGCTCCATGCCCTTCCAATGGTTCTCTAGGACCGTTTGGAAGTAAAATTGTAGCCCGTTGCTCAGCAGAGATTAAATGTTGAACATAACGTTCCGCCATGACTGCTGTTTTACCCGTACCAGCACCTGCATCCAAAGCGATGTGTTTGTCCAAATCCAATCCAAGAATTTGGCTATTGTTGAATGGAATCATTTCTCATCACCGCCTAATTCTGCAGATGGGCACATTACTCTAACAGAACAATAAGAGCATTGTTTACCAGGCATAGGTTGTGTAAAACCTGAATCAGCGTGCATAATTACTCTTGCGACAGTTCTTAATCTCTCATCCAGCCAATCTCTAAAACCATTTATAATTGATTTTTCAGTCAATTTTAATGGCCGATAATGAAGCGATGTATAGTATGTCTCAACCCCTAATTCGGCATTTGATAGATACTTCGACAAGGTGTGATCAAGTTCAACGTAATGTGTTGTAGTTTCTCCAATCTCACTTATCCCAACACCAACCACCCTATCCCCTGGATTGGAACTTTCCCATGCCTTTGCATAAAGTGCCAACTGAAGTTCATCAAAAATACCCCTTCTATGGCGATTTCCTTTATCTGATTCTTTAGGCCCTTCCAAGCTTTTGAGATCTCTAATGATGACCCATCTTTGGTGATTTGAATCTTCCTCGGATAGTACTCCATCCTTAATCGCTTCCTTTTTCATGTCCTCATCTAGTATAACACAGTCCACTCTATCTATACGTCCAAATAAATCGAAACTGAATTTACTTCCATCATCGGATTGGACTTCTATGCTTAGACTTTTTTTACCCTTTTGTGATAGTTCCCATTCACAAGCGATGGGGGCACTGTTTTCTAATTCGAGATCTGCCTCTAGCATCCTTCCGATTCTCCCTGCTGGAACTAAATCAATTTCCCCGTTGAGATATTGAGACCACATTTCAGAATTTACTCCAAGCATATCTCTACATCTATGGTATGCTACTGCATTAGAACGTGAAAGCCAAGATGCGTTTTCTTCAAGGTATTGTAAAGCAGTAATCCATAATTTATCAATATCATTTAATGGCCCTTGTGAAAGGGGTACTGGGGTATTAGAAGCCTCTCCAGCGATTTCTATTCCATGTTTTTCCAGTATCTCTGCTTCTATATCATGTACCAATAAACCTCGAGTTCTATTGTCAATATCTTCCGTCGGCTGCTCTAACTGTGATGCCCCTAAGTGTTTAGAAAGCCACGCTTGTCGAGGACAAGATTGCCAACTTTGTATTCTACTAGCAGACCAGACTTTACGTCCAATTTTTTGCCCGGTAGCACCTGTAATTGATTGTAATGCCTTACTCTTCGATTGAAACATAGGCAGTGGCCTTGGATCTATTGCTGGGCCATTACTTCTCGAACCTTTCATACCTAAATGCGGCCATATTTTACTCTTCTTTGAGCCTTCTTTTACTTGAGATTTTGTCGGCCTAAGAGTAAGATTGTCAACGCTTACAAGTGAATTTCTAGCACTCCACTCCAAATACTCATGTTTCTCGATATTCTTATGGCTAGGTTGTCTTTTCATTCGGTCGTTAAATATTGTAAATTCGTGAGCATAGGCCAAATTATTAATCGAGATTGGGGCGATTTCTGGCTTATCTCCATTTGATAATTTCAAGCCAGCTCTTTGCCTAAAATCGCGACCCCTAGAACCCGAACGATGCCCTACTGCGCCGTGTGCCCCCATGGACATTGAATACGGCCTAGGAGTCAACCATATCTCTTCTTTTTCTTCTTCTGAAGAACATAAATTCCATGGCCTATCCAGCCAGCCTTCCTGATATGATTCAATAGGTATGAAGGAGGGGATTTTGCTAAGTAGTTGATAAGTACCCATACGTTTCATTTCTTCAAAAAATTCTACTAAAGGCGCGCTTGGACCTGCTGATTCATCTAGGCTGCTATCTAGAATTACCACTTCTTGTCCAGCATTAATTAGATGTTTTAATTGGTGTCTGCCTCTACGTATTTCTTTATCGGAATTCAATATTCCGAGTTGTAATCTAGATTCGGAATCTAACCATGGCGTCTTAGACGATTTCATAGACCATGAATCGACATCTAGGCCAGCTAAAATTATCAAATCACATTCCAATCCAAATGCTTCATTAGGATTTAATATAGTTATATTTTTTGACTTGATTCGGGAATTGGTCAATTTTGTATTATCGGTAATTCTCATAATATGCTTGATAAAATCTTGACCGGTTTTCGGTACATTGAAATCTAATTCAATTAAAGAAGAAAATAATCTGTGGTGCTCTTCGTTCAAGGTTTGTAAAGCAGATATAGAATTTGAAAATGCAGCGTCTGATAGGGCCAATACATTCCAATCTATTGACCTAAAAATTAAATTTAGCCATTCTGTGCCATCCTTTATACTTTCAATAGTTGGTAATTTTACACCTGAAGAACATCCAATAATAGGTGTATTTGATACACTCATGGCATCTTCATACAACGGCGACCACACCTTTACGATATTGGCAAACCACCACAGAGTTTCTTCTAATTTCCGACTCATAGTGTCTATGTCATCACCCAAAATTGGAGTAGCGCTTTCCAGGGTTTTAATCCAGCGAATTAATGCCCCGGGGCCGCCAAGAACATGGAAACTTCGTGAAATATTCTCAAGTACATCTAAGTGTGCTTTTGGTTTCCATTCCGTGTTTTTGGGATGAACTAGATTAGAAAAATTTTCAAAATTTAGTGGCAGTCCATTATTCTCGATAATTCTACGAAATTTCTCAAATGACCATGCCTCAAGGCCTTCCCCAACTTGCAATAAATTAGTAAGGCCGGATATAGAAGGTTGCTCATGCATTTTTGGAGGGCCAAAATTGGTTACTATTCCAATTTCGTTAAGCCGGCTTGACCAAATACGACGATTTGAATCAACTGCAGCATCTATGATCAATATATTCTTGTTGTTATGTTCAAGATATGATGCTACCAATTCTAATGTAGCATCAATATTGTGTTCTTTTCTTTCTAAGGAGACTCTATGGATGGTGGTTTTCTTATTTATTCCAACTGGAGAAACCCAATTGGTATTTTTTGGATAATTCCAGACCTCATGCTTTGGTAACCAAATAGGCAATGATTCTACATCTGTCCAATCTATATCCTCGACATAAGCTCCATGAAACCCTAATCGAAATGAGCCTGGATTGCATAATTGGTGTATTGGTGTAATCTTCGAGATAGAAATGAGCAATTCTCTATCCATTTCACTAAATTCTGGAGGGTGATTTAATACAATAATTCCTTCTATACTCTTTAGTGAAAACGGAATTTCTAAATTAGATATGGCTTCCTTAATCCTGGTATGTAGATGAGTTTTCATTAGATCAGGATGAGTTTTTTTAGTTCTTTTCTCCATCTCTAATAGTAAATTTCTATACTCCTTCACTCCTGGGTCATTGTCCCACTTCCAAGGTGATTTTATTTGGCTAAGTTCTCTATGTAATTGTTGTAATCTCTGGGTTTTATACTCAGACCATTGCTTATCCTTATATGGCGAAAACATCAATGGAAAATTACCCTTTTGCGCATGTTCCTGTACCATGTCATGAGTCAAAGAAAACAATAGTGCGTCTTGGTCCATCAAGTTTGGAAGTCGGAAATCAAGAAATAGTGCATTAAATAGACGTTCGATTGTCAAATGCTTGGATGTATCAATAGATGATTTGATCTGAGAAAGTTCACTTAATGTTGCTTTCCTTGCCCTCTCGCTTGGATGTAATATCAATAGATTTGTTGGCTCTTGTGATACTAAATCTCGATGTAGCCAATCAGGCATATTTTGTCCGCTTGGAGTTGCTTCAATGGAGATATTGTCGCTCAAAATATTACCATCAGACATTAACTCACCTCCCTCGACTATTGATACAGATGCCGACACTTATTGAAGGCTTTTCTAAATAACATCGATAATCTAAATCATGTTGTTATTCTTTATATATTGTCGAATTTGATGATGTTCATGAACTCCAATAAGAATCATTCATGTTTGGGATTATTATGGGATTTTATACCAAAGTTTTATCAACTTGGTCGAACACATATTAACTCCTGCGCTGGCAAAGGCTCCTACATACCGCATTTATTACAACGTACTTTCGTTGCGGTTTGGCAAAGAGTAGGCTTGTCGTCGTATAACAAGATTGAGGCATGATAGTATGGAAAATAATAAGAAAACAACAAGAAAAGAAGATAAATGCGATAATTGTGGATGTTTAGATTGGGATTATGATTCTAAACTGGGTGAGAAAGCATGCTCCAGTTGTGGGCTAGTAGACTCAGACTATTCCCCGATAGAAGGCGTATCAGATAGCATTACCCAAGGTGCAGAACGACAAACTGAACGTGTTAGTCGTGGCAGTAAACCCGGTACAAGCGGTGCTAGAATTTTGCCTGGCGACCTAAGAGGTGTCAAGAATCCTGGATTCTGGAAATATGAGAAAAGAAAATATGATTCTTTTAGAGAAAAGCACCCTTTCTGCAAGAAGGTTCACGCTTTAATCGAAGCACGCTATGGTAAGAATGTAAGAGATGTCGTTTATGACATCACTGAAATGGCTTGCACTCCACTTACGCCCGAGCAGGAAAAGGAACGTTCGCAATTGGATGACAAGGGAATCAAGAAAGCATTGTCGATGCCTAAGCAAGTCATATGTCGCCAGAAAAAAGGCATCAAAGGTGAAAGTGAGCATCAGAATGCCGTAATTATTGCTGCTGCAATTGTCGAGTTAGCAGGAGAGTTAGGTATCTTGACTAAATTCGATAGAAGGCGTGCTCTGAAAAATGATGGTGTGACTGCTAAACAAATTGCTAAAGCAAGAATTATTGTCCTTAACCATTGGAAAGCTAGGTCTAGAATGGGTTGGTTTTTGCAACCGATACCTAGGAAGAGCCCTGGCGAGAAGAGGTATGATGACATTTCTCAAGCAATGACTCACGCTGACCAACTACTATTGGAATTCTTGCCCGAACAAGTAGTCGACCAAGTATTGCAAGATGTGAACGCTAGAGTACTGGCGTTGGGTGAAGGTGAGAGCGGCGCTACTACCATTAATTCAGAGGCAAAGATGCTTATTGCCACTTTAACATATGCTAGCCTTACTATGCTTGACTGTGAGAAGGGATTATTGGCAAAGATCGCCAAATGCCTGGATGCAACAGGTAGTGGCGTTAGTTCCAGCCTGAAAAACTTCCAGATGAAAGTCAAGAATGGAACTCTAGTAGATAATGGTGCATTTGATACTGATGCAGACTGGTATGATGATGAAGATGAATGATTGAATCGTTTATTTCAAATCTCAGGGCCTCTAGCGCTCTATATGCGCCGTGTTGTAATTGTTTGTTGCCTGCTAGTATTGATCAGTTTCACCGGTACAAGCGGAGTTTCTGCTAAGGCGCCTGAAGATACCGGCACAGGGCCATTATTTGGTGGACAATGGGCATGGACGAATGATACAAGTTCACAAACCACAACTCTAGATTCACTCCCCTCCATTGCGGAAGACTATACTGCCACGTGGTGTACTAATTGCGTAAAGGTAGAACACGTTCTAGAAGACTTGGAGAATAATGGAGAGATTAAGAAGTATCATTTCCATCGTGCTAACGACCATGAAGACCCATTTGGCTCTGATAATACGGAACAACATTTCGATAGCAGGTATAACGCAGGCGCTCCTCCAATTGTTGTATTCAACGGAACTCAGAAGCAAATAGGGAGTACTGCTAACGGAGATTCATTAGAAGATGACTATCGCTCTTTAATCGGTCAGTCTTTGAACCTAGGCAGTGGAAATACCACACTGTCATGGTCTTCACAAGATGGTGATACAGGTGTTGTTTCTTGGTCCGCTGATCTAAATATGGCACAATTCGAAGAATATGAGATGAGTGTTAATGTGTGGTTTGTAGAAGCCTCGGCTGAATTCACAGAAGGATCAAACGGTGAAGAAATATACCCCAGTATTGTGACAAAAATTGTTGAAGTTGGCAATAAATCAAGCGGAACTGCGACCGTCAGTATTCCTAATTCTTATGATGGAGATGATATGCAAGTCCACCTAATGTACCACTTTACTCCAATTGAAACTAGTCAAGATACAGTCATTGAGGACACAAGTGAAGATAGCGATTCTAGTAGCCTTCCATCTATTTCGGCGGTAATCAGTTTGTCTTGTATTATCGCTGCTGCAATATTCAAGTGGGATAATTAAGTCCAATTTATAGGTCTAAGTTCATCACTAAGATCTTCTTCAAGTTGCCATCTAAACTCCGGGATTTCGCAAGGCGGCTCGATTACATCTGCAAAATGCCACCACCAAGGAGGAGCACCCCGTGCACCCAATAAGCGCTGAAAATTCGATAAAGTCTGAGTTAGCATACGGCGGTTGCGTGGACTCGGATGATCTCTACGGTAGTAAATTTGAGACCTCTCTAATTGATCCCCATCATCTTCATGATAACCAAGTATTGACAAGAATCTTTTGAGTAAATTTATTTCGCGGTTATCTCTTAAAGTTACTTTTAATTGGCAATATTGGAATGAAATCTCTTTGCCTACGACTGTTGGTAGCACTACTTGAGAGCCTATTGGATGCAACATCAAAGCTTCCCAGATACGAGGCATGACCTCACAATATCTTCGTTCACCGTTTCTAACATCTCCAATTGGGTATTCTTGTTCTGGACGTCCATAGTTACGTAAGTACATCCAATCCCTACGTCCACGAAACTGATTCCAATACTGTGCAAAAAGTCCTTGTGAAGACGGGTTTTCTTGGTGAGGGGAGAAATTATCTTTCCAAACTTTAACCATTTTTTCTATTGATGGCGTTTTATTTCCTTGTTCTAAATCGTTATTGATGACATCTCTAGCCTTGTCGGTTTTTGCACTATCTTTCTGAGCTTGTTCTCCAAGTTCAACAAAATATCTATTCCTGCGCATGATGAAATTAAATTGTTGACGGACCCTTTCTTCGGCTGCAAATCCTTGCTCCTCAATTCGCGCCCATTCCTTCTCACCTCGAGAAAGCCACTTTGGAAAACCAGATGCGGTTCTAGAGATTGAAGTTGTGAAATCATCTAATGATTCCTTATTGATTAATTCTGTATATTCTGGTGAAAGCAATTCGGGGAAGCCCAGTGGTTGATTGTCAATTAGTTCACTACGTAAACTATCAACCTTTTCGCTTGTAGTAACATCATCGATTAAAGAGAGTACGACAGATGCGATTATATCGCCTAATGGCATATTTGAATGGAATCTTCCGCTATGGATACATATCGATTGGGTTTTCCGTGGATTTAGTGATTTAATATGTCTAATTATGTATGGCGCTCCATGAGCGCCCTCTCCAACTTTGACCTCATAGAAATGGCCTAATCTACCGATAACCAAAATTGTATCTTGTTCAATGAAAACTTGACTTGGACTTCCTGATATCACTTCATTGAGCAGTTGTATTGAACGGCGGAGTGGTGGCTCGATTTTGACTAATGCATCTTGTTGATGTGTCCAATTATATTGAATCGCGTAAAGTAGATGCCCGTTCAGAGAAGAAGAAGGGGAGAATGATAATGAGATAAGAGACGCCCATATAGCCGGTTTATCTGGAATTATAGCCAATCTAGTACCATTTGATTTTGTTCGCACCAAAAGTCTTAGATTCATTCCGAAAATTTTCAGTGGCCACTTTGAAGGAATGTTATATGTTGATGGGCATCGATATTCTTGCCAATGTTCAATCCAGGGATAATCAGCGAGTTCGCTCAATCCGCTAGGGTGATTAAGAAAGGCTGCATTAACTGTTTCATGGAAAATAGGTCCACCAATATTAGTGACGTTTGTCCTAAGGTCTCTAGCCCATGCCGATAATGGATGAATCCGATAATTTTCAGGTGGCGAGATATTCTCTTCAGCCATCCATTCAATCCATGATAGTGTGGCCATTAACGAGTCTCTATCTACGTGCCTACGTCTTTGCCTCCGCCTAAAATGAAAACGATCCCGTGGTGTTAATTCTGTTGATATTTGTGTCGAACCAAGGGAGATTATCATTTTGTTGATATCCCACCCAATGCGCTCTTTCTTATCAAAAAGCATCCTTACTAGTGAAGCAACAGGAACGTCGTTTGGTAATTCGCGACCATTAATAATGGCTTTAGATGATAAGAATGACAAGTGCACGTCATCGATCATTGTAAAGCCTTGATGTAAGATTGACCTATCCTCTGAAGTTAGTCTGGCACCATTCTCCAAGTCATAGCAAATTTGCAGCCCCTTCTTCGCACTACATGGAAATGTCAAAACGGGGTCTATGTTTTCATCCAATTTAGCCCAATCTGCTAGTTTAGCATCTTGTGCCGAAGATTGAAAACACTCCCATCTTTTCTTACTAGATTTGTCTCCGCCACCAATGAATTCCAATGCTTTCTCTAATGCCTCGGGGTGAATATCTTTGCCCCACTTCTTATTCTTTGATTGCTTAGTCATTGAATCGCATAATGCGCACAAGCCTCCTTTGGAGGCTTTTGACTCACATGTTTGACATTTTGCACCCTTGTTAGCCATCCCTATCTCTCCGATAATTCGGCGAGAGTATTTCAATAAATGATAGAATTAGGCTATTTGTTTGAATGCTTCTATTGTACGATCTATGTCTTCATCTGTGATGTGAAGGTGCGTCACTGCCCTAACCGCGATTGGCCCAACTTCAAGAACATCTATTCCCAATTCAGTAAGTTTTCTAAGAATCTCTTTCGCACCTTGAACTCCTTGAATATAAACCATATTTGTTTCGACACTATCTAAGTCTACACTAAAGCCGTCTATTTGATTGATGGCTTCGGCTAATCTTTGTGCCCTTGAGTGGTCCTCAGACATCCTCTCTATGTGATTTTCTAATGCATAAATTCCACATGCTGCTAATACTCCTGCTTGACGCATGCCCCCCCCAAACATTTTGCGCCACCTATGTGCCTTTGAGATGAATTCAGATGAGCCTACTAAAACACTGCCTACTGGAGTACCTAGGCCTTTTGATAAACAAATTGAAATCGAATCATAATCTCTAACCATCCTAGATGCTGGGGTACCTGTAGCGACAACTGCATTGAAAAGTCTAGCACCATCAATGTGAGCAGCACATCCATTATCATGGGCAACTTTAGCTATTTCATCGAGGGTTTCTTGAGGATAGCAAGTCCCACCCCCTCTATTTGCTGTGTTCTCAACACATACTAGCGAGCCATTTGGATAATGTCCTAGGCTACCCTCTTGTTTGCGAATCGCTTTGGCAACATCTTCTGCATTCATTATTCCTGACTTTCCTTGTACAAGGGCGACTGAGCAACCTGAAAGAGCAGCGTATCCGCCCCCTTCATAAACATAAATATGGCTTGCAGTTTCAGTTATTATTTCGTCAGCAGGATTTGTATGCGCTCTTATTGCTATCGCGTTGGACATTGTTCCGCTCGGAACAAAGAGGCCGGCTTCCTTACCAAGCATTTCTGCCAACATATCTTGTAATCTGATTACTGTTTTATCGTCGCCCAGAACATCGTCTCCCACTGGAGCTTTCATCATGGCTTCCCTCATAGCGATAGTTGGCTGGGTGACTGTGTCACTACGGAGGTCTACTCGTTCGCTAGGATACTCGCGCATAAAGAGCCGTACTATCCATTATTCATCAATGCGGCGATAGTCACAGTAATTTTAAGTCGTCAGTAATTTTTGATAATACTGATTCTATATCGGGGCCCAGTGCTAAAACGGTCAAAGATCCACTTGGGATTTGTGTATGGCCTGCATCGTGAATTTTAGTAGATAATATTCCTTCGCTTGATGCTAGCTTTTCTAATGCCAATAAATTGTCTGCATCAATGCCTTTTACACAAATTTTCTTCTGCCCTGATGCAAGCCATGATTCTAGTAAATCCGGCGCTTCTTTCCCGCATTTTAAGGTTGAAGAAACTGCTGCGTGACCGACTTGGGCAGCAATTTTACCTTTACCCATTTTTAAATTGGTATTTACTACCAAAACCATTTTCACTTCTTGGTCAATTACATTTCGATGTCTAAATGGCGGCGCCGTTAGACTATGTATGAATGAACGTAGACCCATTGCGCTTCGTTCACAGCACTGGCTCTTACTCAATAAGGCTTCAAGTCTTGAACCAAAGCATCGATGCTTCTTCTAGGCCCTGGGCCTATTCCGAGTACCGTTATTGTCCCTGCCGGTATTTCAGTATGGCCTGCATCCTTCACAATATGCGTAATCAGATTTGCCGACTGTGCTTGGCCTGCTAAAATTTGAAGTGAGGGTAAGTCTTCTACTTGTAAGCATATTTTCCTTGCACCACTATTTTTCCACCTTTCCAGTAGTCGCTTCTCAGATTTAATAGCGACAAGTGTACAACTAGTAGCTGCATGAGCACATTGAACTGCTAGCTTACCTGCAGATAATTTCAAATCTTTACGTGCGATTAAGACCATAGTAGTCTCATTATGACTCGATGACATAACCTTCAACCACCAATACTTCTATTTCTTCGAGAGTTGGTTGATGTTGTAGAACTCTTGCGAACCAAGTGCCGAACCATGCAGCGAACGTTAGATTCCCAAGAGCATGCATGAAGTCGTATGGGATGCCATTAGCAAGGTAAATCATGAATTGATTGAGGCTGATTGACCCATCGATAATTGAGAATGACACAATGATATCGAACAAAAAAGCACTGAAAATTGACAACATGAATAACCTACTGAAATTGATGCTATTCGAGACAATTAGTTTTGTATTCGCTCCAATGATTGCAATAATAGACCAACCGATCGCTTGATACAGAGTCCAAATTCCATTCCCGATTATGAAATTAGAAATCATAGTAACAAGTATTGCAAATGACACTCCTCTCTTAGCACCCAACTGTGCTCCAACAAGAAGTGCTGCTACTGTTACTGGCTGAATATTTGGTAATGGCGTCATGACTACACGTAAAAGTGAGATCCCAGCAATTATCGAAGCAAATAGAATAATGTCAGAGGCTCTTCTCTTTGTTGAACTCATCAATGTCCAAAAAACAATCCCTAGTAAAACAACGTCTAGAACCAAACTTCCCATAGGCCCCAACACGGGGCCGTGGATGCCGGAGGCTTGGAACATGAACTGGCCAAAAAGTGAAATGTCTTGAGCATTGTCATCAAATTATCTTCCAGTGTACAATACTATCACTATTTATTTCAGCATATTGAGCCGACACCATGGCTTCTGAACCATCTATGAAAAATATCCACCCCTCTCCTCGAATGTCATTAAAACTTTCAATATACTTACCAATGGATGTATCTGAATCTTGAACAGATATCTTCAGATTCTCGGATGATTGATAAGTCAATTCAAGAGCATTCTCATTATTTATATGCCCGCCAGAAACTAATGTTTGGTTCTCAAACTCAAAGATTGCAACTTGTGTGCCTCGCCATTCTTCTGGCCATTCATCATCCCACAACTCTTCAGCACTCTTAGATTCATCATTGATATCAGAGATGTATGAGGACCATGCTGCTACTATATCATTGAAGGCAAATGTGAAAATTACGACTAAAATGATGATTAGATACTGGAATGAAGATTTGTAATTTTCTTTAAGAAACTGTATGCCGGAAATGGCTACAAACAGAAAGAGGAAAAATGTCATAATTTGTGAAGTATAGTTGGTTTCAATTGTTTCTTCTTCGAACTGTTGTGAAACTGCCTCATCGACTAATGATGAGAATACTTGTAGATTGCCATTATCATTACCGATTGCCAGAATCTGTCTCTTTCCTACTAATTGATACTCGGGTGCCGCTGTTCCATACCAATCATACTTTGTTGAAATAAGTTCATTGAAAATTATTTGACTGGAGTTGTTTAGTGAAAATAAACCCCATCCACCATCTACTTTGTTTCTTGGTAGCATAAGCATTTCATCGAATACCACTGAGGATTCGCCATTGGAACTAAATGGATACTGATCGATGAAATTGCACGTGGCTGAACATTCGAATCTCTTCACAGAATTAGAATCAATAGTGATAATTGAATCATTAAAAATTAAAGGAATCCCTGGTGATGGTCCGGCATTGGAAACTACTTCTAACGACAAATCATCGGGATTTACTAAAACAATTGTACTATCAATAAGACCTTGGCCATGAACCAGTAATTTCCCATTTACAACTAATGGAGCATGTCTAATTTTACCAATATCTAAGTTTTTAGATGTCGTATTTCCATTTTTGGAAACTTTCCAAAGAGTGCCCATTTCATCTCCTAAGAAGTAATTATCATCAAGTTTAGATACGCCATTTCTCCAACCAAGGCCTATATCTATGTCAAAATTAATATCACCATTTGAAAGACAATAATTAGCTAATCCCGTTCTTGTTGGGACCAATAAATTATCTGAATCAATCAATAATGAGCCGGTGATTCCCCATGTTAATACCTCAGTATTTTGTTGCCAAAATTTTGCTCCTGAATCTGGATGTAATGCCTCAATCGTTCCATTGGCCCAGCCAATAACTAGCATATCAGGCCACACTCCACAGTCACCTTGTCCCTGTTCAACATAAGTTATTGGCGACATGTCATTTGAAATTGGATTATAGTTCAATTTAGACCAAAGCAATTCACCATCTAAATCGAATGCATAAATTCCTGCGGGTCCAGAGTTCGGAGTGGAAGTTGAAGTCCTAACAAAAATAGTCTCATTAGCAATCAATGGTTTTGTCGAAATGAATGTGTCTCCAAAATCATACTCCCAATCCAATTCCAAACCTTGAATTGTTTCAATTTCATCTTGGGCTGAAACATTTGATAGCCCTGATAGTAAGATGAAAATGGATAATAAAATAGCACCGTAGCGCATTGAAATCACTCCGTTATCTTTTGAATGGCAGCCCTAAGTAAAGCGCTAACCGCTTTACCATCCGCAGCACCAGCAGCCTGCATTACAATCCCCATCAAAGGACCCATAGCGCCCATGCCTCTTTCCTTAACGAAATCCGCTCTTTGACTAACTATATCATTAACAATTGATTCCAAATCTCCCAAATCTGCAGGTTTCAAACCATTATCAGAAGCATACTTTGCAATATCTTGTAAACTTGGTAGCGGCTGATTTGAAAATTCTAGAATTACTGAATTTACCGCCTCTCTAGTCAAATCACCATTCTCTTTAGCGGTCAAAACTAAACTTGCTAGTTGTGGGTCTTTGTCGTCATTCTCCAACAATACTGCTGCCCAACCTTTGTGCGGCAAGTCTCCGCAGAAATCAACAAATAAGTCATCTAATTCTCTTGCTAATAATTGGCTAGATTGATCTTTAGAAATGTCGTATTGCTCCATTCTTTCCGACCTTTCTTTATCAGTCATTGGTAAATTCGAAATTATATTTTCCCACATCTCAGTAGTCAATTTTAGAGTTGGAATATCGGTTTCAGGGTACATCCTAGCGCCGCCCGGCAGTGGACGCATTGGGGCTGTTGTCCCATCCTCAGGAGCACCTTTCTTGATAACAACATTCCTCACTTCTTGTGAAACTCTGTGCCATGCCATTCTAGCTCTAGCAAGTACACTCTCCAAGGCTAATTCTGCTTGCCAACTAGGAGCTAAGCATAGTACAAAGCCGTCGTTGTCTTTCAAAGATAATTGCTTTCTGACCAAGTCTACATGTTCTTTTTCAATTCCATAGGCAGGCAATTCATCGGAATGGAATACCCCCTTGACGCCTGCTAGTTTTGCTGCACCGGCCAATTCTCGACCGAGTCGTGGTAATTGAGAACCTTCATCATCGAGTTCTTTAGTACCGATTAGCCCTGCTAAACCTGGAAGCGGTAAAGCCAACATCACGCTATTTTTTGCCAATCCTGTTTTGACCATTTTAGAGTCGCAATCAGCAAATTGGGTTGACACATCTGTTAATTCGAGAGGTAATGCTAATGCCACTTTTTCTGCAACTTCTTGCTCGATTTGTGGGTCTGTTGAGCGTCTATCCGGTGGAAGAAGTGGCAAATCCATAGACTCTCTAAGTTTATTTGATAGACGGTAAAAATGTAGTTGTCTAGCCATTTCAAGTCTAATAATTCGAGGAATCCAAGATAAATCCTGACAGCCTTTTATCTCAATTCTATCGCCACAAGCAATTGATACATTGAGGTCTTGCCGAATACTGCCAAGGCCCCTTCTAACCCTTCTTGTCTGTCTTAGAGACCTACCAAGTGCGATTGCTGTTTGCTTTGCATGTTCAGGGGAAATGACATCTGGGGCGGTTGCAATTTCGATTAATGGCAAACCTAAACGGTCTAAATTGTAAATCACTTGCTCTCCATTTTCAGTTGAAATTGTGTCAAGTTTTCTAGCGCTATCTTCCTCCAAGCACAGTACATCTATCCCTACTGGACCTTCTTCTGTCTGTAAAGTGCCGTCTGTGGAAATCAAAGTAGTTCGTTGAAAGCCACTTGTATTAGAGCCATCTACTACTGTTTTTCTCATCGTTTGAAAAAGCGAGACTGGTTTGGAATTTACCAGTGCTGAAACGGTTAGTGCGATATCCAAGGCGTCCGGGTCATGAGATAATGGTGGTTGTTCATCTAGTTCAATCAATCCCGAATTTGGTGATTGTGCATAAACGAAAGAGCGATTTCTTTTCGATTCAAAGCGAGCGGCAACATCGATTTTGCCGCCTTCGCCTCTCGATGCACGTAGTTTACGGGAAAATCTCGGCCATTCATCAGGAACTGTGTCAATTGTGACATCGTATAATTCTCCAGATTGCCTAGAGTGTAATTTTCCTGTAGAAAGTTGTTGGTGAACTTCTAGCCCACACATGAAACCCAACCCCTCTGGGTCAAGAGCAGTAGCGTTGTTGACTTCACCTTCCGGTTCAGTAACATGTACTTCGGCCATAGCCATCCCAATCGTTCATTATTCAAGATATCAGCGCATGAACTTAGACAATTTGCAATGTATCATAACCAGAAGGACGCATTATGTCGCCGTTTCTAACGAGTTTCTCTATTATGTCTTCTGCTTTGGTTCTAGAAATCTTGTACTTCTCAGCCTCTGTATAAACGTCCAATACATTTGCAACCTTGACTTGGTTGGTCGATTGATTCTGTAATGTTGAGATTATTTCTATCAGCATTCTTTCTTGGTTCCTAACTGATGTTTTCTTGCCGGTTTCAATAGTAGTCATATCGAAATTCTCACCCATCAATTCATTTCGCCATGTCTTGGTCAATCTTATCGCTCTTTCAACATCTTCAACGGTTGAGACATTCGAGAGCCTAATTCTAGCACTGGCTTCAGCCATTCTAGCTACGGCCTCTAATGAACGAGCAGTAATTGAAACGCTATCAGATGATTCTCCGCCTTTCTTTCTAGTTTCAACATAGAACTCTACAATTTTATTCTGAGCATCATCTTCGAGTTTCGGATGGATTGACCTCTTGGCATAGGCAATATATTTTCGAATCAAGTCCCTAGCAAGTATTTCATCACCCTCTTGTGACTTCTGTAAACCAGATATGGAATTCTTAGCAGGGTCGGGAGCGCTTCCTTCGGTCACTAGTAATTCACTGGTTCCAATAAGGCGATTCTTGATTATGTGATTAGCAATTTTAGAATCCTTGGATTCATCGGCATCATCGGTTAGCAACCAAATGATGTCAAATCTCGAAATCAGCGGTGGAGCGAGATTTATTTGACCCGTGAAAGGTGTTTCTGAAATTGGCTCGAAACGTCCGTTCTTTGGGTTTGCAGCAGCTAATACCGCACATCTTGTTCTTAGGCTTGCATTGATTCCGGCTTTAGAAATGGAGATGGTTTGTTGTTCCATAGCTTCGTGCATACTCGATCTATCGCCTTCATTCATTTTGTCGAATTCGTCAATTGCTGCAAGTCCTAAATCTGCAAGAACCAGTGCGCCAGCTTCCAATGTCCAGCGTCCTTCGGCCGCTGAATCCTGTACTGCTGCTGCTGTCAAACCAGCCGCTGATGCAGATTGACCCGAGGTAAATCTTCCACGAGGAGAAATTCTTGACATGTAATTGAGTAATTGAGATTTAGCAACACCAGGGTCGCCCATCAATAGGATGTGAATATCTCCTCTATTTCTTGTTCCGTCTGGGTTTAACCTTGCAACCCCGCCGAAAAGTTGGAGCATTAATGATTCCTTGACTCGGTCCATTCCAAATATGGAAGGGGCTATACTTTTTGTGAACAGGTCATAAATATCATCTCTACTGGCTAATTCCTTGATTTCTAATTCTTCGTCTTCGGAAATTTTTATTTCCTCAAGCGGCACATTTTGTCTCTCCAATGAGTGGATGCGTAGGAAGATATCGAAAACAGGAGTATCTTTACCGCCTTTTCTTTGGGAGCGGATGAAAAGAACTCCATTGGCTTTGACCCGATCACCTGGATTCAACTTACCTGCTAAATCATGTTCTCCAATACAGATAATCCGCTCGGGCTGAATTCCTCCTTTCATTTGTTCAGGTAATTCTTGTAGTTCTATGAATTGCGAATTTATCAAAATGGATTCTTCTTGTTGCAGTACAAACCTAGTCTGTCGCTTAGGCTTTCCACAACCGCCATCAATCTGGGAACATTCAATGGGTTCAATCAGTTCTTGCTCATTTGGTTGATTGATAATCATCACATGGCCACAAGATGCGCATTCAAATGATGCTGAATAAATTCTAGGCCTTACTCCAGAAATCTTTGTTGTAACTGCATCGATTGCCAACATTTGACCTATGTCATCAGAACGAAGTTGTGATACAACCCTTATTTGGTCACTTGGCAAATGTACGATTCTAACAAATGGAAACATGTTTGGATGTCCTGCGTCTCGTAAAAATTGTCGAAGAGCGTGGTTAGCTGCATGGAAGTGAAGTTCGGGGTGTTCGATAATATCATGAGCGAATTCATCATCGAAACCTTCAATGATTCTGTAAGAGACTTCTAATGATTGATCGTCTGGCCAGTTTTGAGCGAGGTTGTGGACGGCTTCGGCGTATAAATCTTGAATCATTGAAGTCCATCGTGCTGGTAAATCAAACTCTTGTAACAACTCTTCACCTCCTAAATTCAATGTCGCGAACAATTTGCCAAATTGTCAACCGTTTATGTACTCTTTTCTATGTATCCCCTCACCCCTATATTTCCACTGGAAAGGTGGTGGCTCTATGTCCTTTTTTTCGGGAAATTTCTCATGTCCATTGCCCATTCGCCATGACCGCAGAACCAATGAGTAAGGAACTTTTAGAGGGTTTATGCCCAAACATTCTTTTGACCCTATTCTTGGCCGAATCGATAGATTTGTTTTAGACTCTAAGCTCTTGGAAAATCGTCTTGGAGACCCTACTTCAAGAGAGATTTTAGTTCATATTCCACCTAAGGGAGTGGATATGATTGACAAAGGCGAAAAGTTGCCTGCGATTATTTATTTGGCGCCATTTACTTCTTCGGGGCCAGCAAGAGCCGGTTGGAAGGCTTTCTCAGAGAGTATTTTACAAAGACATGAAAGATTGGTTGAAAGTGGTGAAATGTCTCCGTGTTTGCTGGTTTTACCAGATACTTTTACATCTTTGGGAGGCAATCAATTTGTTGATTCCCCTGTAATGGGGAATTGGAGTTCGTGGCTATCCAATGACCTAAAAGAATGTATAATGCAACGGTATTCTTGTAACGATAAATTTGGGTTGGTCGGAAAATCTTCAGGAGGTTATGGTGCATTGTATAATGCTCTAACCAATCCTGGACAATGGAACGCAATAGTGAGCCATTCGGGTGATGTCGGATTTGAAACCATGTTTATGCCTACTTTTGCTGAAACCATTACTCATATTTCGCGCTATGGAAGTCCTGCCGATTATGTTGATTATGTAATGAATACGCCGAAAATGAGTTCTAATGATTTTCATACCTTGATGATATGTGCAATGGCTGCTTCATACGACCCTGGCGAATGTAATGATTCAAACCCTCTTGGCATTCAACTTCCTGTTGATATGAAATATTGTGAACTCGACCAAGAGCGTTGGACAAACTGGCTTGATTTCGATACTCTTCGGCTGATTGAATCAAATTCAAATAATCTAAATTCACTAGAATTATTATTTATCGATTGTGGAAATCTAGATCAATATGGAATACAGTATGGGAGTCGAAAGTTAGCTGCTAGACTATCAGAGTTGGGAGTTGAGCACACATGGCAAGAATTTGATGGGACGCATTCTGGTATTGATCATCGACTAGATATTAGCCTACCACTGCTATCTAAATCGCTTAAGAGTTGAGCCGGTTTATTCATGAGTTGCCTTTGGATGGAATAGACATGGCCAAGCCAATGGACTATGCTAGCGCAGGAGTTGATATCGACTTGGAAGGGTCCGCTGTTGCTTCTTTAATCGCTTCTTTAGGACGTTCTGTTCGACCTGCTGGAACACCTGGGGCGCCGGTTGACTTACCGGGTGGATTTGGCGGATTAATTGAATTTGGAGATAGTCTTCTTGCACTGGCAACCGATGGTGTTGGAAGTAAACTTCAGATCGCTTCATTGCTCAATCAATGGGGCGGAGTTGGGATAGATTGTATGGCAATGAATGTCAATGATTTACTATGCGTTGGAGCAGAACCTATTGCATTTGTCGACTATGTCGCTGTACCTAAACCGGACCCTGCAACTCATGCTGCTCTAGGTGCATCTCTTGCTGAGGCTTGTCGCCTTGCGAGAGTGACATTAGCTGGAGGAGAAACCGCTTCATTACCAGGAATAGTTACAGAGTTGGACCTTTCAGGAACCGCTCTTGGATATGTCAAAAAAGGTGAAGCGATAACTGGGGAGAATTTACAGGCTGGAGATGTATTAATCGGGTTGCCGTCATCTGGCATTCATTCTAATGGATATTCTTTAGTCCGTCGAATAATCGAACATTCAAACTTTGATTATACAAGCGAAGCTCCTTTTGATGCAGATAGTCTTGGAAGAGAGATTTTGAGGTTCGTAGGCAGAGAAAATCAAAAAATTACATTAGGAGAGATTTTCCTTAACCCCACTCGTATCTATTGTGACCCTGTAGTTGATTTGATTCATCATGCTCAGAAAAATAATGATTTCTCAATCGACGATCTCCGCGCAATTTGTCATGTAACTGGCGGGGGATTATCCAACCTGCTACGACTGCATGACAATCTAGGTTGGCACATCAGTGACCCGTTGCCAGTACATCCGGAGTTTTCTTGGCTCCAAGAAATAGGTGGAGTTGAAACTCGTGAAATGTATCGTACTTTCAATATGGGCATTGGCATCATTATTGCAGTTAGTGCGGATAAAGCAGAGGCAATCTGTAGCTGGTTACAGGAAAAAATGGCAGGTGTTGAAATTATTGGAAACGTATTAGAAAACGGCCATAAAGTGACTCATGCAATCGCAGGTGTAGAATTCACTCATTACTGAAATTTTTAGTGAATATATTTTATACAAAGTAATGGCACCTTAATTTATGAACAAGTTTTTGACGTTTCTATTTTGTTTAATTTTGCTTTTAGCCCCGATTACAGGTTGTCTTGAGGAAACTACTCCTGAAGATGAAACTACACCTGAAGACGAAAATAATGAGGGCACAACACCAAATGATGGCGGGACTGATGATAACTCAAATGTAAATGAAAGCGAAGATAATACGGGCGGTGGCGGAGAAGTAACCGAACCTGAAGATAATACTGATAATGACGATAACTCAAATGTAAATGAAA
>QQRY01000055.1:79930-111187 GCA_003602575.1 Candidatus Poseidoniales archaeon
AGAAGTAACCGAACCTGAAGATAATACTGATAATCCAAATCCAAATCAAAATCAAACTGAAGATGACACAAGTGGAGGCGGAGAAACCGATCCTGGAGACAATACTGATGACGAAGAGGATGATGACAATTCAGGTGGTGGGCAAACGGAGCCCGGCGAAGGCACTGGCGAAGTAACAGAACCAGGAGACGGTTCTGATGACGATGATGGTGAAGACATCACTGGTGGAACAACTACTGATTGTGGCACTAGTGAAGGGGGCTTTGCTTTCAGTATTACAGAATTTGATTTTAGCAATCATCCAGATTATACCAATATTGGAGGCCTTGAAATAGAATGTAGTAGTAATATCCTGTATGGATTTGCATGGGATGGTGTTGAAGAAGTGGAATATTTTATTTCAGTGGACCCTGCAAATGGACTGGTGACTTCACTTACTCCTATCACTGGAATTGAACTAATTACTCAACATTCAACCTTTGGAAATAATGAATACTTTGCGATTATGAATGGTGATGGGATGAGGTACCTAGTTCAAATTTCAATCTCCAATACTTACACCGTATCATTGACTGAATTTGACTATAGCAATCATCCAGAGTTGGAAAATGTTGCAGGAATAGAATACGATCATGTCAACGATATTTTGTATGGGTATGCGTTTGAAGATACTAACGAAGGTGGACAAAATACTGGCACGGGCCAAGTAATGCAACCTGGTGAACCTCCACTAGTATTTGTCGTCACAATAGACCCCTCTACTGGAATAGTAGCCAAACACAGTGAAATTGAAGATGTTCAAGGAATAGCTGACGGTGCATCTGCCTACGATGGTGCGAGTTATTACCTAAAGGTAAGAAACTCTGGCGGTGGCTATTCTATGGCAACAATAGATGTTTCTGATTTCTCAATTTCCATGTCTTCGGTGTTATCGTCGACAAATGAAGATCTAACTACGCCGGGTGGCTTTGAAGTTAATATTGAAACTGGTTTGATTTATGGATATGCATGGGATTCAGAAAATGAAGAAGAGGTTTTTATTTCATATGACATTGATTCTGAATCTATTACTCAGATTGGCGTAATAACCGGAATTGTTTATACTACTTTAATATCGACACAAGATGGTGTTGACTTCTATGCGATGATGGCTGATGATACTAGGCAGAATTACCTTGTACATATTCAATATTGATCGAGGGTCAATTTTCACTAAGTTCTGATTTAGAATTGAAATTAGAAAACTGTTTTGAAAATTCCACTTCTTCTAAAGAAGGAAATCTATCAAATAATCCATTTATTGTGGTAGCGTCATAATTGATTAATTCTCTATTTGAGATTCTCGCCATCAATGGTTGGCGTTGTTTATAAGTATCGAGAGGGACCCCATTTTTCTGTTTCAACAACCATTCTGCACCGGAGTCGAGAAGACCAAAGGCATCGCAAGGGATTATCTGAATATCGCCTCCGATTTTAGTAAAGCACCATTTGAGCAATTCTAAAGGGCCGGAAACGTCATCTGGATCTGCCCAAACCTCTCCTTCGAATAATTTAATTCGGGATTTATCGCCACATAATGTAATAATTCGCTGAGCCTTCAGTCTTGAGTAAATACTGATTAGACGATTTACTCCACCGTTCATCATAGCTTTATCTTGGCCCATTCTAGTACTCTTACCTCCAGCAAGAAGAAGAATTGTGGCCATAATAATCCTCAATGTAATTCATCGAGGCGGTTCATTGCCCCTTCCAATTCCAGCAATAAACTTCTAACTCTCTCTAAAAGGGCCTTCCTTTCTCTTGACGACCGAGCCTCAGGCAACCATTCAAGAAGGCGGCGAACATCTTGAGCATCCCTTTGAACGGTCCACTGTAAAACAGCCTCCATTACTGGGTCTTCAGTTGGCAAAAACCGCTCACTCATAGTAGTTCGAGTATTAGGCGTCCTTTCAATTATTTGATTTTAAAAGACGTTTTCTTATCTTTTCAAACAATTCTCCACCGCTTGGAGCGGTTGTAATTAGATGAGTTAATTCACCGGCACCTTGCTCTCTTATTGAAATAAATAGCATAGCGATTTGATGCCAAAGCGAGCTCTGTTGTGCCATTGCAATTAGCCATTCATCATCTGGTACTTTATTTTCTGAACGGTTCATTTCTTCTGCGATTTCTAAAATCGTTTCCAATGGTTCGCTATCGTTGAATAAATGAATGAATGTAATCCAGGGATCTTCACCTAAATCTTCGGACGATAAATTGGCAAGTAATAATCCTACTAATTTTAGGTCTTCTTTACCATGCCTCTTCCATAGTTTGGAGATTAGTTTCGCCAACTTTTTGCGATTATTCACATTTGTAAGTAACCAAGAAGTCAATGTGCGCATATCTGGGTCAGTACTTCCATAATGGAAAGCAAATGCACCTTGTTTTGCTAAAATATCAGTCTTCGGCTTGGATATCATGCCAGGTGTACTTACCCGGTAAGCATCTAATAAAAATTTCAAAGTTTTACGTTTAGATTTGAGAATTTTTGGCGAAGTATTTGCCAATAATTCATCTAATTGAAGATTCATTTCTTAGCACCGTCAGTTGATTTCTTACGAACAACGTCAAACAAGTCGCCAACCAAACTAACAGAGTCTCTAAGGGTCCCAAGCATTTTATCGATAACATTGGGGTCTTCGAATTTCTCTTTGACGATTTCACGGAGTTCCGCTTCAATATTCTCATGTTCATCATCATCGATTTGAAAAATATCTCTTAAATGAGCGAGTACTCTAAATTCGTCTCTTGAAAGTGAGGCGTTGACGATGGCTATTTCGAAAACCTTTGTGTAGATCTCTTTTGCCCCAGCCAAAGTAATCGGCTCACCTCCCTCGAGTTTTTTACCTATCCTAATTGCTTCATATATCTTTGACGGCTCGTCTTCTGTCAGATTTAACGCGCTTGCTAATTTGATAACTAGTCGCTTCTCCTCTCTTGTCAATATACCGTCAACTAGCATAACTTCTATGGTACTTTGGAAAACCTCCAAACTATGACATAGGACCTCGGACACATTACGCCGATGTACTTACTGTTCTTGAATTAGTTGCTCTTCAAAAATCGGCTTTCTTGCGTTTTTTTGATAAGAGCATTCAATAAGTATTGGCTAATCCCGTTAATTGTTCACATCCTGTTCACGCCCATGATACGTCATGTGGCTCCAGATTTGTAGCGGAGTTATCTCCCTACTATTTGGCTCAGAGATGTGGATACTAAAGGAGTAATTCAAATGGGAAAGAAACCACATAATCGCGGAGGGCACGGCCCAAAGCAGAGCAAGGCGATGAAATACCAAATTCGCGCTGATATTAAGGTAAACGGAACGGTTCAACGTAAGGACATTATTGGAGCAATAATGGGCCAAACAGAAGGCCTTTTGGGAGATGAACTAGAACTAAGAAAATTGCAAAGGACCGCTAGAATTGGGCACGTTGATGTAGAGATGGAGTCTAAGGGTGGCAAAGTTCACGGCATGATTATAATTCCAAGCAGCCTAGATAATGTTGAAACTGCAATTATTGCATCATCATTGGAAACAATCGATAGAATAGGCCCTTGTACGGCTAAAATCTCAGTAGTAGAGATACTTGATATCCGTGCGACAAAGAGAACTACTGTTGTTGACAGAGCGAAGGAACTATTATTGAAAATGGTTAACTCTGGAGAAGCTGCATCAAAGACCGTTATTGAAGAGGTTCGCTCTGTATTAACTGTAGGAACTGCAACTTCTTACCATGGATTAACGTGTGGGCCAAACATAGAGTCTTCATCTTCTTTGATTGTTGTTGAAGGCAGAAATGATGTTAGAAATTTATTGAACTGCGGAGTAAAAAATTCAATTAGTGCAGATGGTGCAGGTGAAATAAAACAGGAACTAATCGACCTTGCAAATGGAAAAGAAACTGTTATTCTAGCAATAGATGGCGACAGAGGCGGAGAAATGCTATTCAGCCAACTAATGGAAATGATGAAGGTTGACTATGTTGCACAAGCACCGGTTGGCCAAGAGTGGGAACTATTGCCTCAAAAGACTGTTACAAAGTGTCTTTCGATGAAGGTTGAAGCAACTAAGTTTAGTCACCAACTCATTAAAAAACAAAAGGATGATGACAAAAAGGCTGGCGTTGAAGATAAGAATTGGGCCGAGGACATGGAGGAAACTTTCGTTCAGAAAGAAGCACCTGCTGAAGTTCATGAGTTCTTTGACCACTTAGACGATTTAGAGCCTAAAAAAGCACTATTTGTGATGGTTGATGGTACTGTTTCAGAACCTGTAGGCCCTTCAAAGTTAGCAAAGGCAGCTGAAGAAGCGGATGGAGCAATAGCGATTGTGTTCAATGGGCCGGTTAGTGAAAGGACTCTTGAGATCGCCTCTACTGCAGCAATTGAAACTGTGGTTGGGACTAAAGCCGGAAAGGGTTACCAAGAACGTGATGATGTTAAGTCATGGCTAGTTGATACTCACCGTTGATTGTTCAAATTAAATCAAATTCGGAGCCTGCTAATTTTTTAGCCGTTTCAGAGCCGTCAAGGCAAGCTAAATAATCGCCATTTGGAATGGTTTTATTGTTGTCTTTTTGCATATTACCATTCAAATCGATTATCTGATATCCTGCGTTAAAGATTATTTCAAAAACTTCGCTTGATGTTCTGTTTATTGATTGTAAAATACTATCTTGGAGCTCAAATAGAATATATTCTATTTTCTTATTTTTTAGAAGATTTTCCGCTCCATGAAGGACATCGGATTCAAAACCTTCAACGTCGATTTTCAAAAAATTAATTGCTTTAATCCCGAGGTTTTTTGCAACTTCATCTATTGTATTTACATCGACTTCTATCTTATCAATCGTTGGACTATTATCTACATCGCCAAGAGAATGATGGCCGTGAAACTGCTTTACATGTAGTTGCATTTTCGAATGAGTCCTACCTAATGCAATATTATGTAATGTGATATTGTCAATGTTACGTAGTTCTTGTTGGGATTTAATTGTGGCAATGTTTCCTGGATGGGGTTCGAATGCATGGATATGCTTGCATCGCTGAGCAAACCAGTTTGCAACAATACCCATATTGGCCCCTACATCAAATACAATATCATCTTTTGAGAGAAGAGGTTCGATTCTATCTAGCCAAGGAACAGCGTCGCAAACTTTACCTGTATCAAGAGTCCAATTCAATCTCTCTCCATAATTTAGTGTTCTCATCAACCCTCTATTCTTGTCATGTACAAATAGTTCTAAATCACTATTTGCAATTTTACGATCTAATATTGGGAATAATATGAATCTATTAAAAATGCGCCCTGGCGTCTTTAATCCATACAAAAAGGCACGGACAGGAAAACTATGTTTCTTTCTTGGTTGTGAAATAATAATCCCCCTTAACGAGCGGTATAGGCTACTTGTTTATCAGTTGCGTCCTATCAAATTTAAATTAAAATCGTTCAAGGATTTATTCGGGCATATTAAGAATCTCGTAGTATGTGCCTAGTTTATGAGCGAAGATAGTTCTTCGAGTTGGCCTGATGATGAAGACCCTTTCTCTACAATTGATAATGAGGCCGAAGAAGTTGAAGAAGTACCAGAAACTACTGAAACTGAATTAAATAATCAAGATTCAGAGGCCAAGGAAGTTCAAGAGGTTGAAGAATCTGTAAATATTCCTTGGAGTTTACCGATTAGAGCCGCTCCAATAATGGCTCAAACTGGCGATATTGTGCAAGAATTCCCTTTGAATGAAAGTCCTGATGGACTTAATTCGACTTCAATTGTTGTGAATGATGGATTGATTAGAATTGTTGAAGCGAATTACGGTGAAGATGGTCATAGAAGATTAAATGTTAAGACGGTCATGAAGCAAGACTTGACTGGTTTTTCCCATACACATAATGAACTGATGCATAAACACCAATGGCTTTGGATTGTGGCCTTTTTTGTAGGACTTGGATTTAGTTTCATAGCACAACTATCTATGTTTGGACAGTTATTGCTTGGGATTGGTTTAATCGGGTGGATTTACATGCACCTTGAAGTACATAATTTAGAATTCTCTACTCACGGTTCAAAGCATAAAGTTACCTTTACTGGATATGGTTCAAATCGTTCAATGTTCCGTGCTAGTATGGCATTAATTGGCCCTACAATGGCAAAATATATCGAAACTGGAGATTTTGATACTAAATCAATTGAAGATTTACATGAATCATTATCTAAGCCTCCAGAAATTATTCCGCCTGCTCCACAAATAGCGCCTATGCAGCCTGTAGTGATGGATTCGACAATGCCAAACGAAATCCCGGCGGTTGTACAAAGTGAAACTGTGGTTTCACCTCCAGCGCCTCCTGAAGCCAATCAGTTACCACCACCGGCACCGCCAGCTTCGGTTCAACAAAGTGGGCCGCCTGCATCCAATAGTATGCCAGTACCGGCGCCTCCTGAAGCTAATCAATTACCACCTCCTGCACCTCCTGAAGCTAATCAATTACCACCTCCTGCGCCTCCTGAAGCCAATCAGTTGCCGCCACCGCCAATGGCTTCGATGAACGGTGCACTGCCGCCAGCCACTCTCCCTCCACCATTACCTCCACCAGCAGGTGCTTTACCGCCACCAATAGGGTTTGGATTAGCGCCAATAGATGCTGGGGAAGTTCCTTTGGATGCGCCTCTTCCTGAAGCTCCACAAATTGCAGTTAAAGCGTCACCTGTTGAAGAATCACTTTCGCCTGATGAGCAAAATGAATTACTTGAAGAACTCAAGTAAAATTAGGCTGCCTCAATTACAACGCCACTGGCAGATGGTAAATTCATTGTTCTAATTAATTTATCAACTTCATTAGAAAGTCCAACTAGATCTTGGGGGCTTGGCAATGTCTTTTGATCTTTGTTTAATGGTAATGCAAAACCTGGCCCGGGAATGCGATTCAAAGCATTTCCAAGATTGATAGTATCCTGTAAGAAATTACCTTTTGTACCTGAATGCCGCGCTTCTAATCGTGTTTTCATCCATTTGTTATATTTTGGAATAGAGGATTCTATTTTGTTAACCAGTTTGCTTCTAATGGAGTCTTTTTCATCACCAAGGGGCAATAATCTAAGTATAATTCTGAGCATTCTGTCTATTCTAACATCTCTTGGCTCTACTCCAACATGTTTAGCCAAAGAAGTACGAATTAGTTTTACTGAATCTCCTTCAGAATTTTGTAATTCTTGAGCAGTTTTTTCTAAACCTAATGCGATTAGAAGACTTTGATAAGATTGAAGAGAAATTTTTCCAGAATCTATTGTGTTTGAATTTACAGTGTTTCTTTGAACTTTTTGCTCTATTTCAACTAAACTAACATCTACAGATGATAGGGGCTCTTCGGTAGTAGTTGATTGTGTTTTATTTATCATCGGAGGGTTTTCCGATTCTATTTCCGGTTCTATTTCTAGTTCGAGGATTGCTTCCTCTGAGGGAGTTTCTTCTTCCATGGCATCAAGCATTGCTTCATGCGCCTCCTCTAATGTCGAAGAAGGAGCTTTAATCTGTTCAGGAATTGGGAGTAGGGTTTTTCTTATTGGCTCCGGTTTCCATGTTGTAAATTCAAAATTCTCATCTTCTATTTCTCTGACAGATAAATGCCTCATAAATGAGGGTATATTGTCCGCTAATTCTGCTAATTTTAATGGATCTTGAAGTTGTTCTTGTACTTGAATAGCCAACGTAATATCTCTATTCCAAGGCAAAGTGGATAATCTCCTCCTAAGAGATTCATGATTCAATATCAACTTTCTAACGCTACCCAAGGTCTTTGCAAGTTCGATAGTACTTGACTGAAGTAGTGATGTGAGATGTCCTGTATACCACCCCGCTGCATTATACTGTGCTAATTCATCGGATAATTTTCGTTCTAATCTCTCATTAATTGCTGACGTTATTACCGAGTTCCCAGTAATAGTAACATTATTACTGATGCCAAATTTTCTCGAATTAGCTACGAATTCTTCGAATTCCAAGAGAGTAAATCCTGAAGAAGGCGTTTCTTCGGATGCTTTTCCTTGCTTGATCAAATCCAACAACTCTGATTCTAACATCCTGCGATGTCTGGTCCTTCGTTTACTATAACTTTGAATCATCGATTTTGTATCGTCAATAACCTCAATTCCAGCTTCGATCTCTTTAAGCAATGATATGCGCTTATTGACTGATTCAGAGCCTTCAAATGTTATATCTAAATCTAATAAATCTGAGATACAGTCAACTCTCTGCTGCCATAAAGTCTGTGCGTTTGAAATCATTGACAAAGCGCTCTTTGGATCTTCTTCTATCATCGATTGATAAGAATCTAATATCAATCCATGGTTTTCATATTTCTCAATAATTGAAAAACATTCCAATTCGATTCTCCTCCATTCTTGTTGTAAATCCTCTACGGTATCAATCAAATTTTCTGTATGTTCTAAATATCCGACATAAGATTCACCTAAATTATTAGATTCTGGCCAAAGATTTGTAATTTTTTGATAGCGTTCTAACCATTCTAAGTGTCGATTTACACTTTGTTCAATCTCTGGAATATTGGTTTCCCATTCCATAAGTTCCTCGGGCCTAATCGCATCATCATGAGGGAAAATTATTCCTTTGGAACGCCAATTAAAAATCACATCATTTACAGATGAAAGGCGTTTGAATAAATCATCACTTATCGCCATTATTTTTGATTTAAAATCCATTAAATCTAATTCATTTCCTCCAGCGAGTAATTCAAGTCTTTGTTGTTCAAAGTCTTGAGCGATTGTGCCATCAAATGAAGATAATTGGTCGATGATTAGTAAACGAATAATTTCATGCTCTGTATGTAGCCTTTGCTTCTCTGAAATTTCTTCTAGCGCCTGAACCATTGGTAAATCGAGGATATATTCAACATCATAATCGTGTTCTTTAAGGGATTCTACAGAATTAAAAATTGTCCTTCGTTGCCTGGCTTCATTTTGCTCAATTCGAGAAATCTCTTCATCCAGACTAGGTGACATCTCAGGTGATTTAAACATCGGCAATAAAACGGTGATTTGTGAGTGGGACGATACGTCTAATGAGTCGCATCGTGCTAAGAAGAGAAGTATCTCTTCTCCTTTTCTAACAGATTCCCACTCGTTCTTTACTTGCTGGAATACGAGTTCCCATGGACGGTTATCTATGGCCCACGACTCATACTCTTGCTTGACTATTTCACCGTTCATTGGGTCTTTCAAATCGGACAACCATTGGTCAAATAATTCTCGATATGATTCGTTTTTTTCTACCCATGAAAAGTCTAATCTAGATTTTAAATCAGCGGAAAGATTGACTAGATATTCCACTCGTAGTAAAGCCTCAGAGGCTAAATCGGAATTGTCTCTTAAGTAATCCTCAATTCCAGAAATATCCCAGCCTAAATCTGCCCAAGAATCAATTTGCTCATCAAACCAGGATTCCGAATATTCGGGTTCATCTTGGCTTGCCATAAGTTGACCTCAACACTGTTGAGTGCTGAAAGTCTTTGAATGTGAGCAAAGAACTGGTCGAAATCATGGGTTTTTTAGATTTATTTTGGTTTTCGGTTAAAATTGAAAGGTCGAAAAATCGCCTTCTTTACACTCTATCGAGCCGATGAGCATAAAGGGGCAAAGAAAACTCGTCGCCTATGGAACCACTAACCGCTTTATTTGGAATCGCCGTCATAGGCGCTGGAGGAGGTACTGGATTTTGGCTAAAAAAGACTCATGAAAAGCTCGTGAGTATGACTGAAAACAATATTCTTCTACAGCAAAGTCAAAGTGCGCATTTTAGTCATTTAAATTCCGAAGTTTCCAATATGAATGTTAAGTTATCAACACTAAACGGCATGGTAGAAGCTCTAAGGGCAACTAACCCTGAATTAGATGGGGCATTATTGGCTCATAACACTATAGCACACTTAGAACAAATTGGCGAATTGGGAGATTCATTAGAAGAAACTGAAATTTTCTCTCAGGCATTGAATGCCCTAGAAACATTGGTTTCATCTGTCTCTATCGAAAGCAATGTAGGCGACTCTAACCTAATAAATCAAATAACTTCAAACTTAATTATGAGATTAATAGAGTTATTTGATAGACATAATATGAATGCTAGCAGTATTGGGCTAAAGGCGGTAACTGCTCATAAATTAGGTCATGTAAGTTTGTCTCTAAGAAGATATGATTGGGCTGAGAATTGTTTTGGTATCGCATATTCTTCATCGCCTGGAAATATGAATATTTTAGAAGCATTGGAGCATATCGCCATAGAGAAAGGCGACGAAGATTTACGAAGGCATTGGCTAGAAGCTAGAATGACTGTCCAGCCAGACAGCCCTGAATTACTTCGAGCGCACGCCCACTTACTTGCTAAGATGGGTGATTTAGAGGCTGAAAGAGATGTTCGACGTTTGGAGGCTTTGGGCCTAGATACTCCTGCTGATAGATCTCTACTATCGGGTCTGCGTGCTAGAGCTGGTTCTCATTCTGAGGCCTTGGAAGCAATAGAGAAAGCATTGGATGAAGACCCCACTCAATCTAAGGATTGGTTGAGTTATGCAAATTTATTGCATCAAGAGGGGGAAGATGGTAAGGCTTACGAAGCAGCCAATAAGTGTCTAGAATTAGATCGCCAATGCGGGGATGCTTGGGCTTTAACTGCCAAACTATTAGCTCCTAAATCAAACCGGCTAAAGGAGGCACTCAAAGCAGCTGTTCATGCTGTAGCCCTAGAATCTGGTGGTGTCGATTTGATTTTACTAAAGGCAGACTTACTACTAACTGAAGGTTCTGTTACTGCTTCTGAAGAATCGTTAGTAAAAGCACTTGAAAAATATTCGATGAATGGTGAATTAAGGGCTAAGATTGCTACAAGGTATCTCTTGGATGGAAGAATTGATGATGCTCAAAGATTGCTTGATGAAACTCCAGTAGGAATAGATCATGCATTACTACATGTTGTTGAAGGTAGACTACATTTGGCCAATGCTGACCGAACTAGGGACGGAACGGGTGAAACCGATTCGACTCTGTTATCTGTAGCCATTGCAGCTTTTGACAATGCATTGAAACTAAATCGAGAATTGGGAGTTGCGTGGCTTGGATTAGCCAGAACAAATCGATTGTTGAATAATCTTGATTCGGCAGATGAAGCAATAGCGAGAGCAGGTCGATTGCTTTCTGAAGAAGACCCGTCGGTTGCTGCTGAATCAGCACTTCTAGCTTTAGACAAGGGAGATATCACAACTGCAGCACAACAAATCGATGTTGCAGACATTCATGGACAGGGCTCAATAATAACATATGTTAGAGGGAATATCGAAGCGAGAAGTGGACATTTGGACCGTGCATTAGAGTATTATGCAAAAACTCTCAAGGAAGACCCTGGGCACATTAGAGCTAGATTGAATAGATGTAGTATTTACATGGCTTTGGATGAGGGACGTAAGGCATTAGATGATGCTGAAATCCTACTTGATTTGGCGCCTAACTTTACATTGGCACGATTCAAAAAGGCTGAGGCTGAAATGGTGCTGGGAGAATGGGCAAATGCGAGAGCTGACTTAGAAATTGTTCTTGAGAAAGCCCCGCATCATCATCAGGCATTGACTCAATTAGCCTCATGCTTTATCGCCCTTAACAGACACGAACGAGCTGAAACTCCACTAAATGATGCTTTGCGTATTTCACAAAATTATGCACCTGCATGGCACCAAAGAGGATTATTATACCTTGAATGGGGTAGAGATGATAATGCTTTGAGTGATTTCGAGGCTGCTGTTAAATGTGATGGAAACCATCTTGATGCACATCTACATATCGCTGCTTTACATCATGAGGCTGAAAGGTTTGATGAGGCTAGCGCTGGATGGAGAGCCGTTTTGGCGATAGATGAAGATCATGTTGTTGCTAAAACGCGTTTAGATGAATGTGAGATTAAGTTAATGTCTTGAATATTTAAATCGAAACTAGGTCAAATTACGCCGACAACTTTGACTAATATTCTTTTTCTTCTCTGCCCGTCGAATTCAGCATAGTGGATTTGTTCCCAATTACCTAGATGGAGTTTACCATCTTTAACTGGCATGGTAACTTGTTGCCCTAAAAGTTGACGTTTTAGATGTGCATCACCGTTGTCTTCTCCTGTTCTATGATGATGATATTCTTCGCCTTGTTTCCCGTCAATTCCATGAAATGGTGCAATCTTCTCCAACCATTTCATAATGTCATGATGTAGCCCATACTCAAGGTCATTAACATAGCATGATGCGGTAATATGCATTGGATTTACTAATACTAAGCCATCTTTTATTCCACTATTTGATACGACTTCGGCAACGTCTCTTGTAATGCAAATAATCTCATATCGCTTTTCTGTTTCTATCCATAGTTCTTCTACAAATGTTGCCGCCTGACCAGTAACTAGTGTACCCATATATCTCGCCTGATTAGGATTTATGGTTTATGTCCATTATTATTTGCAATCAAGAAGAAAGTAAGTCAATTACCTGTGGATAGAGAATATGTTCTTCTATCTTTACTCTTTGAGATAATGTCTCGATGGTGTCATCAGAAAAAACTGGAACTTTTCTTTGAGCAATAATTTGACCAGTATCCATTCCGGCATCGACATAGTGTACTGAACAACCTGATATTTTTACTCCAGATGATAAAACATCTCTATGAGCATGGGCCCCAGGGAAATTAGGTAAAAGCGAAGGATGAATGTTTAGTATTTTCATATTCCACCTTTCTACAAATTCTTCACTCAAAAGGCGCATATACCCACTTAAAATAATCAACTCAATATCATATTCTTCTAGATACTTGGACAATTGATATTCATGATTTAGTCTGCGTTGTATTTTGTCTTCGATTTTAGGAAGTGGCAATATTTTAACGGGGATTTCAAAACTCTCAGCTATTTTTATGCCGCCTGCTTCTGGATTATTACAGACCACTAAATTGGTTTGATGGGTGCAGGCTGACTTTGACTTTTGATAATTTAACAATGCTTGCATACCTGTCCCTGAACCAGATATTAGAACTGCACAACGCAAAGGTTTCGCTTCCGAACCCGTCCTATGGTTATCGGAAAATTGCGCCATAAATAGTGGTAGAAGCGTGATGTTTTGAGGGCTTCGCAATCAATGACGGAATAAACGGTGGCCGGTAAATAACATCGAAATTCCTCTTTCATCCGCTGCATCTATTACTTCTTGGTCTCTTATTGAGCCGCCCGGCTGGACTATTGATGAAGCCCCAGATTCTGCTGCTTGCTCGAGCCCGTCTTTGAATGGAAAGAAAGCGTCCGAGGCTAAAACGCAACCCTGTGCTTTCTCGCCAGCCCTTCTTGCAGCAATCCTCACCGCTTCAACACGGCTGGTTTGACCTGGTCCAATACCAACTGTCGCAGTACCTTGAACCATCACTATTGCATTAGACTTGACTTGTTCGCATACTCTCACGGCAAATTTCATACTAGCTATTTCTTGCTCTGTTGGTTGTTTTTTTGTTGGTACCTTAGCTTTGGACCAATCGATTACAGGGGCTTCTTCTGTTTGAACTAGCCAGCCACCCTCGATTGGCTTTTTGACTAGAATTCTTTGTAAAGGAGAGAGTCTGTTTTCTGGAGACTCTATCGTTAAAATACGTCTATTTTTTTTCTTCATCACGATTTCTTTTGATTTACCATTATATCCTGGCGCCATAAGAACCTCGATGAATAATTGTTCCATTGCCTCTGCTGTATCTTCTTCGAGTGGTTCATTGAAACAAATAATTGAGCCAAATGCAGATTCTGGATCGCTAGCCAAAGCCGCTTGATAGGCTTCTAATTGAGTAGATGCCAAGGCTGCCCCACAAGGATTGTTGTGTTTCACGATGACACAAGCATGGGGAGTTTCAGGCCATTCATCTGTCGATAGTGAACGACATAATCGAAGGGTCGCATCTGCGTCTGAATAATTATTGTAAGACATGTCTTTACCACCTTCAACAATTGCAGTCACTAATGTAGAGTGATTTCCTTTTGCTTTGGGGTCGATATACAAGGCTGCTGCTTGGTGACTGTTTTCACCATATCGGAGGGAATGAGTCATATGAGCAGCGGAAATTAAGGTATCTGGGAGTCTTTGTGTTTGGATTTCTTTGTCACCAGATTGTTCCGGTCTTCCGACCCATCTAGCATGTAATTCATCTGATATTGCTGCGTCATAAGCCGCTGTATGTTCGAAGGCTTCAAGTGCCAGTTTTTGCCTAAAAGCCAAATTTATTTTTGAGACGTCTTTAGATTGTTTAATGGTTGAAATGACTTCGTCATAATTTGAAGGGTCGCAAACTATCAAGACGTTGCGATGATTTTTTGCTGACGCCCTAACCATTGTTGGCCCTCCGATATCAACCATTTCCAGTAAAGCAGAATCTTCTAGCTTAGGTTCTTGCATTGCTGCATCACTAAAGGGATATAGATTACATGCCACGATTTGAATAGGGGGATAATTTAGTTCTTCCAAGCCTTTTCTATCAGCTTCACTCTCTAATCTGGCCAATAATGGACCGTGGATTGCTGGATGAAGTGATTTTACTCTTCCGTCAAAAATTTCAGGATGTCCTGTAACATCTGAAACTCCAATTACATCTAATCCAGATTGAGATAGTACTCTTGCTGTGCCGCCGGTTGAAACCAATTCAAAACCAAGTTGTGAAAGAGATGTTGCAAATTCAACAATGCCTGTTTTATCATATACGCTAAGTAGAGCCCGCGGTTTACTAGAATCTACCATTACTATGCCCAATCCTTCGCTCTAGTTCGAGACTCATGAACATAGCGATTGTAAATTTTAATCGCCGCGGGCTGAAATAACTTGGTCAACTCTCAATAAACCGCATGCTGTTTCACATGCCGCTTCGATTGCATGTGCAACAGTGTCCGCACATTCAAGGACGTCTTCAAGTGCCCCCGCTTCTCCCTTCTTGTCAATTCCACTGTTGGACGTGTTATTTCTTTGAAGGGCTCTAAGAGATAATAATGCATCTAAGCGATGTTGGCCTGCATTCGATGCGAGTGTTGCAGGGATTGATTCCAAGGCCCTAGCAAAAGCCTCCATAGCAAGTCTCTCTCTACCCGAGTTAAGTTCTGCTTTCTCTCTAACAACTAAACTTGCAGACATATGTAGACTCCCTCCTCCACAGATTACCGAACCACATTCTATTGTAGCACAGACAGAGCGTAAAGCATCATACATTCCTCTAATGACTTCTTCGCTTGCAATGCCATCTCCTCCTCCGACATCGATTGTTGAAATCTTAGAATTATCTCCTACCTCTAATGTAATCCTATCTCTGGGTTCATTAGAATCTTCAATTCTTGTTATCGTTAGAGATTCAAAACTTCCTAAAGAATCTTCATTTAAATCATCGATGTGATTGGTCATTTCTGCACCGGTAGAAAGGGCCAGGTCTTCTGTACCGCTTCTCTCTAGGCCGTCTAGAATAAAGATCCCATGATCGACTAATTTATGCATTATTCTATCATCGATATTTTCAGCACAAAATAGAATATTAGCACCGGAAGAAATAATTTTTTGAGACTTGGAATCAAGAATGTTTTGTTCTGCTTGAATGAATGCTTCCCACTGCTCAGGTGTTGAAATTTCAACTTCTGAATCCCTAGTTGTCTGCTGTAACTCAACGGGACATGATAGAATTGCAACCTTACCATTCGAAAGATTTCTAGGCAATCTATCAGATTTTAAACGCCTCTCTAAGACTATTCCTTTGACTAATCTAGTATCAGAAATACTTCCCATTCCAGATTTAGCCATTCGAATATCTTCAGTATTAACGTCGTAATACTTACCTTGCGAACTAGCTACTTGCTTTGCTGCTGCAACAATTATTTTCGCCAATTCATCGCTATTTGTTTCAGCAGATGTTCCTGTAAGAGAGGTTTTTGCTACTGATATTAGTGATTCTGTTTGTCCTAAACTCACTTTCTGTTCAACGGATTCGATGTGTGATAAAGTATGTTGTAAAGCATTTCTGTATCCGTTGACTAATACCAATGGATGAAGTCCTTTTTCAAGTAATCTTCCTGCCTCTCTCATCAACTCGCTTGCAAAAATCAAGCAACCGGTTACTCCGTCACCAAAAGCGTTCTCTTGGGATTCTGCCAGTAATACAAATGCTTTAGCGGCAGGATGTTTGACCAATAGTTCTGAAACGATCTTAGCGCCGTCATTTGTTACCGATGCTTCGCCATTGGTTTTGTAAAGCATCTTATCGAGGCCGTTTGGTCCAAATGTGCCACTAATTAGATTGCCAAATGCAACTGCAGCACCAACTAATTTCTGAGTTACTGCTACTCCACTAGTTACTGATGTTGTTGGCCTAACAATAGCCACTGGAGCGCGTCCTGAGCCATCGTTTGGTTGAGCCATGAGGCCGGCTAATAATCACCTGTTGAAGAAACCTTTCACAGTAATTACTAATCCATCTTGTGAATCTTTCGAGCTTCGTCATTGCTCCAATGATAAGCCATTTTTAACAGGTTAAGATAATGCCCTAAACCGTCTCTCTCCATCTTAGCATGAAGTGCTTCATTATTGATGAAAATGTCTCCCCAAAGATTTGCTGCGGTTCCTTTATGGCCTTTAGGCAGGTCAAAGGTTTCTGATGTTGTCGGTTCCAAAAGGGCTCTCCAGACAAGTGCTGGATTTACTGCCATAGTAACTTCAACGATCACTTCACCTTCCTTAAGTCCTGTTCCGGTTTGCCATGAATCTTGACCAAGGTCTGCTAAGAACGGTAGACAAAGGTCTTGAATGGACAAACTTGTCATAGCATCTGCATTTGTTAATCCTGTGTATGCTTCTCTCATTCTACCTCTATCTGCTCCACGTGATCCGGTCATTGTACGCAACTTGTCAATAGAAGTTGGAACTAAGAATCTTATGTCTGTATAATATACTAATGGATTGTCTTCTTTTGATGCAAAAATGTGTGCGAATGGTGCAGAACCTGCAGATTCGCCAAGCCAATCCATTGGATAAATTGTCTTCAAAGCATTAGTAGCGATTGATTGGACTATTCTCCTCATCAAACGTTCTGGAGCTTGGGAAATATCATCGAATGAGTTCATATATTCCTCGATGTCAATAATATCATATCCTCTAACGGACATAATTGAGTGAACTGGTGGTCCTGTGACCTTCTTTTCTCCGTCATGGAAATCTGCTTGGCTAATCCAACGAGCACCTTTTGCAATGTCGCTTGCAGCAACAAGGTCTGCATAAGCTTTGAATCTGCGAGTTACACGATTCATGAAATCTGCTTGATCAAGTTTAGTAAATACTGTTGCTTCATAATTAGATTTCAGAGCATGGTCTGCAACTTGGCTAGCGTTAACACAAGTTAACAAGTTTCCTTGGTCAGTAGGATACATCAGCAATCTTCTTCTCTTAGAAGAGCCTCCTAAGGAACCGACTTGTGGATCTGTTAACATATAACCTAGGCAAGCACAGACTTCGAATAAGCGTGAATACTTATCTTCGTCACTTGCTCTAGCAATCCACTCATCGAGTCCTGGCTCAATACAATGGAATTCCAAAGGTACCATTTCAGAACCTGCTCCGAACATTTGTCTAACTGTTGAAGAACTCATCATTCCCATCAAAGAATACATGGAGGTTTTTCCTGTTGTCATAAATACGTCAGTAATTCCTTCTTCACCAAATGATAGTCTTCTGTCTGGTAGGTTAACAAGTAAGTTGAATGCTGTCGGGGTGTCTCTATTGCCGTTAACCGCTGGCCAAATCCATGTGTGCGGCCTAGTTACTAAGAATCCATTAGCGTCTTTACCAAATCCAGCTGGAGAATAACGAATCCATCCCAGTCTGTTATTGAAAGATACGTTTCTATGCATTAATGAAGGATAGAAACACTTGTCCAATGGATCTGAATCAGGTACAACCCCTCTGTGGCCAAGACCCCAAAGAATAGTTTCCCACTCTGCGAATTCTCCATCCTTTTTGCCGAGGAAAATGTGGTTATCTCCTGGCATATCTCCTGTCAGGAATGAACCGCCCATTCTCTCTTCATCGCCGGTTGAGCAGAAAAAGAATGACTGGGTTGTAAATAATTGCTTAGGAGTCCACATGTTAGCGTTTATAATCGTCTTTTGTTTCAAGAAGTCTGCAACTGTTAAGATTCTTCGCTCGAACTTGAATCTCTCAGCCTCAATCCAAGTAGAACCCAAGTATAGATTTGTGTTGAGTAATTTGGCTTTTGCTGGCCCAATGTATCTAGATCGAGGGTCTTGTTTGGCCATATCCGTTTCGGGTAATTCTTCCCATGGCCCTCTTCTAGGGAGGTACTCAAGGAATGATTCATACGCGAACTCATCTATTTGTGCAGTCGATACCGCTTCTTCTACCTCGTCCATCAACCTAACATAGGTTTCACTAGGGTTCATTCTTCCTGTTGTTTTCATTTCTTTATTTGATACTGTTTTATGTTCCCACATTTAATTCACCTCAGAATTTCTTTGCTTTGCCTTCGTCGTCTTTCGATTCCGCTCGAGCCCGGGCTTTCTTCTCTCGTGCAATTGCCGCAGATTCGATTGTTACTGTTTTCTCGGCCGGGGCCTCTTCAGCTTTGACCGATGTTACCTCGACTGGAGCTTCTTTGTCTTTAACTGGTGTTTCCTTGGCTGGAGTTTCGACTGGAGTTTCTTTTTCTTTCACTGATGTTTCTTTCAAAGCAACACCAGCAGCCTCTGCTGCTTCAGCAACTGAGTCAACCTTCTCTTGAACCGCGGCCATCTTTTCTTCAACTGCTGCGGTTGCCGCTGCTTCAGCTGTTTCTTCGGCTTTAGCCATCACGTCTTCTGCATCAACTGCTACTCCAGCTGCGCTTGCTGCTTGTTTGATAATTAGAGCCGCTGTTGCGGTCATTGAAGCATCAACATATGGAGCTGCTCGGTAGAAGTATTGAATGAGGAAACCTAATGTTCCACAAACAGCACCTAAACCAATAATAAGGCCATTATTGATGTTTTGATCTCTGTCGGGATTGTTGAATAGTTCATCCGCCGGAATTCCGGTTTCTGGAGGCCACCATGTGGCTCCATATGCATTGGTAATTACTTCGATTGTTGCCCAAACGGCATATACAATCATAATTATCGATGCAAAGTTCATCAAAGTTCTGTTCTCAAGTAAGAAGGAAACTAACGCGTCGCCCTCTTTTTTCGTCTGTTCGCCCTGCCCATCTTCAGCGCTCATAACTTAGGGTGTTCGGCTTGACTATTAAAGTGAAACCCCTTTCAAAATATCAAAATAGATGTTTTATCCTATCTACGGCCTTTTCTGCCTCTTTTTCCTTTTCCTTTTGAGCCTCTGGATTGATGTTCCCAAGCACGGCCTGCCTTACTCCTTCTATCTTGCTTATCTTCCCAGTAAGGATTTCTAGGGTTTTCCATCCCCTCGGGCATCTCGTCAAGCGATTTAACAGAAAGGGCGATTCCCCCTAACTCATCTTGTAATTGGCGTATGTTTTCACCACCCCTGCCAACTAGTGTAGAAATCATATTGCTAGGAACGAAGATATTAGCACTACTATCACTTAGAATTTGAATTTGTGATTCGACACCTATCCATTCTCTAATTTTTTGAATTAGTGCTTCTTTTGCAAGGGATTTCATCGGAGAAATTCTTCTTGATGCGCCTTCTACCGGAACTACTGCAATCTCAGAGCCGAATGCAAACATTTCATGGGTTATTTTTCCACTAGGAAATTCTACTACTTCGATTACTGGCCTAGCCAATTCTTCTTGCATACCAGTAGGTGCTTTTACTGTCATTCTCAACTCTAAGACTTGTTGAATAGAGCCGGCTTCAACGTGTAAAATAGTGTCGAGTACTTGGCTAACTAAACCCAATTCAACCTTACCGATTAAGCGCTGTATAGCTTCTAATGCCGAGTTCGCGTGAGTGACACCTAATAGGCCTACACCCGCCAATCTAACATCTGCAAAAATCTCAAAATCTCTGGCCCTTCGTACTTCATCAAATATTACAAAATCGGGTCTAACAAGAAAAATAATTTCTGCTGTTTTTTCTAAATCTCCTTCCAGAGGGGCATATTGTGTGATTCTATCTGCTAATTGTAAGTCTCTGGGAGATTCCATGGTTTTGACCATCGTCCCCAAATCATTGTCAAGATATTCGGCGATTGCTTGGGCGAGAGTTGTCTTTCCTGAACCCGGTCTGCCACAGATGAAGACGCCTCTGTGATGATTGGAAAGTCGTTCAATCAACCTTGGATCCAATTCATAATCAGTGATTTGTAATTTTGCAACCGGCCTAACAATCGTAATTTCTCTTGCATCTGCGAAAGGTGGCCATGCACAAGCGATGCGCAGGTCGCCAAGTTGGACTACTTGACACCCTTTGCGATTTATTTCCAGAAAACAATCACTACGATGATTATTTGATTCTGCTAATTCAACCAATTCCTCTTGTAAAGATTCGATTCTCAAAGTATCCCAATTTCCATCGTCTTGTTCTTCTACTTCAACTAGCTTTAATTCCCCGATAGTCCCTCTTTTCACTCTTGGAGGGCAATCCGCTTTGAGGAAAACTGTGTGAACGTCATCCATCAATAGGCTCTCTACAAGTGCCGGTAGCTCGGGGTGGTCGCCGTGTTTAGCCATAAGAAACAGTCATTGTTGTACCATGAGGCGTTTGATACTTCGCACTCGAAATCAAGTTTGGTTGGAGTTTTAGACTGTGGCCGGTTGAAGGACGTCTATTGTCCACCAAAAGGTTCCAATTGTGGCAAGTGATAAGATGTAGGTCCCAACAAACGGCGAATCCCATAAGGAAATACAGAACTGTGAGAATAATATGATTGTAACAATAAATGCAAATGCATTGAGTAATCCTTTATTGTTCAACCCAAGATATTCAAAGGTTGTATCTTTAGTAGAAATTATCCAAACAAAGCCAATCAAACCACAAAGAGCAATTGCCGTCCATGCTGTTTGAATTGCATCCCTAGTAGTAAATGCTACAATTAATGTTGCCAACAAAGTCACGGAAAGAAGGCGATTGATTGCCCTCATCGATAGTCCCATGTCATATTCGAATGGCTCTCGATTCTTGAATGCTCGCATAATTTAACTGGTTTTAGTTTAATCTTATCAAGCTCGGCTCTGACGTAAGGTTTCGATATGGTCATGGGTGGATTTACACGCGGTACCCATTGCTTTAATACCGTCTATAAGATGTCGTAAATATGAAAACGGCTATTGCGACTTTTGGGTTTGGTCGGCCAGAATATTTCTCTAGAATGCTAGATTCATTGGGCAGATGTCCAGAGATTATTGATGGTAAGCTCGATATTTTTCATTATCTGGACGGAGGCGAGGGGAGCGAACAGTCGCAACTTCAAACATTAATCGAAGAAAGTGGTATTCCTTACCATTCAATTATCTCTCGTACTGAAAATTATGGGGTTGGTCGCCAATTAATCGGCGCTCGACGAGAGATTTTTGACCAGTTGAGTTATGATCGGTTAATTATGGTTGAAAATGATATTGAAGTGAATCCGACATATTTTACCACCTTGCTGAATCTATCAAATTGGGCCCAACAATTCTCAGATGTTGGTACGGTTCAGGCTTGGAATGTTGAGCATGGGGGAGAAGAAGAGTTACGGCCTTGTCTAAATCAAGTGGAATTGACCAATCGACATTTCGTTACCTATTGTATAACCAAACAAGCGTGGAACTCTATTAAACCTATATTATACGATTATGAAGCAAAATATTTGTTGAAAAAGTCTTATGCAAATAGACCTCATTATCGCATACGGGCATTCATGAAACGAGTATTGCGGCGCCCTACAAACGCCCCTCAAGGAAAAAAACTCTCGCCGCCGCCCGAGGCAATAGGCCATCCATTTCCAAAAATTTCTTGGCGAAAGGCGCCCACAAGTCAAGATGCTATCACCTCTCTAGCATTACATCAAGTAGGACTGGTTAGACTAACGACAAGAGTTTCCCATGCGTTTTATTTCGGTGAATTAGGCGTTCATTGCACCCCTGAAGTTTATGCCGAAATGGGTTTCGATCAACAAGGACATTGGCAATGGAAAAAGGAAGACATCCCAGAAACCTTTGAAATGCGGTACAAAGATGAAAGTGGTCACTGGTTATATTCTAAATATCGGTAAAAATGAATACGGATAAAAGGGCAATCCTATCAAACCGACACTATTCAGATTGTAACAGCATGGGGGCAAAAGTCGGCATAATTGGTTGTGGCCGCTGGGGCACAGTCCACCTAAATACTCTAAACAGCCTCAAAAAAATAGGCGTTGTTTCTGAAATACATGCTTGTGATTTAATCCCTTCAAAAGAGATTGAGTTGGCTGGTTTGATAGATTCCTTTAGCGCAAATTGGCAAACGATGGTAGAGGGCGCAGATCTTGATATTATTGCCATAGTCACACCTGGTGAAACGCACTGTGAATTAGCATTGCAAGTAGTTGATTATTGTAAGGCGCTCTTTATTGAAAAGCCGATTGGATTGACTAAATTAGAGGCGACGGCGATTATGTCAAGAGTTCAAGAAGCGGGTGGCAACCTATTAGTTGGCCATATTCTTAGATTTCATGATTTAATTAATGAAGCCAATGATTTAATCTCAAAGGGAATGATTGGGGAATTACAAAGAGTTGATTTTTCTAGAATAACAACTAGGGCCCCGCCAAAAAACCCTAATGTTTTTGACGCTTTAGCAATACATGGAATAGACACTGCATGCTATTGTTTTGGCGAGATTGAACCGCTAAGGGCATCGATTGATAACCTCTCATTTAACAATAATAATCAACCGATACAAGCTAGAATTTCCCTAGAATTTCGAGGTTCTAAAGAAGCCTCTATCGATGTGGGGTGGAATGGTGATTTAGAAACACGAGAGATTGTTTTTTCAGGTTCAAGTGGCAAAATTATTGTTGAGATGAAAAATACTAATTGTATAAATGTACTAACTAATGAATATGATCAAACAATTGTGATGGAGAATATGCAAATGCCACTAAAAAGAGAATGGCAGTATATTATCGAGGGTTTGAATGACAATAGTTCTTCACTAATTTATCCATCGTCTTCATCTATTCTACAATGTATGAAATGGCTTGAAGTGATTAAGGGTGAAATGGCTATGCTCTCCGTAGATAACTAATAAATTGAACTTGCTAAGAAACCCCTTTACGTGCCCTATCGGAAATAGGAATGGGCTTACGACTTAATGACTGTCTTTTCTAATGGATTGAGATATGATGTCGACTATTTCTTGACACTCAGAATTATCAAGTGTTACAGGCAATCTAATATCACATAAACCAACTAAATGTGGAGAAATAGCCACTGTTGGTGAAATATATTCCCAGTGATTAGAATTACTGGTGAACCCAATTGGTTCAATGGAGCCGAACCATTTTATTTTCAGCCCTAAATCGCTGGCTTTGTTGATTATTTTTGGGATTTTTTCAACCTCATCGATATGAAATTGTATAGATGTGGGGGCCATCAATACGGCCGGTTCTGTTTCTATGGTTGTGACTCCTTCAATCTGGCTTAAACCCAAATTGATAATAGAATAAATCTCCCTCCACCTAGAATTTCTATCATCTAATTGTTCTAATTGGGGACCTAGAACAGAGGCACACAATTCATTCATTCGTAATGAATAGTTTGGAATTACACTTCTATATTTCAAGAAAAATTCGTCGCTTGGTCGTGATTCGTGCTGAGAATATAGCATGTATGAGCCCGAGTAAAGAATTGCTTTGGCCGCAATATCTGGGTCGTCGGTGACAAGGATTCCTCCTTCGCCGGAATTGACTTGTTTGTAGGTTTGGAATGAAAAACAACCGACTTTACCAAAACTACCAACCATTTTGTCGTTATACTTTGCACCCATGGTGTGAGCGCAATCCTCAATTAAAATTACATCTAATTTATCGCATATTCTAACAATTTCTTGGAGATCGCTTATGTGCCCCCTCATATGAGAAAGAACGAGTGCTTTAGCGCCGCAGTACTGTAGTCTTTCTTCGAGTTCACTGGTGCTCAGTGTTAGATTTTTATCGACCTCGAGTAGAGTTATTTCTGCCCCAGAGTTTTCCAATGCACCTGGTACGGGGGCGAGTGTGAAAACGTTGAGAGCAACAACCTCATTTGGCATAATTCCTGCTGCTTTAAGCGCGATATATATCGCAGAACCACCAGAATTTACTGCTACTGCGTATTTACATCCGATGATTTCGGCAAACTTTACCTCGAGCCTATTGACGAAATCTGCTTCAATATTATTTTCCCCATATCGAAATAATTTGCCGGATTTTAGTACTTTGAGCGCGTTTGATATTGATTCCTCTGGGAGTAAAGGAACTTCGGTGGACTTACTAATAAAGTCCGACTTGTCGCTCATGGTTCAAGCAATAGCAACGCCTTTAAAGCACCACCCCTAGATTGTTAATGGATTATATGTGGCGTCGAAACAGAAATCTTGTGATGCCGTGGCATCTAAACTTAGTGGATGACCCGCAGACCCTTTCAGAACATCTTGTTTACCGTATGCATAATGATAGAAACCCCCTACTAATCACGCTGGAAGATAAATATAAATCTAGAGAATACGTTAGTGAAAATAGTAGTTGTAAGTTGAGTAAATTATACCATTTTCTTGAGGCTTCTAACACCAAAATACCTTGGCACGAATTACCTGAAAGATGCGTGATTAAATCTAATCATTGGTCGGGCGACTCTATTTTTGTATTCGATAATTCTGAAAAACCAATCGCAAACGTTCGTCGAGAATACAAGATTAAACCTTTCAAGCAACATGGTTATCATGTTATCAGAAATAAAAGAAACCAATATGGACGATACTGGCCAAATTGGCGCATTCAAGGGAAATTAAATAGATTGATGAAAAGAGACTTCCCTATAAAACTAGAATGGGCGGCTTACAACATAAATCCAAGAGGAATTATGATCGAAGAATTACTACTTGGAAAGGACGGTGGCACTGCTACTGATTTGAAAATGCATTGCTTTGGCGGGGAAGTAGGTTATATCCAATACGAACCTGGGAGATTTGATAATATTAAACAGAACATACACTTACCAAATGGAGAATTAATCGACACTTTTGGAGACCAAACAGTATGGGTAAATGATGAAAATGTAAGTAATATCCGTGAACACCTTGGTGATCAATTAATAGATGAATGCATATCTTATGCAGAAGATTTGTCGAAAGGAGTTGACTATACTCGAATCGATCTGTTTTTGACGGCCGACGGGGTTCGTTTCGGTGAATTTACCAACTATCCGCGTTCTGGTCAACCTCAAGCCCAACAATGGGAAGAAATTGGTGGCCGACTTTGGAGAGAGGCACGCGAAAGGATGAACAAATAAATTCAATTTCTTTCTGGTTCAGCACCGTCGTCAGATGGGGTTGAAGAACCTGATTCCTCTTCGGAATCTGTTTCTGAATCTGAAACAACAACATCCTCGAGGTAATAGTTGTTATACGGAGATTGGTAATCTAATTGGACGCTAGCTGATTGTTCCATCGAGGTTAGATTTGTTGCAGTGACTCCTCCTGAAGAAATCGCATAGACATAATCACCCATGAAAATTGAACGACGGATATTGTAGTCATTCCACCAGTAATTATTGTCATCGTTAAAGAAATTTGAATGATTTACTTCACCATGGATTGTCATATTAGTTCCATCAAGAGGAATATTGACTAGCATCAATTTAGAAACATAATCATAATTCCAGTGATAATTGCCTGATGAATCATACCATGTGTTGTACCTATAGGTTGACAGTGGAATTGCTAACATATCTTTAGGCGCCCAATATTGGAATGCCTTGTGCTCATATGATGCTTCAGAATAAGACCAAGTCCATGCATTATCATCTCCATTTGAAACTGGAGAAACCGATAGAATGCTTGAGACGTTTGGTGCGGTTGGGTCTGAAATATCAAAGATCGATAAGCGAGTTGAAGACCAATCAAGGCCAAATCCATCTTCTCCTGCAGGGCCCATTCCAATGGTTAGAAGTGCGTCTTTAGAAAGTGGATGGATATATGTCGAAACGCCTGGAATTTCTAATTCGCCCAAAATAATAGGTTGTGCTGGATTTGAGAGGTCGATTACCCATAGTGGGTCTATTTGTCTAAATGTTACTAAGTAGGCCCTATCGCCATCGAATCTCGCACTCCAAATTCGCTCTTCGGGAGCGATGCCGTCAACCTTTCCTACTTCTTCGAGCGATTGTTTACCCGTACTAGTATTGACTTGATGTGTTAGAGTTACGACACTAGAAGACATTGGTTCTGGGTCTTCCATCCACCATCTAGCCCATTGGCCTTCAGTGGTTGCCACTCGGATTATTCCTTGATATTCTGACAATGAAAATTGATTCAGAATTGTGCCATCTACTCTTCCTGAGCCGGTATAAATTGTTTCAGTTGGATTAGAAATGTCAAATGTGTGAAGGTTTGTAGATTCTCTGCTATCGTCATCTCCCCAAAACCACCACCAATCCCAAGCATTTTCGCTTAGAATTAATTGGTCTTGTGAGGCATAAACCATCGGGTAATTTCCGACTATGTGGTCGGCATCAAAATCAAATCTATCTGCGCCCAAATCAAAGGTGAATATGCTGTTAAATCCTCGATTAAGTCCATCTTCTGGAGCGACAAAGTCATTACAATCACTATCTGATAATCCGTGTGTAATAACAGCACCATTTATTCTTTCATAAACTCGTGGGATTATATCTCCAATCGATATTTTATCCAGGGATTGTTGATTTTCTAGCATTGTTTGATAAGCTACTTTTTCCCTAATTTCCAAACGAATAGGGTCTTCATAATCCAAATCCCAATAGCCCTCTGGCAAGTCTAGCCAACTTTTCATTTGAGGCAAATTTAGCCATGCATGTGAAACTGTTCTTATCGTGCCATTAACCTCTCTTGCAGTAATGTAACTACCTTCAAGGAATAGTTCTCTTTCTAGATCGGGGTTGCTGCGGTCACTAATGTCAAAAACTGAAAATTTAGTTAGTGAAGAAGTTCTCCATGAAGAATAATCTTCATCCCAATCCATCGCTTCATACAATGGATTTGTAGGTGGAATGTTCCAAGAAGAAACTGTAGATATTACCACTAGTCTATCTCCATCGAGCATCATGGCTTGGGGAGTTCCTTCGACAGAAGTATTGGAAAGTGGTTCTAGTTCACCAAACTCAGGAACTCCAAGGATAACCAGTGTGTTACCGTTCAAGAAATAGATGTAATATCCATCTGTCTTGACGAAATCTGCTTCATCAACGCCTTGTTCTTGGTTATTGGTTCCAGAGAAATCCGTTCCTTGCTCTCTTTTTGGTTGAATACTATTTGAGCCGCCTAATGCTGAATCAGAAGACGATTCGGCGACCGCCCCGTCCATCATCATGTCATCTTCAAACCAACCACCGAAGAAATACTGCTGTTCAACCGCTTGAAGTAATTGAATTCTATATTCTTCTGAAATAGAAGTTTTTAGTTGGTCTTCCAGTTCCTCACAATCGGTAAAAGCAAGAAGGTTAGGGCTTGCTATACTTCTTTTTGTGGTTGTAGACCAGTCGTCTGGTAGTTCGACTTGGGGTACTTCAACATCAGCATTATTGTTGCCAATACACCCAGATAAAGCAAACAAACTAACAATAAAAACCGCAAGGAATTTCTCTCTAGCCATGACACCACTAGACATGACTTTGTTATCAAAGAATGGGTTACATGAGCGTAACTAATTCTCTGAGTCAAAAAACAGTAGGAATGTGGTTAAATGATAACCAATTTCTTGAATGATGGCTTTGTGGAGTGGTTTGATTGCTATGTCAAAAAAAGGTGGAAAGCCTTCTCCCGTACGAAAGTGGGCTATGCGTCAATACTGGCGCATGCAACAATCTCAAGCTGTTGTAGGTCTGCTTCTTTGGGGTACTACTATCACACTACTACTCTGGCCATACGTAGAATGGCGATTCTCCGATAGTTGTGATTCGGGAATATGCTTCAATAACACAATACTTGGGATACCGGCGACTTATATCGGACTTGTTTCGATCTTCCTTTCTGTGATGCTAGGTGTTCTAACAATCGGCTATCTTTACGATAAAGTATTCTCACTTTGGACTGAGTGGCGCAGTGTAGATATGGAAAGAAACCCATACACAACTTATGCATTAACTCCTAACTGGATGATGGTTACTGCGCTACAGGCTGAATTATTGAAACGTTCTTCACCAGATGATAAAGAAATTCAAGAACAATCTGAATGGTTCCTAAAGTGGTGCAAGCATTATGCTCAAGGAGAATTATTTGCTAGGGCCGTACAAAAGTGGGACGAGGACATGGGGCCAACTCCTACGTTTTGGTTTACTGATGATGAAGCAATGCAAAAAGCAAGAGACATCGTCTTTGATGATGAGGCTTGAGAATGGCGTATTCAATGGAAATTGAAAGGCGTTTTTTCATTGATGGTAGGCTCGAAAAGCCGTGGAGAAATGGTTTGAAATCTAGTTCGATAAAGCAATACTATCTACGTTTTGAGGATTTTTCGATATCGGATAATTCTCTCCATTATCAAAAAATCATGGCGGTTAAATTAACTGAAGAAGAAACAGATATTATTGCCAACACTGATAATTTAATTAGTCGAATTAGAATTATTGATGAGAAGGCAATCATTACTATGAAAGGTAAGAGAAGTAATGCATCTGCTTTAGAATTAGAATGGGATATAGATGACCAAGCGGCAAGAGAAATTTTAGCTCTAGAGGATTTTCCTGGAGTTGAAAAAACAAGATATTACTGGACTGGCGAAGATGATTTAATCTGGGAAGTCGATGAATTTGAAGGTGGACTTGCTGGTCTTATTTTAGCAGAGGTTGAGTTGAAGGATGAAAATCAACCAGTTATGTTGCCACCTTGGCTTGGTATGGAATTGACCGGTCTTTCAAACTGGTCGAATGCTTCTTTGGCCAAAACCTTAGCCAATGATTAATTCTTGAAGGATAGAACTGTTGAGATTATATGATCAACTTCTTGCTCGGTTAATTCATGCATTACTGGAATTGCCACTAGATTACCTGCAACTTTATCAGTCACTTCGAGTGGAATTTCAAATTGTGGGTGTTTGGAGAATACCGCTTGGTGATGGCATGGTATTGAATAATAAATTCTAGAATCTATTCCGTTTTCATCTAAATGCTTGACGAGGTCTTGTGATTTATCTGTAAATAAACAATATTGGTGCCAAGCATGATTCGCTCCTTTACGGACTTTTGGAATAGAAACGGCAGGATGGTTGTCAAAATTTTTATTGTATTTACTTGCTATTTCGCGTCTTCTTTCAACCCACTTGTCAAGGTTGGAAAGTTGTACTAAACCGATTGCAGCGGACACTTCAGACATTCTGAGATTGCTGCCAAGTTCCATACTTTCTAAATTTGGGGTTCGTCCGTGATTTGTTATCGCTTTGACTTTCTCGGTTAATTCGGGATTGATCGTTGTAAGCATTCCTCCTTCTCCACCAACGGCCATGTTTTTGGATGGGAAAAAGGAAAAACAGCCTACATCGCCCATCGATCCCGCTACTAATTTATCACCAGATACGGAAATTTGGGTTGCTCCATGGGCTTGCGCTGCATCTTCAATCAAAGCGATATTCTTTGATTTGCATAATTCAATCAATCTAGGATCATATGGTTGACCAAAAATATGGACTCCAATGACTGCTTTTGTTCGCGGTGTTATAGCCCTTTCAACTGCATCTACATCCAAGCACCAATAATCATTTTCAATATCAACAAAAATTGGAGTAGCCCCCACAAGTGGAATTGCAGTAGCACTTGCAATAAAGGTGAATGAAGGAACTATTACTTCGTCTCCTTCTCCAATCCCTACCAACCTAAGAGCAGCCCAAAGTGAAGATGACCCATTTTGGCATGGTGCTGCAGATAATGCTCCGCAATGTTTTGCAAATTTTTCGCCAAACTCTCGACCTTTTGGACCTTTTACCCAATGCCTGGAGTCAAGAGTTGCAACTGCAGCATCGCGCATTTCGTCTGTCCATGACGGGCGGGCTGTTGGAATCCTATCCATAACAGCGCCTGTAACTACACCATTATGATGCTATGTTTTACCAAACTAATCGAGAATAATATTCTCATTGTTCAAGGCATGGTGCCATAAGCTGCAAAGCCTGACTAAATTATACGCAGAACGTTCAACCCTACTTACAATATTCACAACATCTAAACGAGCTGATTTGCCCCCCATTGTATCAGACTTAAGTGTCGATAGGGCATTGATTGCTACCTTAGGAGTACAAGATGCAGGGAATGCTGTAACGCCAGAAACAAGCACTGTTGCTGACGGATCATATGCGCCTCTATCGAGATTCATTTACATGAATGTCAACAATAACGATTGGGATTTGGTACGAGATTTCATCACTTATGGTTATTCTGACGAAGGAATGGATCATGTGTCTGATGTTGGATATGTTGCTCTTCCAGCAACAATGAATGCTGAAATGGTATCAAGAATCGGTTGAAGGTCCTCTCTCCCGAAAAATGTTGATTCGTCCCTCACCTTCAGGTGGGGGCGTTTCTTCATTTTAAACGAGTTGGCACTTAGATATACCTTACAGTATAGCGATAGTGTAGGGCCTATGTTGCGGATGTTTCAAGACCCCTAGCCAAGTTGGAGGGGATAATGGTTTCAGAAGATGGAGCGCTCAATCCCGATGATTTGGGATCGGATGTGGGGGTTTCTGAGCCTAATTTGGCAGACTTAGTTGGAGATATTCTGTCTATTGATAATGAAACTAAGAAAGAGCCTGATGTAAGTTCAAAACCCACTAAACATTACAAGCCAAAAGGATTGTACTTAGGTGAACGTCGAGATAATGGAAAACCTGTAGATATCGCACCCCAAGTTCTTGCCAGACACGCAGCAATGCTCGGTTCCACTGGTTCAGGAAAAACTGTAATGGCAAAGGCGTTAATTGAAGAGGCTGCAATTGCAAAGATTCCATCTCTAATCAT
>QQRY01000055.1:111492-112177 GCA_003602575.1 Candidatus Poseidoniales archaeon
TAGTAGAAGGGACAAAACATGGACTTAATGTTGGAGATTTCCAAGCATTAGCAAGAGTTGTTAGAGAGCCACATCATGAATTCATCCGCCACCTATATCCTGAATGTTTCCACGATGTTGAGGAAGGGGAAGACAAGGTAGATGTCCCAACATGGGAAGAAGTGATGCTTGAACATCGTCTTACAGATTTTGAAGAGCGATTACCTAAGACCACTCGTAATGACCTTGCTAGAAGATTGTCTGCATTCTCTTCAGGAGTAAATCAATTATTATTCTCGAATGGAGTTCCAATAGATATCGATTCATTTGTTGAACCAGCAATACCTGGTAAAATTCCTCTAAATATTGTTTATCTTAATACCATTCAAGACGAGGCTCAAAAGCAATATTTTGTACAAGAATTATCGCGTGAACTCTATGATTGGATGTTGACTCAGCAACCTGCAGATGGAGAATTGAAACTATTATTCTTCATGGACGAAGTTGCGCCTTATCTGCCTCCGTATCCTCGTAATCCTCCAGCAAAAGACCTGATTAAACTGATATTCAAACAAGCCAGAAAATATGGTGTTGCGTGTGTATTAGCAACGCAAAATGTCAGTGACGTTGATTACAAAATATTAGCACAAGCAAATACTACTTTTATTGGACGTTTTACCCAGCCGCAAGACATTGACAAAGTCAG
>QQRY01000056.1 GCA_003602575.1 Candidatus Poseidoniales archaeon
CTGACATGTCATGAGTGAAGACCATGTATCTCCCAGTACTATCTACTTCATGATTAATTCGGAACATTATTGCCGTAGGTTTGAAGTCATAAACTATCAGCAGAGTATGAAAGCCATGGCCACTGAAGCGATAGGTTTGCCAGAAATTCCTCCATCTGGTCCTTGGGATTCTTATGTTCTAGTGATTATTTGGCTCCCATTAATTTTGAGGATTATATTTTTAATTGTACCATTTAGAAAGGCTATTGCAAAACTTGCACCACACACTGGATGGGCATTAAAACAACTCAAAAGTTTACCAGTACGTGGTTTTGGATTACTTGCTTTGAATGAAATTTTAGCATTTATGATTCCCCCTTTACTTGTTTTATTACTCCGATTTTGGAGTGATCCTATTGGCTGGCAAGAATGGTCGGAAGTCTCTAATTTAGCTGGTTCAGTATTACTTCTATGCTTATTCATTTGGATTGCAATGGATATGTTGAGAATTGCTAGAGTTAGAAGGATGCTAAAGGCAGTTGAAAGGCATGATGTAAACAAATTACGGAAAGTTGCTGAAACTGGGCTTTCAGTTAGAAGTTGGTTGAGGAAGTTTGGGCGTAAAAAGGATGATGAAGAACCCAAAGATAACAACGCATTGGTCAAACAAACTGGAAGTAGAGTTGCGAAATCTAGTCTGAAACTTTGGGCTGCAAGAGTTTTAGTTGCCCGAAGATTAACCCCTGCGGGATTACTATCTAGTCTAGCTTATGGGGCAGCCGTTGAAGTTGCAAGAAGTGGTGCAGAACGAGCATCAGACTTAGTAGATAAAAAAATGCAAGAAGAGTTTGATAAATTAGCAAACATAAATTCTAAGACACTTCTCTTACTATTTTCTAGAGATATAGCAATGGGAATAATTCCAATTTTTATTCTTTGGCTACTACCAAAAATCATGTAAATCATCCATTATATTGATGTTCATTCGACTTCTGCATTGGTTTGAGGGAATGATTTGTCACTACTCATTTTGATGCGCCACGGCCAATCTATGTGGAATGCTGCTAAACTTTTCACCGGCTGGGTTGATGTTCCTTTAACCGATAAGGGGATCCAAGAAGCGATTACTGGCGGTAAAGAAATCTCAAAGCTACCTATTGATGAAGTCCATGTTTCCACTTTAATCCGTGCACAAATGACTGCAATGCTCGCTTTATCTCAGCATGAGGGTGGAAAAACACCAGTGTTTCAGTACAGTGAACCAGAAAATGGTTTAGATAATGTTTCAGAAAATGAAGCAAAAATGGTTGAATGGTCTCAAATTAAGGGCGATGCTGGCCAAGAAAATATCTTGCCAGTTTATGTTTCTTGGCAACTCAATGAGAGGATGTATGGGGACCTTCAAGGTTTGAATAAAGATGCAACTAGAGAGAAATATGGCGACGAGCAAGTCCATATTTGGCGCCGTTCATATGATGTCCCGCCCCCTAATGGAGAGTCTCTTGAACTAACGGCAGAGAGAACATTACCATATCTTAACTCCTCAATTATACCAAAGATGGAGGCAGGAAAGAACATTTTTATCGCTGCCCACGGTAACTCTCTTCGAAGTATTATTATGGATTTAGAAGGCTTGTCAAGAGAACAGGTATTATCTTTAGAGGTACCAACTGGAGTTCCAATTATCTATAATTTAGAAGATTCCAAATGGACTAAATTAGATTGAAAAAAAACTCTATTTTTTAAATTAGAACTTTTAGTTGACTTTATGCGAATGCCTCTTAGCGAAGCATCAAATCCAATAAAATTACTAGCAGTAATTGGATTATTAATTTCACCATGGTTCTTGACCCAGGTTGGAATCGCAATATTAGCTCCTGATAAGGAAATTGAAACGATGCCTAGTTGTGAGTTGGATAGCGGAAATTGTGCCCATCTTGGCGGCGGTGAAACATATCGTATGGATTCTTCAATGGCAACTACAGTGGAACTAAATTCTTCAATTGTATGGGATAAGTTACTAGATTACATCGAAGATAATGGTGGCGAGATACTGGTTGAGATAACTTCACAATCCTCTTACTATGTTCACTTTGTCGAGAAAACTCCATTTTGGAAATTTCCGGATGACATAGTCATTAGCATCACTGATTTTTCAGATAGTTGCGTCATAGAAATGCATTCACATTCGAGATTGGGCCGAGGCGATATTGGAGTAAATCCAGATCGGCTGAATGCAATTCACGAAACGTTGTTCAACTGATTTTATTCAAATTATCCCACCCATAGGGAAGCCCTTCTGAGTCGACTAGAACAACATTTACTCCTAGTCCTGTTTTATGAAAAGCAATCAATTGAATTTCATGTATCTTATGTCCACTAGGTGCAATTCCTATCACAGATAGATTTTGTCTAGCTCCAAATTTCCTTCTTTTTGATGTTGTTGATTTTACCTGAGTTGCCTCTTCACCAAACCTCCTTCTTGTACCTTCAACATCATTGAACCAAGGCATTGGTCCTTCAGGAGAAAACCTCAATCCTAAAATCATGTCAACTCCTTGAGTTTCTTGAGCAGCATCAGCATCAGCCTCACTAGGAATTGCCGGTGCATTTGGATGGGTATGTAGCCAATGAGTAAATCTCCCTGCTCTTGAACCTCTATTGGATGAAAACATATCATCAGTCCAGTCTTCAGGTAAATGGTGAACCGAGAATGAGTTCCCTCGATTGACTATATGGGCCTCTTTTATTTGATATCCTTGACTTTGAAATAACCCATCAACATGTTGATTACTACGAAATAAATTTTCAACTTCTAATAGATGTGGAGAATTAGAATCGATATCCATCCCTACAAGAATTTCATCGGGTAGTGATTGAAGGGCCCACCAAATCAAGTTCTCAAATAGGTCTCCATTGAGGTGAATTTGAGCAGCATAGGAATCTTTGGAATTAACAGAATCTAGATTATACGAGGCCATAAGTTCCTCTAACCACTCCTCCGCCATCCCAATCAAACATGGTAAAGGCTACTCGTTGATGAAAAGTATGTCTATTTGATGATTAAATTCATAATATCCGATGGAAACCGCCTTACATGGCGAAGAAGAAGGGGCGTTTAGGTCGAATCTTCGGGGCCATCACGGGTAGCCCCTACGAACGTCTAATAAAACAGGTAGACAAATTGGTTGAGACTAGTGAGAGTGAACGAATTCTAGGTAAAAATCTTCTCAAACTTGTCAAAATTACTGGACAAAATTATGAAGAAGAAAAAATCGATGAAGAAGAACATGATTTGATTATTGAAGCAATCGAAGATGTAGATCCTCAAAATCGTGTTTTTGGAAAGGTTTCTGAAGATGAAGATTCGTTTTACATGGGCGATAGTCCTGAAGCACCTGAATTGAACCTTGGCAAGAGAAAGAATCTTGACCAATTAATGAAATCTAAGGGTAATGAATTTACTGGAAGTTATGGGAGAGAAGAATTTGAAGAATTCCGTAACAAGATGACACAAGACTTCCTTGATGAATCGGATAAAGCGGTTAGAGATGGCGATCACTCAGCAAATATTGGTACTGTAAACCGCGTATTTGCTGATGTTGATGACGAAGTTCAACAACTGAAGAAGTCAATATCTGAAGAGACTGGAATGGAAGACCCAAATGCAGAAGAAGAACTTCCAGATGGATATTCGATTGACGAAGATGGAACTGAATGGTTTGAAGACGAAGATGGGTATTGGTGGTATCGTCTTGTTGGAGAAGACGAATGGCTCCCTCATGATGAATGATTTCCTCTTTCTGGTTGTTTGAATAGTACGACACTGTAAACGGTTATCAATAGTACAAATCCTCCAATCCACTGGTTATATTCTATCAGTAAAGATATCATCCAAATAAAGATGTAGAATATCGATATAGTCAAGGCAAGAATAGTCATTATTATTGGTGCATACTTGATTCTTGGGTCGATGAAAGAATAAACATAGTATCCTCCTCCGAAATAAGCGTACATGTAGGCGAAGATGCAGTATAGAATACCGATTATCAAGCCAAATATTCCCAATTCCCAACTTAAGTTTGGTCTTGAAACAAAGAGATCAATAGCTAGTAAAATAATTGTCCAGTTATGCATTACCATTTCATGGGTTTCAAATAAATGGTCGAAATTACGTTCTGAGCGAACTTCTTCAGGGACGATGACATATGTCACAACTGTCGCTGTTAGCATTGCCATACCAAGAGCCATTGGTAGCAATATACTCGAAAATAAATTTAGAAATTCAGGTGTCTTTGAATCGAATAATTGATACCAGCCATGTATCGACATAAATAGGAAACAAAGTCCAAAAACAATTAGATTCCAACTGCTAAACGGCACCATACGTTCAACTCCCATCGTCTTATGAGGCAATGACTCTCTTTGCTTTCTAAATAATGGATTCATATATCCACCTTTTTTATTCATTATCATTAGAACGAATATTGTGTAGAATGCGAGTATAGTTGCTCCTGTGCGAAATATTGTCAAAATGGAATCTGAAATCATTGAAGATTCATAACTGATAATTTTCTCTTTTAACATAGATGAAATTTCAAACTTATAGAAAAAAACAACAGACGCGATGGCAACTAAAAAGACGATAAAGTAAGTGACCTTATCTTGATCTGTTTCCCCATAATCAAAGATTTCAGCCATGAAGTCGCCTAAAAGGGCCGACTTATAGAGTTGTATTTTTTTACGCTTCGAAATTGTTTACAGTAATGATAATTATTCATTCACGGCACGGAATTTAGCACATTACTATAAGCACTTAATCATGACAAGGACTTATGAGAAATCCATTTTTCATGTTGACAAGTAGAAGTGTCGATAAACCAAAGTCTACATTAGCCATAATATTTGTAATAATATTAGCATTATCTTCGGGAGCTAGTCAGCTAGTGTTTGATAATAGTGAAGACGGATTTTTCCCAGACAACGAAACAGTAACGCTACTCAATGAAATTGAGGATGAATATCAAGCATCGGTGGATTTCATCAGAGTTATAGATGATATGGAACAAGGGGAACTTCTTGTTGGAGATACTTGGGAACAGTTGGCCTTGACAGAAGCAATATTATTGAATGATTCAAATTTCAAAGATTATCATTACCCAATTTTTGGTTCCCAGCCTAACTTTGGAATGGCTAGTTCTGCAATTCAATGGCAAACTATCCAAGACCCTGTAAGCGCACAAATTTGGATTTCTCAGGTTACTTCAGCCATTGAGGTTCTGAGAAATTCTAATGACAGTGCATTCAATGAGTCTTTGGATAACCTCACTACTACGGCAAATATAATTCCGAAATTGGAACCGATTACCTCTGAAAGATTACTAGCATGGCAGCCAGGCGATGCAAATGCTTGGCTGGCGCGTCTAGATAGTGGTCAAAATTTAACAACTTCAATCAATGAAACAATTTGGAGGACTTATTCTTTATTTGGTTTCAATTCTGCAAAAACCGAGTTTCAAAAGGATTTGATGACAGATAGATTAGAACCTATGATTTCAGATCTTTATGCTTTGAAAGGTCAGCAATCAATTGATTATCGAGGTATAATGATTTCTAGCATTCCTGTTGGAGAAAGAGAGGACCCATGGAATATGTCTGGACCTGTAATTACTACCTTGGCGGTAAGTTCCGACCCTGAAGTCTATGGTTTAGAAGCAAATCAATTCCCCGTAGTTGAGAAAAACATTAACGAGTGGTCCGGTACTCTACTTGATGAATTAAAACAAGAAACAGGAGACTCCGAATTACGTACTTTTTCTTTCTCCCAATTTGGTATTGGCGCAACTGAAACTTTGGGTAAAGAAATTGGAATCTTAACAGGTTCAGCCTTCATGCTTCTAGCAATTATTTTATGGTTCAATTTCCGAAGTGTTAGGGAAACTGCATATGTTATGATTCTAACAATTTTTGCAATTGGTGCAACCTATGGCCTATCTGGCTGGTTACAAAAGTTGGGCGTAAATATGACCTTCAATGGTGCCATGAATTCTATTCCAGTCTTACTTCTTGCCATAGGTGTAGATTATGGCTTACACGTAGTTTTACGCATTCGAGAAGAATTAAAGGTAGCAGATTCTAAAGATGATATATCACGTCAAACAATTAGAGACTTTAGTTTAGAAGCAAGAAAAATTGCAATTAGAAGAGGTACAATCTTCACCTCTATTGCTCTTATGATTGCAATCTTCACCGATATGATAGGTTTTCTTTCCTTTAGGTTCTCGGCATTATCATTCCTCCAAGTATTTGGAACAGTTATCGCAATTGGATTATTCTTTATCTATTTGCTCAGCATCTCAGCATTACCTGCTTTGATGACAATAATCCCTCCAAAGAAACTACCTTTGGACAAGGCTAGTAAAATTGAAGTTGGCCCTATTGCAAAAGGTCTTGGAGAATTATCTACTAAACCTTGGAAGGTTGGTTTAATCGCGGTAATCCTATTGATGCCGATGTATTTTGGTTTTCAACAACTTGAAGTTGGATTTGAACAGAGAGATCAGTTTGACCCCAGTATAGAAGTAGTTGCAGATTTCATCTTACTTTCAGATGATTTCCAGAGTAGTCGTTCACCAATTTACATTGTATTCGATGGAGATATCATTTCACAAAGTGGAAGAGAATCGTGGAACTTAACAATGGCCGCAATAACTGATAGTCCAGATTCTAATGGGGTTCCAAGTGGTTTATGGAACGTATTAGATGAATCAAGATTACAGGATGAAGTTTTAGAGGAACTCATGAATGGAATCGATAATAATAATTCTGGAAGTTGGACTGAACTCTCGGATTGGTTGTTAAATAATCAATCTGGCCGAGATTTGACAAGTGGAATTTTACATTCAAATGGTCAACAGACATTGATCTCATTCCAAGCCAATACTTTAGATTGGCAAGCAACCGTTGACTTAGATGCCAGAATAAATGAATTATTACAACAAACAGAAGAACAATTTACCGATGAAGGTGATTTGAGGCTTAGTGGTAGAAGTTTAATCAATGCTCAGACCACTTCTGATGTCGCGGCCTCTTCAATTCAATCTACAGCAATAGTTGCTATTGTGATATTGGTGATGTTGGTTTCAATTCATACAGTTCGACAAAAAGACCTGCAACAAGGTTTTGCTAGAGGATTTGTATCATGGATTCCACTAATGATGGTCATCGGTTGGGTATACGGTATAATGGGATACACTGGTTATCAGATAAACCCTCAAACAGTTACTATTGGTGCTCTATCTTTAGGTTTGGGCGTAGATTATGCAGTTCATTTCACCACTAGATTGGAAGAGGAAGTAGAACATAATCCATTAGGAGGACAACAAGTTTGGGTTGAAAACGCTTCAGCCACAACTGGAAGAGCAATGTGGGGAGCAGCACTAACTACAGCAGGAGGATTTTCAGTTCTCAATCTTTCAGCATTATTGCCTTTGAGGCTCTTTGGCCAAGCCTTCGTAGTCGCAATTACCTTGGCTCTGTTATCAAGTTTGATTTTGCTTCCAGCCTTCTATACACCATTTTTGAAGAGTGATTCGAAGAAGTATATCAAGGAGGAAGAATGATGCAACTCGTTGAAGTTATGTTTTGGTTTTCGTCACTTTGGATAATTCCACTATGGAGTTTGATGTGGTTTCTACCTAGGCACCATATTACTGCAAGAGTAATGAATGATTTACGAATATGTATTCTGCCACTATTGATTCCTTATGCAGTAATGGTTCTACCTAATTTATTAGATATTTTCATTACTCTTGGTAGCGAGATGCCGACTCCTGAATTGGTCATAGAATTTTTTCAAGAAGACGAGGTTATATTGATCGGATGGTTACATTTCTTGGCTTTTGATATTCTTGCTGGCAGATACATTTGGAAGCGTATGCTAGCCTTTGATAGGCCAATCTATGTTTCTACGCCAATTCTAATCTTGTCGATGATGGTCGCTCCTTTAGGGTTTTTACTGGGCATAATTGCAACTTGGGATGCCAATGATTCATCAATAGAGATAAAAGATAGATTGCAGAATCATGATTAGGGATACATTATATGTCTTTGCAAAATGGTTTAGTCCGTGGACGGGAAAACCACGTTACTAACAGGAATTCTTGCTTTTATCTTAATCGGCGGCGGTTTCTTAACCTTGGTCGTCGATAATATCGAACAAGAAGAAAACAAAGATGATGATTCTGATTTGGCAGAAAACCCGGAGGATATAATTCCAGTAGATGAGATTCCACAACTATTTTTTGCTGATTTTTCTAAATCTTGGGATGATGAAAATGTTACTTTATCTGGATTTATCACCGATGAATCACCAATTACCAGTACAGTTACTATGGAAGTTTTAGATAGTAATCTAATCACAATAATTGACCCATTTAATATCTCGGTTTTAGCAGATGGTTCTTGGAGTACTGAAATAGCTGTTTCTACTCCAGGTGAGTGGTTTGTCAAGTCCTCAGTTGTCGATTCAGCCGGCCAAACTAGTAATTTTACGATTACTGAAATGGAAATCACTGCACCTCAAGAAAATACTGTAGTTATTACTTTCTTGTGGGATGAGCCAGAAGAGAACAGTTCAATTGGTACATTAACTGGGGTTCTAATTCATAGATTTCCTGAAACATGTTCAGTGGAATACAGACCAAAATATCAGAGCCCAACGCTTGATGTAACAGGGGTAATGGATAATTCAACAGGCTCTTATTATATGGAATTTGATACCGATACAGTAAATGCCAATGGAACTATTTTCGCTACTTGTGGATTATTTTCAGTTTCTTCTTCAATGGTTGAAGTAATTCTACCAATTCCTCCTGAGCCAGCAGGCGATACTGATTTAGATGGTATATTAGATGATGAAGACCAATGTGATTCAACCCCATCTGGTGAACCAGTCTATGATACTGGATGCTCAGATTCTGAGACCGATGATGACTTAGATGGTGTGATGAATAGCGACGATCAATGTCCAAATACTCCACAAGGAGAAACAGTAGACTTCACAGGCTGTTCATTATCTCAAAAAGATAGTGATGGCGATGGAATAAGTGATGCAGTTGACACTTGTCCAGGGACTCCAGTAGGAGAAATAGCAGACTCAGTAGGTTGCTCAGATTCCCAAAAAGATACAGATGGTGACGGTGTTACAGATGACCTTGACCAGTGCCCCAATACCCCTGCCGGCGATGTTGTAAATTCCAATGGTTGCACAGTTCCAGATTGGGAACCTGAAGATTCGTGGCAATGTCAAAATGGCCAAGGGCCTTGGGTAAAGGATCTTAATGGAGATGGCAATTCTTACCAATCCAATACCAATGGAGTAAATAGTGCTGGAGGAGGAGGCTCAGGACCTTGGTTCCAGTGTGAAGTCTCAGTTACTATAGCGAATGGAGAAATGGTTGTCGATTCCAATGGGATTCCAAATCATGACTTTTTGTCAACTATGGGTTGCTGTGCGAATGAGGTTAATTTGGAATGGCACATTCCATTAAACCCTGTCAATGATACAAGTGGGGGCCATGATACAACCAATTGTCCAGCATCTACTGGACGCTGGGAATGTGCACCGGATAGAGGGGCTGTAGCAGTTTCAGTAAATGGAGTACCAATTTACGGGGTTGAAGAAGGCCCAGGTGGAGATGCTATTGCTTTGCATTTTGACTATTTTGTAGAAGATAGACAACCCATCTTCTTGGGCCACTGTGCTTCTCATTCTGCCAATGTTAACTTTCACTACCATTATGATTCTCAGTGCTCTGTTTGGACGCCGGGAGTCGGTGAAACAATAGCCGATTATGATTGGACAGACTTAGATGACACTCAACATAGTCCAATAATCGGTTGGGCTTTTGATGGCTATCCAATCTATGGAATGTATGGTAATGATGGAAGTGGAGGAATCAAAGCCATTACTTCTTCATATGAAGTTGAAAGAACTCAAGAAAATGGCGACCAAGGTTACAATGGTATCGATGATTGGAATTATGTTGCCGGTGTAGGTGATTTGGATGAGTGTAATGGAAGATGGGGCGTAACACCTGAGTATCCAGAAGGAACATATCACTATGTTAGTACACCTCTATCCGGTTCATCAAAATTAGTTACTAATACCGATGGTAATCAAGTACCGATGATTGGTATGCCATATTTCTTACTTTGTTACCATGGAGTTGCAGACCTTGACGCCCAGCCATCTAATGGACAAGGTGGCGGCGGCGGTGGACCCCGTACAACTCAAACAATGGTCTTGTACGAACATATGCCTGAACTTCTAGAAGAAACGGAAAATTTAGATGTTAACGGTCAAGAATTATTGTGGAATTCAAGTTTTATCTGGATCGGAATAGTAGCTCTAATTCTGTTGAGAAAACGTTCAAAGTGAGGTTTATTCTTGAATCATAGGATTATGGTTATTTTACTGGTCAGTAATCTGATATTTGCTGGTTGTCTAAGTTCACAAGATGATATTTTTGAAGGTCAAGAAATCGAATCAGAGAAGTCCTTTCTGCCTTTCACATTAATCGATTCTAATAACTCAACATATAATTCCACCAATTTTAATGGCATGGTTGTTGTTGTAAATTTCTTTTATACTAATTGTCCTGATACTTGTTCGACCGTCACTCCAGATTTGAAAATTCTTCATGATGATTTTTCGAATGAAATTGGTATTAATCTAACATTCATATCAATTACAGTAGATCCATGGAGAGATGGTCCTAACGACCTCAGTGATTACATGGCTTACTTCAATACCTCTTGGACATACTTAACCACAGAGGAATTTGTTGATGGTGATTTTTCTTTAATCGAGCAAATCTGGTCTGATTTCGGAATAGGAGTAGTCCTTACTGAAAGTGATAATAGCACAACAATAAGTGGTAGAGGTCACACAATTTACTATGATATAGAACATACAGATGGAATAGTAATTATCGGTAAGGATGGTTATCAAAAAGTACGCTGGGATGAAAATAATTGGAACCTTGATGGAATCAATAGCGACATCAATACGTTGCTCAAAGAACCCTCAAGTGATTCTTGATTTCAGTACTTATTCAGAATGGATTTTCTGGAGAGTTCTGGTCCCAAACTGTTTGTTCAGCAGGTTGTTGCATTGTAGTTTGAGGCTGAACCGGTGTTTGGGCAACCTGTTGGTAAACCGGCTGCTGCATTGTAGTTTGTTGCATCATTTGACCGCCTTGACCCATCTGTCCACCCATTGGCATTCCACCTTGTTGAATGACTGTAACCTTGGGTCCACCTTCGCCGATTGCAACTCCTAAAATCAAACCAAAGACTACGAAAACTCCACCACAACATAGTAGCATTGAACCACCTAAGCCTTGTAAGAATCCACCAACTGCTTCTCCTACTTCTTCACCAAGAACTTCCCACATTGGTAAAAGTTGTATTTCATGTGATGCATCTATGTCGTATGTTCCTTCACTAGCAAGCCATGTACTTAGTGTACCCATATGGTACCATCCTTCTGGGTCATCTTCCCATCCAACTGGTTTAGATCCATCTTCAGTGCAGTCGTCATTATAGTATACATTATTCCCATCAGAATCATCAATGGTCATTACAAATTCATCACATCTTATATTACTTCTAACTAATACCATCATATCGTCAGATGCATCGAAATAATAGGATCCTGATTGTCCACTCCAAACACTTTTGTCCATGACGTCAATCTCTCCAGCATCATCGACGTTACTACTTCCTACTGCAAGAAGAACTCCGCCAATAATCAAAATTACGAGACCAATAGCCATGAAAACTTTACCAACTGTGTGCATGGCAAACCCTCGCATCTATAGCATATAACTCTGTCTAAATGAGGAATTATGCAGGAATTGGCTGATGTTCCCACCATGCAGGGGCCTCAAACCAAGCCCCATGAGATGGTGAACGGTCAATAATTGGAATACCAAATACGCCCCCATTTATACTAAGTCCACCGAAGGGATTTGTAGCACATGGGCCTGGGAGATAATCCTCTCCAGTTTCAGTTAACTCAATTCTAAGAGAGTGGCCAGCAGGGATTACAACATCTAATGGATTGAACTCCATCAACATGGTATATTGACTGGCCGGAGAGGTTGGCTTAGCATCATATCCACCATCACGGTATCGAATATCCATTGTAGCATGGCCAAGTCTTAAGTTAGCGGTTTCATCAAATAATGTAGCAAATATTTGTCCACCTTGACATGCTTGGGTAGTAACATCTAGATGCAATGTAGGTAGGCCTGAAACATGAGTTTCTTCTTCAAACACACCACTGGTTATTGTCACTGATGAACCCAGTCCATTTACAGTACCACTGGCGCCATTCCACTCAGTAGAAATATCTTGAAGTAGCCATGTCATATCTTCAGGTGGCCATGTTTCTTCAACATGCCATCTGCCATCATTGGTTTGAATTTGTACCATCGGTTCAGGCTCTTCTCCGATATCTTTGAGATAATAGTTGAACCATTCGTATAACTCAACAGCCCAGTCCATACGACTCATATTTGGGTATGCTTCCTTACCATAACCGGATTCTAACTCGTTGTGTCTATCTGGCTGGTCAGGATAATTATGAGCCCATTGACCTGCGATCGCTCTAGCATTTATTCCTGCATCACGCATTAACTGATAGGTCGGGAATGCATGATATGGATCTACATTCCAATCTTGAAGTCCCCACACAAGATAGACACTACCTCGATAGTTTTCTAGAACATCGGGAAGATGTCTTCTTTCATCCCAATAATCATTCCATTCTGCTCCACCAAATTCTGCTCCAGCCCATGTTGAAAATGGATTTAGTGGGCCGATTAAATCATCGGTACACATTCGCATATCATCTGTTCCCGCATCGGTAGTTGCACCTTCGTATAGTGCATCGTACAACATCGCTCTACTTTCAGAAGAGCCATTGCGGTAGAACATTTCTTGGACACCGATTGACCCTGAAATAGGGACGATGGTTTTGAGGTGTTCAGATGGTTGTTGAGCAGCTTCCCAATTTGTCGTACCTGCGTATGATTTACCCATTAGTCCAACATTGCCGTTAGACCATTCTTGTTGACCTAACCAATCGACTACAGCCTGTATGCCAGTTTGCTCTCCAAGTCCTTTGACATCTTGGCAGTGTGTTGATTGTCCAGTGCCGAAAGTTGAGGCTTGGGCTAAAGCATAACCATGAGGAACAAAGGTATCGTAAACCCACTTTCCAACTCCACCATCAGGTACAGTATTTGGACTAGAATCTTCTCCAACAATTCCCTCTCCACCGAAGTCATAGTATGGGTGGATTGTCATAATTACAGGAACTTTGACTCCTTCTTTTACATCGGGCAACCATAAGGCCACATGCATTAGTGCTTCGCCAGGAACTCCAGCATCTTGTTCACTTGAGGGAAGTTCAACTTCTATGAAATGTTCAGTATATGGCTTCGGGTCGATAGTGCCCTTGACTGGAAGTTGCGCCCTAAGTTGGTCCATTGGTAAATCCATTGTATGACGTAGATGAAGAGGAGTCTGCCACCATTCATACTCTTCGACTTCATCAGTCGTACTACTAACGATAGCCTCTCCAAAACTAACCGCTAATAACAAAAAGACAACTGAAATGGTAATTGTCGATAATATAGACAAATTTAGTTCTCGTCTGGAAGAGACATTTGAGGGGACAATTTCAGCTTCCAAGATTTCACCCTCTAGAAACGAATCGACCTCTGCCATGAACCGACCAACAATTACTCCATCATGAGTATGACGCTTTTTTGCATATAATTCTTTGATGTGGAACTTATCGTCGCGTCATGCGAGGGCGATTTGCTACATTAGCCGTCCTCAATTTTATTTTATTATTCTTGATTCCATCTGCTATTGCACAGGAAGAAGCGCCGGAATGGAGGTCTGTGGGAATAGATCCGAGCACTTGGACAGATGGACCGGTTGAAGAAGATACACCTATGAAAGAATCATTTGAAGGCAATGCAATTGTTTCAATTGAAGTCTCATATATTGAGGGCCATGGTGACTCTAGAGAAAGCGGAATAGTTATTCTGGAATTATTTGAACAATGGGCGCCAATTACAACTGCTAATATGATAAAAAACGTTGAAGCAGGAATTTATGATGGTATTTTTTTCCATAGAGTCATTGATGACTTTGTTACTCAGGCAGGAGATCCAACATGCAAAAAGTTGGGTGTCTATCCTTTCACCAGCCCTGAATGTGGCAGTGGTGGAACAGGAACTACAATTCCACTAGAACACCATGAAAAATTATCACATGTGGATGGTGCAATAGGGATGGCTAGAGGTGCGGACCCTGATTCTGCGGATTCACAATGGTATATTGCAGAAACTGAAGCGCACAATCTCGATCCTGAAAATCGAGATGATGAAGGATATGCTACCTTTGGAATTGTAAGAGATGGTATGCAACATATTCGTAATATTGCAGTAACCCCGACCAGTGATGACCCAACTGGCGATGAAGATATTCAAAATCCAGCATCATCGGCAGGTAGGCCGATATACGAAGTTCAGATTATTTCAGTTTCTATGATTGGAGTATCAGACCCATATGGAACAATCAATTCTGAAGGACCGGAATCTCAAACATACAATACCATCAGTGACTTTGACACAAGAGTAGTCACCTCGATAGCGTTCATTGTAGCGATTTTACTCATAGTAGCAATGGTTTACCAAACTCAAATAGACCCACCTTCAACATTGGATGGCCAATCTAGTATAGTTTTGGATGCTATATTATTTGATGAATCTAATGACCCTTATGAAATGAGTAATAATATTGCAATTCTCAAAGAAGATAAAGATTAGTCCATAATAGGGAAGGGCTTTGAAGTTCAAGTATCTAGGCGAGTTATGCGAAAGGCAATTTTTGCTATCTTATTGATGCTTTTCGTTCAGTTCAATGCACCAGTAGTAGATGCAGACAATGGCCGTTCAGCAAATGTTGAACTTTCATTAGCAAAATATGACTGGTTTTCAAATGAGACGGTTTCGATAAGCGTTAGAGTTTCAAATATTCCATTTGGAGTAGACCTTTATGGAAACTGGGAACTCAAAGATTTCAACAATGATATTGTCGCAAATGGCACCCATATCTTCCAAGCATCAGCCACCACCACTCAGTTCAATGTATACATGAACTCATTTTACAATGGTGAGAACTTCTATTATTTTTCGATTGATATTATTGATTCTTCAAACTCTTTGGTGGGGGATGGAGATATTACTTTGATAGTTTTTCAAAACACTATGATGCCTCAAAGAAATAATTTACTGGTATTTGGGGACTCTCTAAGTGATATGGGTAATGCAAAAAATTCTATCCTTAATGTACCCGACGTACCCCCTTATTGGCAAGGTAGATTTTCTAATGGCCAGGTATGGATTGAATATGTTTCACAGGCTTATGGTTTGTCTACAACGATAGGTTCGGGAATCGATCAAGGAGATAACCGTGCCTTTGGTGGGTCTCAAACCGGAGTAGGGTATTCCTATATTTTACTGCCTAATGTTGGGACTCAAATTTCAAATTATGTGGCCAACGTTCAATCATCATTATCTCCTAATGATGTGGTATCATTATGGTCTGGAGGTAATGATTTTCTTTATGGAACAGCCAACTCCAATACTATAGTAGCAAATATGGAGTCGCATATTAGAGAATTAGCAGCTGTTGGAGCAACAGAATTCATAATACCTAATCTGCCTCCGCTAGAAAAAACACCAGAAATACTTGGGAGAAGTCAAAATCAACAGAATTCCATAGCCTCTGAAGTAGTTTCATACAATCAAAAACTATCGTCTTTGATAGGAAATATATCAGTCGAATTAGGGTTAGAAATTCATTTTATCGATGCATGGACGCTGTTTAACGATATAGTAGACAATAGCATGGCACTTGGTATAGTCAATACACAAGATGCAGCTTGTTCAGCATCAGCCACTTTATTGCCTCTTCCGATTTGCAATAGTGCGTCTACATTGGCCAGTAATCCAGATGAATATCTCTTCTTTGACAAAGCACATCCAACTAGAGTTATGCATAAATTCATCTCTTATTTTGCTATCCAATCCATCGGCTATGCTGACACCGATGGTGATGGTGTAATGGATAATTATGATTTATGTACATGGACAGAGTTTGGTAAATCGGTAGATTTAGATGGGTGTTCTTGGGAACAATTAGATGATGATGGAGACAGTATTGCTAACGGTATTGACAAGTGCCCATCAACAGAGTTAGGCGCTGTAGTGGATGTCGATGGTTGCTCTGATGAACAAAGAGATTCTGATGATGATGGGCTAAACGATGCGATAGATCCATGTCCGTTTAGTGAATTATTAAATGATCATGATTCAGATGGTTGTACAGATAATATCGATGAAGATGATGATAATGACTATGTTTTGGATATCGATGATAACTGTCCCAAGGGAATGATTGGAAACCATTCATTAGATTTTGATTTGGATGGATGCAGAGATATCGAAGACAATGACATGGATGGTGACCAATTATCTAATGTTGAGGAAGCCGACATTGGTAGCAACCCCCTTGATGAAGATACAGATGATGATGGTTTCATTGATGGTATCGATGAATTTCCTTTAGATTCAACAGAGTGGTATGATAGTGATGGAGATGGATGTGGAGATAATTCCGATGACTTCCCAACCGATTCTAGCGAATGTAGCGATTCAGATAATGATGGGTTCGGCGATAATTCTGATGCTTTCCCAACAGATGTTTCCGAGTGGTTAGATTCAGACAGTGATGGATTTGGAGATAATCGAGATGCTTGTCCAAGTAAACCAGGAAATTCACTTTCTCCCGAAGGTTGTCCCGACAGAGATGGAGATGGGTTTTCAGATGATACAGATTTATTCCCTAGTGATCCTGATGATTGGGCAGATTTTGATGGTGATGGCTATGGTGATAATTCAGATTTATTCCCAAGTGACCCAGACGACTGGGCTGATTTAGATAATGATTCATATGGTGATAATCGTGACAGATTCGCTAGTGACCCATCGGAATGGAACGATACTGATGGGGATACAGTCGGAGATAATTCAGATTTGTTCCCACTCGATCCCAATGAGTGGTTTGATAGTGATGGTGATGGATGTGGAGATAATTCAGATATATGGCCTTTAGACCCGTCAGAGTGCTTAGATAGAGATGTAGATGGGATAGGAGATAATTCAGACTTATTTCCCGATGATAGGTCTGAATGGAATGATACCGATGGAGATGGTCTAGGAGATAATGCAGACCTTTTCCCGAAGGACTCTAAGGCTAAATTTGATGATGATGGAGATGGTTTAGCCAATTATTATGACCCATTCCCTAACAACGAAAATATGGATTCATGGTTCGATTTGATACTTAGAATTATTTTGTTTAGTGCAATTATTGGAGCAATAGTTTTTGCTGTAAAGAAGAATTCAGAAACCAAACAACCAATTCAATGGAATCAATACAGTGACGAGGAAATGCTAATGGCAGCAGAATCGAATAATTCTCTGTCAGAAAAGCCAACAGGTCCTCCTCCTCCAGGTTCTTTTCAATGAATTATAGGTGGCAATGAACATCTAGAACGACATGTCTAATGTGCGGAGCATACCATTTAACCTTCTCAATATGTTTTGCTTCAATTTTCCAGTCCCGTCCTATATCTTGTGATATTATTTTTAGTTTAGAAATAGTTTCTTCGGCCCAAGCTGGAATTTTTTCTTCAGCCACATTCATGTGAATATGTAACCAACCACCTTCATTTTTCAAGCACTCCATCGCAGGCTTCCACACGCTTTCAGAAGAGGGTAGAATCCCTAGATGGCAACGATCAGAAATATTTCGAAGATTTGCTAGAGTGATTTTATTATCTCCTTCATGAATAGTCAATTTATGTGAAACATTATTCTTTTTTGCAGCCCAATGTAATGCTTCTATAGAATTTGGATTTATCTCACATGCATGTAAATGTTTAACATTACTTCTTACTAACATTGGTAAACTATAGTATCCAATACCGGCAAATGCATCTATTACAATTTCATCTTTCATATCTATATCTCCGATTCGGTGTCGTTCAGTAACATTGCCAGATGAATACATTACTTTTGTAGCATCAAACCCAAAATGCACCCCATGGTCTAGAAGTTCGACCCATCCCTGCTTACCAAGTAATAATTCAACTTGAGAAGTTCTCATTATATCATTGGAGATTTCTTGTTGTCGACCTAAGCGATTTACCCCTAGAGAATCACAAATGATTTTCCAGAGCTGATTTATTTCAGCATCTTGACAGGACGAGAGAACTTCATTCCATTCTTTCTGTGTAAAGGCATTTGACGGTAATAATGCTAAATCTCCTAGTAGCTCCCATTTTTGAGGGATATAATTTAGTAAAACGGTTTTGTCTTTCTTGGCAGCAAAATCTTCCAACCAGTCAGAAATATTCGAAAACATCAACTCAGCAGGAGTTAAATTAGGCTTATTAATCTCTAAAGTTAGTTCTTCAATAGAAATTTCAGAGTTAAGATGAGGCATTATTTTAGAAATTTCTGCGTTTATGTTCTCATAATTTTCTCGAATAGGTAATGCTAATTTTTCAGAAATTCTTCTTGGACGAAATTTATTTTCATACAGATTTTCCTCGATCAGAATTTGTTTTACCTCTGATGAAAATTCTAGAGGAATTAATAGAGCCATACAACTTGAATGTGCATGTTTTACATCGCTCATACATTGCTCACGAGGGTAATTGCTTTGAATGTCACTCACATAGCCTTGCACATGACGGTTAACAAAATCACTAGTAGAAGAACTTCAAAAGTGATGATATTATTGATTCAAAGTATACTATTATTACAGATATTTGTTCCTTTAGCAAGTGCGGCTGGAATGACTACATGTTCTGATTTAGGTGGTACTTGTGATGATTATAATTCATCTCAAGATCAAAGTCCTGATCATCCGGATTGGGTAAATGGAGCCTATGATTTCAAACTATTAGATACTTCAAACATACAACTCAATTTGACATGGGCGATCCATGAATTTGACCGCTCAGCTTTAGGTTTCGATAGTCTTGATTCAGCTCTAGCCGCTGATGGATTGGGGCCTAATGATGGCGCCCCTGCAGATTTGATTCGGAATTATTTCGATGCTACCCCTGCTGGCCCGGGGACAAATACAGTTGGCGTAGAGTTAAGGAAAGAAGTTAACACTGCTCTAGAATCATCTCTAGAATCAGGTATTGGTAATGTTTCTGATATAGATACTGATTATGTTTCATCAATCACACAGGGTGGAGTGACAACAGCATGTTCAACAGACCCTTCCACGGATTCAGTATATTCATCAGAGGGTGCTTCAGAAAACAATGCATTTATGCCTCCAATCTGTATTTCATCAACCGTTGTAATAGAGTTGACTGAGAGTGCATTTAGTCTCAATTCTTCATCATCTTTTGATTTGGAACGTACCTACCAAGGATTATTGGTAATGGGGGCTGAGATTACCACTGATTTTTCTCTACTGACTCTTCCTGGTCACCAAGGCAATTACTCCTTCTCTCCTCCTGATTATGCAGACATTATGGGAGTTGATGAAAACGGTACAATTGCTGGAAGAGCTGGTACGCCTGGTAATTCAGCATATTTTGCTGGCGAATGGGGCATAGACCATAGAAATGCTCCTGTAGGTGCTAGTGATCTTGAAACCCCAATCTCCGTTGTTATCGCTAATCGAGACAGACCATCTACAAGTACGGTCAGTATTGATAATTCCAGTAAAGCAATCGATTTGAATATTAAATTAGACTTGACTGATGAATCAGCCGCAACATTAGATTTTGTTGTAGAGATGGCATATCTTGATGAATCAATTTTGAATGAATGGGATATATCGCTGGTGAGTGTAACAGATAAGGCCACTTTGCCAGTAATTACCTCCGATGGCATTCGTCTTGCTTATCACAATGGTCTAGTTGATTTGACAGAATTCACATCACAATTCCCTGTAGAATCAATTGCAGATGGCATTTCTTCGACAGTTGGAGGTATTGAAGAAATCGAGATGAATGAAATGTATTGGGTCTCTGATGCCTTAAGCGATGGGCTATCATCTGCTGGTGGTTTGAACTATACTCACTCGACAGGATGCACTGAAACACCAAGTCCTGGTGTAGAATTGAATTATTGTGTTCGAGGTCCTTCGGCTATGACTGAAGAATATCCAGTATTCCTAAGAACTACTAGCCAACCATTTTCAATGCGACTTATCGATATTTTGAAAGAAAATAATGGAGATGAAAATATTGCTAAGTTCCTTGATGTCATAACTGAAAATGATTTTAGAAGCGTATTAAATAGTGGTCTATCTATTGAAACAGCCCTTTCATCGGATTATCTAGAAGAAATCATCCCAGATAATTTACCGCCATCAGAATTAACTTTAGAAATAATTTTACCAACGTGGGTCAGGACTATCGATGGTCAAAATAAGATTACTATGACCCATTCTCTTGATAATAATTCAGACTCTGAAATTTCATTTGCAGGCACAAATCCATACGACTGGAGAAATGAAATAAAAAATAGTGATGGAGAGGTAGTTTGTACAACATTACAGAGAACCTGTATATCAACTTCTATTGACTTTGATATTTCAGAATTTAGAATAAATGAATGGACTCAGTCAGTTTCGGTTGATTTTGCATTGGATGCTGAACTATCTATACACAGAATAACAGTTCCTTTAGATCGTTTGGAACAATCAGGAACAACCCAAGTTCATATGGAGGCATTACCATCTGATTTAATTCGCTTAGGTCTAGATATCGCTAGTAGAATGAGTGAGCCTCAGGTCATCGAGGGCCCTGAAAGCATTTGTAACGATGACCAAGACATGGAGGTTTGTGATGAAGATTTATCTTTCAGTTTTACCGAACAAGGCTTAACCGACTTTTCTAAAAATGTTGGAGAGGTATTGACTGCCTATATTCAACAGATTGGTAAAGAATTACCAGAACAAGAGGATTCTCCACTAACCAATGTCGACTTAAGCGGCTTTGAAATTAAAACAGCGGTTAAGGGAATTGGCGCGCCAGACCTCACAATTGGGGATGATGAGCCAATTACTCTTAGTGTCGAAATTCCTATGGTTGAATTCAAATTGGATATCGATGGAAATTTAGGCGAAATGATAGGTGGTGAAATGGATAGCTTAGAAGTGTCTTTCTTTGCCAATGCAATGTCCAATCAGATTTTACGTCCAATGGTTGATGTCGCTGAAGCGATGGGCGCATCACTATCCAATGGTCTTGTTTCAGGTCAAGGAGTTACATTCCCTGACCCAGAACAATCAGAATTGAGTTATACTTTCTCAGGTAATACTTCAGTTAATGAGGAATTTGAAGCAGAACTTAGCGGTCCAATTTCAATTACCCTTCCTAAAGGAATCACACTAAAAGATGCTAAGTCTACATCTGGAAATTTAGAAGTTAAGGAAAAAGATGGTAGGCAAGTAGTTACCTATACGATTCCCAATGGTGAATTTGAAGACACTATCACCTTTAGAGTTGAAGTTTCTTGGGGCTATATCTTAACTCAATTTTGGGTTTATCCAACAATTATAATTTCACTTCTCTTCTTAATGATACGTAGGCGTAGAAGGAAAAAGAGATTGAAGAAGCAACGTGCTGTAGTTAAATCCTCTCAAGCGAGTAAGGTCGGAATTGGTGACAGTGAGTTCTCCGATTTACAAGGATTCCATAGCGGAGGGTTGCATGGTGATTTAGAACAATTCAAGGATTATTCTAATGCCTCTAAACCATCAACAGAAATAGGTGATGAATTTTTCGATTAGGGATTAATTGCTTCATGTATTCGATTGGCCAATGAGTTTCCAATTCCAGGGACGGTTTGAAGGTCTTTTATGCTAGCATGCTCAATCCCCTTTCGTCCACCAAAATGCCTCAGTAATGTTTGCATTTTCTTAGCACCAAGGCCAAGAACTTCCTGTAATGGATCTTTTATTTTATCACGATTTCTTTGTTTTCTATGAAATGTATTTACAAATCGGTGGGCTTCATCTCTCGAATGTATCAATACCCTTCCTTTTCTATCTAGGATTACTGGTTCTTTTTCTAATCTGAATAGAGTCTCTTCCCGTTTTGCGATTGCAGCGAGTTCAAATTCACCTAATACATCGTTTTCTACAAGTATTTTGCTGATTGTTTTCAAGTGAGTTTCACCACCATCGATTAGTAGTAAATCCGGCCATTCATCTTGCCTCTTTAGCCATCTTTCAACCACTTCGCTCATCATTCTTAGATCGTCTACAGCACTGCCTTTTACAGTGTATTTTCTATATTCATTTTTATTTGGTCTTCCATTTCTAAATGATACGCTCGCTCCAACTCTATTTTCACCGATTAACTGGGCCATGTCAAAGCATACGATATGATTTAATTTCTCCATTCCTAAAAGTTCAGCACATTCGTCAGCAGCTCTTTGTTCAAGAGAACCACTCGCTTTATCGATGAAACGAGATAATTGGATTTCAGCATTTTGAGTTGCTAGATTATGAAGAGTAACCAAGTCTCCACGAGTAGGAGTTCTTACTTCAACTTGAGACTGTCTCCTTCCATTTAGCCATTCTGAAGTCCCATCAAATACAGGAGTAGGAGTCAAAAGTAACCTTGGCGGGCAGCGATTTTGATAATGTGAAGAAATAAACATTGAAATCGTTTCACCAATATCTCCTCGATAGACAATCGGCCATGCTTCTTGACCTTTTACGACACCATCATCTGCATGAAGTACAACAATCGCCGCATGTTCTCCTCTCCATGCAATCCCTATGGCATCACAATCTCGATACACTTTACTGGAAACAACATGCTGACTGGTTGTAATTCTAACCGCCTTGATCAGATCTCTTTGTTTGGCAGCCTTTTCATATTGCATTTTTCCAGAGAAATCATCCATCTTTTTTGTTAATTCATCGATTAATTTCCCGGCCTTGCCATCAAGGACTTCTGTTACAACATTTACGATTGAATCATATCCCTCAGGGTCTAAACAAGGCCCTCTACATAATCCAATATGCATAGCAAGACATCCATCTTTGCCATGACAATCCTTGTCTCTGATTCCAAATTGTTTTCTTAGTAATTGCATTACTTGTTTAGCAGCACCTGCATTTGGAAATGGCCCCCAGCGCTTTGCATTTTTGGGGGGATGTCTGGTATACATAATTCGAGGAAACTCCTCATCTGTCAAAATTATGTAAGGGTATGATTTATCGTCCTTTAATCTTGAATTAAATCGTGGCTTATGCTCTTTGATAAGTTGCCTTTCCAGAATAAGTGCTTCTTTTGGAGATGTGGTGATAATATATTCAATTTTATCAGAGCGGGATACTAATTCGGTAATCATTTTCCTATCTGGGTTTGAAGAGAAATATGACCGCACTCTTTCATTGATTCTAGTTGCTTTCCCGACATACAATACTCTTCCCTGTTCGGTTTTGAAGAGATAAACTCCAGCCTTTTTTGGGAATGAACTAGGGTCATACTCCACCGGCATATTATGCCGTTAACGGCGATACACAAAAGGACAACCATGTATAGAGTAATGACTGAACGAAACTTCGTAGTATTTGATAGGGCGGAGTACTTCCCATAGGTGTTAGCCATGGTGTCATCATCTCAAAAAAGGATACTTACGTGGCTGAGTAAGTTTTCCCCTAACATTGAGAATTCCTGGGATGTAACCAGAGAAATTTCGCTTCCAGGTATTGCAGATGGTCTTGGAATAGTCCGTTCTGCCCTAAATTTACCCCTAAAAAAACTCGAGCAATCTGAGATGGTATTCAAGCGGATGGCCCATGTAATCGGAGGGGGTTCTAGAAGAAGACAAGTATTCCATATATCTGAGAAAGGTAGAGAATATATCTCCAGTAACAAAATTAGTTCAATGAAAAAAATCAAGACTGGAATAGCTTTTGGCAATATGCCAAAACATTCTGAATTATTTGGTAGAGATGATGACTTGACAAAAATAACCGAACAACTCAACGATTCTTCAATACTGATTTGCGGCCTCCCAGGTATCGGAAAAACTGCTATCATCAGTTCTCTTTGCGAGCAATTTTTGAAACAAGAAAAGAATGTAAGATGGGCAACTGCTAGTGACTTTACCGATGTATACCAATTATGTTCTCAATGGCAAGTAAATGATTCATTACCTCAAGATTTAGCTGCTTTAGAAAATCTGATTATTGAAAATTGTAAAAATCAAATTCTAGTTATTGATGATATTCATCAAATCTCAAATAGGCATAGTTTAGCAATCGATGAGTTATTTCAAAAATTGAATGATTTAGACTTATTCAAGATTATTTTGATTGGACGTGAGCCAATTTCAGGTTTTTCTTATTTGGAAAAAATACAAATCCTTCCTTTAGAGCAAGAATTTGGAGCCCAAATCCTTGGTGAAGATTTGCCATTAGATACCAGAATGTCAATCTCAAAGAGGTTGGGCGGACACCCTCTTGCTCTACAATTATATCAGCCAGAATCAGAGTTACCAGAACAATCAACAGATATTCAAAACTACGTTGAGAAGACGGTTTTGTCAAATTTAACCAAGGAAGAGAAAGCGTCTTTGGACCTATTGTCATTAGAGCCGATTCCTATTAGGTCGAGCAATGCCTCTGTAAGTGAAATGATTGGGATATTTGATGACCAAGCTTTGCTTAGATGGAGTTCAGGAGATTTGAAAGTGGAATTACATCACCTTGTTAGAAATGTCAGGAGGTCTTTTATCGAACAAAGTGAACAAATAAAGATACATATTTCATTGGTAAATCATTGGGAAAGTGTAGATAGGTCTGATGATGAAGACTTGATACTATTATATCATCAAATTGCAAGTTCTAATGAAAATTTAATTCAGTTGATTGAACAACAACTTTCCAATCTATCTCCGCATCGTTCTAACATCTTAGCGGTATTGATTGAACAGGCAATAGATCAAATTCCTGATAATTCGGATCTTCATTATTTCGCTGCTAAGGTTGCTGCCAAAAGATGTGAAGTGGATTTCCTCAAGTACCATATTGAGAAAATCAATGATGAAAGAAATATAGGATTAAAGTATGAATTAGCATTGTTTGAGGGCAGGGTTGAGGATGCTGAGAACTTATTTTTACAAAGTTTAGAAAATTCAGATAATGATTTATCAAATCGATTATCAATTTCTGCAGCATCTAGAAGGTTAGAGGATAGAATCTTTGATGAAAAAGCAGATGATGGAATTTTCGATGAAACAAGCGAATATCTTTCCAAGGTAGATATTAGTAAAGTTAGTCAGTCTTCTAAATCAACTTTCATAATTGCTATATCAGTGATCAAGCACTCCTTAGCACTATTAGAAAAAGACCTTACTGCTGCTCAGAAACTTACAGAAAGTGTCCAACATCTTGGTTCAGAAGCAGAAGCATTGAGTTTGAACATGCGCTCTAAAGAGATGATTTTTCAATTAAAGAACGGTGTTAAATCATCCTCAGAAGTGATCGACTTTGTTGAGAATGCCATTTTTCATCAAACTAATCAAATTTACAGAGACTCGATAAGATTAAACCTAGTCGAAGCACTAACCTATTCTGATTTAGAATTAGCAAAGTCGCAATTTGAAATGCTTAGTAAACCTGACCATGAAGTCAGATTGAAAACATATAATCGATACGTGGCTAGATGGTGGCTATGTAATTCAATTATTTTCCCTTCTCAAAGATTGACTTCTCTAAGAGAATCAATTTCCCAGCATAAAGTTTCAGGCTGCCCAAGGGCTGCTAAGATTTTAGAGAAGAGATTGCACTCATTAATTTAGAGTTCTGCGCCAATTAGGGTTTTTGTATCAGCGATTCCATCCATTGGCCGTATCTCTTCTACAATACAACGAGTTAACTGGAATTCATCATCTGCTTGAACTCTAGCAATCAAGTCATATTCTCCAAATAATATCCAACCGGAAGTGACAAAATCTATTTTTTCAAGATTTTCTCTAACTATTTTTTCTTGTCCTGGTTTAGTTGTTATCAATACAAATCCAATAGCCATAATATCACCTCAATAATCCACCGCAATCAAAGTTTGAGTGTCCTTGATTCCTTCAATCTGCCTAAATTCAGCCATCAACATTCCTGATAATGTCTTAGAATCTTTAGCACTAATTCGTACAATTAAGTCATACTCTCCATATAATGCATGTACCTCTGCTACTGATGCATGATTTGTTAGGGCAAGATAGACATTTCTTTCTTGCGAAGGTAGGGTTTTGAAAAGTACAAATGCCTCTGGCATATTTTATTCCAACTGAACCCGAGTTTTATCACTTACTGATGTTAATATTTGATTCTGTAGTTGTTCAATTAGACGAACCATTGAAGTGTATTACCAACTTAACACTAATTATGCAGGGCGGTAAAACCTCGAGATTATTGGTTTTCTCAGTTTTATTCATACTCTTTGTAGGTCCGTTATCTGTATTTGTTGAAAATTCAGACTCCACAAATTTACAGTTTCAAGAGTCTGAAAAAACCAGCGCACGTTCTCAGATAATGTGGAGTGGAGTAGTCGAATTAACATCATCTTATACAGTCAATGTTACCGATGAATTGGTTCTCTCACCTTGTACAGTTGTCAAGTTATCGCCAAGTATTAGAATATATGTAGAAGGTAGAATTACAGCCCAAGGAACAACTTCCTGTCCTGTAATTTTCACTCAATTATCTACGGGATTACACTACGGTATACAGTTTAATTCAAGTTCAAATGGTAGAGGTTCCTTGATGGACAATATTACTATTGAAGATTCAGTCTATGGAATTACGATGTATAATGCCAATCCGAGAATAAATAATGCCACCATAATCAATCCCTCAAGAGTAGGTATTGATTTATTTTCCAATTCAGCACCAATTATTCATGACTTATACATCGACCAGGCCGGTCGTGAAGTAAGTTATTCAGACTGGCGATATGGTCTTGGATTTTCGATAGGTGCTGGCTCAACTCCAATATTAGATGGAGCATATATGACTGATTTACGGATTAGGGGATTGAATATTTGGGGTGGTTCAGGTGGAATTTTTAGGAATGTAGTAATCGATAATGTCACTGCAGAGGGTGCTAATGCTCTTTCAGCAGGCGTCTGGGTTGAAGATAGTCAACCATTGATTACAAACATTAGCGTCGATAAAGCGGATTACGGGATTTTAATTCGTCATATCGATGATGGAGGGTATACTAGAGCAGTAGTCAGAGACTGTGTAGTTTCAAATTCGATGTATAGAGGGATCTATTTAGACAAAGCAAACCATACAAATTATACAAATTATGAAACTGCAGATTTCACAAATACTGTTGTTAGAGGAACAGGAGGTAGTGGTGCTAAAACAGCAAATATAGGATATGCTGCAATCGAGGTTAATGCTACTGGAGCTTGGTTTGAAAATACTACTGTTGAAGATTCAACTACTGTAGGTGTCAGATTATATTTTGTCGATTCCTCAACAACGTTTAGAGACTTGACAATTACTAATTCAGGAGATCCGGGACAAGGTGCGCATGAAGCGGGATTAGCCATTCGTTCATCGTTTTTTGCGCCTATTTTTGACGGCTTAGAAATTTCAGGTTCCGTTGGTCCTGCAGTTTCTTCAACATCAGGAGGAGCCATGCAAGGTAGTGATTGGTATCTGCATAATAACTCAAAACAAGGCTTATTTGTCGATTCTTCAACTTTAATTTTAGATGATTTACGTTTATCTGACAATGGTTATTCAGGCATTCATGTCTATGATGCACGTTATGTCAGCCTTTCCAATATAACTTCTTTAGGGAACGGTATATCTGGAGTTTTAGATAGCGAGAAAGCGGGGATATATTTTGAGAAATCTAATGACTTAGAATCAAATTCTGGTGACGTAACATGTAATTTTTGTACTGTTAAGCAGTCTTTAGGTGCAGGTATTTTAGTTAAGGATTCAGTCGATTTGTGGCTTAATCATATTAATTTGGAAGATAATAATCCATCTTATGCTCCATTGTCAATAGATAACGGAGGCTTGAATCTAGGACAACAAGGCGGGCGATTACATTTACATGATATCCAAATCGATACAGAAAGAACAGGCCCACAGTCTGGTCCTGCATTGGAATTGAACAAAGCGGCAGCCAACATAGATCTAGTGATGATGAGTGGGAATCATACTGGGATTGTTTGGAATGCCGATAATAATGGCAACTTCATTTCCAGCATGAGTAGAGTTCAGTTTTCTGGTTCTTCTTGTTTAGTGCTCAGTGATCATATTGAATTATCCGGGCAAGATAACACGATTACTCCTCTTTGTACTGGCTCTTTAATGTTCCAGAATAGCAATGTAAATTGGTCGGGTTTAGTCGATTTAACATCAAATACGGTATTAAATTTAGATTCGTTCTCTTCCCTTCACTTACATCAACCCAGTCAGATTGACCTAAGTAATGCAATAATTTCTCCTTCGGCTACCATCGATGTGGCTTGGGATGTCGAAGTATGGGCTATCAATAACAATTCTAATGGTATCCCACAATCGATTATTGACTTGACATTTGACCAATTTGAGTCTTCTGCACAAGAACCAACCAACGAAATTGGATATGTCAAATTTCCCAATTTCATAGGCCAGCAGTGGACTCAATCAGGGCCATCATCAATTACTTCGGCTACAATTTCCTGTGGATATGATGGAATTTCTAACAGTAGTTCAGTACAACTAGACCAGGATAGAGTCGTATATTGCCTACTACCTCTAGGCAATCAACCACCATTCCTAAATTGGGATACACCATTAGATTTGGAAATATTCCCTAGCGGTTCAATAGTTGAATTCAATGCAAGTAGTTCTTGGGATTTAGATGATGACCCATTAACATGGGAATGGACTTCATCTATTGATGGCATAATTGGAACTGAATCGAATTTTACTGTCAATGAATTATCATCATCTCAAACTTTGAGCGATGGCATTCATACTATTACTGCTAAGGTTTGCGATGACTCAGGAAATTGTGTTCAAAAATCTAGGACTATAGAATTAGTAAATCAACAACCAGTATTGGTAGTAAATTTCGAACCAGGTTTGAATGCTTGGAATGATTTAGAAATGCCTAGAACTGGTTTAGTTCAAGTCAATCTCACTGGTTCATATGACCCTGAAGGGGATGACTTTTCGTGTTGGATGTCAACCTCTTATGGCTTGCAATACCCTTCTAGTCCCTCACAAACCTGTCCGTATGTATTCAATTATTCATTCCCGATAGTATCTACCACAGGAAATCCAGCTCCTCCTTCGAATTCATTCTCTCTATCAATTTGGTTAGATGATGGTGTTAATGTCCCGGTAGAATGGGAATTTGATGTTGAGTTATACAATGAAATTCCAACTCCAGAATTTACAATTATTCGCGATTCTAATTTCAGCGAAGACGTTGTTACTTTAGATGGTTCACTTACTGTTGATCCAGAAGGTGATAATTTAGAAATTGAATTTTGGTCTAGCATTGATGGAGTTTTGCAATGGTCGGATCAAGAATCTGGAAAGGTTTGGCAAGGACATCTATCTAGAGGATTCCATAATATCGAAATGCGAGTAGGTGACGATGTTTTAGAGCATGTCAACCAAACTAAGGTGACTTCTAAGCAGATTCTAGTTGAAAATTCTTATCCTAAATCGATTATTGCAACTCCGGTATCCTCCCAAACCTATGATTCCTCTGAGTTGATTCAGTTCTCTGCTAATGGCTCTGGAGATTATGATTCTGAATGTTCCACGTTCCCTGCCGAAGGGTTCTGGCACTGTTCTCAACTAGAACCCAGTGCGGGTTCAGAGTATCTCCTTGTATCATGGGAAAGCGATTTAGATGGACGATTAATCCCAGCCAATGAAGATTGGTTGATGTTCGAAGGCAGGCTTTCAGCAGGCACTCATGTCGTGACATTGTCTGTTGATGATGGTATACATCAGCCTGTTGAGACTTCTATCACTATTCAGGTCGAGCAATCTGCTCCTTACTTGGAATTAGCAACTCCAACTGACAGTCAAATTTTCAATTCTTCAGACTACATATTCTGGAATGCAGTTAATTCTCAAGACTTTGATGGCGATAATTTCACGATGACAGTTAGAAGTGATTTGCTTAATGAACCACTTCTTGATTCAGTTTCAACATCGGAAACTCATATTTCACAATTACCGGCAGGGACCCATTCAATTGAAATTCAACTCACTGATGAAACAGGAAAATCAAAGTCTACTTTCATTACTTTACTGATACGAACCTCTGCACCAAATGCTGTTATAGATTCGCCATTAAATCTTCAATCTTTCCTTGGTGGTGATGAAATAACTCTTGAAGAATCATCTTCTGATGCTGATAATGACATTATTTACCGGGAATGGAGAGTATTTGAAATCGGTAATTTCACTCCATTAGTAACTTACTCTGCGAGTTTAGAAAAGATTACATTGCCGCCAGGAGATTATGATGTTCAGTTAGTAGTAAGAGATAGTTTGGGTGAACAAGACCAAGAACAAGTCAGGATAACAATCCAAGATACAGACCCTGAATTTGATGACCAATCTCTCACTATTTCTCCAACCGAGATGATAACAGATGAATTGGTATTATTTGAGGTCAGCATAATTTTACTGGACCCTGATGGGACTACGAAAGATGTTAGCGCTACGCTTATTCACAATTTACAGGTTTGGAATTTTAACCTTAGTGATGATGACAATGATGATATTTGGGAGGGTAGCATAAAGATTAGACCAGATCAATCAGGAAGGCCTAGCCTGAAGATTATAGCCCGAGATGGAATTGGAGATGACGCCAACATCGATCAAATATCTAGGACAGTAGTTGTTAATGATTTAGAACAAGAAAGCAGTTCAATGACATTTATTGCGATGGGGTCTGGAGTAGTTGTTTTACTAGTAATAATTACTCTGCTGGCAGTTAGAAGAAGAAAGAAATTTGATGAATTAGAACTGCTGGAATCGTGGCCTGCGTTTGGGCGTAATCAAGAACAGAGCAACCAAACTAAAGAAATTCCAAAATTAGAAGGTGGGATAATCGATGGTGCTGCTGAAGTACAATCTGAGCAAGAGAAATTTACTATTGATGAATTAATAGAATAGTGACTCATTGTTCTGGCAAATTCTTCTTGGTCGAATCGGGATTTGAATCTCTTCCGCCCCATGGCGTCTTAGTTCTGTTTAGGCCCAATCTCTTTGCAAAAAGAAACTTGAAATTTTTCCATCCATCTCCCCAAGTATGAATTTCAGCATCACCGACTCTTGGTCTATAAGGAACCGAGATTTCAATAGCTTTGCTCTTTCCTAAATGCTTTCTAGCAAGAATTTTCATCTCTTCAGAAAGTGGCATACCGTCATTGGAAGGCTTCATTTTTTCATTTTTGAAAATCGATTTTCTAAATACCCACATTCCTGATTGTGAATCTTTTATGCCATAGCCAAATAGAAGTCTAGCGGTGAATGATAACGCCCAATTTCCAAAGCCATGAAGTCCAGACATAGAACCACTTTCTGCGAGTGATAACCGGTCACATGTAATGAAGTCTAAATCATCATCTAATAATCTCTTTACTAATTTTGGAACTAACTCGGCAGGATAAGTACAATCAGCATCCATTGTGACGATAATATCATTTTTTGCAACATCAAAACCGGTTCTATATGCTCTACCGTAACCTCTTCGGTCCTCTAGGTGAACCCTTGCACCCTTCTTTAGCGCAAGTTCCCTAGTTCTATCACTTGAATTTCCATCGACAATCATAATCTCAAGATTTTTACACCATCCTCTCGGAATGGAATCAATAGTGGGTTCAATCGCTTCTTCTTCATTTCTAGTAGGAAGAATTACTGTGACGGTCACTGGCAGTGAATCGGCCATAACATTGCCAATTAGCGAACAGTATTGAAAGCATTGGCTAAAGAATTCAAATTTTAACACTCCAATTATGGAGACATTCAAACGCAGGACGCATGTGGAGAACATAATGCACATCGCCATGATTGCTGGAGAATACCCTCCAAGGTGGGGTGGTATAGGTTCTGTAGTATTTCACCTAGCTGGCCATTTAGCATCATGTGGCCATCATGTAAGTGTTATCACGCGTTCACACAAAGGTAAAACTCCAACACAATCAGGAGTTTCAATTATCGAAGTGCCATGGCTTAAGGCTCCGATGGCCTTCACACGTTCTTATGCAAAAAACGCTCTAAAGGCTCTAAAGCACTTACATGAATTAGATCCAGTAGATGTAATTCATATTCATCTTCCACTAGCTTCTTTTTCTAGGAAAGAATTTAGATTCATGGAAGACAACATCGCTCCAGTTTGTTCATCATTGCATGGTTCTTGGTTAGGTGAGAAACAAGGTGTAATCAGGGCATCTAAGGCTAAGGAATCGGCTACGTGGAGGAATCCAAATGACCTTGCTATTAGGCTGACTGCAAAATATTATTCTAAATTTGAAAGGGCCGGAATTCTTGAATCAAGCATTTGTGTATCCAACTCCAAATCAACACTTTCTGAATTTGAAAATTGGTATCAACCCTCTGATGATTTCTCATGCGAAGTTGTATTGTGGGGTTGTGACCACAAGGTATTCAGGCCACCAAATCAAGATGATGAGGATGAGCAGTTAACTCATGAGAAGATCCGTTCGACCTATGATTGTGGTGATGAGAGTGCACTAAATTATTTACCCGATACAAAAACTCCAATGATATTAGCGGTTGGTAGATTAGTTGCAAGGAAAGGTTACATGACCTTGATTAGAGCACTGCCAGAAATTTTAGACAAACATCCTGGAGCGAGATTGGTTATCGTAGGTAGGGGTCACATGAAGAAGAGATTACTGAAAAACGCCCGTAAGTTAGGAGTTGAACATGCATTATTCATTCGAAGTAGTATGTCCTTTGATGATTTAGCACAACATTTTCGTTCTGCAGATTTAGTGGTTTATCCTTCATATTACGAAGGACAAGGTTTGATTCCATTAGAATCATTGGCGAGTGGGACTCCTGTAGTAACTGTGAATCAACCGCCATTGACTGAGATGATTGACCTTTCAGTCGGCGACCTTTTCAATTCTGGAGACCCTGGAGATTTAGCAAAATCAGTATGTCGAATTTTAGATTCTCCCGAGGATAGAATTCAAAAAGCCAAGTCTGGCAGAGAGAGAGTTCTTTCTAAGTATACATATGAGCATAATGCTGAGGATTTTGAAAGAATTTACAAATCCATTCTGAGAAATTAGAATTTGTTCAGGGTAATCTAGAAAATCCCCTGATTTGAGCCAAATCACTTGATTATTGCATACATAATGTGATTTTTCAATATTTTTACCAAATTCAAACAAGCGGGTATTTCATAGGTGGTATGCCGATTAGCCAGCATGGTCGCGAAGCGATTCATTGTGCTGGCTTTGGCCGCGCTGATGATTTCATTTACGCCACCAGTTTCGGCAGACAACAGTCTTCAAAGCGCTAATATCCTTGCTGAAGGTGTATCTTCGGGGGGCTATGTTTGTTATGATGATGGCTGTTCACCAACGGATGAAGTTGATTGGTGGAAAATTTATGCCTACAAAGGAGATATTGTCAGTATAGCATTCTCCGGAAACATACCAAACCCTGAATTTTGGTGCATTGATGATGGATGGGAAGGTGATTACTCAATTCACGATTCTGGTGGTGGACAAATAGCATCTCTGTCTATGAGTGATGATAACCCATCAGGAACTCTGAGTAAAACTATGTCTTCTGCAGATTGGGTTTATGTAAAAATTAAGGGCAAAGATAGTTGGTGTAATGATGCAATTCAATATACGTTAACTGCATCGATTGATTCTGGCGATAGAGATACCGATGAAGATGGATTTATCGATACAGAAGATGATTGCGACAATGTCCCAGGCACTTCCCTCTATGATAGGAAGGGATGTACAGATTCTGATTCAGACGGTTACTCTAATCCAGAATTAGGATGGGGTACAAATAACGGTGCTGATGCTTTTGCAAACGAGCCTACACAATGGCAAGATACCGACAATGACGGTTATGGAGACAACGTAGATGGTTTCCAAGGAGATTTCTGCCCCTTCAAGAGAGGATATTCATCATTAGATAGATTTGGTTGTCTAGATAATGATGGTGATGGATATTCTGATGCAGACCCTGGCGGCCTAGATGGAATCACTGAATGGTTTGCCCATCCTGTTGGTCTAGCCGATGCATTCCCTTATGATGAAACTCAATGGACCGATACTGATGGTGATGGATATGGAGATAATTGGGAAGATGGGAGTTGGAATGAGACCCATCAAGCTTGGGGAATTGGCCAGTGGCTGATCAATGCAACTCAGCCAGATGCCTGTCCATTTATCACAGGTACATCATATAGCGATAGATTTGGATGTACAGATTCAGATTCTGATTCGTATTCAGATGGTGATGTCAATTGGACTGTAGAAAACGGTTCAGATGCATTCCCTACCGAGCCATCTCAATGGAATGATAGAGATTATGATGGCTGGGGAGATAACCAAACCTTTGGAGCATTATTCATCGATGACTTCCCTGATAACCCAACTCAATGGAGGGATACAGACAAAGATGGTTGGGGCGACAATCAAACCTATGGAGCAACCCAAATCGACGATTTCCCGTTTGTTGAATCACAGTATAGAGATACAGATGGCGATGGTTATGGAGATAATTTGTTTGGCTTTGAAGGAGATGTATGTGTCTATTCTACTCCAGAAGAAGTTGAATCTGGCTGGATCTCTATGTTTGATAGATTAGGATGTAGAGACGTAGACAAGGATGGTTATTCCAACCCTACAGAAGATTGGATTGCTCATCCTGATGGATTTGCTGATGCTTTCCCTGATGAGAGAAGCCAATGGCACGATACAGATTCCGACGGTTTTGGCGACCAAATGGAATATTTTGATGGTCAAACATGGCGTGAATCATTTAGAGGAGACGGCTGTAAAACCACAGTAGGTTCTTCCACTTTTGATAGATGGGGCTGTCCAGATACAGACCTTGACGGATGGTCAGATTCTACATCTACTTGGCTAGCAAGTCCCGGAGGTTCGGGAGATGCTTGGCCTGAGGACTCCACACAATGGCATGATAGAGATGGCGATGGAAGAGGCGACAATCCTCTAGGTACTACTGCTGATGTTTGCCCAGATGATGCTGGAACTTCGGTCGGGCCTGCTGAAGGTGGAGATAGTTGGGGCTGCATCGATACTGATGGCGATGGTTGGTCGGACCTAGGCGATATGTTTGATCATGAACCAACTCAGTGGAGAGATAGTGATCGTGATGGATATGGTGACGAAATAAATGGAAACCAAGGTGATGCCTGTCCTGAATTACCTGGAACTTCAATCCTAGACCGCTTAGGTTGTAAAGATACAGATGGCGATGGTTGGTCAGATCCAACTGATTCATGGCAAGCCCATCCATTTGGCGCTGCGGACTCTTTCCCCAATGAAGCATTACAATGGCGAGATAGTGATGGTGATGGTTTTGGTGATGTTGCTTTAGGCTCGATGAGGGATGATTGTCCTTCTGAGGCTGGTGATTCAGTTAGAGATTTACAGGGCTGCCCTGACGCTAATGGCGATGGTTGGTCGGATGATTACGGTGGCTTGAAAGCAGCGATTGCAATTTTAGGAGAAGACCCAGCAGCCTCTTGGCTAACCTATCTTATTATTGGATTTGGTTTCATTATTGGAGCATTATTGGCATTACTAGTCAAGATGTCTAGGGAAGAAGATGTACTTACCGAAGAAGAATTGTTTGAATCAAAACAACCTGCTGATTTTGAAACATTGACCCAAGAGAATATTCCTTCTGAGGGGATGATTCCATTAGAGCAATTACCTCCCTTACCCTTACCTCAACAAGATTTACCAGGAGGTGAAATGAATGAGTGAGAATAAAATTAGTAAGAGTTTGATGATACTCATGATTTTACTAACTTCTCTAATGGTTCCTCAAATTTCTGGTAGTGTATTTGCCGAGGAGAATGATGAAGAAGATCCGCTCGGCGATGCTGGGTTGACATTAATTGCGCTTCGAAATGACACATTGGATACTAATCAAGATGGAGATATAGATTCGATTAGAGTCGTTGTTGTCATGTCTACAACAAATGATTTTGTAAATCTAGAATTAAGACTATTTGGAGTGCATAAGGGGCAGCAAGTAGTTGAAACCCAAATAATGTCTTTTAGTGGCCAATCAAATGCTAGTCTTACTTATGATTCATGGGCTAATGGCGAACATGAATTGAGTCTTGCTATAATTGATGAAGCGGGTGATGAGATCACTACTTTTGAATTACCAACTTACTTGCTAAAGCCTGCATTGAAAACACCAAGAGTAATGTTGGCATTAAATGCTCCAGAAAACATTGAAACTGGCGATCAATGTACTATTAACAGGATTTTTGATGATGAAACAGGTCCTAGATATGGCGCTGATGGAACTAGAACATTTTCGGGGGCACCATTCACGGTATTAGATTCTCAAGATGTTTTAGATTGTTCTCACTGGCCAGCTGGCGATTATACGCTAAGAGAGACTTATCGTAATGATCTATCACAAACAGCAGAAGACTGGTTGAATTTAACAATCTCGAATCGTCCTGCTCCTGCATTTTCTTTACTAACCGAAGGAAACGGTAATTCTACAGATACAGATTGTTCAGTCACTATAATTCCCGATTCCCCTGACATTGATTTCACTCCATTCGTTAAGATTTGGAGAATCCAAGGAGTAATTTTCCAAGATTATAATTCATCAAATTTCGATTGTTCGATACTTCCTGCAGGAGTTCATCTGGTTTCTATTGAAGTAATCAATAATGAATTGATTCAAACAATCCATGCGATTAACATGGTTAGACTCCCTGGATTGAATTTGACTGAGGAAGAAGCAGAGGTATTACCATCTCGTTCCTTTGGAGAGGATACTGAAACCGATTCAGTGGGATGGATTTCAATAGGTATCCTTTGTTTTGTAGTCGCTTTATTGGCATTTGTTTTCTTGGTAAGAGTCAAAGACGAAAAGGATATTTTTGAAATGCGGGATTTAGGTCCAGAACCTATGATTCTAGCAGATGGATCACCTGATTCTCAAGGCCTACCAACTACTGTTGATGATGAAGGAGTTCTTTGGCGACAACACCCAGATGGGGCCCACGATTGGTGGGACCAAGACCTAAGAATCTGGAATAGGTGGTGAAGTTCTGGAAGTTCTTGGCATCGATGTTCTAGGTAGTATTTGGTCAATAATTCTAATATCTTTCATCGGTATTTTTCTTTTATGTCTACTTATTTGGGTCGTCAAAGTTTTACCAAAAAAACCCCGTGAAGGCGTGGTATGGAATACAGACTGTGAATTCCAATCAAGGGCAATAGTTGACGGTGACAATGTCACTTTTACTAAAGTTAGAAACTTTTTTTGGAGAACTACAAGAGATAGAGACGAAAATTGGGATGATAATATTACTGTTAATGTCGAGGAGATCAAAGATGTATGGTTTGTAGTAGACCATTTCCATAAGATTCATGGCTTAGCACACACCTTTCTAACGATAGAATTCAATGATGGAACTTGTCTTTCCTTTTCGTTTGAGGCAAGAAGAATCAAGGGTCAAAGATATCACCCTTGGGATGGAATGTGGAGAAATTATGAGTTATTTCTATTGGTTGGACATGAAAGTGATTTACTCGGACTGAGAACTAATGCTCGGGGGAATAAAGATTACATGTTTAGAGCAATAACCCCGCCTGGAAAAGAAAAACAATTACTGAAGGGATTGGCCAAGAGTATGAATTCATTAATTGACGACCCAATTTGGTATCACTCTCTACTCACTACATGTAATACATCAATAGTCAAATTAGTGAACAAAGTGACTCCAGGAAGAATTCCTTTCTTCCTTAGGAATTTCTTACCAGGATATACCCCTAAAGTAGCTTTTAAGCTGGCCTTAATTGAGGATTGGGGCGGCTTTGAAAAGACTCTAGAACTAGCAAGAATAGATCAAAAAGCAATGCTCTGGGATGGAAAGGGCGACTACTCTGAAATGATTCGCTCTCACTTACCGGCTTCTAAAAATAAGTAATTGTCCATCTCTACAAGATATTTCAATTTCTCTTTCGATAGCGACATTATGCAATCCTCGGGAACTTGGATTGATTTCCTCATTATCAACTACCCATTTAGAACCACTAACACATACTCCTTTACAATGGCCAATAGGAAATACTGAAAAGGTGCCCCCTATTTCTATAGAATAACTTGCAGAAGAACAATCAATAGTGGAAACTATAGAATCTTCTAGATGAATATAAGACTCAATTGGACAATCTAGTAACGACCAATAAGATGCGAATTGGTGCTGATTACTACCTCCTTCAACACCGATAATATCGATTTGTTTAGCCCCCAAATCGCAAGCAAAATTTATTGATTTTGATAAGTCATTATCATTTTGATCTTCAATTTTGATAACTTGGAGATTTAATTGTTCTAAATCACGAATGCTGATATTGTTCAAGCTATCCATATCGCCAATTACATAATCAACTTCTAATGATTTATCTATGCATTGTTCGATTGCACCATCGCATGCGATTATCATGTTAGAATTTTCAACCAGAGTTTCAGTAATTGCATTGCTTGGGAATTTCGAGTTTCCAATGATAAGAACTCTAACCATATCATGGGCAAATGTTGTTAGTTTGTCAAGGATTCTACCTGATGGTTCAAATTGACCCCCTTAGGGGGTCAAATAGGATAATTGCACAAGTATTTTTGAAGTATCTGTGATGTCGCAAGTTTATGGCGAGTGTTAACAAGGGCAAAACCTCGCTAGTTCCCAGCCTGATAGTGATTATTTTTTTACTTCAATTGATGTCTCCCTTGATGATTCAAAACTCTAATGAAGATAGTAATTTGACTCAATCAGAAGCATCTTTCACTCATCCATATGCGAATGTTGATACAATTCTATATGGTCATGATTTTGCGGGAAGTGAAATCTCTATCGATGGATTAGATAATGCAAAAGTAAGGGCAGAATCAGCTCTAGATCTTTGGGAGAGTCATTTGATATTGAATGCTAATAATCAAACACCAGGGACTCCCGATATTGAATTTACAGGATATCAACAAATCGAGATATGCTGGAGCACCCTTGAAGGACAAGTTAGGACTTATTCACGAAACATATCCGGTTTTGAAACTTTGATGCACGTCGATGATGTAGGTGCGTCATCCAACTTGGAAGAACTAGTTGACTGTGCTCTTGCTGTCAAGAAAAATGGTAGAAAAACCCTCCTTTATGCAGATGGAACAAATTTGAAGGCAGCTCAACTCGCACTCCAGAGTTCTTTGTATTCTCAAGGAGATACTTGGCATACTAGGACAATTTTAGAAAATGTTAACGTCACACATATTGAATTAGCAGTATCTTCTTCTGATTTGGAATGGGGTGTATACAGAAATGATCTAGGTCAATTAATCGAAATCAGTTTTACTGGCACTTTTTGGCAAACTAGATTACTGGATAACGGACCCATCGGCCAAGATATCGAATTACACATCGATGAAAGCGATATGATCAGTATTCTTTATTCTAAATCAAACGATGCAATGATGATTAATATTGATTCAACAGTAAATGGCACAATCTCAAGAGAAGCGATTCTAACCGATGTAGAACTTCATTCACAAATCGGTCTAGATTTTGACGGTGATGGGTTGGCCCAAATTTCAACATCAACGTTTGATGGAAACAACTCTACAATTACTCTTAAGCGAAGTTTGGCCAATAATAAAAATCAAATCGACCCAATACCAGATTTGTCTCTTTGGGCAGGAGCAGTATCTTTGGGGCAAGTCGCAGGAAATACTGTTCATGGTGATTTTAATCAAGACGGGTTTAGTGATTTAGTTATCTCTCAACCTGAACTGAGTACGTGGATTTCATCAGATCCATCGAATTCTTTAGTCGGTTCATCTAATGGCCAAGTAGATGTATACTATGGTTCCCAAAACGGACTTCATAACAATACAGATTTGGAATACTATGGTGAGCAAGATAACCAAGAAATGGGACATGGCCTTACTGTTGGAGACTTTAATGGCGACGGATTTAGTGATTTAGCGGTTGGTTCACCAGGCTATAATCAAGACGATGGAATGGTTGAAATTTTCTTCGGCTCTTCATCAGGTTTAGCCACGACTTCAGAAATAATTCCTGGGGTTTCTATACCCTCAACTAGTGGCCAAGAATATGGCTCTTTACTAAGAACTGTTGAAGATTTAGACGGAGATGGAAATGATGAGTTGCTGATTCTTTCGCTTGGAGATGATAGTTTCGGGCAACTAGAATTATTCCACGGGTCATCACAAAGTGATAGTTGGGGGACACTACAATCTCCCGCGCAATCTACGCAAGCTTCATTCTTTGGGCGTTCAATGTCAACTTCAGGAGATATTAACAATGATGGCTTCGATGATTTAATTGTTGGAAATACAGGCAATTTAGATAGTCCAACAGGGTATTCCTCGGTTGAAATTTTCCATGGTACCTCAAATGGATTTTCATCTCAGAGTAACAGTCATGTCCAGTCTAATCTTCAGGGAACTTTATTTGGCTATGAAGTCGAAATTGTGGCTGATATTAATGGAGATGATTATGACGATGTATTCATCTCTGAACCATATAATGGCTCGAATGCTTATCAAAGTGGCAAGGTGTGGGTATATTTGGGTAATTCCTTAGGTGTAGCCGGTCTGCCCGATCTAAATCTTACCGGGCAGATAAACGAACTAATTGGCTTGAATGTATTATCAGCGGGAGATACAAATTCTGATGGTTTTAATGATGTATTTATCACTCATTCAGGTTCATACACAACCGGTAGCGCTGAATTATATCTCGGTTCTTCATCAGGCTTGCAATCTCAACATTATACTGTTGTAGAGGGCGGTGGTAATGCTGCATTAAGTGCAATTTCAGGTGCAGATTTCGATGGTGATAGTGTTGAAGACTTTGTATTTAGTCAAGAGGTTACAGATTCCTTGAATGGCCAATATGTCGTCTACAATATCCATTCTCGTAATTTATGGGAAAATCGAGAATTTTCTGTTGTTGGAGAGTTAGAAAGTCTTGACTTAGCCTCATCATCCTCAGGTAAAACAAATATTTTATTGTCATCTAATGTACAAAATTCTACGATTACCACTCTGCTGGAAAATGCTTTTGATGGCTCATCCTCAGGAGATTGGTTAGAACATACATTGACTGATTTGAATCATAATAACTCATCGAGTTCTTTGGCAGTATCTTCATCAGGTCTTCCATACGTGGTCATTTCTGATGACCATAATGGAGTAGTTCTCAGAATGCCTAAATCTATGACTGCTTTAGAAAATAATATACAAAATTTAGGTACCATGCCTCAATTCATCGGTCAAGCAATAGATTTGTCTAACAGACAACATATCGCTTATTCTACTACATCTAATACTCAGGTTTTTGTCAATAAAGAAACTACTTCTGGATGGACCTTTGAAAATATTAGAAGTTCTGTTTCAATTGCATCACCAATAGATGTATTGACAGATAGTAATAATTCATCTCATATAATTTACAGAGATTCTGCTAATCAACAATTAGAATATGCATTTTACCTAAATGGATGGAACATCCAAAATTTAGGCACTTCGGGACAAGCAGCATCGACATCACATACCTCAATATGGTTGCCAAATGGTGATTTAGCGATTGGATTGATTGAGTTTGATGGTAATAATCACAATCTTAGTATGTGGACTTGGAATGGTACAGTTCTCAATAGTTCAGTAATTAGGTCAGAAGCGGACTTGGCGACAAATATTCAAATTCGTATGACAGATGATGGTACGATTATACTAGCAGCATTAACCTCATCTGGCTCTCTTAGCCTATATGAGCGAATGTGGGATCAAACAACATGGAATGGAGTTTTAATCGATCAACCTAGTGGTGATAGTTCAGATATGTCATTTGATTTAATCGGCGGTCAAAATCCAGCTATGGCTGTAAGGTCTGATTCAAATTCAATCTATGTAAGACAGGCTTCACAAACATGGATTTCAATGATAAGCCAACCGAATTCTTCACCTCAAGGGACATGGAGTTTATCTCAAATAGATACCCATTATATATTGTTTACAACCGACTCTGATTCAGGACAGTTACAATGGAATTCAGTTGAAAAGAACGGCATTCATGATAATTTTGCTCCCTGGTTTAGTCAAACCTTTAATGGATTGATTACAGACTCAAAGGTTACGCCTCTATTTGATGGAAATGGTACATTGAAAGTGGCTACTATTGATGAAATACAAAATAAGATTATTTCACTAAACCTTTACTTAGATTCCGATAGAGACTTAGTGTTTGATAGAATTGACGACCTTCCTTACTTATCTGGGCAATGGTCTGATGGCGATGGAGATGGTTATGGAGATAGTATTCTTGGTCCACAATATGACTCTTGTCCTCAAGAAAATAGAACTTCATCTCTAATTGTATTTGGCTGCAATGATTATGATGATGATGGTTATGCTGATACAATAGACACTTGTAATAACATTCGCGGATTTTCATGGTTAGGGAGAACTGGATGTGGTGATTTTGACCAAGACGGTTGGTCAGATAACAAGATATCATATCAGGGTGGAGACATATTCACCAATAATTGGAAACAGGTCTTTGATAGCGATGGAGATGGTTATGGCGACAACCATGGCCCTGATTGTTGTACCACCTGGTATGACGCTAATGCTCAACCTGGTGATGCATTCCCATATGATTACAAGCAATACTTAGATTGGGACGGTGATGGATTTGGAGATAATACATCGGACTTAATTGGAGGAGATAGATGTAGATTTGAATTTGGTACTTCAATGTATGACAGAAATGGATGTTTAGATTCTGACTTTGATGGATATTCAGATCCAAGGCCAGATTGGACATTAGAAGATGGCGCAGACATGTGGCCATTCGATCCTACTCAATGGGCTGATAGTGATGGAGATGGATATGGAGACAATAGTTCACTTGATGCAACTAATCCAGATGCCTTCCCGAATAATATTGCAATAGTTAACGATTCGGATGGTGACGGCTATCCTGATAACTTCACATCATTTTACAATGGAAGCAATGCTAACGGAATCTATCTTGATGGTTGCCCTCTAGTGTTCGGGAATTCTTCCGACCCGTTATTTGGCTGCCAAGATAGCGACGGCGATGGTTTCATGGATTTGTATTCTTATGACTTAAATTCAACAACCAATCTAAGAGAAAATCAATCCGGTGATGCATTCCCGTTAGATGATACTCAGTGGAAAGATACTGATGGCGATGGCTTTGGCGACCAGCAATTTGGTTTCCAACCAGATATTTGTCCTTATGAATTTGGAGTCCTAGATGGCACTCTCGGAGTAGGTTGTCGTTTGATTGATGGCAATGATGATGATGGTGATTTCGTGATCAATGATGAAGACACATGTCCAAATACAGATGCAGGATTAATTGTTGACTCTTTTGGTTGTGCTCAAAATCAAATTGATGATGACGGAGATGGAGTTTTCAATGATGCAGATTTATGTGATTTAACACCTGTAGGGGAAACAGTCGACTCTATTGGTTGTACTCAAGCTCAAAGGGAAGTAGATGATGATGGAGATGGTGTTTTCAATTTCGAAGATTCTTGTTCAAATACTCCATCAGGAGAAGTAGCAAACCAGTTTGGATGTTCGCCATCACAGCGTGATACAGATGCAGATGGAGTATTGGATTCTGTTGACAGCTGTCCTGAAACACCACAGAGTTACCCAGTTGATGAATTTGGATGTACAGATAATAATGCTCTAAACTTTGATTGGGACGGTGATGGCCGTCTAGGAGTTTACCAATATGATTTAGAGGAAAATTCGACTATTAGAATTAATCAGCAAGGCGATTTATATCCATTTGACGAGACTCAATGGTGGGATAGCGATGGCGATGGTTATGGAGATGAACCAGATGGTACAAATGCTGATGATTGTAAATTAGAGAATGGGACCTCATTTGAAGATAGAGTTGGTTGTTTAGATTCAGATGGAGATGGATGGTCTGATCCAAACTCTAATGATAATTGGTTCGCCCACCCCAGTGGCCAAGCAGATGCCTTTGCCGATGATGAAACTCAGTGGCGCGATAGCGACGGTGATGGATATGGTGATAATCAATCTGGAAATAATCCGGACCTTTGTTTCGATAAATCGAAGCCGAACAATTTTGTTGGCGAAGTTGACTCAAATGGTTGTAAAGCCAATGAGAGAGATACTGACTCTGATGGAGTACCTGATAGTCTTGACAACTGCCCTAATGATGCTAAAGGAATAAACGGATACGTTGATGGTTGCCCACTGGAAACTCAAGATAATGCCAATGAATCAATCGAAATATTAGGGATGGGTATCTTAACTTTCATTCTTGTTTGTGTATCTTCTCTTGTTGGAATTATTATTGTCATCTCCTTTATTCGAAGAAGAGGCGAAGAGGATTGGTTTGATGATGACGAAGAAGACGATGATTATGAAGAAGATTATCAAGAAGATAGACTGAGTTTCCTTAAAGACTTACGTTCCAATAGAAATTCTGCCACTTCAAACCCAGGTCCTTCTGGAGGACCGCCAAGAAATATTCCCTCTGCTAGCAGAAATGGCCCTTCAGGCGGCCCACCTAAGCAAAGACCCATGCCTATGCAAGAGCAACGCAGCTCAATCTCACAGCCAGTTAGTTACCCTAGAGAAAGGTTTCAAAGCGATGTTAGCACTTCTACGAAAGAAAAATCTGCTACAAAAACAGGAAAGAAGGTTCGTAAAGCTAAATTAGAAGTTGATTTGGATATTTTTGAAGGAGTTGAAGATAGCCATAGAGATTCTGCTGTTGATTGGGTCTTAGAATCACTTTCTGAAGACGCTTCTGAGCGAGAAATATTGATGCGGCTTCAGGGTAATGGTTGGAATGCCCCTCAATCTCGGGCGATAATTAATCTTGCTAAAAACAGATGAATAGGTTTACTGGTAGACATGGTTTTCATAAGATGAGCATTCAGCGTGGGTTAGTGAGGGATTGTTATGGCTGGTGATGTTCTTGAAGGTGCTTCTTTACCAGATGGTATTGAGGTCGACGAGACAGCAGCATATTTCGGTATCACAGAATCTTCAGACATAGTTCACCAATTGATGGAGATGGATTTTTCAAATGCGTTGACTAAATTCTTTGAGAAGGTTTCTGACATTGTTTTACTGCCAGGGGAATTTGATTTTGAAGCAGCGAGTGAACGTATGAATTGTGAGGGAGGTGAAATTTACTTCTTAGTTGCAGGGCACTTAGGTTTGATGAGTTTCACCGATCCACTTCTTGGATTTATTGGATTGCCAAATTCACTTGGAGAAGAATCATCTAACTCTAAGCCAGATGTGAGCGATTCCGAGTTTGAGTCTTTAACTCGCTTAGCAGATCCTATGAGGATTTTGAAACTGCTAGCAATTGCTCAAGAAACAGGAGGTAGCGATGAGATTTTGAAATATTATCATTCACTCAATGATATGTTTTCCAATCCACAAGATAATCTCCAATCAATTATTCAAGTCGCTGACCAATTGGACGCCTCATTGGATGTTATTGGTCATGCAATACCAGTAACGGAATTATCTCAATCTTCGGTATCAGTACCTAAAGCAGCACCATCGGTATCCCCGGAACCTCAGCCAACCATTGTTGCTGATGTTCCTACAAAGTCTAGTGAAATTCCGCTTCCAAATAAATCATCATCTTTAGATTCTCAAGAATCGGTACCTTTGCCAAATTTTAGTCAGCCAAAAGTAGTCGAAGTTGAATCCAAACCTGTAATTCAAGAAGATGTTACAGATAGAAAGGCGGCTAAAGTCACACAAGATGCTTTTGATGGTGCATTTGGAGTTGATATCCCTATCCAGAGTTCTCCAAATTCAGAGCCAGAACCGGAGCCAGAACTGGAACCAGAACCAGAACCGGAACCAGAACCGGAACCGGAACCAGAACCGGAACCCGAGCCAGAGCCAGAGCCAGAACCTGAGCCAGAACCTGAACCGGAACCATTTGTTAGCGTAGCAGAACAATTTATCGAGGCTGATACTGACAAGGATGGAACACTATCTGTAGAGGAACTTTCCGAAGCTACAGGCTTATCGATTGAAGACTCTCAAGAATTACATTCTAAAGCGGACTTAGATAATGATGGTTCTTTATCACTTTCTGAAGTATTAGCGTCTCCTGCTGCAGAGAAATTATCTTCCCTGCCAAGACCAGTATCCCCTGTTCGCAGGCCGGTAAACAAGAGAGAACCAGAACCTTCTCCTGAACCAATTATCCAATCTCCTCAACAACCGGTCCAAAGAAGTCAACCGATTCAGCAACACCCGCAATATCCACAGCCTCAACCACAACCTATCCAAAGACCACAACCTGTTAATCAACAACCTTGGAATCAACCAGTTCAACCTACTATTCGTTCGGGAGTAATGTGTCGAGCATGTGGCATTGGCCTTGACCCATACTGGAGATATTGCCCAGTATGTGGCGGACAAAATCTTGGCTGATTATAATTCAAGGATGAACTTTCCATCATCCAAAATCTGGGTATCATCAAGCCATACACTAGGCGATTTCAGTACTCCAGGGATATGGATTCCTACAGATGAACTACCTCCTAAGGCGGTATTATCTCCTATAGCAATATAGCATGTCCCTAGTCGCTTTTCATCTTCTAAGACATTACCACCTAACCTTGCTTGATCATTTACTCCAAAGCCAAATTCAGCAATAGTCCAAACATTCTCTCTATCTTTGGAACGAAGTTTTCTTGCAACTTCTCCAAACTCTTGTCGGATATTTGCTGCAGTAGTACCTCCCTTAACATCAATTACAATTCCATTTTCAATTTCCAATTCTATTTCTTCATTTAGAAGAGTAGAATCCCAAGAACCGTCGATTATCACTTTTCCATTCATTGAACCTTCTCTAGGCATGATGAAAGCCTTGCCAGCAGGTAGATTGGTAAGCATCTTAGGGCGATTACATATTCCATTATCGTCCAACTTCCAGTCTCTCCAATTAACTTCAAAGGTAATATCAGTGCCTTGTTTAGACTTGACATTGATGATTCTTCTCCTTCTTAGATACGGGCCAAGATTACTAATTTTCCTTTTGATTTCATTAAAATTAGCAGACATACCTCCATGAGTGAACATCTCTTGTGTCATACCAGGCATTGTAGCAACTCGTGCTCCATCTTTCAAGGCCTGTCTAATTGCTTTAGTATGAGTTAGAGAGTATTTTGTTGGCGCAAGAATAACTTGCTGCTGTCGCATTAAACTTGCAACAGGTGAAGGAGGTTCTTCGCCATGATGCCGACCTTTTGGCATCACAATTAGTAATACTCTTTCTGAGCGGTTTGTAACAGCCTCGTGTAAAGCTTGACCAATTTCTCCAGTGGTTGGGTCGCAAACGATGAGGACATTTTCACCTCGTCTTATATCCATACATGTTTCCACGACCATCTTTGCACTTGTAGCAAGTAATTGCTCGCTGGATTGTTCGGAATCATGCTCTTCTATTTTCGTTGATTTATCCGATGAAGTATTTATCACAGAATCAACGACATCGACTAATTCGTCATCATCAATATCAGGGTTGTCAGCATCCTTTACTTCAGATGACTTGCCCATGATAGCCGGATAAAGTAGTCAGTCTTGAATGTGTGGCCGTAATCATAGAATTTTGATTCCCAAAAAACATGAAAGTATTGATGAATAACCGGTGTGTCCCGGAGGTATGGACGATTATGAAGAATTCATTTCAAGGGTCAAAGATATCCACAAAATCGGAGCACTACAAGGCCATCTTGGTTGGGACCAAGAAACTATTATGCCTGCAAAAGGAGCTCAATCTAGAGGAGAAATACTTTCTTGGCTTGCTAAAGAGCAGCATTCAAGAACAATAGACCCAAGTTTGGGTGAACTGATAGAAAGATTATCAAAAAATACTAATTTGAATCAAGATCAAAAATCTAACTTGAAAGAGATAAAGCGAAGATATGAGAAGGCTAGAAAACTACCATCCGATTTCGTTGCTCAGTTTGCTAAAACCAAGTCAGAGGCATTATTGTCATGGCAACAAGCAAGAGCTGAGTCGGATTTTTCAATGTTTCAAGATAAGCTTCAGGAACTTGTTGATATGACCAAAAAGAAAATTCAGTACTATGGTGTTGAAACAACTCCTTACGACGTATTATTGGATGAGTTCGAGGTCGGTATGACAGTCGAAGATTACGATCCACTTTTCGATGGATTAAAGAAGCGTTTAGTACCTCTATTACAAAAAATAATCAATGCTAAAAAGACTAATCCAGATCCAGAATTACCAAAAGAAATGGTATTCTCCATCGAAGGCCAAACTGAATTTTGTACCAAGGTTTCACAGGCTATGGGTTTTGACTTTGAAGCGGGAAGGATGGATGCATCAACTCATCCGTTTTCTGCTGGCTTATGGCCTGGTGATACAAGGTTTACAACCAGATTTGATGAAAAAGATCCATTCTCATGCCTGTATGCAGTCATGCATGAGACTGGCCATGCATTATATGAGCAAGGACTTTCACTAGAGCATTCTTTCACCCCTAGAGGAGATGCAGTATCACTTGGAGTTCATGAATCGCAAAGTAGATTTTGGGAAAACCAAATTGGTAGAACTCCTTCGTTTTGGCAGGTAGCACTGCCTTGGTTCAAGGAACAATTTCCAGACTCTCCAGATTGGAGCCCTGAGGACTTGAACAAGATAGCCAACAGTGTAACTCCTGGATTCATTAGAGTTGAAGCAGATGAAGTAACCTATAATCTGCATGTAATGTTGAGGTATGAAATAGAGAAAAAAATATTCAATGAGGGATTAAAGGTTGAAGATTTACCTAAGGCTTGGAATTCTATGTTTGAAGAATGGTTTGATATTAAAGTACCAAATGATACCTTAGGTTGTCTACAAGACATTCATTGGTCAATGGCTGCTTTCGGCTATTTCCCGACCTATACCTTAGGAAATCTATATGCTTCTCAGTTATTGCAAGCAATGTCTCGAGAACTTGGAGATATTGATGAAATAATTCAATCTGGAGACTGGTCTAGTTTACTAGATTGGCTAAGACCTAAAATCCATCACCAAGGAAGTAAGTGGACACCTAGCGAGTTAATTGAAAAAGCAACAGGTATGCCTCCTTCTCCTGAACCTTTCTTACAGTATGTTGAAGAAAAGTATTCTAATCTCTATAATTTAGGTTAATTATTCTTCAGAACCATCGTCAGAACCAATCATGGATTCCATTCTTGCAGTTAATTCATTAATTGCATCCATTAAATCATTAGTCCTGTCCTCTTCGTTTTCAGTTCCAAAGGAAATACCTAGCATAGTGATCATTGCACCAGCTAACATTGTGAATGCTGGCCAATATATATCTGATGCAGTCATATCTCCATCGGCTTGTATTCCGCCCCAAATAGCCCCAATAATGAATACTATAAATCCAATAATAATTTGTTGATATCCGCTTCCAAGTGTTTCTTCTAATCCTTCGCTCATAATAAGTCTCCTCAAAGTAATTATTACACTGAGACTTTTAATCTATTTCCCTATTATTTGCTCAAAATAAGGGTTTTACTATTTCCATGGGTTCATCAAGATAGGTTTTCCAGTAGTTCCAGGTTCAACCAGTATCTTTCCTTTTTGCCCAGTGATTTGATTTCTTTCAAAGACAGGAATTCCTTCTACGACCGTCATAACAGGCCATCCAACTAATTCCCTTCCAGCAAATGGATTCCAACCTACTCTGGTCCAAGCATCCTCATCCTTAACCACTGCACTATGCTTCATATCAACAAGAACAATATCTCCATCATAGCCAACTTCTAGTTTTCCTTTACCTATCATTTGGTAGCAATCGGCAACATTTGTTGACATCCAGCGCACCACATCTTCTAAGGTGCATTTTCCTTTATTTACATTGGTCAACATTACTGCTAGTGAGGTTTCAACGCCCGGCATTCCACTTGGAGCATCCGGGAATCCCTTTGATTTTGCATCGAGAGTATGAGGTGCGTGGTCAGTAGCAATGCATTGAATAGTTCCATCAACTAATCTATTCCACAATCTGTCTCTATCTGCAGAATATCTAATCGGGGGATTCATTTGTAAGCGAACTCCTTGCTCGTCGACGTCCGTCTCGTCAAAAGTGAGGTGCTGAGGCAAAACTTCAGTAGTAATTATTGGATATTGTTCAGTTTTTGATGGTAGTTTACAATAGTCAGCCAAATAATCTGCTTCTATTCCAGAGGTTAAGTGAAGAATGTGTAATCTATGTCCGGTTTTTACTGCTAATTCAACTGATAATTTGGTCGCTAGAAGAGCGGTAATGTCATCTCTATAATATGCATGAGCAGCAACGTCAGTCCGCCCCTTAATCAATTTTCTACGTTCATTCATTCTGTCCTCATCTTCAGCATGAACGGCAATTAATCCTGATGTTTCACTAAAGATTCGTTCTAGTGCAACTTTATCTGAAACTAGTAGAGTACCTGTTGATACGCCCATGAAAATTTTGATACCACAAATACCGGGAATGGCAATAGGATTATCTCGAGTTCCCACTGCTTCTTGTAAATCTTCGACATTATTCTCTGTAGCACCGATAAAGAACCCATAATTGGTTATACACTTATTCGCTGCAGTATCCAGTTTACCTTGCATTCCTTCTAGATTTGTGATTGAAGGAACATTATTTGGCATATCCAAGAAGGAGGTAATACCTCCACTTGCTGCTGCTACTGAACCACTGCCTAAATCTTCCCTTTCAGGTTGCCCAGGATCTCTAAAATGTACTTGCGGATCTATACAACCTGGCAATAAATGAAGGCCAGTACCATCTACAAACATTTCATCATCTAGATTTTCCAATGTTCCTGATTCTCCAATCTCAGAAATTATACCATCAGTAATTCGTAAATCTCCTAGTTTGGTTATCTCTGGTAGAACCATAGTGGCGCCGCTGATTAGTAAATTGCCGTTATTTTCCATCTTTATCAATTCCTTGCATTTCTATTCAATGAATGAACTTTGAGGTTGTTAGCGCCGTCTTGCATCTCTTGGGCGAAACGCATTACATACCTCATCATCCATGTCCATATATGGTCCGCCAAGTAAATCAACGCAATAAGGAACTGCTTCCCAAATTTTGTCAATAGTTTCTCGAATTGCCTTTGGTCTTCCAGGCAGATTAAATATCAAACACTTATCTCTAGTTCCTCCAACCTGCCTAGAAAGAATAGCAGTAGGCACATATTCTAGTGAAATATTTCTCATTTGCTCACCAAAGCCATCCAAAATTCTATCACACACAGAAATTGTCGCTTCAGGAGTAACATCTCTTTTTGCAGGACCAGTGCCGCCTGTGGTTACGATTACATTGCAATCAAAATCATCGGATAATTCGATCATTGTTTGCTTGATAATATCCAAATCATCTGGGATACATCTGTAGATTATTTCAGCAGGGCTTACAAGTGCTTCTTCAAAGAATTGTAAAATTGCAGGCCCCCCTTCATCGACATATTCTCCACTACTAGCTCTATCACTCACCGTGATAATACCTAATGTTACTTTATCGCCGCATGTATCTTTAGAGCCGCCGATGATAGAATTGGCTTGCAAGCTCATCACCGCTCAATTCTCACCATACTTTGCATGAACATCAGCATGGAAATTATCTAGCAAAGTATCTTCAAATAACTCAGTCTGTCTTCTAACCTTTGTAGACCTAATGTGGAGGAATGCTGCTCCAATGAATACGATTATGATAAGAGGAATTACAGCTTCGAGTTTATACTGGTGCATGAATTTAACAATTCCTTCTGCAGTATAAGCCCACGTTACAGAAGCAATAGCGCCTCCGATGAAAGTTGCTGCAAGCACTCTAGAGAATTTCATTCTAGATAGCAATCCTAGCATAGCACCTACAAGAACACCAGATGCCATGAACGGAATCCAGACGAAAACAATTAATCCCCAAAATCCCCATTTATTTATCATTTCACGCTTTTCATTGGCCATATATTCGACAGTGGAAAGTGTGTTACCTAGGAATTTAGTCTGTAACATCTTACCGCCAAGACCATCCTGCTTGGCCACTGCAACAATTCTATCATCGTCTTTACCACCGCTCTCAACTCTACCTGCTCCAGAACGATCCGCTAGAGTTGAAATTTGATTTCTCGCCTTTACAATCAGTTCTTGGCTACCTAGTAGGTCTTGATTTCTCTCAGAAATATATCTATAAAGTTCGATTTCAACTTCATCGGTAGTTTTCTTGAATCTAAAGAAAGCAAATTTCTGTGTAGGTCTATAAATTACTGAAACAAAAATAACACTATCATCGCTTGTTACAACTGCGCCTTCCATCTGAACATCACTTCTGCGGGTAAAGAAAAGGTCTAGACTATCTCTGACTTCATCTTCAACTCTAGAGAGCGTGTGAAGTTCGGAAAAGAAACTAGAATAATCCTGTTCATCTTCTAATTCAGCACCCTCTGCTCCAGTGCCTATCCCAACACCACTATCAAAGTCAATAGCTTGGTTAATTCCAATAGTTCTAACAGTTAGTTGAACTGGTTTGAATACACGGAATATTGCGAATTCTTCCAAAATTTCTCGAAGAACTTCGGCTCGAACATCTTTGCTGTCAGAAAGGGTTGCATCCGTATTTTTGTATGGAACCATGATGTCGATAGAAAGCTCACGCGACTCAATTTTGTATAATTCCCAGTCGACTAATATGTTCAATCTTTTTGCAGTCTTATTCAAAGAGTCTTCAACTAGACGTGAAATATGAGTTCTAGATAATACATCATCAGTATCTTGGTGGTATATTTTGTACATTATTGGATAAATAACTAGTAATGTAACTGCAGATAATGATAGAGAAATAAATGCCATCCACCATGCGGGTATTCCAGCAGTGCCACCGGTAAGCATTGCTGTTTCTCTTCCACCACCCAACTCAGCAGCCATGAGAATGTATCCCCAATCTCCCAAGTCCTTAGTAGTCCAACATGTACGACTTCCAGAATCAGTAATTCTGACTTCACTTTTTGTATCAGAATCTACAAATGGTAAGAAAGAGAAAAATCCTCCATCTGTAATTTCTAATTCGAAGTCAATAGTTTTAGTTATTTTTGCTCCATCTTCGACTATGCTAGCATTTGTAATATCGCTATTATTGAAAATAGTTACTTCGAAATATATTTGATATTCACCGACACCTAGTGTTTCATAGGGTGCTTCAAAGTATGCTCTGCCATCTTCAACTTCCTTGACTAATTCTTCACTGATACCGGCCCAAGTATTGTCCACTTCAGTTATAGAGTAGTTCATCAAGGCATAACCATCAACTAGATTATGACCTGCCAATGAGAAATATTCCAAGTCATTCTCTGGGAATATGTGTATCCATGGAGTGTCTTCAATATCTTCACATTCCTCTCCGGTATCTAGGAAAGTCTGAGATGCTTTGTGATCAAGGGTTGTCGATGAACCAAAAATACCGCTTGACATACAAAATATAACCAATGCAAATAATGCTCCATAGCCAAAACCAGCAAATAAAACATAATCTTCTTTGTTGGTTAGAAAACGTTTCTTTTCACTTTTAGTTCGACGGCGCCTGATTTCGCTAATTTCTTTGGCGACTTTATCACGCGCTTTTTGCTCGACATCGACCTCTTCGATGTCCTCGGCGTCATCAATCATTTCATCGCCCATGACGCGCAGAAAGGTCACTAGCACATGAACCCAACGATTGATAAATCATAGAAGTATGAAAAAAACCTCTAAAATAGTAAAAATTGGTGGGTAGGGCCGGACTTGAACCGGCGACCTCAGCATCTTCAGTGCTGCGCTCTCCCAACTAAGCTACCTACCCAGTAATCGTGGCGATGTCAACTGGCATTTCAAGCCTTCCGAGAAATGAATCTCATAAAGGTTCATTCTATTCCATCTAAAATGGCTACCTGTGCTTCGAATAAAGCCTCAAGTCCAGCGTCTGCTTGCGAAAGTAATGCCGAAAGTTCTTCCTTAGAAAACGTAGATTCTTCACCTGTTCCTTGAATTTCAACATATTTTCCATCACTAGTTTTTACTACATTCATGTCAACATCTGCATTGGAATCTAAGACATAGTCTAGGTCGAGATATACATTACCATCTATCAATCCTACAGATAATGCTGCTAAATCGTGAGGAATTACATCATTCTCATGATTGATTCTTTCAGTCTCTGAAAGTTTTGGAGCGGTCCAACCGGACTTTCTTTCTTCATCGGTTGGTCGTAAATCTAGAGGCAAACAGATTCCTTGGGCTATCATTCTTCTAACCGCTAATCTCAATGCGATATTTGCAGCGGTAATTGAAGCACACCTAGTCCCTCCATCAGCGTTTAGGACATCACAGTCGATGTTTAAAGCGATAGGACCGAGTGCTTCAAGGTCTACAGCAGCACGTAGTGAACGAGCAATCAACCTTTCAATTTCTTGAGTACGTCCTTTAGCGCCGCGTCTTTCTCTTCTAAATCTAGAATCTGTAGAGCCCGGTAGAAGAGAATATTCAGCGTGAACCCATCCTTTAGTTGAGTCTCTGGGGAACCAACCAGGTAGTCTAGATTCTTTTGTACAACATACTAAAATCACAGTATCTCCTTGCCTGTAAAGTATAGACGCGAGTGCATTTGGTGTAAAATCAATCTCAACCTCTACATGTCGCATTTGGTTGGGTTCTCTCTCGGTTTCAAAATCGGTTTTGAATTTGGCCATGACACTCGCAGAACTTTTCTTTCATCAACTCTTCTCATGAATCAGACGATAATTTAGATGCACACATTCAAGATAAGTATCCTTTTAGCCAATTTATGGGAGAATCAAAAGTAGTAATCTGTGCAGTATCTAGAACTCCTATTGGTTCTTTCATGGGTTCTTTTTCTTCTTTGTCAGCTGTTGATTTAGGAGTTTTAGCCGTTAAAGAATTATGTTCAAGAGTTGGATTAGATCCTGCGAGTGGAATTGTTGATGATTTTCTATTTGGACAAGTACTTCAAGCAGGGTGTGGTCAAAATCCAGCCAGGCAAGTCGCCCTTGGCTCAGGTTTACCAGTATCGACACCTGCGACAACCATCAACAAAGTATGTGGCAGTTCTCTCGAAGCGGCAATGCTTGCGTCAAACAGTATCCGAGCAGGACACAGCAAAGTTGTAATCGCTGGAGGAATGGAGAGTATGTCCAATGCCCCTCAACTTTTGATGGGACAAAGACGCGGTAAGAAAATGGGTGATTCCAAGTTAGTCGACTCCATGATACATGATGGTTTGTGGGATGTATACAACGATATTCACATGGGTAATACAGGCGAAACAGTTGCAAATGTAAGTGGAATTTCGAGAAGTAATTCAGATGAATTTGCTGTTCAAAGCCATCATAGGGCTGCCAAGGCTTGGGAATCTGGATGGTTTGATTGGGAATCATTTTCTGTAGAGGTTCCTCAAAGAAGAGGGGATCCCATAATAGTCTCAAAAGACGAAGGAGTAAAGCCAAATACTTCCATAGATATACTTTCTAAACTACGCCCAGTCTTTAACAAAGAAGGACAAGTTACAGCAGGAAATGCTAGTACACTCAACGATGGAGCAAGTGCAGTTTTACTTGCTGATGAAGAATTTGCAAAGCAGCAAGGCTGGGAAATAATTGCCCATGTTGAAGATTATTGCACAAGTGGAGTTGCTCCAGACCAAGTTATGAGCGCTCCAATTCCAGCAATTAAAATGCTTTTAGAAAGAAATTCTCTAGATGTTTTAGATGTTGATGTCTACGAACATAACGAAGCATTTGCTTCAGCGTCCTGTGCAGTGGCAAAAGAAGTAGGTATTCCAAATGATAGATTCAATCTACATGGCGGCGCAGTAAGCCTTGGTCATCCACTTGGGAGCAGTGGGACTAGATGTCTAATCACCATGCTTGGCGTAATGCGAAGAGTTGATGCCAAATCAGGTATTGTGACATTATGCCTCGGTGGAGGTAATGCTGTTGCAATGTTGGTTAAGATGGACTAAACTGTTTCGAACGGTGTGCAATCTTGGATAATTTACTGATTTAGGCACTATTACTACTGTGGGTATCAAATAGGGTTGCAAGACGGCCACAAGTGGGGAGAGCATGGTTTCATTTCCAGATCTGGCCATAGGCGGGAGGTTAGTCAATGCTTTGCGCCAGCAAGGAATCGAGGAACCTTTCGAGG
>QQRY01000057.1:0-36764 GCA_003602575.1 Candidatus Poseidoniales archaeon
TTCTTCTTGCGCCACTTCCAACGTTGATTACCAGTTTTTTTCCAAGCACGGGACCCTCGCTTCATGGTGAACAGGTCGCCCACAAACATGCCATATATGATAGCATCGGGTAAATAGCCTAATTGTAAAATTTATTACATTGGCCTCTAAATTATGTTCAGGAATATCCTAAACGCTTTACTGAATGGCGGACGTACCAGGATTCGAACCCGGGTCGCCGGCTTAGAAGGCCAGAGTGATATCCAACTACACTATACGTCCAAGCCTGCCCAAAAGTATCTCTTTCATGAACTTTGAGTATGATTCATCATAAAGGTCTAGCACATTTATGACATCTTGAGGGTTTCCTAACGGTAGTTCTATCCCATGAATAGCCGCAGTTTTTACAAACCCAATGTTGAACTTTTAGCTCACCAAGTACCGAATCTCTCATTCTTTGGAGTAAGGGTGAATCTTTCAATTTAGGCATAGGTGCAACTGAATTTGTCAGTTCATCGTGCATAGGAGAATGTAATGTCAAACCACTTGCATGTAAGAATTCATGAACGAAAGTATGTTTGTACAATATTTCATCTTCCAGTAGTGCTGGGTGTAAACCTATTGTAACCATACCCGGATCTAGTCTGAGTACTCTCCTGCGATTTAACTCCCCCGGACCTTCTTCGAATCTAGTCATTCCAAGTCTGTCGTCGTTTGATTCCAGCCAAATTAGTTGGATTCTATCTTCAATCCATGGCATGAATACTGCATCTGTAACACCAGATAGAGCGGCTAGAGAATCAATGATTGCACCTTTGGGGATGTATGGAGGGTCATCTGGACGAGGCACATCGCCGAGTAGACCACTCCCCTTATCGCCCATGTAATCGCCAAATCTTTCCTATTCATCAAACCTTAGTTAATTGAAAATGCTTATGATGGGCATGAAAGTGGACGGTTTGCGAAAGCACCCTTTTGGGCGTGTAGATCAGTTGGAAGATCGCTACCTTGGCATGGTAGAGGCCACGAGTTCAAATCTCGTCACGTCCACCATTCTTTGACAAAGGCTATGACAAATCATTAATAATGACCGTCATGCCCTTAATTTATGGCAAAGAAAGGAGTTCTTCTTATCAATGTAGGAACACCTAATGAGCCTACTGTCAAATCCGTCAGAGAATACCTGAAGGAGTTCTTACTAGATCCTGATGTCATCGATATTCCTGCCCCCTTAAGACACCTATTAGTTAGAGGCATAATACTTAGAGTAAGACCGAAAAAAATCGCCCCATTATATCAAAAAATATGGATGGAAGAAGGATCACCGCTTAGAGTGTACTCTGACAGAATTACCAAATCTCTAGAATCTAGTTTAGATGATATAGAATTTGAATTTTCCATGCGCTATGGTAGTCCAAGTATTTTCGATGCCCTGAAGAGATTGAAAGGTAGAGGAGTACAAGAATTGCTTATACTACCAATGTTCCCTCATTATGCTCAAGCGACAACAGAATCCTCACTCAAGCATACTTACAAACAATTGAAAAAGATTGATTGGAATCCCCGCATCATCGAAATGGGTCATTTTGAAACCGATGAAGAATATGTAGTTCCTCTTGCCAATTCAATAAATTCACAACTAGGAGACGACACACACTTATTATTTTCATATCATGGACTTCCTGTATCTCACGTAAAAAGAATTGATAGTTCTAAAAAACATTGTCAAAAAATAGATGAATGCTGTTCAATTAAAACCGACGCAAATTCTTTGTGTTATGGTCACCATTGTATGGAAACAACAAAAATTGTTGTTGGACTTCTAGGCCTAGATAGTGAAAGATGGTCAATGAGTTTCCAAAGTAGGATTGGACCTGTTAAGTGGCTAGAACCTTCAACTATGAATAAAGTAGAAGAGTTGGTCAAAAAAGGAGTTACAAAATTAGCAATTGTCGCGCCTGCTTTCCTAGCTGATGGTTTAGAAACATTAGAAGAATTGGATATAGGAATCCGTGAACATTTCATGAGTTTAGGTGGAAAGGAACTAACTGTAATCAAATGCTTGAATGATAATCAAGACTGGGTTGAGGGTCTTGGAAAAATGATAACTAAGAAGTTTAGTTTAGAAGCAATTAGTTAGAATAATTCCGCAATTCTTTCTGCTTCACAAACAACATGAGTTATAGATACACCACTAACCGACCACCCAATTAGATTTTTTTCCGATTCTAATTTCGATATTTTAGCCATATACCCTGGCTCATATCGGGGTATTTTTCTAACACCAATCTTCGAAAATAATACTGGATTTGTAGCTAGAAATTTCTCTGCATGTTTTAGTATTATTTCTTCATCTCCGTTCCATCTACTATGAGGAACCATGAGTCTAAACAATCTATGGCCTTTCGGAGCTCTACTGGAATTATGTAAATCACTTTCATTCAAAATGCCACTAATAGGAATTTTAGTGTCGGGAATCAATGTCCCATAACCCATCTCAATATTTTTCACATGTTCCTGCTTAAATCCTATAACAAAAATAGATAATTCTGTGAATTTTTCATCTTCTTGAAAATCGGTTGCTGCCCAGATGATTGATGATTCTGGTATTCCATATTCTGAAGAAAGAGATTCTAATGATTGTGGTTTTTGATTGAGTTTTATTGAAACATTATTACTATCATGTAATTTTTCCTCTAGGGCAGTGATTAAGGTTTTCATACCCCCTTCTAAAGAAGCAATACTTCCTTTCTTTGGAGTGAAAATGGGATAGTTTTGAAGTATCTTTTTCTTTAACTTAGATTTTTTAACAGGAGGCTTTGGCCCAAAACTTGTCATTGACGGCATTAAAAAATCAGCATCAACATTTTCAGAAGTATCATTGACAATGCCCAAAGTCAGTGCATCTGCTATCTGTTTATGGGGAATTAACTGCGCAACAGAAACGCCGCCTTTGCGAGATTTCTTGATCGATTTCCACATTCTAAAAAAACCAATTCTAAAAATCGAAGACATAGATAACCTGTGCTTTCGGCCGTTCAAAATTATCCATCTTGACTTTGCTTTTTCATTGGATGGTTTGAAAGAATTTGAAATTTCTAAGTCCTCAATTAATCTCCAAAAGGCGGGATGTGGTCTTGTGGCATTTACTGCTAGATCACAGAGCCATTCTCCACTTTCCCATGTTGAAATGACACCTCCTAAGAAATCGTTTTTTTCAAGTAAAATTATTTCCAAATCCGGCCTTTTTTGTGACAATCTATAGGCGCATGTCATTCCAGAAAGTCCGCCACCGACAATTACGACCTTTGAAGAATTTGCTAAATCGGGATTGATGATGAGTGGCCTTCTCATCTCATCGCCATATTTTATCCAACTTTCTAAGTCAGTCATGCAAACATCTCAGTTTATTTTTCTACCCAGTTTATTGGATTACGTAGTAATTGAACCAATCTATCCTCTTCACTTCCGGATTCAACTTCATGGCAGTACTCCCATCTAGATGTAAGAGGTAATGACATCAAAATACTTTCAATTCTACCGTTAGTAGTCAAACCAAAAGTGGTCCCTCGGTCGTAAACTAAGTTAAACTCAACATATCTTCCACGTCTGATTTGTTGCCATTCTTTTTGCTGATCTGAGTATTGAAGATCTTTTCTCCTATTCAATATCGGCAAGTATGATTCGAGGAATGATTCGGCACAATCGGTAACAAAGTCAAAACATTCATCCCTTGAAGCGCCATTTATATCATCAAAAAAGATTCCACCAAGACCTCTTCTCTCCTCTCTATGCTTTATGAAAAAGTAATCATCGCACCAGTTTTTGAATTTCTCATAATCTGCTACTTTGTGGCGAACACAAACATCCTTGTGTACTTGATGAAAATGAACTGCATCTTCTTCAAACAAGTAACTTGGAGTCAAATCCGCACCACCTCCAAACCACCAACTTCCGGGTTTTTGACCTTCCCCTCTCTCAAAGTAACGATAATTTGCATGAACTGTAGGCGCCATAGGATTGAGAGGATGTAATACAAGACTGATTCCTGTCGCAAAGAAATCTAAATCTGTACCTTTCAGTTCATGACCTCCACCCATACTTTTTGCGGCTTGTGGACTCAATGTCCCGTGAACAACACTAACATTGACTCCTGCTTTCTCGAAAACCTTTCCGCCAGAAAATACTCGACTTCTACCTCCACCGCCTTCTTCTCTAGTCCATTCATCTTGACGGAAATCCACTCCATCTATTTCTTTCAATGCAAAACATATTTCATCTTGAATACGATGAACCATGTCAGACATTTTCTGACGCATTATTTTTCACCTGTAATCTCTCGCAAAACTGTTTCAACACAATCTATTCTTGCTGAAGGAGCAAATCCATGTCCGAGATTAAATATGTGTCCAGGAGAATCTCCTGCTGCTTCAAGAACTTCTCTAGTTGCAATCTTAGCCATTTCAGTAGAACCATGAAGTAAGGATGGATCGAGATTGCCTTGGAAGGCAAATTTATCTCCGAATTGTTTACGGTTTTGTGCCAGACTATCTCGCCAATCTAAAGAAATTGCATCCAATTCTAATTTACGTATTTCAGAGTGTAAATGTCCTGAACCTTTTGCATAATGAATTAGAGGTACATCATAACCAACTTTCTCTCTAAAAACTTCAATTGTCTTTTTTGTTGCCGGCATAGCAAATTTACGATAAGTTTCTGGAGATAGTAGGCCAGCCCATGTATCGAATAACTGGACACCATCTGCACCCCCATGCAAAACTTGGTCTGCTAGTAAATCACCAACAATTTCTCCCATCTTTAGAAGTAAGTTTTGAGACTCATCGGGATTGGAATAAACTTTTGCTCTTGCATTATGGAAATCTTTGTCTCCAGTACCTCCAGAAAGTAAATACATACAGATTGTCCATGGCGAGCCGACAAATCCTAGCCTTGCAATTGAATCTCCTACATGTTCTCCTACAGATTTCAATCCATCTGCAGCCCATGGAGCATGCTTTCTAGCTCTGAAGTCAGTCCAATCATCTACATCAGAAAGTTGAAATTCACTAATTCTAATTCCACCTCCATATTCGACATCATAACCTAAACTTGGCAAGGGTGTCAAAATATCACTGAAAATGATTGCAGCATCTATTTTCTTGTATCTTTCGATAGGCTGTAAAGTGATCTCTGTACACAAATCTACATCCATACAACGTTCCCAAAAAGAATTTTCTGCAGCAATCTTACGATACTCCGGTAAGTGCCTTCCAGCCTGCCTCATAAACCAAACTGGAGTCCTATCAACTGGTTTAAGTTTCAAGGCAGAAGTGATTCTTTCTTTACCATTCATAATTACCACTCCAGAGTATCTAATACTTCATCTAATGCTTCAACCATTCCTAAGATATGTTTCTCTTCATGAACTGTTGCTATAAAACCAATCTCATAGGCAGAAGGAGCTAACATGTATCCTTTCTCAAGCAATGCTTTGTGCAAATCTGAATATAATGTTCCTGCATTTGAAGGGATTAAATCTGCTCTTGATGGAGGATGATTATTTCCTGGAGAAAACCAGAACAAACTACCCATTCTTACCAATCTCATTGGAAATCCATGCTTCTCTAGAATCGGTTCGACAGATTCTTGTAGTAATTCGCCTAATTGTTCAAGTCGGTCATAAGCGTCTTCGTCGAGTAAGTCAAGAGTCTTGATACCAGCAGCCATAGCCAAAGGATTGCCTGAAAGAGTCCCTGCTTGGTAAACTGGGCCGAGTGGAGACAATCTTTCCATAATCTCACTTCTTGCGCCATATGCACCTACAGGCAATCCTCCGCCAATCACTTTTCCAAGAGCAGTAATATCTGGAGTCACACCTGAAATAGAACCAAAACTTCCTTGCTTAAATCGAAATCCACTAATTACTTCATCAAAAATTAGGAGCGAACCATACCTATCGCATAGAGACCTTAATTTCGACAAAAATTCATGACTTTGAACCAATAAACCATTATTTGCAGGTAATGGTTCAATAACAACGGCTGCTATATCTTCACCGTGTTGCGAAAATAAATATTCAACTGCTTCAATATCATCTAGGGGGGCAACTAAAGTTGTTGCAACCGTATCTTTAGGAATTCCTGGGCTACTTGCAATTCCAAATGTTGCTAAACCACTACCGGAATTAACCATCAAAGAATCTACATGGCCATGATAGCATCCTTCAAATTTGACTAAGTAATCTCTTCCAGTGTAGCCTCTAGCGAGTCTAACCGCACTCATTACGGCTTCAGTACCAGAGGATACAAATCTAACTTTATCCATATGTGAAAATCTTTTCTTAACTCTTTTCGCAAGTTCAATCTCTCCAATGTGGGGGGCACCAAAAGAAGTGCCATTCTGCATTTTCTGAGAAACCATGTCTATTATCTCAGGATGTGAATGACCGTGAATAAGTGGGCCCCATGATTGAACAAAATCAACTAAATTATTCCCATCGACATCAGTCACTGTTGCTCCGGAGGCTTTTTCGAAATATATTGGATTTCCATGAACTGATTTAAATGCCCTCACAGGAGAATTTACTCCTCCAACTAAGTGATTCAATGCCTCTTTGTGTAGGGAATCTGATTTGTTTCTCTGCATACATTCACCTCAAAGCCAATCCTTTGAAATCGCCTCACGTGTGTGATAGCTCACTATAACGTCGGCGCCGGCCCTTTTGAATGAATGGAATATTTCACGAACCATTTTCTTTCTAGATTCATCATCAGGAGTTACTGAAAGGACCATAGAATATTCACCACTAACATTGAACACTGCAACTGGTCTAGACACTACATCTGAAACCTGTCTAACCACATCCAGATAAGTCAAAGCGGGTTTAATCATTATTATGTCAGCCCCTTCTCCTTCATCTGTGACTGCTTCTAAAATTGCTTCTTGATATCCAGACCGAATATCCATCTGATGGCTGCCTCTGTCTCCAAAGGAAGGTGCAGAACATGCTGCATCTCTAAACGGTCCATAAAACGATGAAGCATACTTGACTGAATAAGATAGAATTCCTGTTTTGACAAATCCTTCTGATTCTAATACCTCTCTAATCGCTAGAATCCTTCCATCCATCATATCCGATGCAGAAACATAATCTGCACCTGCTACTGCATGCGATAAAGCGATTTTACAAAGTTCACTAACTGACATCTCATTATTGATTTCCTCATCATGAATAATACCACAATGACCGTGATCTGTGGCTGTACAGAGACAAACATCTGTCATTATTACTATGTCGCCCCCATACAATGATTTCAATTTCTTTACTAGAATTTGTAATGGCATATCAGGATTAGATGCATTAGTAGCATATGAATCCTTATCTTTTGAATCGAGAACAGGGAAAATCATATGTGAATTAATTCCCATCTCCATATCTTTTGAGATAGTTTCTAGTAATTTATCTACTGATTGACGGTTTATTCCAGGCATACTTGAGATTGGTTCATCAATACCTTCTCCGCCAACGACGAAATGAGGTTGTACAAGAGATGATTTGATACTAATATCAAAGTTCAAATCTCTTCTCGCTTTGGTCCAGCGATTAATTCTAGGTCTAATGTTCAATCAATCACCTCTGTTCTTTTTCCACCATTTGGAAACAAATTCTGCTGTAGGCCCTTGTAAAATCTCTACTGTTGATTTCGAGAAATAACCCAGTGAATCTATCTCCTCTTGTGATGCTTTGCCCATGCACAGTATATTTTTAGGTATGGGTAATGAATTTTCAACCCATGACCTAGCAGAAGACGGCGAGGATAATAGTAATACGTCTTCTTCACTCATTTCTATAGAATTAATCACTCTAGATTTATTTTCATAACCAATCCATGAATTTACTTCAAAATCTAAACTTTCTAGTTCGTTAACAAGTTCTTGGGAAGCAACATTAGAACGTGGAATCATCAAATTTATTTCTCTTGAAATCTTTTTATCTATGAAATCAATTAATTCTCTGGAATTTCTAGAACTTGCACATATTGAAACAGTCACTCCTCGCATAAAACATGCTCTGGCTGTTCCTTCACCAATAGCTAACCATTGAATTCTGTTGAGGTCATTATTACTTTGTGCCACTTCTATGGCACACTTAGCGGCAAATGGAGATGTTAAAATCAAGTAAGGCCATTTAGATCTAGAGGTTCCTTCCTGTAAGAAATTTGAGGGCCAGTTATTTGATAAAGAATTTAATTCAATGACTGGTTGATTAAGAATATTTATTCCATCATTATTTAGAATATTGGCAAGTCTGTCTGAGTTTAATGTTGAAATTAGTTTTGGACCTTTACTTTGATTCAAAGAGTCTGTTATTTCCTGTTTAGGTAATTCAATTTTTAATTCAGAGATATGACCATTATATCTCATAACATCAAATTTTAAACCTTTACAAAATATTTGTTTCCAATTCATTGGAGAAACTTGTAGGATTACCTCTTGATCATTTACTTTAACACCTGCAGGGTAAAGACAACCACCTCCCAAAGAGGATAATATTTCACGTTCTTTAATCACATCTCTCTCGGAATTAGGATGATTCAATATCGCTCTAATATCTTGTAATGACTCAACCTCTTCTGTCCTACAATGAATTGAAATTGAGCCTTGACCAGGAGCAGTGGGCCATTCCGACTCACTTATTCGTACTGCACTGAATTGAAGAATCCAAGGTTCAAGAGCTTTGATTTCATACAACCTCTTCAAACCTATCTCTGCTAGGACAATAGCATCAATTCTCCCTTCTTTCAATCTCTTCAATCTAGTTTCAACTTGACCTCTAACTGCAATGGGGATTATATCGGGGCGTCTCGCTAAAACAAATGATTGTCTTCGACCAGAAACTGTACCCACCATACCTGATTTAGGAATAATACTCAATGCCTCATCCAAAGAATAATCTATATCTGAATCAAATAATGTTTCAAGGATTGGATAACCTTCTCTTTTGGGAAAAATTAGTACATCACTTGTACATCCACGTTCCAGGTATGCTAGGTTGGATATGTCTTCGTTTATTTCAACTGGTACATCCTTACTCGAATGAACTGCAATATCGATATTATTGCTAAATAATTCAGCGTCCACAGCATGAATAAATTGGCCTACTGAAGATGATAAATCTCCACCAAGAGATTTATCTCCCATGGAAGATATTCCGACTATTTCTGTTGTGAAACCGTTTTTTTCTAAGCCTTGTTTAACTTTATTGGCTTGCCACATTGCGAGATTAGAAGTCCTAGTCCCTATTCTAATATGTCTCAAAGTGTAGCCTCCGCAAGAGTTGACTTCCCGTTAATGTGAATAATCGTTTCAGTCACATCACTAGCCACCCTCTTAAGAAGAATTGGATTTAATTTCCTGTCAGTAGAAAGAACCATCTCACTGAGTTCATTTGGGGAAAACGGCCCTTCTCGATTACAGATCCAAGTCGCTATCTCTCTAGAAAATGCGCCCAATTGTATATCAGAATCCCCTAAATTCTCATCTTTTGACCACTGAACAGATAGTTGTTCTAAAGTTCGATAAATAAACGCTCTAAAAAGACCCTGATTTCTGTCGGATAGGGCTGACATGAATTTCTTTTCGATATTTGAAATCAATACTTCGCTTTTATTGATTGTATTATCATAATCCCACTCAACTCCTAATTTATGGGCGACTTTTATCCAGTATTCCATACCAAGTAATTCTTGACCATTATTAATTCCTGATGATTCGATAGATGGTGGCCATGAGAAATCCATTATTTTCACTGGGCTACTGGTTGGAATTATATTTGAAGAATTAAATGTTGGCTGAATATTTCTTATGGTTGATATAATCAATGATGGTTCAATTTCCTCTTTTCCCCAATGTTCGAATGATAAAATCTTAACTTTTGATGAGAGTTCTAAATCACGTTTGGAAGATTTTTCAGGATTTCTAGAATACACAACAATATTCTTTTGACCTTGTGAAAGTAGAACTTCAACTGCTTTACGACCCATTTCTCCAAAACCAAGAACTACACATGATGTATTTTCTACTTGAGAGAGCACTTCCTCTATTGCATTGGAGGCCAAGTTCAACATTGATTCAGTAGTTTGATTAAAGCCAAATTCTTTTCTTAGCAGTCTGTTAGCTGAAATGATGTGACTGAAAAATGAAGAATTAATATCTCCTATCAAGTTATTTTCTTTATGCAAAGATATCGACCCTCTAAATTGTGACATTACTTGTAATTCTCCAATAATAAATGAATCAAGACCGCTGCAGACTTTAACTAAATGCCTCCAAACATCTATGCCTGAATATCTATCGAATAGAGCCTCTTCCTGCCCAAAAACATTCAATACACAGTTTTCTAATTCATCACAAGTTGTTCCAAAACCGACATAAAGAACACGATTACAGGTAGAGAATTCAAATACGTCACTACCAAGTTTATGCTTTATTTTACTGATTAATTCTATTCGAGACTCTTTAGACATACCTTCAGAAGTAAATTTCTTTACGTAATCTACATTTGATGAATTAATTTTCATTGAAATCATACTAATACCATTGATTAGTGATTCGGTACTATGTGATTCCCCATTGATGGAGTGAGAAGAAATAGATAATTTTCTCAAATCAATATTAGGCGCCCCTAAATTAGACAATTTATTCCCCCCAACTCTGCTGACTGGTCGTCCCTTATGAACTTGGATGTTTTATGACTCCTTCGGGATTATCTGCTGCTAATAATGTGTGAGAACCTGTGTAAACTGATGGAATTAATATTAAAAATAAAATTATTGGGACAAAGTACTTTCGCACAAATGATTGATAATCAAAATCGCGAAGTAAATTTCTTTCCATATCAAACCCTCAAATAATTCTTCGCTAATTGGTGCGAGGAATCTATTTGCTATTGATAATTTGCATTATGAGTAGTTTCAAAATGAAAAGCAACTATTGTATAACAAAATTTTTCCAGCGTTTCATATATTCTATGAATACTGGACTTAAGTCCACATTTTCAAGATGTTCTATACTGAAAGGTGGTTTTTGAGGTTGATAATTCTCTTCGCCCAGATGTTGTGGCCAATCTGGATGACCAATTCCAACTCTTGCAACACCAATGATATCAGCGCCTTCATCCATCAACCATTGAGCATCCTTTGAAGTCCAAACTGCTCCAGTAGAAATTAATGGAATTGTTTTAGGAACAATTTGACTAAATCTCTTTGTCAAACTTGGTCCAGATTCATCACCCTCTACTGGTTGAAATACATCCCAGCACGATATATGTAACATATCAATCTCCATATTACATAAAATTCTAGCCAGTTCAATACTATCTTCAATATAAAGACCAACCTTCTCAATTATCGGAGAAATACGCACTGCGATTAGAAAATTAGGATTAGTAACTCTTCTAATCGATTCAATTATTTTTCTGAGAAATCTGCTTCTAGAGAAAATATCTCCGCCCCAATCATCACCTCTACGATTGGTGATACTTCCTAGAAATTGACAGATCAGATAAGAATGGGCACCATGTAGTTCAACACCATGAAATCCTGCTTTTTCACACCTTAATGCAGCCTGAGTAAAGGATTCAATCATAGACCTTATTTCTTCATCTGTCATTTCACGAGTATACTTTCCATCCATTCCTGCTTCTGTATTCTTACTTGCTGAAATCGGTTGAACACCGTTTAATGACTCAGGAGCACGCATGCCTCCATGAAATAATTGAACAAGACCAATAGTATCTGTTTGATTGAGTTGAGTTGCCATTTCAGTTAACCCTGGTAATTGATGGTCTCCCCAAACTCCCATCTCTCCATCCCAACCGCGGCCTGTTTCGGTCACGTTTGCAGCTGCTGTTGTAGTAATTCCAAATCCACCTTTGGCACGTCTTACCAACCATTTTATTTCTTCATCTGACAAAGTACCATCTGCATTACTTTGCTTATTTGTCATTGCTGCAAGTAAAGTTCTATTGACAGACTTCAAGCCAACTCTTTGGAAAACTATCGAATCTGTGGCTTTCATATCATTCGCTAAAGGCTCATGGTTTTTGATTTATTGTCAAGATTGAATCACTACTTCTTTACCTCTAGAGAGAGAAGATAAAATATATTCGTAAACTAATTTATCTTGTTCCTTCTTTTCATCACTTCTTTTGGCTAGATTTCTCATTGGCATTGCCATTCTAATATTACCTTCAAACGCACTTTTATGACGTTCGATAAATGCCCAATACAAATTTGAAACCATGCAATTTTTCTTCGCATCGAATTTGCATGATTTACAGTAATCTGACATTTTATTTATGTATGGAGTACCTGAAATATATGGCTTGGTCATCATTGCATCACCCAAAGAATAGGTCCCCATTCCAAGTACATTAGGCTCAACTACCCAATCATATGCATCTATAAATGCTTCATGAAACCATGTTGTTAACTCTCTAGGATTGACATCTAATAGATTGGCAAAATTACTCAGTACCATGAGCCTTGGAATATGATGAGTCCAGCCTTCATCCATAACTGATTCAACTACAGTATCAAGACAATTAAATCCACTTTTAACACCCCAAAATGTTTCAGGAAGTGGATTGTTTTGACTCAAGTAGTTGGGTGCTGACTTCTCATTATCAAATACCTCCAAAGTTCTAAATCCGTCTGTAACTTCATGTATATGTCTTACATATTCTCTCCAAATCATCTGTCTAAAGAATCCCTCCAAACTATTTAACGGAGCATTTGTTCCCATTATGGAATCTATTACTAGTTTTGGAGATAGCCTGTGTAAATTTATTGAAGTGGCAAGTTTGGAATGAAATAAGTATCGACTTTTAGAACTCATAGCGTCTTCATAACGACCAAAATTAGGTAAATTTTCTAGAGCCCAGTCAAGGCTTTGAGTATTTTGTTCAAGAGTTGTTGGAACCTTGGAAAGATCACATATTCCAGGATTTGTTGAAAATTTAGAGTTAACTAAATCCATTACTTGAATATCTATTTCATCAACTTCAAATTCTAATTCTTTTTGAGTTTCTGGATCTCCTTTCCAAGGAAATCTGTTTTCTGAATCAAAACTGTATTTACCGCCAATTGGCTTTCCATGTTCCATTAATACCCCTGTTTCTTTTCTCACTCGTTGGTAAAATCGGTCCATGCGGAAAGGTGGCTTATCACCTACACTTTCCAGAAACCAATTCCTTTTTGTTAACCATCCATCGTGTTCTAGAAACTGAATTTTGTCAGCACTAAGTAAAGGTTGTAATTCAATTCTTAATTCTCTTTCAGCCGGTGTAACGACTTTTATCGTTCCAAGTTGTTGGCATAATTCGTCTAAAATTTCATTATATCCAAGTTGTTTAGTCTTGTAGATTATTGGATGACCTAGAGATTTTGCTTCTTCTGAAAAATGTCTCATATTAGATAGTAATAGTGCTAATTTTTGCTTATGAAAATTTTTGGAATTCCCCTTTTTTGCTGATTCAATAAAAATTAGCCCTGCTTTTTTCCTATCTTCAATAGCCCAAGGAAATATATCGTGATTGAGTTGGTCATAGGGGACAAAGAACCATTCGATAGAATCTGCAAACCCGTCCATAACCTGTTTTATGCACAAATAGACATAAACCTCTGTTTATTTCAATTTGCCTTGATTCTAGAATCATCGACCCATTCATCCCAACTGGAATCAAATCCAACATAATGAATGAAATATTTTCCACCGTGTATTTCTCTAATTAGTGCATCCCACCATCCACCATTCCACTCTACTTTGACCTGTTGACCGGCGGCGAAAGAAGGTTCATTGAAGGGATGATTATCAGGTCTTACTTTCCAGCCGGTAGGACCGACAACATATACTGTATTATTTGTTTCAATTCTTGCTGTAGCTCTATTGTCATAAGATATGCTTTGGATTGTGGATGAACGAACATCGGTATCCCCTAATTTTGGATGCCCATATACGAATCCTTTCAAAATATCTCCTTCTATAAAAGCGTCTTGGATAATAACTTCTTTTTTGGCTTCAAAAGGCTGCACCATTATCTTGGCAAGATCTTTGTAATTTATTTCAGAGTTTGGAGGAATTCCCATTTCTTCAAACATCTCTACAACTTCATCTATTTGGAGAGGATCACCCATTTCAGTTAATATTTGAAATAATTCTTGGGAATTGATTGTTCCACTATTATCTTTATCAAAAACCATGAATGCATCGATTAATTCTTGCTCTTCTGTGGATATCTGTTTAACATATTGTTGCGCCGCTTTTGAATCGGGTTGAATTGCAATTCTTGATGGTGGGACACCAGATTCAACGTCACCATCATCAAAATGTATCATATACGTATGGTGAGGTTGAACTTCAGCAATTTTTCCAGGGAAGAAGGTACCATAATTTTTCCAATTAACAAGTACTCTATCACCCAATTCTAAAGCATCATCTGCTCTGCGAATATTACCAGGATTTGAACCAATTACTAAGCCCTGTTTAGTTTCAATTCCTGAACTCTTAGGTACATCAACATCATAACTGCCATCATTATTTATTTTGATGACTGTGCACCTATCTAGCCAACTGTTATTGGTTGGACTAAAATATTCTACATGCATTCCAACTTCTAAATCTGGAGAGATGGGTATTTCAGTTAATTCTTCAATCTGCTCATTATCATCATGATTATTGACTATTCCAAGGCGTTCTAATGCACTGATTACAGCGCTAGTAACAGCATCAACATCATTGTTTATGACCGTATTGTGAACTACATCTCCACCTACAACCGAATCTTGCATATTTAGAGTCTGGTTACCGCTGGGTGGGACCGGAATCCATTCACTTCCAGACCACATGAACTTTCCATCTGGACTGTAAACTATGTCGGTCATGAATGGTGCTAGAACTTTAATCTAAAAGATATTATGAATAATCCTAATTGTAAATATCAAGTGTCTCATTCATCTGATTGTTCATCTTGACTAATTTTTTTGACAGGGAATAATTTGTCCATCCACTTTGGTGACCACCAGTTAGCCTTACCCATCAATCTCATAGTTGCAGGAACTACCAGTGCTCTAACAATAGTTGCATCAAGTAAAATTGCAAGTGCTAAACCAAATCCTATTTGCTTGAGTATTACAACCGAAGACAAACCAAATGCACTGAAGACTACTACCATAATTGCAGCTGCTCCAGTAATCAAGCGACCTGTTTTTTGAAGTCCATTTGCAACTGCGAGAGTATTATCTCCGGTACGTTCCCATTCCTCGTGTATTCTTGAAAGCATTAGAACTTCATAATCCATCGACAAACCAAATACAATACAAAATAGAATAATTGGATTTGTTGTTTCTATTGGTTGTGGTGTAAAGTTTAGTAATTCTGCCCCATTACCCCATTGGAATACAAATACCAACATACCAAATGATGCCGAAACAGATAATATATTCATTATAATTGCCTTGATTGGTATTATTACACTTCTAACTTGAATGAAAATTAGTATAATTGTGGCTATTAATATAAATGCAAGAGCAATAGGTAGATTCTCAACAATTGCGTCCAATACATCTAGGCTGTAAGCAGCGAATCCTGCAACCATCAGTACACCATCATCTCCAGTGTTTAAGTCTGAGAGTAATTCGTCCCTGTCAGACCTTACATCTGATACAAATTCTCTACTACTCTCTCCAGTTATAGTACCGGTCAAAGAAAAAAGAACAAAAGTAATATTATCAGAAATAAACTGATCTTTAAGATACTCTCTATTGGCAATAGTATCGTTATCTAAAAATTCATCAGGGGTTTGCCAAAACTGGAGTACCTCTGATTCACTCATATCTACACTGGGTAAAGCAAATCCTGAAGCATTTATGACCCGTTCGTCGTCAAGATAATTCTTCATCCAATGGTACATTGTGATTAGATTATTTTCTTCAAGAGGATCTTCTCCATCAAAGTCAATAACTATCATAGCACGGTTAACTGCTCCTTCAGGCCACTTTTCATCTATCAACTCAAAACCAATTCTAGTTTCGTCATCAGGAGGTAGTGCATCTCTTGAAGCAATAGAAAAATCAGCCTGTAGGAACGGTAATCCTGCACCTAAAAGAATGACGAGTGTTGGGATAAGAACAGCCCATGGACGCTCCATTACGAAATTAGCAATCTTTGCCCAAGCACCATCTTCTTTCTCGTTTTCTGTACTGAAAGAAAATGGGATTTTACCCTTGAATACTTTATTACCGATCAAAGCTAAGATTGCTGGCAAAACAATTACTGAAAATACCATTGCAATACTTACTGCCAATGTACCGCCAATTCCTAAACTTGGGAGCCCGGTGTTTTCAAAAAATAGCATCCCCATTAGACCTATAGCAACTGTAATTCCTGAGAAAAACACTGCTTTACCTGCGGTTGCGACTGTAATTGCTGTAGAAGTTCTTATGTCACGACCATTATTCAATTCTTCTCTAAATCTATTTACCATAAATAGAGAATAATCAACTGATACTCCTATACCAATAAGCGTGATTATATTCAATGCATACTGAGTCACATCTGTAACATTGGATAACCAAATCGTGACTCCCATTGCTGAAATTACAGTTAAGACTGCAACACCTATAGGTAATAATGCAGCAATAATTGTTCCAAAAACTATGCCTAAAATAATCAATGATAGAGGGCCTGAAATAAGTTCGGCTTTGATTAGGTCATCTTGAATTCTAGAATCAAAAATAACATCGATTGCTAAATCTCCTGTTCTCCAAAAGTTAAATTCGGAATCTACCTTGATATCTTCCCAGTTTTCATCATAAATTTGTTTCGCTTCTTTCCTATCAGTAGAAATCTTAACCTTATTTTTAGCCCAAAAACCATCTTCGTCTTGATAGACAAATTTGTTTCGCTTTTCTCCAGAAGTTTCCCAAGAATATTGAATTGTGACATCATCCATATCATGAAATTCTGCTAAGGCTGAAATAACCGCTTGCTGCCATTCTGGAGAAGAGTCGTTTAGACTAGGGTGGTTAATCAACAGAATGAAGTCCTCTGACTGGTTACCTTCATTTTCAGAAGCAAAAGCACTCTTTCTTAAGTCACCTGCTTCCACTGACTCTAAATCTCCTTCACCCCATGATTCTGCCCAGTTAGGCCCCATTGAGACTAGAGATCCTAACAGCATACAAGACAAAATACCGATTACCAAAACCTTCTTTTTGTGATCAAATATTGATTCACCTAATTTGAAAAATGACCTGTTTTCAAGCATTTTGGGGTCTGTAGACCAGTCCATGTGTGGCGGGATACAAATCGGTATTTGAAACAATGTTTTACTAGGTAAAATAAAGTAACTATACAAAACGATATTTGATAAAATATAACTATGTGTCATAACCATGTATAGAGCACTGTTAGGCGGTGGCTGCTTTTGGTGTACTGAAGGTGCATACAAAAACATGAGAGGAATTATTTCGGCATTGCCTGCCTATGCTGGAGGTCCTGATAAAAAACCAAATTATAATTCGGTTTGTTCTGGAAAAACTGGGCATGCAGAAATTGTCGAGCTAATTTATGACCCTGAGTTAATTTCCTTTGAGACAATTCTGGAAGTATTTTTCACCGTCCACGACCCTACACAATTGAACCGCCAAGGTAATGATGTTGGTACACAATATCGTAGTTGTATAATGCCAGTTGAAGAAGGGCAAGAGGAAGTTGCAAAAATGATGATTGCTAAAATGGAACAATACTTTGATGATGAAATAGTTACCACTATAGAAGAACCAACAAATTTTACAATCGCTGAAAAATACCACCATGATTACTATGCTAGAAACCCGACACAGGGGTACTGCATGGCAGTTGTTGGTCCTAAATTATCAAAACTTCGTCAAAAGTTGTCTCACCTATACTAGCGAGATGTTGAAGAAGTTCCTTCTACAGCCCCGTACATGGTCAATAGTATACCGCACCCTCCGACACCAGTTAACGAACCAATACTTGGTTACCTTCCAGGCAGTCCAGAAAGAATTTCTTTGAAAGAAGAATTAACCCGTCAATCAAATGAAATTATAGAAATTCCTTGTATAATAAACGGTGTTGAAGTATATACTGATAACGTAGTTGAACAAGTAATGCCTCACAACCACAATCATGTAATCGCAAGAGTCCATCTGGCTGGTGAAAACGAAGTCAATGATGCCATTAAGGCGTCTTTGGATGCTCACGATGCATGGTCAAGTATGCCATGGGAAGCAAGAGCTGCTATATTTTTGAAGGCAAGTGAACTGCTTAGTGGCGAGTATAGATCTAAAATCAATGCTAGTACAATGATTAATCAATCAAAAACCTGCCATCAAGCAGAGATTGATTCAGCGTGTGAACTAATTGACTTTTGGAGATTCAATGTAGATTATGCTCGTCAAATATATGAGGATTTACAACCTCCTGTGTCACCATCAAGCATGTGGAATTCTAGTGAAGTAAGGCCTTTAGAAGGATTTATTTTCTCAGTAACTCCATTTAACTTCAGTAGTATTGCTGCTAATTTACCATCTTCAGCAGCGATTATGGGTAATACTGGGGTTTGGAAACCAAGTAGAAATTCATACCTTTCAAATTACTATCTAATGCGCTTAATGATGGATGCTGGACTACCTGATGGAGTAATAAATTTCATTCCTGGAAAAGCTAGTATGGTTGGTGATATTTGCTTGTCGCACCCTATGTTAGCAGGTATTCACTTTACAGGTTCTACTGCAGTTTTTAGAAAGATGTGGAAAGATGTGGCTGATAATCTTCCAAGTATGCGCTCATATCCTAGAATAGTTGGGGAAACTGGAGGTAAAGACTTCATTGTAGCACATCCGAACTGTGATGAAAAAGCACTGATTGTAGCATTGATTAGAGGTGCATTCGAGTTCCAAGGTCAAAAGTGTAGTGCTGCAAGTAGAGCATATATTGCTAAATCTGTATGGGATAATATCAAAGAAGAATATTGCTCAGAAGTCGCAAAAATCACCATTGGAGACCCTAAGGATTTCTCAAACTTTATGTCTGCAGTAATCGATAAGAAATCTTTTGACAATATCACTGGATATATTGACAGAGCGGCTAAAGATTCTGGTTGTCAAATAATTACCGGTGGAAGTTATGATGATTCTAAGGGCTATTTCATTCACCCTACAACAATAGTTTGCTCAGATGCAAATTATGAATCCATGAGTGAGGAGATATTTGGACCTGTTTTATCAATTCATGTTTATCCTGACAAAGAATTCGAACAAATACTGGAAACTTGTGATAAAACTTCAGAGTATGCCCTTACAGGTTCAATTTTTGCAGCAAATAGAGAAGATATAGAAACAGCAAAGAAAGCTTTGAAGTATTCATGTGGTAACTTCTACATCAATGATAAGCCAACTGGAGCTGTTGTAGGACAACAACCATTTGGAGGTGCCAGAGGCAGCGGAACAAATGACAAGGCAGGCTCACCTCTTAACTTGCTTAGATGGGTCAGTCCTCGTTCTATCAAGGAAACCTTTGCTCCACCTCATGATTGGAGTTATGGCTTCCTGAATGAATGAAGAGGTATTTTTTTACTTTTGTCAACTCGACTTACTGATTCAACCAGTAATTTAGGTTTCATTCCATTCCCAATTATTGAGATAATCCACCAGCCAAGAGATAAAATCGGCGTGGATATTAACATTGTCAGACATAGGAAAACAATGATGTTTGAATTTGCGAGATTCCATGAATAAATTATTGTAAAAACCATTACTATAATGAAATATATTCTAGATGCTTCACTAGGAGTTGACCAACCTCTGTGATCAAGCCTTGGAGCAAATAGAAATTCTACTAGGCTCATGGCTAGAGTTTCACATTATCAAATAAAAAGGCATGTTTATTTTTTCTTGCGATGATTTCATGACTTAAGACAAATAGGCGCAACCCCGCTGTGATGACTGCTTTAGCCGAATGCTGTTTTTTCAGTGACGAGTGATGGGCGAACTGAGCGGGACCTATGAAAATTAAATCGATCAAATTACAAAGATTGATTATCCTCATTCCTGACGTAGATTTATGCAGAAGAGTGTCTTTGTAAAATTTGTTTCCGAGCCCAAGAATGATTCGCTAAAATCAATTGTAGGATTAGCATGTGCTGCACAAGCGATAAATGATGGAAATAATGTTAGTATTTTCTTTGCTGCTGCTGGCACTCGTCTACTAGACCCTAACTACATTGAAGAACTTGGAACAGATTTCCCAATGATTACACAAATAATGGAGACTATAGCATCAAAAGCAACACTGTACTGTTCTTTTGCCTCTGTAAAAGCAGTATTGGGTCATAGTGAGGGCGATGGAGCTCTTTTTGTATCTGATGATAAAATTGAGTGGAGTGGCCCCCCAGGAGTTATTGCTTTGGCTACATCATCCGATGTTCAGTTGACATATTGATAATTTAAATAACCAAAACCGTTGATTTGAAGACTTGTAACACATAGGATTGTCATGCAGGGATTGGTTAAAACTCCTCTTTCTCCTGCGCCAAATAATCTCTATTTATCTCAAACATCATCTCGATGGAAAACTGTCAGTTCTATGCTTGGATTGGTTATTATCGTTTTCTTTTTGGTACAAATTGCAGTCTTAGCGGTTTCTGGATTTATCGACTCTGACTTTGATGGGAAGTTAGGCCCTAGTAACCCGATTCAAGTAATGCTTGGAGTGATTTGTTCGACTCCTTTTCTATTACTTTTCATAGTTTTAAGAAGGCCTAAATTAGCACATATTGTTAGATTAGAATACTCGGAAGTCGGCTCAAATGCACATTTAATTCCGCCTTCAACATTAATTCAAACTCCTCATCAAACCTCAATTCAGCATCATCTAGTTCACAATACTGGTCCTTTGGAAGTGCCGCCTCTCAAGCATTTATGGATCATTTTCATCTTAGGAACTTTAATTTCGACACTATGTATGCTACCATTATTATTTAATTCTTCAATCTTATCCATACTACTATTTGTTTTGATTGCAATTCCTGCATGGTTAATCGGTTTCTCCACGCCTGTATTTGCTTGGTGGGCGACCTCAAACGAATACTTTGGACTTAAGACAACTAAAAGACAAGGTGAATGGATGCTAATTGCTGGTATGCTATCTACATTTCCAGCACTAATCATTAATTCAATAATTTCTCCAATTATCATTAGTTTCCTTGGCATAAGTATGGATGGAATGGAAAGTCTCGGTTTTGGAATGATTCTATTCTTATCAGCACCAATTGGTGAGGAACTTAGTAAAGCAGCAGCGATACTATTTCTTTCAAGATTCATTGATTCACCAAAACGAGGTTTCCAAATAGGTTTCTCTGTAGGATTAGGATTTGCACTTCTTGAAAATATGTCATACATCTTAAGTTCAATAGCAGTAGGTGAAGGAGCTGCAATAACTTTCATTCTGACCGCAGTTCTACGCGCCATTGGATCGATTCCAGGTCATGCTACCTGGACTGCTATCACAGGATTTGCTATCGGCCATTATATCACCGAGAAAAAGAGAAATCATGATATAATTCATAATGTTCAAGATACAAGTAAAAAGAATAATGAAAGTCAATGGGTTTTATTCGATAAAAAAACAGGACAGCCCATTTCAAGTTCCAGTACTAACACAAATGTGATTTTACCTAAGTGGTTAAGCGCTGGAGAAGAAAAAGCAATTACGATGACTAAGTCTCCATTGAATGCTCTATTTATTGCAATGCTATGCCATGGAATTTGGAATGGAACTATGTGGGTAAGTAGTAAATTACTAGTCAATACATCTCTATTATTCTCGTTTATAGTCGAGATGATGTTAGTGATTATTCTGATTACTATTTTATGGACTATTCTTAGAAGACTCATTCCATATGCCATTAATGAACGAAATCACTCGATTACGTGAAAAACGACTAATTTCCTATATATTGGGGGTATGTCATTTTAAGACGATTAATTCCGACTATGTATTGGGAATCCTATGGACGTCTTGACAGGTGGGCTAAATCAGGGCAATCTAATTGTCACAGTAGTCATTATCTTAGGATTAATTATAGGTTCTTCAAAGGCAAAGATGTTAGATTCCGCTGGTGTTGCTGCTGCTGCATTCATCGGTTTAGTTGTTGGAGGGATGGGTCATTGGACATGGTTACTCATTTTACTAGCATTTCTTCTAGCATCTCATAAAGCGACTAAATGGCGCTTTGAGGAAAAAAAGAGTAGGAATATGAGTGAATCTGATGACGGGCATAGAGGTTGGGTAAATGTTCTAGCCAATGGAGGTTTACCTGCTGCTGTTGCTGCCATGGCATTCTTACTAGAAGAGTGGGAATTTGGAATTTGGATGTTTAGCGCTGCTGTCGCTGTTGCTGCAGCTGATACTTTTGCTAGCGAAATTGGATGTCTTGACGATAATGTTAGAATGATTACAACTATGAAACCATGTGAAGCAGGATTGAATGGAGGCTTTTCAGCAACTGGACAAAAAGCAGCTCTCCTTGGCTCTGTATTGATTGGCTCGCTGGCCTTTTTCGCTTGGTATGTTACAAATCTTGATTCCGAAATCATGGATGGAGTATATCTTTCACTACTCACTTGTATTATTGGATGGATTGGATGTCAGGTAGATAGCCTACTTGGAGCGGTTTTTGAAAACCGTGGTTACTTGACAAAAGGCGGAGTTAATACATTAGCAATTACATCTGGAATGATGATTATGTGGGCATGGCTTAGATTCGTTTAATTATCCCACAAATCGTCGGCGAGTTCTTCAACCAAAACCTACTGGTTAACCCATGCGCCAGTATAGCATACCCCTATTGTTGCTAACAATAGTAGTGGGTATGAGTCTGTCAAGTTCTGTTTCTGCCTTCGATGAACCGGTTTATGAAGCAGGTTATGTAGACTGGGAAATAAATCCAATTGAGCGTTTATATGTCGAGGGAATGGACGAAACTGACGCTGTGCTTCAACGCCAAAAATCAGATAATGCGCCTGGTGGAATTAGTATTGGAAATGGATTTAGTGGACAAATTTTGAACCTTAACAGTGAACCAATACAAAATGGATTTAGTAGTACCGTAAATATGAGTGTTTTCTTTTCAGTATATCTTGATCAAGGTGCTGGGCCTCAAACATGTACAAGGCAGCAATCTGGTTCAAATTTAATCCCTGGAAGTGATGCTACTACAACTCTGATTTATTCAGTTGATGCAGGAGGAGTTCCTGTTTATGATTCTGTAGTAACTCAAGTTGTCGACAAAGTAAACTCCAATGAAGCCATGAACTTCTCTGGTGAAATGAACGAAGTCAATCTAACAATGATTGAAGGAGATGTTTTCTCATTATCTGTTTCTGTTCAACATAACTGTGCTGCTAGGGCAAGAGTCCAATGGGGCGCCCTAGAACAGAATGGCGGTGGGATTCTTATCAAAGGAGAAATCTATGAACCAAAAGGTGAAATTACTGTAGACGAGTCTAGAAGAGCACATATTGAGTTCGAACCATTATTCCCTTGGGGTGGAGATGACGTAAAGGAAATCAAATGGGAAATTTGGGGGCCATTGGAAGATTATGAGAGAACTCCGTATAGCCTTGAAGGAATGATGGAGAATTCAATTGGAAGAACTATGACTGTCCGAGAAATCGATGAAAATAAATCGATATGGACTTGGTCAGGACAAAATGAACTGACTCCAGGTTTAACTAATTTGCAATTCTGTATTACTACAATTTCTGGCGACTCAAATAGTGAATGTCACGCATTTGGAGTCATAAAAATAGAAATCGAAGAAGAGAATGACGGTTTTGCTAGTGCTAAATTATTCCTAACTCTCTCTAGTTTCATTGCATTGATTATATTTTTGAGAAATATATTCAGTCAAGGATTGATGTTACCATTACCAATAATTGGTGCACTAGTTGCAATTATGTTACTCTTCGTACCAACGATATTTGACCAAGCGAATCTAGGCGCTGATGCTGCTATTGACGATAATACACGTGTCAGTAATGCCGACCTGTTTGATGAAAATGGAGAAATATACACTATTTCAGATTTGATTGAAGGTAAGAATGCTCTTGTAATAGGAGTTGGACTTCCTGCTTCAGAAAATCTATTTGATCAATCTAATCAGTTCAATCAAACCATTGAGCACTTTGGAGATGATATTGCGGTCGTCCATATATTATCAGGAATGGAGCCCTTAGAAAGCGACATCGTCCAGATGAAACAAAAAATAAACTCATCGTGGCCAGTTCTAATTGATAGAGATGAAGTTTTTGCAAGTGGGTTACCTGATGGTGTTTCAGACTCAGTGATTGTGATAGATCCAGCAATGCATGTCACATATAGTAAAGCTCCAGTCGCTTTCTCAAAAGAAATTATTGAATCTGTAGAAGATATTTCATCTGGGGGAAGTCAAAATTCAGCAGCATACTTTACTTTACTATTTGGACCTGGATTATTTTTGATATTCCTCGCCTTACCGAGAGAGGATTGGACACCACCTGAAAAACCGCTACCTCCTGGAACCTTGTGGGCGTCAATTATTGGCGCATCTGGTTTAGGTATTCTAGTTGTTAATCTACCATTACTAATCGCAACCTTACTCCCAATAGGTAGTGATTTATTATTCTGGATTGATATTGCACTAATGCTTTGGTTTGTAGAGATGAGTCTTGTAACTGCAAGAAGAGGTAAACCATACGAAGCTGAAATAATTGCAAAATATCTTCATAAGTTGTTTCCTGAATCATTCCAAAACTGGAGACCTCTAGAAGACATGGAAAGAGATGTATTACTGGGTATTTGGTTCGCTTGGTTCGGTATTTTGGCGTTCCCTGCATTGTTTACTCAAGGCGTAGGTGCGCCAATGTTGAGTGGAATAGGTGGTATCTTCAGTGGTATAATGAATCTAATTTTATTCTTCATACTCGGTGGATTAGCAATTCTAATTCTAAGATTAATTGCTGCAATTGGTGGCCCAATTTCAAGGATCTTTGGAAGGTATGGCGCTGAGGCTTTTACTCAATTCGTGGGTTGGTGTCTAGTACCAATTTCAATTTGGGTCACTGTTAATGCAATTATTACAAGTTCTCTTTTCGGAATATTGTAAAAACATTGACTTAGGTTAATGTTAATTCAACAGTTATGAATCTATTACAAACAATGTGGAGCATTAGTAGGCGTAAATCATTAATTAATTGCCCTAGGCAATATATTTTGAGATATTCTAGGAGTCAACGATTCTCTAAAAATACTCAAAATATAATCAATTTTTCATTAAATGACTTGGTTATTAGGTCGTCTAGAAAAGTCATTCACGAAAGACTTGAAGACTTTAAAAATGGACTAGAATGGTCAGAAAAAATGATTTCATTGAAAATTCGTTTAGGGATTAAGGAAGAAATCAGTTCTGAAAGGTATTCAGCCATAAGAAATAGTTCTAATCTAAAAAATCTAATCCATTCTGCGAAAAATAGAATCAACTCTTTGTGGAATACCAATATATTCAGAAGAATAATTTCTGGTCAAATTAAGCAATGGTCCTGTATGGACCGGAAAAAATTCCTTTCTAATGGGCATATAGACATATTCTGTTCACCTGATATTTCATATAAAATTCAAAAAAGATGGCATTTACTAAGAATAGACTTCCAAGGAGAATTGAGGAACCCATCAGATGAGTTAGAAAGTCTTGCAATGGTAAATTGGGCTAAAAAAAATAATTTCTTACCATATGTGAATAGTCAATATATCGTTAATACTTTGAAATTTATCAATGGAAAATGGATACATAACAGATATCTTCCAACAGATGATTTATTGCAACAATCAAAACAACTTTTAGAAAAAGACGTTAACGAAATGAATAAATTAGTTGGAAAAATGGGGCCATTGCTGAATCTAGCACTAATACCACTGTCCAATAACCGATATACATGTAAAAAATGCTCATTCAAGCCTTCATGCCCTGCAAAAAATGGTTTGAGGATTTCTAAATTAGAACAAAATGCGATTGAGTATAATAATGCAAAAATAAATTTTGAATCAAATGGATGATACAAGATCTTGTAAAACAGACAGAGCATCATCTGCCTTGGTCACTCCACTCGCAAGGAGGACTCCTTCAGCACCTAGTTCGATTGCTTTTGATACATCTTTGCCATTTTTTACTCCTGCGCCACAAAGAATTCGAACATTTGAATTCACAGATTTAACTGCCGCAACAGTATCACTGACAATTGATGGATCTGCAGTAGTTACTGATATGTCTCCACCAATTAGTTCAGGAGGTTCTACAGCGATGAAAGTTGGTCCTAACTCTGCCAGTGCTTTGGCTTCTTCAACATCAGCTGCACATGCACAAACTGGAAAACCTTCAGGTAATTGTTCCATTAATTTCTTGACGTGCTCTAGTGAGACTTTATGCTCAGCATGATTGATTATAGTTCCTTGAGCGCCTCTTGAAATTGCAGTTTCTGGCTCTAACCATCCAGTGAAACTACCTTGGCCTACAGGGTCTAAGTGCTGTGACCAAACTTCTAGGTTATTACTTGAATTGGATATTGAATGTAAATCAAATGCGGAAACAACAGCCACCATTCGAACATTTGAATCTGAAAATTGCTCCATCTTTTCTGCCAGCACATCAGCAGTGGATGCTGACGCTGAAGAATAGGTTTTGAAGTTTACAACTACAAGTGGCTTGTCCATGAAAATGGCACTCAGTAATGACATTTGAGTTCTTCCATCGAATATCAACAAATCTGCTAATTTAGGGCCATTGCCCGTCGCTTAGAATGGAGTCCGCTGGAATTACTGAATCATGTTCAACAATCATATTTGTGATTTTACTATTGCTGCCAATAGTCACATTTTCCCCAATCAAACTCGACTCTATTGAGACATTTTTAGAAACTTTAGTTCCATCAAGGATAGTCGAGTTCTCAATGACTGAATGCATTATTTCAGTATTTTTTCCTACCATTGAGTCGATAATTATCGAACCTTCTTCGACTTTTCCGAATGGTTTATTAAACCAAGATTTACCACAAATTTCTCCCTTTGAAAATCGATTATTATCGATGCAAGTCCTAACCGCATCACACCAAGAACTTCTCGTACCAGAATCTATGAAATAACCTTCAAATTTTTGACCATTAAGTAATTTTTCTTCGGCTAACAAAGGAAATACTTCTCGTTCTATAGAATTTTTCTTCTTTGGTATGTAGTCAAAAATATCATCCTCAAATACATAAGAACCCGCATTAATTAAATTCGAAAAGACTTGTTCTGGGAGTGGCTTTTCCATAAACTGCGTGATCTTAGAATCATCATCTAATCCTACAATTCCAAATCTAGTTGGGTCACTAACTTCCCATAGACCTAAAGTACCTATTCCACCATTTGATTTATGCAAATCTAGTAAAGATTTGATGCTTAGTGATGATATTATATCACCATTAAAACATGCGAATGTGCCGCTTACTACGTCTCTACAATTACCGAGCGCACCACCAGTTCCAAGAGGTTTATCTTCTGGTACAATAGTGAGATCGAAGTCAAATTCAGAATTAGAAAAGTAGGACTTAATCATATCCACTTTGTAACCTCCTGCCACTACTACTTCGTCAATCATATCTTTTGGAACCGAGGAAATAACTTGCTCTAACAGAGTTTTATCCAACATTGGCAGCAGAGGTTTTGGAATCCGATTTGTCCAAGGAAGAAGTCTAGAACCAACTCCTCCGGCTAAAACAACCACCTGCATGACCAAGGCGAAACAAAGTTACCTTTCAAACAATGTGCCAATAAATCACTATTTTTTAGATTCTTTGACCGATTCTTTAGTTTCGTCGTTTGGGTCTGAGTAATCAATTCCACAACTTCTACAAACCATATGTTCATCCCAATCGCATTGTCTACGGCATCCAGTCATGAAATCACCTACTGCTTCCACTTAACTGAACAACCTATTGATTCAGTGATACTATTTTCTATATTTTTACCTTTTAGTAAAGAATCTACAGCGTCATGTAATTCAGTACTTGATACTTGATTTGGATCTCTAGGAGAATCATCCATTCTCCCTTTGTATACCAATCTTCCAGAACCATCAAAAAGGAAGAATTCAGGGGTTCTTTTAGCATCAAAGGTCTGTGCAACAATTTGAGTTTCATCGAATAAATATGGATATGGCATTCCTTTCTCTGCTCTTTTCTGCATATTTTCGAAAGAGTCGGAACTGTAGACGCTAGCATCATTAGAATTAATTCCAATAAATCCTATTTGATTAGAAGATGCGAAATTTGCCATTTGGTTTATTCTATCAATACTTGCAATAACATATGGGCAATGATTACATTCGAATAGAATAATCAAACCATTAACATCCAATATATTGTTGAAACTGACTTTATCTCCACCAACAATTGGATTGGCATTACTAAGTTCAAAGTTGGGCATCTTACCACTTATTTCTATCGACATGGTAATACCAAATCCTAATGCATTAAAATTTCTTGTATCTGAAAATTAGATAATCGGACCTAAAATCAAACCTAAAAATATCACAATACTAGATGCTATGATTATCAAAACATTGTCATCTATTACTCCAAATTCATATCTTTCAACAAATGAAGCTACAGCTCCAGATATTAATCCCCATAGTGGTATAGAAGGATTGGCTAAGGTTCCAATAAACCATCCAAGTGGGAGACAAAGAATAGCCATACCAAGATTACCCCAAGCACTTTTTGTTCTTTTTCTAAACATTTTATTCCTTATAATTCCTGTAACTCCATCTCCAAAGGCCATGAAAAGTGATGGCAAAATAGCAAGCCATGGTTCGTCTGAATAAGTCCAAATCACATATACTGAAATCCCCAACATCAATGCAAAGGTTGCATCGTTCATATTCTGCTCGGTTTGCATCCACCATAATCTGCGATCGAGTAAGTGAGTGCTTAACAGTGCAATAAATCCGATTAGTCCCCCTATTAACGGCCAAATTGGATTATCAAAAACGATTGGTGTCAGTATTATTGGTACCCCTCCTGCAAGCATGTGTGCAATCTTGCGATTATAGTAGACTGCCACCATGTTTTCTGTGCCTCTAGAAACCATGTAACTATGGACAGGTTTGATTGAAAAAACTATTACCACAGACCAAATTCCCAAAATCAGAAACCACACTATGTTAGAATCCATAGTCAATGGTTGATAACTCAGCGTTTAGTGATTGAGGTTAAATTAAATTTTTTCTACTAAAAATGTGACTTAATTTAATCAAAGTATTCAAAGACGGCCTTTATGTGGATGCAATTGGAGAGAGAGATATGAATATCCACGAATATCAAGGTAAAGCGCTTCTAAAAGCGAATGGTGTGCCGGTTCTAGAAGGAGTGCACTGTACATCTGTTGAGCAAGCTCTAGCAGCATATGATAAATTAAATTCAAAAGTTGTTGCAGTAAAATCTCAAATACATGCTGGAGGAAGAGGTAAGGGAACTCTATTCAATCCAGAAACTAGAGAACACGTAATGGATGGAGGAGTTAAGATTGCTTTCTCAAAAGATGAAGTGGAGAAATATTCCTCTCACATCCTTGGAAACCTACTAGTTACAATTCAAACTGGCGATGAAGGTAAAGTAGTCAATAACCTATACATTGAATCTGGTTGTGAAATAGAACATGAGTACTATCTTGCATTATTAGTTGATAGAGATAATAAATCTGTATTAATCATGGCATCGACAGAAGGTGGAATGGATATTGAAGATGTTGCCCATAACACACCTGAATTAATTCATAAAATTTCAGTAGATCCTAATTCGGGACTTCTAGGTTTCCAAAAGAGAGACTTGGGTATGGCTCTTGGGCTTTCTGGCGCTGCACTAAAGTCATTTTTCAAGATGCTAGGAAAAATGTATGATATGTTTGTTAGCAATGATTGTGCTATGGTCGAGATTAATCCACTGGTCAAAAATAAAAATGATGAAATTATTGCATTAGATGCTAAAATTTCATTCGATGAAAATGCAGAATTTAGACATAAGAATTGGGATGAACTTCGAGACTTATCTGAAGAAGAGGATGTTGAAATTAGAGCAAAAGAAACCGGACTATCCTATGTCAAATTAGACGGTAACATCGGTTGCTTAGTCAATGGAGCAGGTCTTGCAATGGCAACAATGGACGTAATCAAACTGTATGGAGGTGAGCCTGCAAACTTCCTCGACGTCGGAGGGGGGGCAAATGAAGAACAAGTAAAGACTGCTTTCTCAATTATTCTTGAAGACCCTAATGTAAAGGGCATTTTAGTCAATATTTTTGGTGGAATTATGCGTTGTGATATTATCGCTAGAGGAGTTATTGCTGCTACTGAAGCACTATCACTAGATGTTCCTCTAGTAGTTAGACTAGCTGGAACAAATGTCGATGAAGGAAAGGCAATTCTAGCTGCTTCTTCGTTGAACATACATCCTGCAGATGATTTGGCAGAAGGTGCCAAAAAGATTGTTTCTTTGATCGGAGGTGAGGCTTGATGGCTATTTGGATTGAAGAAGATGCTAAAGTTCTAGTTCAGGGAATCACAGGAAAGCAAGGTCATTTCCACGCTGATAAAATGGTCGAATATGGAACAAATATCGTTGGTGGATGTACACCTGGAAAGGGCGGTCAAACCGTCGAACTTCAAGGCAAAGATTTCCCAGTTTGGGATTCTATGAGAGAAGCGATTGCAGCCACTGATGCAGATGCAACCGTAATTTACGTACCTCCTCCTTTTGCTGGTGAGGCTATTATGGAGGCTGCTGAAGCATTTGATTCTGTCAAAGGTGAAGGTGTTGTAGTATGTATCACTGAAGGAATACCTACTTTGGACATGGTCAAGGCTGTTTCATATGTTTATAATCGCCCAGGAGTTCGTTTAATTGGCCCTAATTGTCCTGGAATTATTACGCCAGGGGAAAACGGAGGAGCAAAGATAGGAATTATGCCAGGTCACATTCATGCAAAGGGTAGAATTGGAATTGTTTCGAAGTCTGGAACATTGACTTACGAGGCAGTTGCTCAAACAATGAGTATCGGAGAAGGTCAATCAACATGTGTTGGAATCGGTGGCGATCCTGTTAATGGAACTGGATTCATAGACTGTCTAGCCGCTTTTGAGGCTGATGAACAGACAGAAGCAATCGTAATGATTGGAGAAATCGGCGGAAATGCAGAACAAGAGGCTGCTGCATGGGCTGCTGAAAACGTGACAAAACCGATTGTTGGATTCGTCGCTGGTGCAACTGCTCCACCTGGTAAGAGAATGGGTCATGCAGGAGCTATTATTTCTGGAGGAAAAGGAACTGCTGAAGAAAAATTTGCTGCCTTTGAAGCTGCTGGAATTGCTTGTGCAAAAGATCCATCAGAACTTGGAGCAGTATTACTTGAATCTCTTAAGAAAGCAGGTCTAAGGTGAGATTGTATAATGGAAGATTTTGATTTTCATCAGTATTATCAAAATAATGAAGTTGACATATCATGGCTTTCTAAGCCTAGTCAGCATGAATTTCGCTGGCGGTGCTCCGATGGCAGATGGAGAAAATCAAACCGTAGAGTAAGTTCAATTGAGACTTTTAGAAAAGCTATTTTTCAAGATAATCCTGCTGACATATATTTTTCTACATCTTCCTGGTTAAATCCAATTGATTTACCAAGACTCAGTGATGAAACTAGACCGCATCCAATATTACTCAATCACTTGATTGTATTTGATATTGACTTTTCTCCGCTATCGTTTGAAAATTTAGAAAAAGCTAGAGAAACGACATTAAATCTACACAACTGGATTAAAGAAAACTATGATTATGAGTTATTATCAATCTCTTTTTCGGGTAGCAAAGGTTTCCATCTATTCTACAATGATTTAGATAGAACTTTATTTTCCATTGAAGATGCTAAAAAGAGAGAGAATGCCGTAAAAGAGGAACGCAATAAATTGCTTCAAGAAGTGTTATTGGCAGGATTCAAAGTAGACCCAAGAATTACTGCTGATACCCGTAGAATTATTCGCTTGCCTGGTAGTATTCATGGGAAAACCGGTCTATTATGCCACAGAATTGGCCTTGAGATGCTTGAGACTAATGTTGAATCATGGATAAATAAAGTTCCGAGTTACTATACAGATTTAGAAATTCCAAAGACCGCTAAAGTTCAAAATAAAAAAGAAGTGAAAAAATACATCCAGGATGAAAACAAAGAAACTACTGAATTTTCCTATTTGATGGAAGTTAGTAATCACTTACCTGGTACCAAGGATAGAAGTGCACTAATCTTTTGGACACCTTATTCATGGGGAACGGGTGCTGAATGCTTTGAAAGATTAAACGCTTTAATCGAGATGGGAAATTTATCCTATTGCGCTATTTTTTCAGATGGTGAAAGAATTCTTTTCATTTGCCCTGAATCTATCACTAGGGCAAAAGTGGTAAAAGTTCTAAACGATTTAGGTATGGAAAAATTATCAGAGAACCTAAAACAGAGAGAGCATTATTGGGTTAGAATATCTGGTATAATGCGAGACGATGGCCTTTGGTACAATGAACCAAAGTTCATTTCAATTATTAAAAATAATAACTCAAAATCAACCTACTCAAAATCGCATTTGACATTACTAACCAAACTTGGCGTTGCTATTGATAAATCTCAACATGAGAATATCTCAGGAAATAGTGAACCAAGCATTAGAATGGTTGTTCGAGACTGATAATTTATAGACTCGCTACCATCAATATCATCTGTCCCCAATGGAGTCTTAGGACTGTGACATTTCGCTACGCGAGACCGTAGAAACAATCGGCGACGGCGCTCGGGGACAGCGCCTAGCCACATCTTCGTGATAATATGGCTGAAAAAAACTACTTTTCTACTATCGTACTGGGCGTCATATTTGCAGGATTAGTTTTTATGTCATCTCAAGGCACTGAACACTCAGGAGGATGGCTTGTTTTAGCATCATTTTTTGGTTGTGGATTTATTGGACAAATACTTGTAGTCAATGGAATTATGCAAGTAACACCGGTTAATCAAGTACAAAGAATTACACAAGAAGAGTATCGTAGAAATTACCAAAACATCCCCTATAAATCGATAATTGCCAAAATAAACTCCAGCGGAGTAACTGTAACTACCGTTGAGGATGCAATAAAGACATATTCTAGTTTGTTCAATGTCGGAGAAAAGGCGGCAAGGCCATTCTTCCAAAATCAGTTTGTTAAGTCAACACTGGGTTTGGATATCCAAAATTCTGTACAAACCTCACAAGTTAGTTCAACTCGTAAAAATAAAACTAAAAAATTAGACTCTAACTTTTGGGATGATGTCTCAAAGGGAGTTACAAAAAATGAAGCTAAATCTGAAGAGATTTGCGCTGATCCAAATTGTTCTAAATCTGTTTCTGCTTTTGATTTCCGTTGCTTTCAATGTCGTGGTAGATTTTGTGCAGATTGTGAAAGTGGCAAGAGTATAATGTGTAAAGCATGCTCATAGGAAAATTTCTTTCCTATGCAATGAGTTTTGAGGAACCATTGTTGAGGATTTGAGAATGTCAACTCTAATTTTACCTTCTTTGCTTCTCGCATAAAATAACTCAGATGGGCTAACAAACTCATTCCAGTAGCGTTGGAAAACTTCCGCTTTTTCAAGGGATGCTGCCAAAACCTTTGGCACTGTGTGATACATAACCAATCTATCTTGTACTGGCCTGAAGAATTTAGCAATTACTTCTGGCATAATTTTAGTTAGCCACGTATCAGTAATGAACTTAGATGATCTTGAAATTACATATCTTGGTTTTTGCATCGGTCCTAAAATTTCCTCCAAACAGGCAGAGAAGAGTGCGCTTTCTTCTTCTGTAGAATTCTCAAGATGTAAGCGCACCCAGCCACCTCCACGATTGCCACCATCAGCACGACAATTTCTTGATATCATTCCTAGATGAATCAAACTATTAACTATTGAAAGTGAAATCGCTTGAACTAGAGATTCATCGGTCCACGGTGTTTTTTCCCTACCAAACGAAAAACCTCCACCAGAACCAGTACCTAATTTAGCTTCAATTGCAGAAGTTGGTTTTGCATTGAATGGCTGACCAATTCCCCAGAGCCCTCTTATGTGACTTCTATTACGACTACGTCTCAACATATCTTCATTGAAAACTGACATTCCTTCACTAACACCTTCTGGTTCTGCTTCTGTAAAGGCAGCGTGGACATGCCCGACACCTTTCTCAATCGCACCATCATCACATACTCCATACAACTGTTTATGCTTCTTCTTGAAGCGCTCATAATCTGAGAATCCATTGGTAAACTCTTCTGCAAGGCAGATGATATCCCAGTTATTCGCAACTTTTTCTGGCCATAATTTATCTAGTCTGATCGAACGACCCCTAAGTTGGTTGATACTCATACTTGTTGTCACAGTTGTCAGGTCTATCAATACATTAATTCTTGAGGCATCCCATCCTTCACCTAGTAACCCCCTTGTTCCAATTAGACACTTTGTAATACCTGATTGGAAAAACTCGGTTATCATTAGCGAATAATGTCTAGGAATCCAATCCTTACCCCTACCAATTATCTCATGATAGCCATTTCTCAATTCATCACTCAAGGTAATTTTTAGATTTCTTTGTTTAATCCAATCATTTGCCGCACTCAAAAATTCATCTGCCAAATCGTCATCAACAAGTACCGTACTACCAGTCATTAAGATCGGATTAAGCAATTCTACATTATCACATCCAACTGCCTGTCTAAAAGCAGCAACAGCTCCTCCCGCTTCATCATCCATTACACCTTCAACCAATGTAGTTGCTGAAGTTTTCTCAAAATCAGTGATGATTACTGCTCTAATATCTCCACCTAATGCTTGCATTTCTGAACTTAAAATTGTTGAAATCGCCTTACTTTTTGTGGATGCATAAGCCATAATCCGGCCTACTGGTGATGCACAAGGTCGTATTCCAGTCTCAGTAATTTGGGTACCTAACATTCTCAATCTCTGAGTCACTAAATCTGCTTTTTCGTGATCTTTTTCACTCTCACTCCTGCGTAATCCATGCCTTACATATCGGTCGAGAACAGGCCTCAATATGGCCAATTTATTCTGATAAGAATCTAACAAGTGGCTCGGAGGATAAGGCACACCTTTTGGTATACTACCAAGCGTGTTTAACAAAAAAGCCCTCCCAGCGTTTGCAAATCCGCTATTTCTTTTACTAAACTGATCCCATTCTTCCCTTTTACCACCTGGTGATTTCCTTTCCTCTAGGGCTTTGAATACCCATTTGTCGATAGGTAATGTAGCATTTGGATAATCTTGATCCTGATGCAACTCATTGAGAAGTTCCTGGAATTCGTCGTCCACTTGAGCGACATAACTCAGCTCATTTTGTGATGGTCGGACAAAAAATGCTAAGTCTTGATATGGTGCTAAATTGGAATCTCTAACTAGGGCTGGGACCGGAACTTCATAGTCAATCTCACCAAAAAATTCCTGATATCTTTTGGTATCTTCTTCATCATAATGTTGGAAATCTGGCGGGGTTGCCGTTAACCCAAGAACAATTGGATTACCAAAATACTCTCTAACTTCGGTTAGAACTCTCCCCCAATGATGAAGTAAGTGGTGGCATTCGTCAAGAATTATTAACCCAATACCAATCTCTTTCAATCCTTTAAGGTTATTTTTAGCAGTTTCACTCAAAGTCCATAAAGCATTTCCGTGCTTAGAAAATTCGTCCCTAACCTTTTTTCTATAGATAGAAAGTCTGTCTTCATAATAATCATTATTTCTTATTTTTAAGTCCTCTTGCCAAGCCAAAGCATTTTCCTCATCTATTGCTTCTCCATTTGAGATCAAACTTTGTATCCAAAGTTCAATTGCTGCTTCGTTTAATTCTTCTCCACCTCTCTTAGGCATAGTTATTGATTGATATGTCAGAGAAGTTAGCAATCCAGGTTTTTTCGGGTCAGTACTAATGAATTCATCTTTACCATCTAAATCAAATAAATCGGTTCTTGCAGCCCATTGCGCCTGTATTGCTGAATTAGGAGAAAGAACTAGAGTTGGTAGCCTTACTAAATCAGACCAAACATATAATCCTAGAACCGTTTTTCCTGAGCCTGGTGGAGCAACTATATGCAAATGCTTTCCATCTTTTTGAAGTTCTGGAGAAATTACTGAAACTGCTGCAACTTGAGATGGTCTAAGTTTACCATCGAATTTAATTGAACCAAATTCGGGTAAAACTTTGTTGAACATGAAATCACTAGGGGCAATCAACGAGGAGGCCCTCTATTAGGTCCTTTTGGAGGGCCGCCTTTCTTGGGTCCTCCTGAAGGCCCGCCTCTTGGAGGTCCGCTTTTCTTAGGTCCTCCTGGTGGTCCACTTTTCTTAGGTCCTCCTGGCGGTCCGCTTTTCTTAGGTCCTCCTGGTGGCCCACTTCTACTAGGTCCTCCTGGTGGCCCACTTCTACTTGGCCCTCCTGGTGGTCCTCTTTGAGGGCCTCTAGGTGGTCCTCTTGAAGGTCCTGGCGGACTTGACCTACCAGGGCCTCTAGGTGGAGTTCTTCTAGGAGGAGCCTCTTCCTCTTCTTCATCTTCAAAGACTGC
>QQRY01000057.1:36853-96072 GCA_003602575.1 Candidatus Poseidoniales archaeon
CTCCTGATAGGTCCTCAACATCGCCATCCTTTGATCTAAAAAGATTAATCTCGACCAAATAATCAAAGCCTTTCAGTGCAACTTCGGTTTGTATAGCATGTTCAAATGCTTGCTTCAAATCTTCGGGAGTATCAAGTACTCTGCCGTCGTCAACATAAGTGATATTTACAGACAAAATATCATCGTTCAATTTTGCTTGAGGTGTTTCTACTGCAACCCCTCTCTTTCTAGCAACTCTTCTTACTGCGACTTCACACATTCTTCGTAAAAATGCATCATTGGGAGCTTCGTTTTGATTACCGAGTGCGCCAGAAAGAATATCCTTAGCAGCATTGTCTTCTCCCCTTAGATGAGGAGGTAAATCTGCGCCTAAAGATGAGAGTACATTTGAGGCAGAAGACTGATTCATATTCAACCATTGACTTCTTCTTTCGGTTTTCATAGCCTTTTCAGCTTCAGCCAAGCGATTAACCATTTGATCTGTAGGTGAATTATTTGGTACATTATTTGGCATTTGATTATTCATCATATTTTGATTACTTGGATTCAAGTTGGATGGCATATTTCCAAGAGTGGGTTTGTTTTGAGGTAATTGATTTCCGATGTTTGTATTAGGTATTACATTTGATTGAACATTCTGTGGCGGGAAATTACCAGGAGGAATGTTTTGTTGATTCTGCAATCCTTGAGCGATTTGTTGAAGTAATTCAGGAGATATAGAGTTTAGGTCTGTTGCTCCCATTTCTCTTTGGTGCCTAATAGCTTCACCTGAAACTACACCAAAATTACGCCCACCTGAAACTTCTTGACCACTTAGGCCAATAGAATTGGGACTAGTAAAACTGCCCGCACGAGACATATCTTGTCTAGCACCGCATTCAGGGCAGAAAATACTGTCATCAGGGATTAATTCGCCACATGAACCACATTCCATAGTTTGCACTACCCCCCTAACACTTACGCCAAAGCCTCTTTGCCTAAAGAATTAACTAATTTAAAACCACATAATTCAATGATTTATAATCATGAAATATGACAACTGAACGAATATTCAACCATAGAGTCAATAACAAATAACCATTGGATAAACATGAGGGGATTAATTGTCAGTACTTATCAATGAAAAGATTGATAATTTACTTAAGACAACATCTCGTTCCTTCTATCCTACGCTGAAATATCTACCAAAGAAAGTTCGTGGGCAAATTGGACTCCTATATCTTCTTGCAAGAGTTGCAGATACAATTGCTGATTCAAAATCAGGCGAAACTGATGAACTTTTGAGATTGTTGCGTGGATATAATGATGTTGCTCAAGGCAAATCTGATAATTTACCTGATTTTTCCAGTCTCGCTGAAATCCAAGAAAATACCCATGAGGCTGAACTTTTGAGAAATGTTCAAGATGTTGTTGATGGACTTTTAGTTTACTCAGAAGAAGATAGACAAAGAATGTTAGAATGTCTTGAAATCATAGTCGGAGGCCAAATTTTGGATCTCGAAAGGTTCGGACCTGCCAATGAAGGAGGTAATTTATCTGCCCTTAATGACAATTCAGAATTAGATGATTATACGTTTAGGGTTGCTGGCTGTGTTGGCGTTTTATGGACCAAAATGTCTCTTGCTCATTTGATAACTTTACCTGCTGAAAAAGAGGGTGAATTTTTTGAGAAAGGAATAAGATTTGGTAAAGCACTTCAGATGATAAATATTCTACGTGATATTCCTGAAGATTTAAGATTTGGACGTTGTTATATTCCAGAACAAGAATTAAGAAAACATAACATGAAACCTGAAGACTTGTATGATTCTAAGAATATAGAAAAATTTAGACCTCTTTACGATGAATACCTAGATTTGACCAATGAACACTTAGATGCTGCTATAGAATATATCAAAATGCTTCCAGAAACTCAATTTAGACTCAAGGCATCATGTATGTTGCCAGTATTGATTGGACAGAGAACCGTAACTCTACTTAGAGATGGAAATATTCTTGATTCTTCTGACAGAATAAAAGTAACTCGGGATGAGATAAAATCCTACGCAAAGAAATTATTACGCGCATTAATCATTCCAGGAGGAGTTAAGCGACTTCTCGAAAAGAATAAAAATTCTTAAATGGCGCTATGCACCCTTAGTTAGTAAATAATTACTTTGTTTATTGTTAATAATTACACCCTGTTTGCTCTAAATTTTAATCTTTTAATTTTGATACTTTTCAACAAAGACATCAAAAAGGAGTAGTCATACAGGTGTTTGATAGGGATGTTGGAACGACGGAAACCTCTCGACTTGCTATTCCCTCTAAAGGGTAATGCAAAAAGTCGAACTGGTAACGATGACAACGAGCCTATTACCACTTTACAACGGCTAAGAGCTGGTGTTGTTCTTGCTGGAGATGCTGTTAAAGCTGTGAGTGTCACAGCAATGGAAGCATTGAGAGAAGGTGCTACATTTATTGGACTTGTATCAGAAAAAAATGAACTAGTTGATCCTTTTGAACACCTTGATGCCCCTATTTGGTCTGAAAAGCCACCTCATGAATTATTGAGACTTGCTTACAGTTACTGTGAAGAGTTAACTATTAGGGAAGCTGGAAATTTCTATCACTCTTTCAAATATTTACCAGATGAACAAAGACAAGCAATGTGCTCTGTTTACGCTTTTTGTCGAAGAGCGGATGATATTGCAGACGGAGACTGGTCGGACAGATTCCCTGGAAGCGGAGGAGAAGAAAATACTGAAGCGATTGCTTATCGTGAAGAATTAGAAGCACTCCAAGATAGAGGTACAATTCTTGACGAAGCATCATATTTGAATAAAATAACACAGTTATTTTTCTTTAGGAAAAAACTCTCAACTTGCTATACAGATGTTTACTCTACCGACCCAGTGTTTTTAGCATTGAAAGATACTGTCGAAAGATATAGCATACCTAGAGATGTATTCGATGACCTTATCTCAGGAATGGAAGATGACCTTTACAACAATAGATATCGAACTTTTGATGAGCTTTACAATTATTGTTACAGAGTTGCTTCGGTCGTTGGTCTAATGTGTATAGAGATTTATGGATATGAAGACCCCCTAGCAAGGAAATACGCTGAGTCATGGGGTATTTTCATGCAATTGACTAATGTTTTGAGAGATGTTGGAGAAGATATTGAAAGAGATAGAGTATACTTACCTATTGATGAATTAGAAGCGAATGGCATTACAGAAAGTGAACTGGATGGAAAGGTTGTGTTGAATAAAACATGGGAGCCTTACTGTTATCACTATGCCAAAAGAGCTAGAACATATCTTGAGGAAGCTAAACAACTTCTCCCACTTCTACCTAGAAGAACAAGATATTCTCCAGCTGCTATGATTGCTTTCTATGACAAAATTTTGAGGCAAATAGAAAGACAACAAGGAGACGTCTTTACCAAGAGAGTAAAACTTAACAAGGTACAAAAGATGAGTTTAGCTGCTGCTGTTTATGTCAGACATAGGTTATTGCCAAGATTCCTAGACCCACTGTGGTCAGGACTAGCAAGAATTGGTTTGCTACCTTCGGTTTAATCAAGCGTTTCTTGTGAAAGCTTGAATTCCTGTGATGTATCTTCCTAATATTAAATTGTGAATATCGTGTGTTCCTTCGTAAGTCTTTACCGACTCTAGATTTGCCATGTGACGCATAACTGGATATTCGTCTAATACTCCGTTCGCTCCATGGATATCTCTTGAAACTCTAGCGATTTCCAATGCAATGTCAACATTATTCATTTTTGCCAGTGATATTTGCTCATTGAACCAAGTACCATCATCTTTCTTTCTTCCTAAGTGATATGCTAATAGTTGACCCTTTGTGATTTCTCTTAACATCCAAGCCAGTTTATTTTGAACCAGTTGATAAGATGCTATCGGGTGATCGAATTGGATTCTTGAAAGAGCGTAGGTTTTGGCACTATGGAAACAAGCCATAGCAGCACCTAAAGCGCCCCAAGAAATACCAAATCTAGCATTATTTAAGCAAGAAAACGGACCTCTTAGACCCTTAACATCTGGCAGAATTCGATCCTTTGGTATCTTACAATCTTGGAATACTAATTCGCTTGTTACAGATGCTTTTAGAGAATGTTTGCCTTTCATTTCAGGAGCAGTAAAACCTTCATCATCTTTCTCTACAATAAATCCTCTAATTACTCCGTCTAACTTTGCCCAAACAACTGCAACATGTGCAATAGTTCCATTGGTAATCCACATTTTAGCACCATTTAATAAATAATGATCACCCTTATCTTCAGCCCTTGTAATCATGTCACCAGGGTTAGAACCGTAGTCTGGTTCAGTCAATCCAAAACATCCAACCCATTCTCCAGAAGCCATTTTAGGAAGATAGTAATTTTTCTGTTCTTCCGTACCAAAATCCCATATTGGATACATAGCCAAAGAACCTTGAACTGATGCGAATGAGCGTAAACCTGAGTCTCCTCTTTCTAATTCTTGGCAAATTAAACCATAGGCAACATAAGATAAACCTGGGCAACCATAGCCTTTCAGAGGAGCTCCCAGCACTCCCATTTCACCAAGCGCAACTCTCCATTCATCAGGAAATACTCCTTGTTCGCATGCATGTTCGATTTTAGGCAAAACCTCTTCATCTACCCAGTCGCGAACCATGTCACGAATCATAATCTCTTCTTCAGTAAGTAAACTCTCTATGTCGTAAAAATCGACTCCTTCGAACGGCTCCATATTACCCTCTCAAATTATCGGGGTCATAGGCGCTTCAAGAACCTAACTCTTTTTTTGCTTCTTACTTTTTTTGTCTAAGCCTCTAAGTTGAGCGTATTTTTGCTGCAGAGTCTTGCTATTCATGTAAATCAGTCCTAAAATTACACCTGGCACTGAAATGACAACCACATAGCCGATAATTACTACAATTAAACTCTCTGAGACCTCTTCAGAAAGAGGACTAAATGATATAACATTGCCAAAAGAGGTAATAATAAAACCATTATTGAATGAATTCTCCCAAACAAAGGATATAGAACGGCCGGATATTATTGCATCCCACTGACTTACATCTTCTGAGGAAATATGAACATAGGAATCATCAGCAACAGGATATTGCCTCAATGTGGAAAATGGAGCTAAATGTATCAATGTTGTACTATCATATCCTCTTGAAACTTTAGTAAAATCGCCCTCTGCGATATAATATTGTGTACTGCCCGCAGAAGATTTGGTGGAATCGATTGAATCGATTGAAATAATCATAGTTCCTAGGCCACTGCCAAAAGCTACACATTCATTCAAAATTGGTTCTGCACAATCAACGTCAACCCAAGTATCGGAACTTGTACCTGAAAGCCATGTAATATTATGAGTTGGACCGATCACTGCAATTCCATCATCGAGAGTCGTCATTACACAAACATCAATATTACGATGGCAGGAAATTCCGGTAATCGAACTATTCTTGGAATTATCCAAAGAGACAAAACCAATTCCTTCAGCAAATTTCCAAACTCCACCGTCTTCGGCGCCAAAGTATGCATAATCTCCAGCTTGTCGCCATTCTACAGTACTCAAATCTCTTCCAATAATTTCCCCAGTCCCATTAACAAGAGTCACTCCATGATTTGAAGTTTCATACCTTAGTGCGACTCCTGTATCTCCAGCAATAAGTGCTGCTTGACCCCTAGGATGCCAAGATACATCATTTAGAGAAACCGTACGAGCTGTATTCAACTCGACATCTTTGGTTCTATCACCCGCTTTTAGAGCAGAAATCTCTCTAGCATAGCCATCTAAGCCAACGATAAGAACCGATTCTCCATTAGGAGAAAGTGCGCCTGCCAAAATACCTAGGTCAGAATCGGAAAGCGATTCTTCGACCTCTAATTCTACTACAGAATTTGAAGCGATAGTGGAGGGAATCATCAATATCAATAGACAAGTGAAAACAAAAATAAGTTTGCCTCGCATAATGTGCCCACTAATCAATCGAACAAAACCTCTTCGCCCAATTTATCTTTAGTCAAAATTAAAAAAAATTCCATTTTTGACGGTGAGCCTTATGTTCAATGGAGTTTTGCCTCGGCTTATGGAGAAGTTTGCAGTTAAAAGAGGATTACAAAAGTCGATTGGCGGAAATTCTGGACTTGCTAAATTAGCGACCGAATATTTCGAAAATATTAATGCCGATGCTGAAGGTAAATTTACTGGGTCTTTTGGAATATTAACCAGCGTAAGCGGGCACTATGATGATGATGGAAAATTATCCATGGATGTCGTTCAACTAAAGGGTGAAGAACTTGGAGAATTCTTATCTGCAGACAACGGAAGAGAGTTGGCTATGGAGTCAAGGAAAAGATGGTCAGGCTTCCTAGATATGGCTACAGGATACAATCCAAAGCAACGTGGAGATAAAGCAAAAGAGGAAGCAAAGAAATTCTCTAAGGCTAAATCTGCTATCAAAATGGCTCATAAGTCTATGCAGATGGCCACATCGATCACTCAAGAAAAAATTGATACTGCAAATAATATGATTGCAGAATTAGAAACAATGATTGAGAATGGCGAGGCTCCCTCCGAAGGAAGAGTCAAGAAATTAAATGACTTATTTTGAATGTGATTTCTATGAACGTCGACAAAATCCTCGCCCCTTTTGAGGAAAGATGTCAGCGTTTGAGTGAACTCAATGAAATGCAGAGAAGTCGAATCGCGTCGATTGTAGGCGGAGTAGAAGAAACTGTTGGAATTGATCACTTAGTTGACTGTATCGCGGATAGTACAAGTATTGGAGGAGATGGAACAATAAGGTGTTATGTTGGTTTTGAACCATCTGGAAAGGCCCATATTGGATGGAAAGTACTTGCCTTACAGCTTAAGAGAATGCTTGATGCTAAAGTAAATGTTCTAATTTTCCTTGCTGATTGGCATGCATGGATAAATGATAAATTCGAAGGAAAGATGGAAGATATACAGGTTACTGCAAGGTATATGGAAGATACCTTCAGAGCGCTACTCGGACATCCTGAAGAGGGTGATGGGCCTGGCCAACTTAGATTCTTCTGGGCTTCAAGTTTAATGGATTCAGGAGAATACTGGGCCCGTGTTCTAAGATGTTCTAAGGGTGCAACTTTAGCAATGGTAAGAAAGACTTTCACAATTATGGGAAGGGATGAAGCATCTTCAGACCACGATTTGTCAAAATTCTATTACCCTGCTATGCAAGCATCTGACATTTTCGAGTTAGATATCGATATTGCGATAGGTGGAATGGATCAAAGAAAGGCTCACATGTTCATGAGAGATGTTGCAAGCAAATGGGGATGGGAAAAGGCAACATGCCTTCATACTCCAATAATATCTTCTCTAAAATCATCTGGAGCACGAATGGAAAGTTTTGACCATAAGATGAGTAAATCTGACCCCTCTGGCGCAATTTTAATTCACGATACAGAAAAGAAGTTACGTAAGAAGATGCAAAAACATGCTTATCTAAATCCTGAAGATGATTCATCGCCTGTTTACGAATTAGCAGAGCATGTAGTACTTCCAGAATGGGGAGAAATTAATGTCACGCCTAATCCTAAATTCGGCGAACCTTCGACATGGAAGGATTTGGATTCTTTCAAGAAAGCGGTCCAAAGTGGAGAAATTCACCCCCTTGATGCTAAATTAGGTGTTGCCGATGGAATCTATAGAGGACTACATGAAGTGGCTAAATTCTTTGAAGAAAACCCTGAAAGGCTCGATGCTGTTAATGAATTATTAAAATAATTTATTCTTAAAGCCAGGCTCAATACTATGAATTTTTAAAATTAAGACTCTTCTAGTATCCATTGCAAAGTCACGGTTTGGTAGATGGTCCAACTCAACCCAAGCATTGACTGTAACCTCTTGAGTAAGAGATAATTGACCAACATATTCATCATTTATTACCGCTAGATAACGGAATAAAGGATTTCTAGTTTCATCATGTGCGTGTCTTTTAAGCATTACAGGGCATGTTAATTCGATATACTGAATATCTTCGTATATATTACCCTCAACTATCATCGAGATATTTGTCGGGGGAGGGATTTTTGCCTTTCCATCTGTTTTTTTCATTTCATCATAATAAGATTCTGCACACAATGAACATTGAAAAGAACGCTTCCTTTCTCTTGCTAAAGATTGCTTGATAGACCATGTGGTTCCACATTCATTACAGATATACTGTGACTTCTTGAGCCAACCCATTGGAGAATCTAAGTTAGTGATTATACTATTAAAAGACAATAATCTACCTCTATCTCTAGTTCTCACATCACCCAGTAAATATGAGAATTCGTCATCAAAGCCAATTATTCTTATCACTGGACGTGTCCTTGAATTACGTGTCTGAAATTGTTCTCTAATGACTTGATTACCCAATTCAAGACATTTGGTCGGACTGTTAGGGAAAATAGAGTGTAGAGGCGTATTCTTGAGATACTCCCACTGAACTTCAAATCCAAAAACATCTTCTTCACATAATAAAAAATAATCTAGTTCGGAACTATACTTCTCTTCAAAAATTAATCTCCAAGCATTGAGTATTTCTTGAGCCTCAATGTCAGGTTCTGTAGCCTTAATTTGTGGCATGGAAATAATTGTCATACACGACGGTTCTCAAAGATTTCTATCAAAATTGATAATTTCTATAATAACAATGTTCATGAATTGATTTCTTTACGACCAATCATCAGCGTAGGTGTTAATATGACAAAAATTGCAGTTCTAGTTAAGCAAGTACCAGATACTAATTCAAAAATAGTAATATCTGGAAATTCAGTCGACCTTTCAAGTGTCAAAATGGTTATGAGTCCATATGATGAATTTGCAGTAGAAAACGCCTTGCGACACAAGGAATCAGTCGGCGGCACTGTCACCGCAATCACAGTGGGTGGCCCCAGTGCAGAAAAAGTTCTCAAAGATGCGAAGGCGATTGGCGTAGATGAAATTGTTAGAATTGATTGCGATTCATACTTAGACTCAAACGCTCTTCAATCAATCCTAAGTTCTATGATTTCAGAAAGTGGTTTCGAAGTAGTATACTGTGGCAAGTCAGCCGCTGATACTGGTGCAGGTTCAACAGGACCTGGAATTGCAGAACATCTTGGCTGGGCTTCTGTATCTAATATAACCGAATCAAATAGTGAAGGAAACTTTACTGTTGTCGCACCTCTAAATGATGGTAACGCAATAATTGAAGTACCAATTCCAGCAGTAATTACTTGTGACAAAGGTAATACAAAGGTTAGAAAACCAAATGTGAAGGGTATTATGCAGGCAAAAAGAGCTCAAGTGGATGTCAGGAGTTGCGAAGTTCCAGCATCAGCAGTTAGCATTGTAAACCAAAGTCTTCCTCCAGCAAAGCCTGAAGGTAAAATGTACGAAGGTGGTCAATCTGCTTCTGAAGTAGCAAGATTGCTTAGAGACGAGGCAAACATTATTTGAGGTGAAAATATGACAAATACAATAGTAATAGCAGAATTAAACAAAGGAAGTATTCATTCAACAACTAAAGAATTAATTTCAGCAGCACAAATGTTAGGAAATTCTTGCACAGTAGTTGTACCTTGTAACGATTCATCGGTAGCTGATTCAATAAGTTCAGTTTCAGGTGTTACAAAGATAATTGTTGCAAAATCTGAAATTTTTACAAGTTATGATGCATCAGGTTGGGCATCAGCAATAGATTCAGTGACTCCTGAAGGCACAATAATCACTTCAGCAAGTCCCCAATCAAAGGATTTAGCAGCAAGATTAGCAGCTAGAAGAAAGTTATCAGTGGTTCAAGATGTTGTGTCTATACAAGATGGTAATTTAACTTCGCCTGTATATTCGGGTAAAGCAATGCAGACAGTGTCTACATCAGGAAATACTGTTGTTAGTATTAGGCAAAATGTGTTTGATCCTTCACCTGATGGTGGCTCTGCGGAAGTTTCAGTTATTGATGCATCTGGAAATGTAACTACTGCTGTAAAGGAATTAATCTCTAGGGCGTCTGAAAGATTAGACGTCTCAGAGGCAAATATCATTATTTCTGGTGGAAGAGGAATGGGTTCTCCTGATAATTTCACACATTTAGAACAAATTGCTGACACTTTAGGTGCTGCTGTAGGCGCATCAAGAGCTGCAGTTGATACTTGGGATGATATTCCTCACTCGATGCAAGTTGGGCAAACAGGAAAAACTGTCAATCCGAATCTTTACATTGCAGTTGGAATCTCTGGAGCCATACAACATTTGGCTGGTATGAGGTCTTCGAAATATATTGTTGCAATAAACAAAGATGCTGATGCACCGATTTTCCAACATGCAGACTATGGAATTGTTGCTACCTGGGAAGAAGCATTACCTGTTCTTCAATCAAGCCTATCTGCAATGATGTAATCACAAATATTTTCCAATAAAGCCATCTTTAGTTTGGTCAGATTGACCAACATAAGGGTTAGTTAGTCTTTCTATACCTATGGACGTTAATGGCCCATGTCCTGGGTGAACAATAGTGTCTTTTTCAAGAGGCCATAATTTAGTCTTAATTGAATTAGATAAAACCTCAAAATCTCCTCCAGTATTAGGTAAGTCTGTTCGACCAACTGAACCTGCAAATAATGTATCTCCAACAAATATGTGGTCAGGACCATCAGAAACATCAAGCAATAAACAACATCCACCCAATGTATGACCGGGCGTATGAAGGATCTTCAAACTGATATTACCAAACTCGAGTAACTGTTCATCAGAAATCTCATGTGTAGCTTTTGCAGGCTCTGGTAGCATAATTCCACGTCTAGCACCTGAAACCTTAGCCAATGTTTGTAAAAAGTAATCATCCTTATGTAGATACCAATCTACATCATATCTTTCCAATAAATAAGGAATGTGCCCACTGTGATCATAATGCGCGTGAGTATTTACGAGAGCAACAACATTTCTTTTTGATATGCCATGTTGATGCATTTCTTCCATATTCCTTGGCCCAGTAGACCAATTAGGCCCAAGGCCTTCAAATTCTTCAATCCAAGAAATTATTCTTTCAGATTCCCCCCCTCCGTCAATTATTACTGTATCACCGGTTGATAAATCGGTGACTACAGAACATCTCATCTGTAAATCTCCTACCATAAATGATTCAATCCAAGGCGATTCAAGTGTCATAAAAATACCTACCTTTCTACAATAATTGTAATCTCATCACTATTCCAATTACCATCTATGTCACAAATCCGTAACTCGAACTGATGTTTGCCAATATTAAGTTTGACTTTAAGTTTAGCAATATCTGAAATTTCTCTCCCAGTAGAGTCTATCCATGACCATGCGTTTATTCTTTCTTGAGGGTCATAACTTGAAGTCCCGTCTAAAATTATAACAGCAGTGCCGTCTTCTTGTGCAGTTATTCTCTGGTCGCCTCCTGCATTAGCGATAGGGATTTCTATTTCTTCCACAGACTTGGTTAGTTCATCGAAAATAGATTCATCTGGAATCATCGCCATATTTTCTATTGCGTCATCCAGTTGAGAAATTAGTTCTTCCGTATCAATATCTATTGTTCCTTGAATAGACGAATTATCCTTACAATCTTTTTCTAAACTTAATGCCCCAATCAGTTCATCTATAGATTCAGAAATCGTTGTAGAATCTGTTTCTTCTAGTTGCTTTAATTCTTCTTTAGTCAAATGTTGTGAAATTTGCTCGTCAGAATATAATTCTTCTGACGTTAAATGTTTGATTTCTTGGACATCATTAAACCAAGATGGAAGTTCAGATTCCTCAATATCGATCAAGTTATCTTTGAGAGAAATTTTTCCTATAGGCTCAGTTTCAGTCCAGTCATTTTGGTCTTCACCTGCAAAAAGACAAATTTCTCCATCTTTTGAAATTTGAATATATTCTGGAATCCCTTGGTGCTCTACTTTCCATAAATCTCCATTACTATTATATCCATAAATAAAGAACCATGATGAGCAAATTATTTGTTCAGAATGATAAATTAAATTTTTAATCGGGTATTTACAATCAAATAAAATATTCATATCTTGTTCAAATTGACCATTATCTCTCATTTCTAATTCTATTACTTTACCATCATCAAAACCTAAAACACTCCCCTTGTGGGAACTTGTGGAGATCAAAAGTCTTGATTTAATATCGATTCTTCTAATAAGTTTATTTTTTGAGATGTCCCAAATTTCCATTTCAAGAGCCTCTTCTTCTCCTGGAACTAAAGCATATCCTTCTCGACCTATTATTAGATAACCATCACTTGTCGAACCAATTGAAGTTATTGATTCACCTAACTCACCGCGTGAAGGACGTTGCCATATTGTTTGTCCATCTAAAATAGCCTGAACCTCTCCATTCTCATGAGCAGTGATAAGATAATTATCTAATTTTTCGACCTTTACCACAGAATTATATTTATCAGCTAAATCTATTTTTTCTCCATCCTTTAGAACAAAATGTAGCCTACCTAAGGAATCTATTATTGCAAAACGATCGCCAATTTCTAATAAAGAAAAACCACCACCTTTAATTTCACACTTCCAAACAACTTCTCCTGAAAAATTAAGACATACCAAGCCAAAGAATTCATCTAAAACAAAAATGCTAGTATTTGTGGTCACTAGTCCTGTTACTTTACCTTCTGATTTCCAAAATAAAAGTTCTTCACCAGTTAGGTCAACAGTCTTGTGAGATATACAAACTAATCCATTAGTCTCTGCCCAAACTATAATGTTGCCATCTGGCGATAAAGACAAAGCAGAAATCTGCCCCTGTGGACGAAAGGCCACAACAACATCTCTACTTAGCATGATTATTCCTATTTGCCTTATACCATTAAATTGACTATCTAATGATAGCCTAATTTACCCAACTAACTAAATCAGGATGGATTACATGTTTTGATGGGTTATTAAAATGTTCAAGTAAATTTTGAATTTCTAATTGATTCCATCCAGTAAGAGGGGATAATGTCGATATGGGGGTTGTCTTTACTGCCTCAGCCCTCTTTCCAATGAAAGGTTCAGCCTCTTTTAGTGTCAACCCCATAATACCCCATGCAGGCCTATCAAAAGCATGGCCTCTCATTTCATGCTCCAATGTTCTCTTTCCTATGAAGGGGTCGTAACTAGATAGTTGCTCAATATATTCGGGATTTGAATCAAGAACTGGAATTAATCTTACACCTCTCCTCATAACTAGAAATGCTTCAAGCATTAATTCTTCAGAACTTAGTTGAATTAATACATCACCTTGAACACCAGGAGGAAGGCCTCCGCATGTTTGGATCCTATACTTTATTTGGAATAGTTCCTCATTATCAACTATCAGTTTTATCCATTCATCCGGATCTGTCAAATTAACTGACAATTTAGGATCTAGACTGATCATTTTCGCCCCAATTCTGCTTTCATATTCTCTAGAGTTAATTTTTCCAGTTTTAGCAACACGTTTTACCCTAACACCAAAAGTTCTATTATTTCCAAAATTAGTAGAATTATTGATTACTTCTTCTGCTATTGATTCGGGATTTAATCCACAGTCTAATTTAACAATACGGTCTATGGCAACCACTCCAATTACTCTCGAGAGTAAATCTTCAACTTCCTCGATTGAATCACTTGAGGAAACATGGTCTTGAGTACCATTGACATGATGAAATAGAGTAATTTTTCTTTTTTCGGCTAATTCAAGCATATTTTTTCGTAAAGAACGTTGAAATGATTTCCTTACAGATTTTGACTTTAATCCTAGTTCACCGAAACGAAGAATCCAAGAATTTAGTTGCATCCAATCACTCACGCTGAATCATTATGTAAATCCAGAACTTGATCCTCTTCCATATCTTCCTGCTTAGCAGTATCATTCCTCTTATCATGTAGCTTCTTTAGATAGGCGTCGGTTATATTTCCAGTAACATATTTGCCATCAAAGCAACTAGAATCGAATTCCATTTCTAAATCAGTACCCATTAGAATAGACTCAACAAGATCATCAAGTGTTTGATAAAATAGTTTATCACTACCTATTTTTTCATTTATTTCCTCTATAGAACGGCCATTTGCAATAAATTCATTAACAGCAGGCATATCTATCCCATATACATTAGGATATCTTACAGGAGGTGCTGCTGAAGCAAAATATACCTTCTTAGCACCCACGTCTCTAGCCATTTCAATAATCTGCTGACTTGTAGTACCTCTAACAATAGAGTCATCTACTAAAAGTATATTTTTTCCTGAAAATTCATGCTCAATAGCATTCAATTTTCTACGAACTGACTTTTCGCGAAGAGCCTGTCCTGGCATAATGAAAGTCCTTCCAACGTAACGGTTTTTTACAAATCCTTCACGATATGGAACATTGAGAGTATTAGCCATTTGTAATGCGGCAATTCTACCAGAATCAGGAACTGGGATGACTGCATCAATGTCATGTTCAGGCCACTGTTGCAAGATTCTTTCTGCCAATTTTTTACCTTGATTTAATCTAGAATTATATACGGAAATACCATCTATTACTGAATCAGGTCTAGCGAAATAAACATACTCGAAAATACATGGAGAATGTGTCATTGATTCAGAGCACTTACGTGAGAAAAAATGTCCTGAAGATGAAATAAATATTGCTTCACCGGGCTCTACATCTCTTACAATTTCGAACCCTAATGCGGAAATTGCAACAGACTCACTAGCAACGATCCATTCTGATTCTCCATCGACTTCTCTCTTACCAAAAACAAGTGGACGTATTCCGTTTGGATCTCTAAATGCTAATAATCCATATCCTGAAATAAGCGACACACAGGAATATCCTCCTTCTACCTTATTGTTCAATGCCTTGATTGCACCAAATACTGCTTCGATGTCTAAGTGTGGATCGCCATCTATCGAAATCCCATTGGAGCGCTCAAATAACTCTACTGCCAAAACATTGAGTAAAATTTCAGAGTCACTCTTGGTATTCATATGTCTAAAATATGAGTCTAGTAAATTCTTTCTTAGTTCTTCAGCATTGGTCAAATTACCATTGTGAGCAATTGACAATCCATATGGTGAATTGACATAGAATGGCTGGGCTTCAGCCTTTGAAGAAGAACCCGCAGTTGGATATCTAACATGACCCAATCCAATGTGACCCTCAAGCCTTTGCATATGCCTTGTGTAAAATATATCGGAAACTAAACCATTGGATTTCCTCAGCCTAAATTGACCTTCGAAATCTGTCATTATTCCAGCAGCGTCTTGACCTCTGTGCTGTAAAACTGTAAGTCCATCATAAATCAGTTGATTGACGTGAACGCCATTGCGTCCAACAACTCCGATTATGCCGCACATGGCTCTGCCTCATTCAATGTAACAGTAGGTTGTAGGTATAAATTGCCCTTAGGAGTCAAAAATTCTCACGCCTTAGGTCGGTGAGATTTCTTTGACCAGCTGAACTTACGCATTCTACTGGTTGCTCCGTATCCACACGCAGCGCATACTCCTTTTTGCTTGTGGTAAGCATTTCTTCCACACCTTCTACATCTAATGTGTGTAGTCTTTTGACGACGTCCCATTGAAGGTGTTCCCTTTGACATATAATCACCACGACAAACGCCCCACCGACCTCCCCCTTATGAAATAAGCGGATGGAAAATAATATTGATTCATTCCTCTTCTTGGAAGATAATTCTCTTTTTGCCATTTGTCAAAGTAGCAAACATAGAACCTATACATACGGCAACTGCTAGAGATATAGCCAAGAATGATACAATAGTGTGTCCGATATTGTAAACTGTTTGAGCTCTAACTGAACCGTTTGCTTCTAGTAGCATGGGACCCATTCCAATCAATGCTAAAGTCGCTAAAATGCCGAATAAAACTGCTAATATCATTCCAAAAAGTGGAGCTAATGGGCGTTTTCTTGAATCTGCATAAAAGAATAAGTTACCAAGTAGCACTAAAGAACCCAGAGTGTATGAAGTCAAAATGGCATTTGCAAACCTTGTAAAAGAATCGCTGGTATCAAAACTAGAGAAATTTCCTTTCAATGTTGAATCAATAATCCAAATAACAATTATAGGCAGCAAGAATGCCATAAATAGCAACTTGAGGTTTAGAGTCTGTTTTAACTCACTCACTTTCAATACCCCCTATGTTTTGTGCAATCTTTTCTGAAGCTTGCGACAACTCATCACCAGTTGGCGGAGGTACAGAATTAGGTTCTCCAATTGATCGCTCGTAAAGATAAATCACAAATCCAAATATGAAAATTGATAATGACACGCCCACTAAAATACCAAATAAGTCGGATACTGAAAGCCAGAAATAAGTTGTAAATAATTCCGATGAAGTGTTTTTTCCATCTATTGTTAAGCCACAAATTATCAAAGTCATAGACATTACAGAAATTAATCTCATTATACTAGACTCCCTATGCCTTTCTTCACCGATTAACATCATAGAGATGGATAGTACAGAAGATAAACAACAAATCATCAAGACTAGGGTTGGAAAGAATATCAACCAAAAGCGGTTTACTTCTTTACCTTCATACATTGGAGTCAAATCGCCCCATTGCATTAGACAAAACCATACCATGCTCAAAGTAATACAAAATAAGCCTAGTTTTCTATCACTTGTAGGCAATTTACCAACTGGTACATTTCCGGAAAATACCAAAAGATATATTCCTATTATCAAAAGTATTGATGGCCCTAAAATGAATCCGATTAAATGACCTATTGAAGAAGAAGGAGAAGAAGGGACTGTCCATGGGCTGGCACATACTAATGCAAGACCAATAATCGAAATAAATTTGCCAATATTACTTTTCATATTGTCTTTTGAGGAAAGTGAAACCCATGCACCCAGTGCTATCATAAACAATGGTAGCCAGAAAAAAACTACGGCTTCTGCCATTGCATCCATATTATACCCTATGCATGGATATTAATTACTTCATCCCCTCTTTCATATCGCAGTGGCTCGTTTTCTATACCCTTTAAGATGCGGAGTTTCTAAATACCCGACCCTAGTGGCACGAACGCTCAAGGTGTTACTATGGTAAAGATGCCACGTCAAATCAAGCGTTATAGCCCATCTGCTGGTAAGCATACCATGCACACTGTAGAGCGTGTAAAGAAGCGACGTGCTTCTGAATTAAAATGGGGTCAGAGAAGATTCCGTAAAGTTATGGCAGGATATCGTGGTTTCCCACGTCCTAAACCAGATGGTAGAGAAAAGCCAACAAAGAGAGTAAATATTCTATTTAGATGTACTGAGACTGGAAAGGCTCATTACGCTCCATGTAAGAGAGCGAAGAAATTTGAATTAGTGGACAAGTGATGTGATTTTATGGCTAGTAATTTTCTAAAGGTATCATGTAGAGACTGTGGTGCAGAAGTAGTAATATTCTCAAGAGCTACCAGCGTAGTTTCATGCTCTGTTTGTGGAGCAACCCTAACAGCACCATCCGGAGGAAAGGCTGACCTCGTCGGATGTAGTATTATTGAAGCCCTTGAATGAGGGGGCTAAGCCTCCATGGTCAAGGAAGAAAATATCATCCCTCCTGAAGAAGGAGAATTGGTTGTTGTAACTGTAAAATCTGTTAAACAAAACGGAGTTTATGTCGATTTTGATGAATACCCAGGCCTTGAGGGATTTATTTTTATTGGAGAAGTAGCTAGTGGATGGGTAAAAAATATCAGAGCATTTGTTCGTGATGGTCAACGTCTTATCTGTAAAGTAATGCGTACTAGGAAAGATGGATCATCGTTAGAACTTTCTCTCAAGTCTGTTTCTGAAGAAAGAAGAAGAGATAGACTACAAGAATGGAAAAATGAACAAAGGTCCATTCAACTGTTTAAAGTTCTAGCTGAGAAAGTCGGTTGGGATGAGGAAACAAAGAATGTAAATTCTGAAGATTTGGTAAATTCTTTTGGAACCCTTTACAGTTCATTCGAAGAAGCAGCTACAAATGAAACAGCTCTTATTGATGCTGGATTTGAAGGCGACTGGCTCAAAGAATTCATAGAAATTGCAGTTGAAAATATAATTCCTCCTTTTGTTGAGATAAGAGGAACTTTGACACTTAGCATAAATACGCCCAATGGGATTAATGTAATTAGAGATGCACTTATCTCTGCTGAAGAATTTTCATCTGAGGAAGAAGAAATAATCGTTGCTTGTTTCTATAATGGGGCTCCTGATTACCGAATTGAACTAAAAGCACCAGATTTCAAAACTGCAGAAGATCTTTGGATAAACGTATCCAAGACAGCAGTTGATCACGTTATAGCCAATGGTGGAGAAGCATCTGCCTTTAGAGAATGATTACCAACTTTATCATAAGTAAAGACGCATAGGCCAATACATGGCACGCCAAATTCTGCAGCAATGCTTAGATTGTCAGGCTTGGACTTTGTCAACAACATGTCCTAAATGTGGCGGTACAGCACAAGCTGCAGCACCTATCAAATGGTCACCAGAAGATCACAGAGCATCAATTAGAAGAAAAATGTACGATGTCGGTTCCAAGGAGTGGACTGATAAATTACCTTCACTAAATTCACTAGAAGAGATGAAAAAAGATTCATTAAAAACTTTTGAAGAAGAGTAACTGAGATTTTTTCTAACTGTCGAAAATCGTTTTATTTATCGCCATTCTATGTCAAACATTATACTTCGTAAAGTTTCGTTGAGTAAATAATGAGTTTACTTGTAGAGTGGAGAGGCGTGAATAGCAATGTTGGAGAAAATACTCTTACGTTGTTGGCATTACCTGGAGTTGGGAATATTGGCAAGGCTTCATTGGATGCACTAAATGATATCAATGAAGCAGAAGAAATTGCTAGATTACACCATACTGCCCTTCCTCCGTTAGCAACTCTTGATGAAGACGGCTTACTATCTCCCCCTCATCTATCCGTAAGGTCTATAGAATCTAATACTGGAATTAGATTAATAACTATTGTTGGAACATCACAGCCTTTAGAATCACAATATCAAGGTACTATGGCAAGAGAAATAATGAAATTCTTAAAATCTGAAAATGTTGAGAATCTTATTGTTTTAGCCGGAATGGTAGACGTTGCTACTCGCAAAGAGACTTTCATAGTACCAAGCAGTTCTAGTTTTAGAGTTGAATTAGAGTCTATGGGCGCTGATGTTAGAAGAGATGAACCTAGTTCAGGAGCCATTGGAATGGCTGCTCTTCTTTCATCTTATGGCCCTTTATTTGGAATAAATTCCGCCTGTGCTATCGCGACAACTGTTGGCTCGAGTGGAGATATTCACGCATCCCAGAGACTGTTAGAGTCTTTGGACAAATGGTTTGAACTTGGAGTTGCTTTACCAAAGGATGCAAAAGAAAAATTGACAGAGAAACTAGCTTCTATGGCGCCTAAAGTAACAAGTGACCATTTATCTGAACTTAAAGAATCACCAGATGCATTTTACATGTGAAATGGCGCCGAGAGAGAGATTTGAACTCCCGTGTCCGAAGACAGTGGATTTCGAATCCACCGCAATACCGGGCTATGCGATCTCGGCAGTAGATGTCGCTTTAGCGCCACCATCATAAGCATGGTGCTATAACGCTTGACCATGCAGATTCATTTTGTTGGTAGAGACTATGATGCAATTGTAGAATTTGAACAGAGTATATCGGTAAGAGAAGCATTGAGTAATGCTAAAATCCAACCATCTACTGTAATAGTGTCATTTGAGGAAAATATTCTACCTCATTCAACAGTCATCAAGTCCGACCTAACTTTGAATGTGATTACTGTTTCATCTGGTGGATGAAATAATTTGAATTTTAGAATTACGAGAAATGTCTCCCCTTACCTGAGTAGCCCATGCATCAATTCCAGTATTGGCAATCAATACTAAATCACCAATCTGCGACATATCATATTGAGTACCCCAATCATTTGCCCAACCTGATATCTTCATTGAACCGGATGGGTCCATTATCATAATCCCTCTCCTATGCCATTGTTTACCATTTCTACCTGTACCCTTTTTATCAAATTTATAGATTAATTTACCAACAATATTCCACCTTGCTCTAAATTCCATTAGATTAGAATGGTCAGATATTCCTTCCTGTGTTTTTGAAATAAATCCTAAAGGATCGATCTTCAAGACCAATTCACCTTTCCAATTTATCGTAACAACGGCATTCTTAACCAATATTCTGTCTCCTTTTGAGATTTGTTCAGGCCATGGCATTTGACCATCTTGATTTTTATCGACTAACATATCGATTTTAGCCATGCTTTTTCCTTGACTTACAGTAATGCTAGGTCTATTTTTGTTTGAATTGAATACAGAAAAAACGTCACATACGATAGTCATTCTCGGATTCAAATCTTCAATTCTAGTTACTTCAATTGGTGTTATACTTCCTGGAATATTGAATGATGTATCTTTAGGGAATTCATCATCGCCCGAACCTCCAGGGCAGATATCATTCCAGTCACATCTTACACATCTTTTCTCATCAGGATCATCGGTCTTTACCCCCCCTTCTAGAAAGCCTCTTAGAGGGCTAGGATAAGGAGGGAAATTCTCTATAGAAATTTGCATATCCTTCAATTTAGACCATAATGAATTAAGTTCCTCTTCCATATCTTCTAATTCTTTTTCAGTCGGATTTTCAATGATTTTTATTTTATTAGCGCCAAGATACCAAACTTCTAGCCCTTCAACCATTTCTTTTTTACCATGTGTGACCCACCATAACATTGCATACATTCGCAACTGCTTGACATAGTCACCAGAGCGATCACCTTTACCTAAACTAGCTTTTAGATCTACAATCTTGATTCTACCATTCCATCGGTAAATTAAGTCATACTCACCTTGAAACCAAAAATCAGGATGAATCGAATTTAGGCTGAAATTGGCTGCATCTGGGTCTACAAACCAAGGGCGACTAATCTCCCATGCTTCAATTAATTTAATTTCTGAACTACTCGACAATGGATGAGCACCAGAGAAAGAGAAACCAAAACCATCGGGTGATGGCCAGTTCTCTCGAATTCCACTCCTCCATAGTTTCAATGATTTTTCGTCAAGTTCTTCAAAGCACTGCTTAACTTGGGCTAAGTGCATATCTATGCCATTGATACACATTTGACGACAGTAATTCGGATCTACGTCATTCCAATCGCCAGATTTTCTTTCATCCTTTAACCATTCCTTTCTCATTTCCTCTAGAGATATAGGTAAGTGGATGTCGATTCTTGATATTGCCCAATCTCTAATTTGCTCTATTGAGTTTGGAATTAGTTTTTCTGGTAAAGGAAGTATTCTTTGAGATGGCCAAATCTGTTCAGGGTCTCTGTCTGGCTGGCCGCTTTCATCCAAAGGAATCTTTGATAGAGTATCATTTGAAGCATTACTGGATATCAATGCTGGAGATTCCCTTAACATCCTGCAAAAGGCATCTTCTACAGCCCTTCCAACAAAGAGAACTGGAACTTGAGGGAATTTAAAATGTAAATTTTTCTCGTAAAACCATAACCTAGGGCACGATTGGTAACTATTTACTTGGCTTGCTGACAATCTATTGTAAGGCCCAACGATATCATTGTCTCGGTCCACGATTGTCGCTGGCATACTAAGAGTCGTATTGGCCTACCCTATTCAAACCTATGATTAATCAGATTAATCTTTGATAGTGATTCTAGTATTTCTTAAATCGATTCTAAGTTGTGGCAATCCGGCTCTCCAACCTATTTCTGCACCAATGAGACCTACTTTCTGACCCTTGGTTATAGATTCTAGTTGAGAGTTAATACTAGAGCCAAAAGCGACCACCTCAACTACATTACTGCCATCCCAGATATACATGTTCAGCATTGTCCAAGGTTTGCCATCAATTCTAGTTCCGTTCCTCTTTCTGATACTTAGAACAAATCCCTCAGCATTCGCCCTTGTTCTTAGAAGCCCTACTCTGGTAATAGCACTAGAGGATTCTTTTCCAATTGAAGTGAAGTATTTTTCTGATTCCTCGATTGTTAAGATTTTTGTTTTAGAATCAACATATAGTCTAGAATTACCTCTCCAAACCCCAGGTAATGCGTCTATTATCACGACCTCCCCATTTGGACAATCATGTAATGATGGAAAAGATCCTGGTTCACTTTCCTCAATAGTTATCTGCTTTTGACCTGAAGACAACATAGCACCTAATACTGGTTCAGAAAAGTGATTTGGTAATGGTCCCCAGGAACCTGTAAATTTTCCCTTCACCGTAACTCTTGAGGGGATTTCTTGCAACATTTCGAATGGGGCTTTTACCTCGATTTCTAAATTCTTAGTTATCGACTCAACTATTTCAGGGTTAGTCCAAATTCCAGAGTCATCTCTTGAAACACCACACCAGTAACATCCTGCTTGTTCGCCTTTGCAATCACTTTGTTCGACATTAGGGAATGCTACTGGACCTTCGCCCATAGATTGCATCTCATTATGGACTTCTTTGAATTCTAGACTCATAGATTCGTATTCTTTCGAAGTGGGTGCCTGATAGGTTACTCTTTGGCCTCCATCAAGATACCACCCCTCCATTCCATCAATACATTCGCCATCATGTGTTTCTCTCCATAACCAAGAATAAAATCTCAACTGATGAATTAATGATGGTGCAAACTTTGATTCAGGATTACCTGACTTGATATCGACTATTCTTATTCTTCCATCCCATCTTAGAACAAGATCTAACTCACCAGCTGCCCATCCATCCGGATGAAATAACCTTTGAGGCTGGTGTACCCTCGGATCTTTTACCCAAGGTCTAGCAATTTCCCATGCCTCACACCAACTGACCTCTTCATTTCCTTCAAGCCACTCTATATCTTCTTCTATAGACCATTTTCTCATAGCAAAGTTATTCACTTTATCAGGTATAGGGAAAATAGGCTCTTCGCCCCAAGCAGGCGAATTTATTTCAAATACAAAATCTCCTTTTCTGAAACTTTCCAGATAAGGACCTCCTCCTGCATTATAGCAGTTTTCGACCTCTTCAAGGAATAATTCTAACCCACATGAAATTCGAAATTTTATTGATTCTAATTCGACATCATCCCAAGATGACCCATCCTTATGCCAAATACCTTGATCCCATAGCTCTTGGCCTCTATCTAGTGCTTTTTTTGAGTACTCTTCAACAAAACTATGACTCCATGACTTTAAATCTTGAAAAGAGGTTATCGATTTGGGCCGCTTCATCAATATCTCACAAAAACAGTCCTCAATCACTATACCTAATATTTGTGAAGTATTCAAAGGACCAGATAAACCTAATTTAGAACCTAGAAACCATTGCATTTTACACCTTAGGAAAGTGGTTAATCCACTAGCTGATATTCTTGAACGTGATTTGCCCAAAGGGCCGCCTAAAGGTGGTTTTCCAAATGGCATTTAATCACCTATCTTGATTCAAAGGAATAAAAATCTCCTGAACTTTGTTGCTCTCTGTCTTTTCTACTGTTACTCTTATTTATCCTTGGCCTTTTTGAATCGTGATCTCTTCTAAAGGTGATATTAACATCCTCAAGGAATCGATTCATTCCTTCTCTAAGTGTAAATGGCCCTTCTGCTTTTCCAAATGATCCTCCTTGTCCGTCGAAAACCAAAAGAGAGTCGCTAAGAATATCTATGAAATATACGTCATGGTCAATAACAAAAGCAGATTTCTCATTTGATTCCATAGTCCGTCTAATAGCCTTGGCTGCTTCCATTCTAGAATTTGCATCTAGGTGTGCTGAAGGCTCGTCCAAAAGATATAGATCTGCATCTCTACCAAGACATATAGCAATTGAGACAGCTTGTCTTTCACCACCTGATAATTTCTTGACTCTCTTTGCCAGTAATTTATCAACTCCTAATGCTTTGATTACGTTGACATTGAATTCTCCACCGCGCCATTTAGCACCTATCTCACTATCAAGCCATAATTGAACACTACAATCCATATCGACATCAATATGTTGGGGCTTGTAAGATACTGTAGATTCTTTAGTGACCCATCCATCATCGTATTCGTGTATTCCTGCTAGTATTTTTATCATGGTTGATTTACCTGTCCCGTTAGGGCCTACGACTCCAACGACCTCGCTTCTATGAACAGCACCATCGCCAGTACTAAGTTCGAAATCTCCTAATTTCTTCTTCAATCCCGACCATGAAACTATTTTAGTTCCAGCAGAAGGATTGCGGTCTCTATGAGTCAAGAATTTTATCGGCTTACTTCTTATTCGTATATTTTGTTCAACTAAAAATCCATCTAAATAAGCGTTAATCGCTTGCCTTGTAGTTCTTGCAGGAGTGAAAATACCAAATGCACCTTTATCGCCATATACAATATGAACTAAATCCGCAAGAACGTCTAACACAGCTAAATCGTGTTCAACGACAATTACTCTCTTAGTTTCAGATAACTTTTGGATTATTTTCACAATTTTCATCCTTTGGTAAATATCAAGATATGAAGATGGCTCATCGAAAAAGTAAACATCTACATTTCTCATTAATGTCGCACAAATTGCCATTCTTTGTAATTCTCCACCAGATAATTGGTTTATTTTTCTTTCAAGTAAATGATCGAGCCCTAATTCTACAGTAATTTCATCAAAAATATCTCTTTCATCTACTTTACTTAATAGCTCGCGAACAGTACCTTCGACTCTTTTAGGAATTTTATCTACGTTCTGCGGCTTGACTGCTATCTTTATCTGTCCATCTTTAACTGCAACTAGAAAATCTCTTAATTCCCCTCTAGGGAGTGTTTCAATAATATCATCCCATTCTGGCTCTTTATTTTTCCAATCTCCTAGGTTAGGTACCATTCTACCAGATAGAGCATTTATAGCAGTTGATTTACCCATACCATTAGGACCTAAAATCCCAACTACTGATTCTTTAGAAGGAGTCGGTAAACGGAAAAGTCTGAATCCATTCAATGAGTATCTATGGACCATATCGGTTTCAAGTTCTGCTGGCAAATTAATTATCTTCACAGCATCATCGGGACAATGCTTAGCTCTAATTATACAGGGAGGACAAGCAGATTCTAAAATCCGACATTTTGTACCCTCTACCTGGATACATTCACCGCCACATGAACCTGCCCATCTCTGAAGATATTCAAAGGCATTACTATTAGGCTTGCATCTATCTTCAATAAGAACGGCTATCCTCAAGTTAATCCCCCAAAGACTCCCAAACTATTTACACTAATCAAACACACTATCCAAAAGGATAATTTTATTTTAAATCTAAATCAAATTAGACCCTTTAGATGCTCATGGCCTTTGATTAAACGAATTGTGCATGGAGTTGGAAACTTCATACTAGCCTTTCTTAGAGCATCTCTTGCAGTTAGATAGTGATCTGGTTGAACCTGAATTGAAATAACTCTTTGACCTCTCTTGACTCTAGCAGCAGTACCTACATTCTTTCCAAATGCACACCTCATTCCTTGAGATACACGGTCTGCACCTGCTCCAGTAGCTTGTTTATTCTCTCTTAGAACATGGTGTGGGAATGTGTGGACTCTCAAAGCATATCCTTGAGCTCCAGCTTCATTACGGATTGTCGAATTAGAAATAACACGAGCAGCCTCTAATGCTGTGTGTCTAATTTGACAGTTATTATCGGACCTTAGTTCAATAACAACCGGGAACTGTCCAGTTTCAGCAGCTCTTCTATTACCGACATGGAATTGCATAATACGGTTATTTGGTACACCGCCAATATACTTACGTCTGGTGTAAGCAGGACCTTTCAAACGGCGATACATTGATGCGGGTTTTCTTGCCATAATAGACCTCCAAGCAACACTGCGATTGATGCTCCCTTTATCACTTCTCCGCATGATTCGCTTTTTTAAAATCCTAGAAACATTATAGAAAAAATATGTATTTTATCAAAGCCTTCATGGAGTATAAATGCCACCGAAGAACATGGCGAAGGGTTGGAGGCGGTTTCTTGAAGAAGAATCTGAGCATCAATGGTTAGCGATTTCATTGTTCTTCGTCTTCATCATTATAGGTGCATTTGCAATTCATGGAACTAGCAAACTAACCGGCATGGATATAGTAAAAAATGCAGCATTGGAAGACTCGCGTGTACTAGATATCAGTTACCAAAACGATGGTGATCACTATTCTGTTAGCCACACAACCGAAGGGACTTATTTGTATCACTACTACGATGATGAAAGGACTGATATCATAAATCCTAGCACAGACTCCAGTGCATCGGACATTCGATTCATGACCGAACTAAATGATGGCACTGTTGCAACTTCAATAGAAGAAAACTCCATCTTAATTCTTGATGGTTCAACAATGTCTAACTTAAGTTTGGACACAGATAGGGGGACTTTCAAAATTATTGATTTATCAGAAAATTTGAACGAGCAATCAAATTCTATGCTTTTGATTACTGATGAAGGAGATAATATAACCTTTAGAGGAATTACCAATAATGGCGTCACAAGTTCTCCAATGCCTAACAATGTAGGTGTTGAATGGCAAAAAATAGAGGCTCTGAGCGATGATGAATGGATAGCAACTGGCATTCAAATCTCATCTAGTTCAGGCCAAAATGATAATCCCGCATCACCTGAAATCAAGCCTTTTATTGGACATATTATTTGGACAGGCGGATTTACTGCTCCAATGCTGAATGATATGTATCCTGCCCCATCAGGAGAGTTTCATTCAATGATTAGAATGGGTGATGAAATGGTAATTGCTGGAACTACGCAAACAACTATTTTTGACTCTAATGATTTAACTTTTGAACATTCGACTATTACAAGTTCTGCTGCAATAAAAGGAGATTGTGGCGTTGTTTGGTTCTTTGGTTCCATCAATTCAGATTCGGTTATCAAATGGACCAAGGATGGTCATGAGGTTATTGATCTACAACATAAATTACCTATAGAAATCGAAAGCCATGGTTCTTCATCTAATATAATTTATATGCATGGTATGAATTCAAATGGCGACAATAAAATACTAACCTTCGACTACTCATCATACGGTTCTATAGAAAGTGGAAGAGGTTTCTTAAACTTCTCATTTATTCTAATATTCAGTATAATTTTTGCAGTGATGGGTTGGAACATAATTGAAAGAATGAAATTATGAGAATTATTCGAAGAAATCTGAATAATTTTTCACTTTCTTTGGCAACCTTCATGAGCCTTGTTCAATGACAATCAATTCCAGCGTAAGCCATGGAAGTGATGAGATTTCAAAAAGGGGAATGATGGACCAATTCATGGATATAAAATCCGAACATCCTGAAACGATTTTGTTTTTCAGAATGGGGGATTTCTATGAATTATTTCATGATGATGCTGAAATCGCTTCTGAAATTCTAGGTTTAGCACTAACTGCTAGAGACAAGAATGCCGAGTCACCCATCCCTATGGCTGGTTTTCCATGGCATGCTTTGGAAGATAATTTGAGAAAGATGCTAAAATCTGGGTTTAAAGTTACAGTTGCTGAGCAAGAAAGCGAACTTAGAGAAGGGGCCAAGCTTCTAGAAAGAGTAGTAACTAGAGTTTACACTCCCGGCAGCCTCTATGAGGAATCTCTGTTATCTAGCGAAGAGCGCTCTTTGTTAACTGCCATTGTTCTAGGTAAAGAACAACTTGGCATGGGAGTAATTGATGCTTCAACAGGAGAATCTTGGGCAAGTACTTGGAGCGGAAATGATAGATACAATAGAGCGATGGATGAAATCCTAAGATGGAATCCTGCAGAAATTGTAATTTCTACTAGAGACTCACAAGACTCTACTCTTTGCAATATGTTCACTCATCTACAAAACACAGTGATTAGCCAACATAATGCTTCTGAAACTAAAAGACGAAATAGACTTAAGGAAATTATGAAGGTTGGAGATTTAGGGCACCTCGATCTGGACAATGCTCCTTTATCTCTGGCTGCCGCTGGACTTGCTGCAGACTATTTAGCAACTGTACATATTGCTGATTCTATTCCACTTAGAGATATTTCAATAATTGAAGAAAAAGGAAATATGCTATTAGACCAAACAACACTAAGGAATTTAGAATTAACATCTACGCTTTCAGGTGAATACGAAGGTAGTTTGCTTTCAAGTATCAACTTCTGCCGTACTGCAATGGGTAGAAGACTATTGAAAACTTGGATTCTAAGGCCATTATCTAATATAGAATCTATAATATCAAGACAAAACTCCGTCAATGCATTATTTCGATCCTCAAAACGGATAGATTCATTGAGAGATGCACTCAAAGGTTTGAGAGATATGGAAAGGCTAGCAACACAATTAGCCTACAATAGATCAAATGCTAGAGATTTACTTGCTACCTCTTTGGCTATTGAAAGAATGCCTGCTGTAATAGGGATTTGTCAACAAACCGATGATGTACTCCTAAATCACTTAACTTCAAATCTAGATTGCTTAGATACAATGGGAGAAGAAATTAGGCGTACATTAGTCGATAATCCTCCTCTTAGTTTGCGCGATGGAGGATTGATAAGAGATGGATTTAGTGATGAAATTGATACTTTGAGAGAGACTACATCTCAAGGACATTCCTGGTTCAGTGATTTAGAAAAGAAACTTAGAATAGAACTAGATATTCCTTCGCTCAAGGTAAAAATGAATCGCCAGATTGGTTGGTTTATCGAAGTGACAAAGACTCACGAAGAGAAAGTGCCTTCTGAATGGAAAAGAAAGCAACAAATGACTAATGGTTCTCGATATACCACTGATGAACTAATTCAGCGAGATGATTTACTACTTACAGCAGATACGAAGGTAAAGGAATTGGAATACCGAATATTTAGACAATTGAGGGATAAGTGTAGAGTTAATGCCCAGCAACTAGCAGAAATTGCAGGTAAAATTGCCTCGATTGACGTTCTACAATGTTTTGCAATTGTGGCAAAAAGACGTTCTTGGGTAAGGCCTGAGATTATAGATAGTCCAATAATGAAAATAGAACAAGGAAGACACCCTGTATTAGAACAACAAGGAGGATTTGTTCCAAATGACATATTATTAGATAATAAGAAGAATTTCTTATTGATTACTGGCCCGAATATGGGAGGTAAGTCGACCTATTTACGTACCACTGCACTAATCTCTATTCTTGCTCAATCCGGATCATTTGTACCTGCGTCGAAAGCTAAAGTTGGACTAGTTGATAGAGTTTTTACTAGAGTTGGAGCAAGTGATGATCTAAGAAGAGGAAGGTCAACATTCATGATGGAGATGATCGAAGTTGCCCATATTCTTAAGCGAGCAACAAGCAATTCATTGATTCTCTTGGATGAAGTAGGACGTGGAACTTCTACCTTTGATGGATTGTCCATTGCTTGGTCTATGACTGAAGATATTTGTAATAGAATTCAAGCAAGAAGTCTTTTTGCAACACATTATCATCAATTAATCGGATTAGAAGAGGAGATTAAACAAATTAAGAATGTTCATGTTCAAGTAGCTCAAAGTAATGGTGAATTGAAGTTCCTACATACTGTTGGAGACGGCCCTTGTGATGATTCATATGGAGTACAAGTTGCTGCATTAGCAGGACTTCCAAGAAATGTGGTCGAGAGAGCGTCAGATCTATTGATTTTCCTCGAAAAACAAGCAAGAGGGGCTAGGGCTGGAGAATCAGGCGCCCCAATGGCTAGAGATTTAGGGCAATCTAGTTTGATGGGTTATCTCGCAGCATCAGTAAATGAAAATCGTGATAACAAGTATGAGAAAGTAATTGAAGAATTAGACCTTATTTGTTCACAACTAGACAATATGTCCCCCAAGGATGCACACGATTCTTTATATCGTCTAAAAATACTAAAAGAGAGTTTGAGGGATTAAAATGAGTGAACCAAATATTATTGTTCAATTAGATCAAAACACCATTGGACATATCGCTGCTGGAGAAGTAGTCGAAAGACCTGCTCAAGTAGTTAAAGAATTGATTGAAAATAGCCTTGATGCTGGCTGTTCTCAAATTAAAATAACAATTGAAAGAGGTGGATTTGACCTAATAAAAATAGAAGATGATGGGAGTGGAATTAGGGAACAAGATCTCAGTTTGTCATTAGATAGGCACGCTACTTCAAAGTTAAAATCCGCTGAAGATTTACATAAAATAAACACACTTGGTTTCCGTGGAGAAGCATTGGCCAGTATTGGCATTGTGTCTAAACTATCTGTTGCCAGTAGGCCAAATGGTTGTGAAGGTCGAAGTATAACAATGGAATTCGGAGAAAAGAAAGGTATTGAACCATATGGGATGGCTGAAGGGACAATTATTGAAGTCAAATCTCTCTTTGAAAACACACCAGCAAGACTTTCTTTTCAAAGAAGACCTGCTACAGAAAATTCGCGTATTGTAGATGTTGTTGTATCGCATGCCATGGCAAATTCTCAAACAGGATTCAAACTTGTAAATGATGAAAGAACGATCCTAGATGTACCTAAGAGTGAAAGTCTATCAGATAGATTATATGATATTTTAGGAAGGCAAGCAAACCAATTAATCGAATTAAAAATTCCAGAAATAGATGATACTGCTCCTGGTAATGAAAAATGGAAAGGATGGATTAGTACACCTGATATAACTAGGGGCAAAGGGGATGACATATACATTTTAATAAATGAAAGACCTGTAGCTTCAGGGCCATTTCAACAAGCAATTAGAAGAGGATATAAAACCCGATTGATGCAAGGAAGACATCCAATTGCAGTCTTATCATTAGAATTACCACCTGATGAAGTAGACGTAAATGTACATCCGACCAAACGGGAAGTTCGCCTAAAACACTCTTGGAGGGTTTTGGAAAGGTTGGAAAGAGCGATATCAAATACTCTTGAGCAAGTCCCTACAAATCCAGATTCCGCAGGTGGGATTAAGGAATTACAAGGGCTGAGTGCTCAAGATATTGAACCAGTAACACAATTTTTCTCTAAAAATAGTCCAATATCAGACATTTCTGAAGCAGCAGGTATATCTACTGCAATACTCCCTTCTATAGACAATAAAAACAAACAAAATATACCTTCATGGGCAATTGCAGCGGGCTCACAACTAAACCTCCATGGCAGTGAAGCTGTAACTCCCAAAGATACCGAAAAACCCAGACCTATCTCATCATCACAAGCACCACAACAAATACTTCCTGGAATGGAAGAAAACCCAATATCTCCGGCTTTGTCATATGCTGAAAGAGATTTACACCGCTATTCTAGAATAGGTAAACAAATTTCTCCTGATGATGAATTACCACTTGAAAAGGTGATTAATGATTTACCTGAAATGGAGCCTTTAGCACAATTTGCAGATTCGTATATTTTGGCTCAAGCCGGGGAAGAACTACTCTTGATTGACCAACATGCATTGCATGAAAGAATACGGTTTGAAAGATTGCGATATAATAACAAACTATGGATGAGTCAAAAAAGGCTTGAACCAATGGAATTAGATTTTGATGCAAAGCAAATAACATTACTTGAATCTTCATTTGAAAGGTTAAGTGAAGTTGGTTTTGAATTCGAAAAGATAAATGATTCATGGAAAATGACTTGTTCTCCAAACTTACTCAAAGGCGAAGATGTAATACCATTTTTAATAGATACTTTACAAGATTGCTCAGAAGATGGTGCACCTTTGGAAACGGTAGAAAAAAGAAAAGATCACCTAGCATTCCTAAATGCTTGCAGAGGTGCTGTAAAGGCAAATGAAAAGTTAACTCTTTCAGAAATGAGAAGGTTACTAGATGATATGAGAAAAATACCAAATCCTTGGGCATGTGTTCATGGGAGACCAACTGCGTTAAGACTACCAATTCATTCACTAGACCATCATTTTGGTAGACATGGTTAATGATTTTATTTTAAAATCGCTTGATAAAAAGTTCATCTGCAACCTTGTGAAGTCCTTTACCTCTCAGTTTAGCACCTACTCTAGATGCCAAAATATATGCTGACATGAAAATTCTATGATCGCCAAAGCAGTCTACTATTTCTTCAGGAACATTTGGTATTTGACCTCCAGGTATTGTGATTCCATCATTATTTATTTGACAATTCATTCCAAAAGATTTCAATAAATATTGTGTTGAATTTATTCTATTACTCTCTTTAAACGAGGTGTGTGATGCTCCAGTAATTACCCCACCGCCTCCAATTGCCATAATAACGCTCAAAGGTGTAATTAAATCATTGCAATTAGTTATATCTATCTCTATAGAACGAGCGCTTCCTAAATAATCAATAGTATCATTTTGCCATGAAAATCCCAAATCTTTAGATTTGGCTTTAAGAATTTCATGACCTATAGAGTCGTCGTCATTAGGCCAACCCTGAATTTCGACTTTGTAACCTAAACATGAGCATGCTAGCATAGCAAAACTGGCCATTGAAGCATCTTTTGGTATCTCAACAGTATCTGGCAACTCTACATCCCATGGAAATAGATTGACTTTATTTCTATCAATTATGATTTTTGATCCATATTGATTACACATGCTAAGACTTAGTTCCCAATGACGATTAGATACTGAATTGCCAACTCTAAAAATTTCTATCATCCTTTCTAAACCTGAACTAGCTATCATCCAAGCGGAAAGGGGTTGACTAGATTTTGAAACATCTAGTGTGATTTTATCAACCGATTTACTAAACCATGGTCCTGTTAGTTTCACTGGCAAGCGATTTTCCTCACTCATGAATGAAACATTTACTCCTGATTGCTTTATTGAATCCCATAAAATTTCAGTATCTCTATTCCTTAAGGTTTCATCACCATCAATAATAACAGAAAATGTGAATCTCGAACATAATAATGCAACCAATCTAAGAGTAGTACCTGAATTTCCTACATTCAAAAAATCTTTAGGTTTTGAAAATCCATTTTTGCCAACTCCGTGAACTCTAAATGATTCTATTTCAGATGATTTTTTGTCATCTAAAGTTTCAATTACATCTCCACGTGAATCGATCTCTTCAATTACAACCCCTAGTTGAGTTAAACATTCTTTCATTGAATTTACATCATCGCCACAGTTTGCAATCCCTGAAATTATAGTTTTTGCATTTGATTGCGAAGCAAGTATTAGCGCCCTAATAGCGTGACTCTTGGAAGGGGGTAATTGCCATTTGACATGTTTATTGAGTTCAGAAATTCCGACTGAGATTAGTTCATCGCCTATCGAAACTTTCTGCAATTGCCTTGACGATGAAGTGTAATCTTCATTGCCCATGAACATTCCAAGAAATCATATAACATCAAACCTTGTAAAACAATTCAATAACCTACTAGGCTTAGAAATAATCATGAGATTAGACGATTCTCTAGGTAGGCCACTGCGCGACCTTAGAATCTCAGTCACTGATAGATGTAATTTTAGATGTGATTACTGTATGCCAAGAGAGCATTTTGATTCTAAATATGAATTCCTTCCAAAGGATAAAATAATTTCATATGAAGAAGTAATTTTAGTAATAAAATCCGCTCTACCATTAGGATTAAAGAAGATTAGAATCACTGGAGGGGAGCCATTGATCAGAAAGGATATTTCTAAATTAATTAAAATGATTAGAGATTTAGATGATGAACTGGATATTGCAATGACAACAAATGGGGTTCTACTTAGAAGAAATATTGATTCTCTAAAGAAAAGCGGATTAGATAGAGTCACTGTTAGTCTTGATTCAATAGATGATGAACTATTCAAGGAAATAACAGATTCTAATTATAATGTTAGTGATGTTTTAGATGGTATCCAATCAGCAATTGATTCAGGATTAGAAGTAAAAATCAATTCTGTAATAAAAAGAAATTTGAATGAAAATCAGTTGATACCTCTAGTAGAAAAATCAATACAATATAATGTCCCGATTAGATTCATTGAATTTATGGATGTTGGTTCTACAAATTCATGGAATCTAAATTCAGTAATTACTGGTGCGGAAATGAGAAAAGTCATACAACGAAAATTTGGTCCTTTGGTTCAGAAGAATCCGAACTACTATGGGGAAGTTGCTAAACAATGGACGATATTAGATAAAGAGTATGATTTTGGATTTATCGAATCAATTAGTTCTCCATTCTGTGGCTCATGTACTAGAGCTAGAATCTCATCAAACGGTCATTTATTCACATGTTTATTTTCAGAAAAGGGTCATGACCTTCTAAGCATGATGAGAATGGATGCAGAAGAAGAAGATATCGCAAATGCGATAACTAAAATATGGAATAATAGAAATGACAAGTATTCTGAAGGAAGAAAGGGTAATCATAAAGATAGAATCCCAGTAGAGATGTCTTACATCGGTGGCTAATAGTCGATTGCAACCAATTGTATGTCAATCAGTAATGTATTGGAACTCAAATCTACCAACTTGAATTTCCATTCTCCATTATCGGAACCAATTGATTCAGAATCTATAACGAAGTAATCCCCTTTGGTAACTGAATAACCCGCATCTCTATCATGGAAAGATACATTTGAACCAATTACTCCATAAACATCAAGATCATCTACAAATCCTGTAATCTCATTACCCTGGCCAGAGATGGGATATAGTTGAAATTCTAATCTTGCAGGATCTAAACTTTGATCTAGACTCGATAACTTGACTACATGAAAGCCATTTGACAATCCTCTAACACTGGCTGACGCTTGGGGTTCAGATTTCTCTACCGTTGTCAAAGCACCTTGCATCATCACAAAAACCATACTAGACAGCATGACGGTAATTGCTAGAAGTAAAACTGTCGCAATAACAGGACTCACCGCCCGGTCATCATCAACGATTAACTCTCGGCGCATACTAGCCTGTACACTCCTTAACACTTGAACCAACCGGAAATAATTAACAAAAAACATTCATTATGTTATGTTCTTCACTTGAGGACATCACATTTTCCTCTTAGTAATATACTCAGATAAAGCGAAAAGGTGCTTTCTAACATCAGTATCTGAAAATCTTTCTAATGATTTTATTGCTCTATCAAAATGGTTTTGAATTAGTATTTCAGTATAGGTAAAACTATCAGATTTTTCTAATAGTTCTATTAATTCATCAAATAAATCATAATTAAAATTACTAATTATTTCGGCTAATCTTTCCCTATTTTCTCCATGAAGTAAAGTAAGAGAATGGATTAGAGGTAGGGTCATTTTACCCTCATAAACATCTGAACCACGTGGCTTTCCAATTGATTCATCACCTTTTAAGTCCAACAAATCATCCACTAATTGGTAAGCGATTCCAATTTCCATTCCGAAATTAGAAAGAGCTAATTTATCCTCTTCACAAGCACCTGCAATTACTGCTGCTGCGTGACATCCCCCTGAAAAAGGGCCAGCGGTTTTCCCTCTAACTATACTCAAATAATCTTCAGGAGTAGTCCTCAGATTGTTGACGTGATCTATTTGTGAAAATTCTGAAACCGCAATTTCAGAACAATAGTTTCCTATGATAGTTACTATCTCTTGGTCATATCTGCCTCCAAGTGCATATCCTTGAACGAATAACCAATCACCGGCAATTATTGCTTTGGCTAAACCATAATCTGTGTGAATAGTAGGAACTCCGCGTCTGTGTGTTGCCTGATCGTTAATATCATCATGAACAAGTGTGGCAGTATGTAAAAATTCGAATCCCATTGCTAGAGCCATCAGTTCCTGTGGGTTTTTACCCCCCGCTAATTCATATGCTAGAAACATCATTATGGGTCTAAGTCGTTTTCCTCCGGCAAGAAGCATTTTACCTGCAAGTTCTACTACTTCACCTGAATGAATTCTCGATGCAATCAGTTCCTCAAGAGATTGTTCTATCTCATTTCTCAACTCTTCAAAGCGATTGAGGTGGCTCTCCGAAATCTGCGACATATTACCTCGTGGTAGGGTGTCCTTCTTAACCAATGGTCTACGCCCATAGAACGCTAGGAGCATTCTTAGCCGAGGTGAATTCATGACAATAGAGGAGCGGTTAACCATTCTTGCTACTCCTTCTAACGGAGATGGTGTCAGAATTCATGTTGAAAAGATGGTTGAGCAAAAGTCGAAAGAATTTGACCTTGTTCTGAAGCAATTACCTCATTTGGAAACTGCTATTTCTGAATTGAAAATAGGTAATGCAGATTTAGTAGCAATGAGTGCTTGGGATTGGAAAGAACATCATGATGAGCAACTAATGATTTCTGCGATATTACCTAGGAGAGAACCAACATGGGTTTTAGTCAGTGAAGATAAACCTGAATATTTGATTTCTAAAGCCAAAATTATTTGCGATAATTTGCTTATTGTTAGACAACTAACTAGACTTCGTGATGATTTGGAGATTATTTCATCATCACAGTTCATCTCAACTTTCGATAACCCAATACTCGAACAGATGGATGAAAGGGATACTATCTCTTGGCTTGAAGAATGTCGACAAGATGAATTAATTGATGGCTTTGTAACAACCAGAAGTTTTCATAGTTCTCTAAAATTTAAATCTAGAAGACATACTCTAGGACTACATAGAGATCATCCTGAAAGAACACACTTCATACCTCCTCCATTACACGGCTTTACTCTACTTGTATCAAGAAAAGGTTTTCCATCTGCCAAAATTGTCTCAATGAACGACGAAGCGGCAACGATATGTCACCAACTAGAATCAAGTCTTTATGAATCACTAGATAGTAAACTTAGCCCAATAGTTGGAATCTTTGTCGAACAAAGAAAAATAGGAACCATTCTGAGAGAAGCGCAAAGGAGCAAAGATGAAGCAACTATTGATTCAGTAATAGGGACTGATGGAAAGCCTATCAATTCTCAAATTCGAGTCCATATGGCAATAGAAACGCTAAGTAGCAATGGTAAAGTTACTGCAATGTGTGAAAGAATAGTTCCTTTAGAAAAAGGACACATGGGTATGGTAAATCTGCTAAAAGAATTTAATTTCCTAATTGAAGTCATGCAAAAAGAACACGAAGAATTAACTAGGGTAATACATGGAATGCCAGATAATTACAAAGATGCCAGAGGAGCAATATTGAACCTTGAACCTTATTCAGACTCTACGCCTGAAGATTTTGAATGAACTTGTCCTTGAATCAATTTATCATATCCTTGTTTAGAAATAAAGGCTTCAAGTTCAACTAATTCTGAAGGCTCCTGATCATCGCATAAGTCACTTATTGATTGATCAATCTCACGCCCAATTCTTTCCCAGGACCCTGCGAACCTTTGTAAATCAAAAGCAAATTTCTCAACTGCTTCAACAGCAGACATATTTGGATGTAAAACCATAGAGATTGAATCAGAGATTTTATCATTCGCTAATTTTAACCTGGATATGTCTTTAGCAACTTCGAGTAATGTATTCCTTAAATCATCAACATTATTACTTCTAGAAAATTTTCTCTGTGCCTTTTCAATACTCTTGCGCATAGTTATTATTCCTGCAACCATTGCTTCTCTAGCTCTTGATGATTCAATAATTGCATTTTCTGCATCATTAAGCCTAGTTCTAAGAGATTCTTCGAAAGAAGAAATATTCGACTTTATGTCATTTCTAACCGTTTCTTGTAAAGAATCCATTAATTGAAAAGTTTCTTTGATAGAAGATTTGGCTGACTTCACACTCCGGCCCATTGACTTCTCCTCAATACACGCTGATAGTTATCACCCTTCAAATAATTGGTGGATAAAATGAAAAATTTTCTCATTTCGATTGAGGCATCATACCCCGAAATTGAGCAATTTTATATGATTCGACACCGAAGACACATATACTGGTTTGAACGCATAGAGAAATAAGGTGATATGTTGACTGACAAGGGTGAACTATTGAACGAACTTTACCAAGCTCGTTTTGACCGCCTAAAAGAGATTGCAACAAGTTACCAAATGCCAAAAAATGGAACTGTTGAATCCCTTAGAGCAAAATTAATTGCAAATCTGATTTTAGATGAATGGGAATTGGGGAGGACCGAGATAAAGTCTCTCAAAAACAAGGACATAGGAGAAATTCTAGGTATTTTTGGAATTAAGAAATCGGGTTCAATAAGAGAACGTCGACAGAGACTGTATCTGCATTTACATGAAGATCCAAAGCAATTAACTCCTGAAAAATTAGATTCTTTGAATAAGAATCAATTACATGACTTATGTAAAATTCTACAATTGCCGCTAACTGGGGACAAGCAATCATTACTTGTTAGAGTTGCAGGAGTATTAGCATCCCAACAAGGTTCTTGGGGCAAAGTAAAGAAAACTCTTAGGAGGCCAAAGAGTTCTAAAGGTATAGTAACAATACCTTCACCTTCTGATGAAACAGAAATGGCTAGTTCTGAACCAACTGATAGTATGAAAGATTCTGTAGAAAAATTTGTTTCGCAACATCCTGATGGTTGGACCTTTGAGCAGGAAACTGAACTAAGAACTGACCTCTCAAGCGACGGTTATGACACAACCCTTCCCGATGTATCACAATCCATTGATGAAGTATTAAGATCTAAACAAAATATAGAACAACAAACTGAAAGCCCTTCAATGATACAAACTCCTCTAGAAACCACTAAAGAAGTAAATAGTCTAGAAGTAGAAGCTGCTCTTATCGAAGTTAAATCTAGAATGGCAGAAATTGAAGCATCGGGGAGAGATTTCTTGATGGTTAGTTCTTCTAGCGACGAAGATGACTTGGAAGCATTTATCTCTAAATTCTCAGACTTTGGCTTCCAAGTTGATGAACCAGCCATTAGAAATGTAATTCGAAACCGAATCATGGAATTGGATTTCCAAACACAAAACGAGAGAGATTCGATTAATTCAATGCCTAATTCATGGCGAGAAAGAGAAGCAGTAAGAGAATTTGAAAATGCTAGAAGTTCTTTGAGAAATCAATTAACTAATACTCTCGCACTGCATGAAGGAGACTTGGTCAAGGCCAGAATTGCATTTGAAGAAATTGGTAGAAATATGAAATTGGACCTTAGAATCCCTAGTATTTCTGGAAGATTACATGCCCTATTTGACTTACATGTTGACATAAATGAAGCCGAAGCACTTCAGGACCCTAGTGTTGCTAGAAGAAATAGAATACTGAGAATACTGCACCACGGCGCAATCCATCTTTCAAGTGGAGAACGAAGAACCATTGATAGACTTGAAAGAAATATTAAATCATTTGAGGAAGTTGTAGAAACCATTCTTGAATCAAGTGAAGGTAAATTCCACGAAGCCCAGCAAGCTCTAATAATAAAATTTCTAGAATCAAGAGGCTATGAAGTAAATACTAGTGACCTAAGGCCAAGAATCCTAGCATCTGCAGGAATAATAGGGGCTGAGTTAGGACATTTATCTCCATCCGAAATCCCTCGAGTTGCACCGGGAATAATAGTATCTGATTCTCAAGTAGATGCCATAGTTACTGAATTAAAGTCACTTGCACAGGCATTCAAGCCTAAAGATGAAACGATTTCACAAGTTGTTGAAGATGATGAGGAAATAGCAGATGCAGCTGACCGGCTTAAATCAGCAAGAGAGAAGATAGATCACATTGATGATGTCCTAGCGAGATTGCGTGGATAATCATCTGCTTGCATAGAAGTTCTGAATAACTTGAGTTACCGTCTGGATATCTCTAATGTCACGTCTGAGTAAGTCTTCAATTATTTTTTGTCTTTGTTCTACATGCTTTTCAAACACATCTGGAGTAACACCTGCTGCTTGACAAATAACTTCTCTAAGTTTTGAAGGAATTCCTGTTTCTTCAATTCTGTCTTTGGCAGCATTATACTTCCATATAATATTCAATCTAGGTTTGGTTCCTTCCATACCAGCTATCTCAGCAACCTCCGTAATTTTTCTAACTGTGTTACCATTAACATGTAACCTCGCTTGAATGATTATCAAATCCAATCCTGTTAGCATGATTGGAGGCACGTTCATCGGTGGATTAATCATCCTAGTTACTGTTTCTTGGGCTGTATTTGCGTGCAATGAACCAAAAGATCCATCGTGACCTGTATTCATTGCAGTAAGTAAAGTTGCAGCTTCTGCGCCTCTGACTTCACCAACTATTATTCTATCAGGACGCATACGTAAACTAGATTTCAAACAATCATTCATGTCAACTTCAGGGGTGCCGTCCGGCCTCTCTCTTCGGGTTTCCATTCTCAACCAATGGTCGTGATAAACTTGTAATTCAGCAGTATCTTCAACCGTTAACAGCCTTCTATGCCAAGGAATATACATTCCTAAACAATTTAGTGTCGTTGTCTTACCTGAACCTGTTCCTCCAGCAATTACGAAGTTTGCTGGCCTACTGTCTAGACCTTCAATCCAAACCCACATCATAGCAGCAAGACGGGAATTTACTGTGCCGAATTTAACCAAATCAAGCATAGTAAGCGGGTCTTCTCTAAATTTACGTATTGTCAATGTAGGTCCGTCTGGAGTGATTGGTGGAATTGTTCCATTTACACGAGAACCATCTGGAAGTCTACCATCAAAGATTGGCACCATCCCAGGTCCATCACCTAAAGGTACATTAGTGAAAGATGCGATATTCTTCGCAATTTGGATGCCCGCATCATCGTCAATCCATACATTGGTCCTACACATTCCATGGTCTCTGTGAGCCACTTTAACACATTGAGTACCTCCATTATACATGACTTCTTCAAGTTCATCATCTTCTAATAAAACAGCGATATCACCATAAGGATTAGGTTCTATAGAACCATCTACATGATATATTGGCGAAGGGTGATTTGGTTCTAAATAAATTGTTACTCTACCATATTGTGCTAATACTTTTTCTGACATAATCTAACCTCCAATCATCTTTACTGCGCCTAGATAAAGGCCCATTGAAACCGCCATCCAAAAAGGTAGCCACCAAAGAAAATCCTTCATTCTACCCAACATTCTGCCAGATACCAGTGAGGCAATAGCAGAAGATGCAGCGAAGAATAGAGCAAATGTTTGGTTGAAATCACCGATCTGATAACCCTTATTTGCAGGAGCGAATAAACCGACAATAAATGCGATAAGAACTGGAAGTCCGATACATACAAAAATTATAATCAAAATTCCTCTACCTTGAAGTTCACTTTCTCTTTTATTCATTAAATCGTTAAGCCTTTCATAATCCATTGACAGGTCTGAAAGAATACCTTGCAACGGTGCGTCTTGCTCTATTGCAGTTTCGATTAGAACTGTTACCCTTTGAACTTGAGATGAACGGGTTTTTGAGGCGAATGCTGAAAGAGCCGCATCAAAAGAAGATGAATGACTAGATTCTAAAGTTTCAGTTAGAAGTTTCCCTAGAACTCCTGGGGTATTTCTTCCTTGTTCTAACATAGCTTCTTGAATACCCCTTCCAGCCCCAACAGCATCTGATAAGGCTTCAAGTAAACCTGGTAGTTGATTTTCTATACTTCTTCGCCGATTCCTCTCAAGTATTGGAGGGATACCTCCTGCAGAAAAAGCCACACCTAAAACGATTAGAATCAGCAATAACATCTGATCGTTAAATGCTTCGAGGAAATCAAAAATCATAATATCACTACAACCCCGGGTCTTTTGTATGGGCTTTTAATCCAATCATTATCATTCCAAAAAGCGTTGCAATAAGTCCAACATTGACTACAGATTGAATTGTAGAAGCGGGTGGTAATTTCATAAATGCCCCTAAATCACCACTCATCAATTGAGGAATCAAGCCAACAATTGCTAGAATAATTGGTCCTATCATTCCTATTGACAATAATGTTTCAGGAACTCCACTGAGATCCTCAATGTACTTTTTGACTTCTTCATTTCTATCTTCTTCCATCCTCTTACCCTGTTTCCTTAAGGTTTCGATTAAATCGGTATTTTGAGTTAGATTATTATACATAGTATTTAGCAATCTTCTATAGCCTTCTGATTCAGATTTACTCATCAAAACTTTGATCTCTTTTTCTAATCCCTTAGATTTTCCAGAGCGTAACTTTTCCATAACATTGGAGAAGTCTTTCGATATAATTCCATAACCTCCTGTCCCAATTGTATGTATTGCCGCCTCAAGACCAACGCCTGATGACATCAAAACATCCATAGTACGTATAACATAGAGAATTTCTCTTTTCTCCTCTAGCTTACGCATAATTAATCCTCACACAATATCTTCAATTAATTCAAATTTAAACGATTCAGTAGAACCGTCATATTCCATGGATGCAAAAACTACCTTTACATCTCTTTCTTCAAATGGGTCGTGAATACACGGTTGGCCTGAACGGAACATGGCTAAAATTCTCTTATACTCATCTAATTGCATTTCTCCGCTAATTGTATAGATAGCGGACTCAGAACCTTCATCATGTAAATTATCGCCTTCTTCTCCACGAACAATTGTACGTGTCATTCTACGTGTCAATCTCACTTTAATATCTGCATTCGGTATCCGAACCCAATCTGCGCTAGTCGTGCCCGTAGCCGGGCGGATGAAGAAATCCATTCCTGCCATATAGTGACCTCTAAAACAAGCACAGAAGCGAAAGAACTTGAATGTGTTGGGCAAAAGTATTCAAGAAACGATTCTAAACCATCCAAATGCAGGTTCATGAATAGAACCTTCGTCGGATAAAGATTCTATTTTTTCTTCGGAAACGGAGCGGGAAAAGCCTCTTGCAGAAGCATTAGTAATCAATGTTTCAAAGTCAACTCCTTCGCCTTGATCTAATTTCTTAATGATATCAAGTAATATATCACCAAGTTCATCTGAATTATTAGAACTCGCTTCATCGTCTTCTTGAACTGACACAATTTGTTGTTGTGGAGGCTTGGAGGCGGCATCAATCTTACCTTCTGCAATATCCAATGCTTGCAAAATATTCAGATTATAATGCTCCAAATCTATATCTCCATAATGATTTCGTGAAGCAACTAATCCTTCTACCATGTGACTTGCAATGTCTTGTTTAGTCAAAGCCTCAATAGTAGGTTCGAAGTCTAATGAATCTGTAAAAACCTTCATTCTTTCCAATGTATCTTGGCAAGTCTTAGTCAGCCAAGTAGCGTATCTATTACTATCGATTTCACATGCTTCTTCTGGCCTCAATGAGGTGTAAATAGCCCCTTCTTCAGTTTGGAATAAGCGAGTCTTAGCAACCATCAGCATAAGTATTGGTTCTCCACTTTCTACCTTCGGCGATAGTTGTAAAGTAAGTTCCCTCATAGAATCTGAAGCATAATCTCCAACCGAGAAATAATGAACACCTGAAGGATCCCTAATTTGACCTTGGTATAGTACAGAACCATTCGCTGTATCTCTAGGCTCTAATCTTTCTAAAAGACCTGCTACTATAACTCGATTGACTTTCGAACCTAATTTAGTAATGACAAATGAAGGATCAAATTCACCTGAACCTTTCTCATTTAGAGTAGATTCACCAAATTCTGAAGCCAGCATATGCCATGCAGGTTGCCTTTTTATTGAACGGGATGGTTGCATTACTGGACCCCCCATTGCGCCCTTATTTCGGTAGATATTAACCCAGGGTCTTGTTCAACTAATTCGGTATTATCAGCAAGCAACATTGCACCTTGTTCATCAACAATAGTTCTTCCAGAAGCGGTAACAAGTTGACCTAATAATTTACCTCTAAGCCTCTGAACAAATTCCATCTGGCCATTAGAATCTATTTCTGCTTTGATTTCATCTTCAGTCATATTTAGTAAATTTAGAGTGGCGTCTTTGTTGATTAATAGTGAAGATGTAGAAGTACCATCATCGATTACAAGTCTGAGTCTAACATCTTGAGTACCAACATCATCCCCATGTTGGCTACAATTTCCATCACGCAATACTCTACGGCACTGAGTGCATCTCATGATAATACCACAATCCTCTCTTACACTAGCCACAATTCCTTGGGTTGAAATTCCAACCCTACTCGAACCATTGACCAATTCAGTCAATGGAACTTCAACGACATGGTTTGAAAGGTCTATAGAATCGTCCCATGGAGTCGATTCAAGAATTTCTACCTGAGTAGATTTATCCACGGTTATATCGGGTATACCTTGCCATGAGCGCACTCTTACTCCTTTCACCTTTATTGTAACTGGTAAATCTGATTCACTTATCGGTAATTCTTCCCAAGCACTCATGCGGCATTTACCTGATGGATCAGCTATTTGACCAGACCAAAGGAACTTTTCTTGTCCATCGCGAACAAATGACCTCTTGGACCATTCAGTGATTTGTACTATTGCTTCAACGTCTCTTGAGCCATCTCTCAATTGTGAGATAGTTACTATGTTTTGCTCCATCAGTGATTCTGCATCAGCAAAGTTAGAATCGTGATATAATTCTACTTTTGTAGTCCTGCCAAAGTTAAGTTCTGGAGTATCTCTAAATGTTCTTACTTGAGCCCCATCGATCTTTACCAAGGCTCCAACTTCGTGTTCAAATGGCTCCCAAGAAAGAAAACCTATTGTCCCAGACTCATCAGCCATTCTACCTCTTACAACGTCAATAGAGCCTGAGCCATCTTTCCTATGAATTTGGTCTGGCCTAGAAGATAATATTCTTCCAACAACGCATACATAGCCATCGCTTGGAATATTATTGATTTCTATTGGTTCTCCAGGCGCTACAACTGGCCTAGTACCTTCTCTAAGTACTGCGATTCTGGTACTCTGATTAATGTTAAGTGACATCCTACCCTGATATTCGTTTACAGAAGCACCTTCTATTCTAACAACTGTCCCAGGAGAAATATTTGAGTTTGGGCCCCAATCTTTGTATTCCCATCTAGTTCGCTGACCGCCTTCATCCCAAGGATTATCTTCAAGTAAACCAAAAGCAATCTGTTTTTGCTCACCCCTAATTGTTTGTTCTCTAAGGTTATGGGAAATTATCTCAACCTCTATTTCAACATCTCTATCTGTAGCAGAAAGTTCAGTTAAACTAGCTACTTTCTTAGAAACTGATGATTTTTGAGGTTGCGAATTATTACCAGTACTGGAAGGCGCCATATCGCCCTTAAATCTACGGATTATAGATCTCAATGCATCTTGAGGGGGGATATAGAATTCACTCTCATATTTTGCAAAGGCCTCTCTGACCTCCTCTCTATCTGCATCAGGGCATTCTGATAACACTGCGTTAATATGCGATTCATATTTTTCTTCAGACATTTATCATCACCCCGACAGACTTTGTGTTCATCCATTGTCTGTGCGGAGTACAGACTTCGGGTTTTCGTGCGGATTGGTTTAGACTAGACACTCCCTTGACCTCCATGGTACAGGATACCACAGACGACAGGAAATAAAGAATGCCCTCGAAAATTAAATTGGGTTGACTCTTAAAGCCTGCATCAACAAAATATCTGGAATGTGCATACTGCCACCTGATACTCTAATCTCATCGCCCAAGAATACATCTCTGCTCAATGCTTTAGCCATATTCCCTGAAAGACCAGCCTGCTTTATTGCGCCAATAACCTCGCCATCTTCAACTCTGAGGATAGAACTAGTAGTGACAGAAAAATCACCACTGGTGGGATTAGCAGTATGCGCACCCATGACGCTATTTACGACATAACCTGAGTCCATGCGTTGAAGTAACTCATCCATACTACTCGATTTGGAACTAGAAATTAATTCCAAATTGCTACAAGATGTTACTGGAGGACTTTGATGACCTCTGCGTGAAGCAGAACCAGTAGATGTAGCATGTTCTATTTTCCCTTCTGCAACCAGTTTAGCTGAATCCCTAGTAGACCATAATGATCCGACTAGTTTTCCGGAATCAACAACTATTTGTCTTCGAGTTGGAACACCTTCAGCATCTCTTGATGATGATGAAATCCCTCCTTCCATTATCGCATTATCAATTAATGATAGATCTTTTGCCATAACATTATCTCCTTGTTTTCCGGACCAAAAAGACTCCATACGGCTCAACCTTTCGCCTCTAATTGCCGAAGGTATGACAGTCGAGAATAGTGAACCAAGACCTTCTGAAGTCATTAGAACTGGTAAATCTTCAGCACCATTATCGACTTTAATAGGATCTCTAGTTTTTTGAGCCCATTCAACAGAATTAGCTACGCAATTTGGTATCTCATCGATTAGTTGCTTGCTAGATTCTCCTTGCCACGAACTTGTTAATTGCTCATTTTCATCTATAGAAACTTGCACTCCTATTCCGTGAGAGGTTGTGATCCCATGGTGCTCAATTCCTTCACTTGACGTTAAAACTCCCGCGGTTGCGCTAACTCCGAGCCCTCCTCCAGTTACAACTGCTCTTTTATCCAAAGATTTTACTTCATCCAAAATTGAATCTGCTTGTTTCAATAGGTCTTCTGGGCCTACAGACAGAATCCTCTTATCGAATAATCCTTTGACTTCTTTTGTTTCTTGATTACTCGGTAAATCAAATCCTTTGATCGATGGGGAAATACGAGCTATTGAAAGAGCTTCTTGGATTGCATTATCAGCAGACTTTACGTCTACTAAGTAAGCATAACCAAACTTACCATCTTCAACTACTCTGATTCCATATCCGCCATCACCGCCACCTGCGGCTAGAGAAATCTTCCCCGCTTCAATATCTAATTGATGACCATATGATTGTGTAGCAATTATTTCCCATTGCTGAACTTTATTTTCACGGCACAAGTCTGCGACCTTTTTACTACCTTCGATAAGCCTATCCAAAGCATCATTGGGTAACATATTCATCCCACCAATGCTTCCTTAATCCTCATAATTGGCCCTCCGTCTCCGACAGGAACCGTTTGTCCTTTACCACAAAAACCAGGGGCTGCTAATCTTGAATCAGTTGTTAAACCATCGACATCTTTCAAAATTTGAAGTGTCAAACCACTCACGCTTACATCCTTTAATGGTGTTGTGATTGAACCGTTTTCAATCAACCAGGCTTCTTGTGCAGCAAATTGGAAAGAACCTCTTCCAGTATCGACTTGCCCCCCTCTAGAACCACAGGCATATACTCCATAATCGATATCTTCAATCAGTTCATCTAGATCATTATGAGTTCCTCCCATGATTAGAGTATTAGACATTCTAACCAGAGGATGATGTAACCCATCTTGCGCTCTAGCTCCGGCATTTGGCTCAATTCCAAAATGATGAGCTGATTCTCTATGATTCAGATAGTCGGTCAAAACTCCATTTTTTATCAGACACTTTTCTTTGGTATCCAATCCTTCATCATCAATTGGATGAGCTCCATAGCCGCCCCTGATTGTTGGATCATCTACAACAGTAACAATATCATTACCTATCTTTTGACCTAATTTACCATCAAGACATGAATCGCCTGCAGCGACTAAATCTGCTTCACATGGGTGCCCCAATGCTTCATGAATGTAAACTCCAGTCAAATCTCTATCTGCTACCAATGGTAACTTTCCAGAGGGCGACCTTTCTGCTTTCAATAGTCTAATTGCTGAAGTCTTAGCATAACTTCCAAGTTCTGCTAAATCGCATTGTTCGATTAGTTCTAAACCCCCTTCACCACCGTGCCTAGTCCGGTATGAAACGACGTCAGAGCCATCTCGTGCTGTAACTGTAGCGTTGATGAGTGACCTTTGGAAAGACCAAACTCTGTTCATTCCCTCACTGGACATAAATTCAGTATGAATATGTTCATCATGCCATCCGCATATCACAGATGCAATTTTTTTATCTTCTTTCGAATTCTCATAAAGAACTTTTAGATGTTCTAATTTTTCGCTTAACTCGGTCTCTCTAACATCTTTTTCGGGCCTCCAATGTACTGAATCTTCGATTATTGGGACATCTGCTAATGAGACTGGTTTATCCTTGGAGCTCCTTCTTTGAGCCACGGCCTTGGCTAAGCGAACTGTTGATTCAACCTGACTAGGAATCGATTCGATGTCGGTTGTAGAATGAACGCCCCATGCACCATCAGCGAGAACCCTCATCGTAGCACCAACTTCTTGGCCTGGAATTGCTCTTTCCAATTGGCCGTCCCTAGTTGCTACGCTGGAATCGGTGACCGATACCAATCTTACCTCAGCATAACTTGCTCCAAAATCGGTAGCATTCTGTAATGCGGAACGAATTTTATCTTCTTCAAGATACCTACGAGCATTGTTGAAAATATCGTCACCGGGGGAAGTTGCAAGCACCATGCTACTATGTAATCGACGAGAGTGCTTGAACTCTTCGAATTTAATTGTTAAATTCAGATGAAAGAACAAATCCAATCAAAGCATCTTCTAAGTCGTCTAAATCTAAGTCATTTATGTCCATTCCTAATTTATCTGCATTCTCTAAATTTAGTTCTAAGGACGAATAACTAGGAGTCAATTTAAGCGATTCAAGAATACCTATTGCAGTAGTCTCAAAATTATCTTTATATTCGACAGAAGGAGACATTCCATTATCTAAAGAATTGTTTTCTTGTATTTCTGGAAGATAAATGATCCAACCTTTAACATCTGTGTCTGAAACTCCAGCCCTTTGAAATGCTTCAGAAATATGGTGAGTACCAGCAATGAATCTTATGAATTCAGCATCTATTGTTCTTGCGAGTGAAGTTTTCCGAAAAAATCTACGCACTGAACAGTGCCAAGCAGTCCAGAGTTGATTATCACAAAGTGCTGCATGTGATCCTAACATCAACCATCTTTTAGAAGGTCTAATCTTAAGAAATTGATTCAGTGTTTGATTAGATGATGATTCAGAGTTTGACCATGATAAACAAGGAAATGCGCCTAACTCCATAGATTAAGCCAATAAGTTATTTTTCTTCAATCATCCGATTCTTTTTCATCAAAAAGAGGAATATCATCATCTCTTTTCTTTATTGGAGAGTTAGCCTTTGAATGACTTTTTGTTCTAGAAATTATTTTTTCAACCTCTGAAATTATTTTACCAATTAGCACAGGGCCCCAGCCTCTAAGTTTGAGAAGTTCATTTTTCTTAGAACGACTCATAGAAATTACTTGTTGTGGAGTCCTAATTCCTAAATTAGCCAGTTCTCTAGCACGCGAACGCCCAATATTTCTGATATTGACTAGAGTTAGTAAGTCCTCTTTACAACCATGCCTGGTCCTCTGTCTCAAAATATCTACCTTCTTGATAATTTCAGAAATTTCCGACATGTGTTCTTGTGAGAAAACATCATCTGCAATCAGAATCTCCTTCGAAGCTAGCAAAAGCCAAGATGCCAAATCTACTCTATGATGTAAATCACCCGGGCTTACATCCAAACTTTTCTCTATAGAACGCATGCTTTCTTCATTGTTCCATTTATCAATCAACCATGCGGATTTAATATTTCCAAGTAACATTTCGTCATAAGAAGAATCAGCCAAAAGTTCATTTTCTACTGAATTAGTCTTTAGCCAAAGGTTTGAATTTATATCCATATCACTATTTTTCGCCCAAAGGGATGAGAAGTCTGGAGTTGTAGCGATCAAGTGCAGTAAGCCAAAATTTGTTACCTCTCCACTTTTCCTAACCTCTCTTCTAACAGCCCTTCTTAGACCAACCCTCAACAAGGATGCAGATAAAGGATCTAAATACAACTGTGTTATTCTTTCACCCATCAAAGTTGCTTCGTATTTCATTGCAGAAAATTCAGTTTTATCATCTAATTGCCATGCCCCTACATGAGATAATTCTGTAGCTTTTTTAAATCCAAAACTTGGTTCACCAAATGCTGAATTGAAAATTTTATTTGGTTTATTTTCTCCTGTAGGTTGAAATTCAACACCAATGGTTGAATGTGCTATATTTGCCCATACTGGCATATTGTCATCCCAGTCTTCAGCATCGTTAATTTTCTCATCTGCTCGCTTATTGGCATAGGATTCATCAACACCTAATCTTCTAATGAATCTTTCATCTACTAACCAATTAAGCATCTCATCAATTCTTTCATTGAGAATATTCTTAGAGATGCTGAATCCTAAGAAAGTTGATTCAAAAAAATCACCAATATCTCCACGATGTTGCAGCCCACCGGTGGAAATTATCGATAGAAGATGAGTCCGTAGTGCTGGTTCACTAGCCAACTTAGAAGAAATTGATTCTATTTCTCCAAAAAAATATCTTTCGCTGACATCATCAGCAATCTCCCAACCATCTGTACCTTTACAGAGAATCCAAGCCTCACCATAATCATCATACTTTGGCCGGCCTGCACGCCCTAACATTTGTCTAACTTCCATAACTGGTAAAGGACGACTCATGCCATCTCCCCATCTTTTTACATCCCTAACTAATACTCTTCTCGCTGGAAGGTTGACTCCCGCAGCCAAAGTTGGGGTTGCAGTCAAAGCGATTAGAAGCCCTTTTTTGAAGGCTGATTCAATGGATTTTCTTTGACTATGTGTAAGACCTGCATGGTGAAAAGCGATCCCCCCTTTGATACACTCGTACAATTTTTCTCCCATTGCAGTCTGCGTTCTTCCTTCAAGTGATTCTGCAAACTCCTTTAGCAGATTCAGCCTATCTTGATCTTCTTTTTCTAGTAATTTGGAAACTCTCTTCGATAATTTGAGAGCTTCAGATTCGGCGCTTCTTCTAGTTCCAACAAAAATTAGTAACTGCCCTTTCTGCATAATCGTATCTTTTAGAACAACCCATGTTGGTTGTGTCTTTGGACCATCTAAATCTCTTGGAGGATTCAATACGTCTGGTGAATTTGAGACTTCTGATGATTGTACAAGTCTAGGTTCTAAATGTAGATCATGAAAAGTACTGTATTCTAGAGCAACCGGCCTCCAATCTGATTGTATTAAGTCTGCATCTAGCCAATTTGCTAAGTCTTGGCAATTGCCAACTGTTGCAGATAATGCTATCAATTGAGCCTCTTTTCTAAGGAATCTAAGTTTTGTTAGATTAATTTCTAATGTAGGTCCTCTTGTCGAATCATTCATCAGATGAAATTCATCTGCAACCACTATGGAAACTCTAGACATAGTCTGTGGCTTATTTCTAATTATAGAGTCTAGTTTTTCAGATGTACATACTAAAATATCGCATTCATCAATTTTTTTGGCTTCTGAAGAAGAATCCCCAATTCCCAAACCAACTGTTAGATTTAGTGATTTAGAAATTTCTTTTAGATCTTCAAATTTCTCACTGGCCAATGCTTTCAACGGTACAATATAAATCGCTTTAGTTCCAATTTCTTCAACCATTAATTTTCTTAGAATTGCGATATAAGCTACCAGTGATTTACCACTCGCTGTAGGTATGGCTAAAAGCACATTTCTTCCTTTGAAAATTGACGGCATCGCTTCAAATTGAGGGGGGTGTAACTTAGTAATACCCCATTTATCAGTAATGAAATCTTTTACTGAATCTGGCAAATCCAGTTCGGAAATACACTCTTTCCCGGCCGCCATGTTTAGACTGTCGCGCCAACAGTCCAAAAGGACAACGCTTGAAAGAGTAATTCCGACACCCATAAGACCCCTCGACTACTCACCTTACAACATGAGCGATGAGATTGACTCTATTATTGAAGACCGACTTTCAGTTTTTGACGACGAACCGGACCTCAATGACTGGGTGGAAGTGATGTGTGGAGCCGCTATGGCTGTTATCGGAATATTTCACTTAGTTCAGCCTGGCGAATTGGTAGATCCTGATATTATGAGATGGTTTGCAGCTGCAGTAGTTGCCGCTGGTGCGGTATGGGCAGGGCACGGGCTGAAAGATATGGCTGTTAAAGAGGTTAGACGCTCTATTGCAATCCTAGAACTCTCAGGTGAAATGCCAGCAGAAGGGCCAAATCACGGACTCATTAGAGACGTATTACTAAATCCTGAAGATTACAAAAGTTTCCTCATTGAAGCGTATAACGCCGCTTGGGACGATGGAATAATTACTGAAGAAGAGCTAAACGAACTGAAATCATTCCAAAGTGCGCTTGGAATCTCTGACGAGGAAGCCGCTGAAATGAATGTTGAGGCTGCAATAAAGTCCGCAGCCAAAGATGGAGAAATCAGTGAAAAAGAAGAATCGATGATAAAGAAAATCGCAGAAGATGCTGAAATGGACGCAGAAAGTAAGGTGGAAGAGGCTAAGACTAAGGCTAAAAGTAAGTCTAAATCTAAGTCAAAAAAGAAGTAATTAGATTTTATTGTCGATTAAAACTGTATTACATTCCCTACACTTATACATGCCTTTTGAAGGCTTTTTCCTCGGAAATTCCTTGTTACAAGTTCTGCATGACCAAATCCACTTAGCATTCTTCATCCTCAAGAATTCTGTGAATTCAGAACCGTGTTTAACCGCTTTACTTCCCGGCCAAGATTTCTCCAAATATCGAAATCTCTTGTCATGCTCTCTAAATCCAAGTGCATGAATATACTCATGATGTAATACAAATGCTGCATAAGCATTCCACCTCTCCTCTAAGAGATCAGGGTGAATATTAATCTCTTGAACATCGCAAGGGGTAAGATTAGATACATCTACTCCTTTCTTCCACCTTGTAACTCCATGTCTTTGTGTCGCATTAATCCTTAGAACTCCAAGATCTATTTTTTCTAATTCATCTGTATCTATTTCAGACCATATTTCCATATCTTGCATCAAATCCAAAACAATCGATCTTAGTTGTTCAAGCTTTATCTTTTGTTCTGGCTTTGGTTTGACCATTGAAATTCCTCAACTCCAACGATGATATGCGGGATGGCCTTCTTTTACAGCAACAAATAATCCTTCACCAGTTGCACACACTTTTCCATTCGCTTCTAAAAGAAGTTCAATTTCAACTTTATTTCCATCAACCGATTTAATCTGACTTGTTATACAGAGCATTGTATCTATAGGAGTTGGTCTTCTAAGTTTGACAGAATATGACGCAGTAACAGTGCATGGAGGCTCATCTAATTTTTCTTCATCCATCAAAGCAATAGCAGCTGTCCAATTGCCATGACAATCAAGAAGAGTGCCGATAATACCCCCATTTATCATACCTGGAAATGCTTGATGGTGTTGTTCAGGCATAAATTCAAGATAAAGCCCATTTTCAATCCTACGACTGGTTATCTGTAATCCATCTTTATTTGCTGGCCCACAACCAAAACATATTGAATTCGGTGCGTACTTCTGTTGCACTCCAGTTACGTCCACAGTCTTGCTAATAGAACTCCGTCTTTGTTTGTTTGTATTAAAAATCAATAGCATTGTTCATCATGAATGAACTACTCGCCTGTACATGGGTGGCAACAAGAAAGTCAAGAAGACAAAAATTCGAGTCGCCCATGAATTGCCAAAAAGAAGACGTATTGCAATCCAAGAAGCACTAGATGCTCACCAAACTGAAGACCGCCCCGAATGGGATAGAACAGCAGAATGGGGTAATATAAGACTATACAGGAAAATAATCAAGCCAGGTACGATTAGAACTATTGCAATGCCTCTGCTAGAGGTTGACTTAGGAGATCCTTGGCCAATTCCTGTAACTATTATTCATGGAGAAAGGCCCGGTCCGACAATTACTATTCTTGGCGGCATACATGGTGATGAATTAACAGGACCATCTGCTTGTACCCATCTTTTGTCAAATGCATTCACTGATATTGGAAAACCACTTAATCCAAAGCAAATGGCTGGTACAGTAAGAATAGTACCTGTTGTCAATCTCCCCGGATATCGTTCTAAATCCAGATATTTTCCCGATGGTAGAGACCTTAATCGGAATTTCCCTGGTAATTTTAAAAGTACAACAACAAGGAGAGTTGCTGCTCAAGTATGGAAGTACTTACTAAGCGATAGTGATGCTATAATTGATTTGCACAGTGCTGCCAAGGGAAGGTCAAATATGCCTCAATTAAGGGCTGATTTAGCACATGCAGGCTCAAATATTTTAGCTAAAGCATTTGGAATCGAAATTATTCTTGATTCCAAACCTCCTTCTGGTTCATTAAGGAAAGCAGCTGTTGAGAATGATATTCCTTCAATTACTTACGAAGGTGGAGGGGCCAATCTGCTAGATAACGAATCGGTAAAGGTCGCAATTCATGGAGTTATGAACGTCCTAAGATCACTTAGAATGATACCTGGTAAGCCTCATCGACCTAGATTCCGTATGCTTGCCAGTGGCTCTTTATGGCTAAGGGCCAGTGAAGGAGGATTATTGGATATGTTTGTCACTTCTGGTTCGGTAATGAGGGAAGGCGAAGTAATCGCTACAATTTCTGACCCTGCAACGCCAGGCCTTACAGTGGATATTGTTGCTCCCGAAGATGGTTTATTGGTAGGGGCTGCAACTAACCCATTTACTGCTAGTGGAATGCCTGTTGCTCATTTCTTACCGGTTTCAAAACACATGAAACTACTTGAAGAACAGATTGATGACGATGGTAATTTTATTGTTTGTGGGTCTGAAGAAGATGCAGTTTGGCGCGAAGAACAAGATGTTGATGAAGTAAATGTAGAAGGTGAGTGGAGTGGTGGTGGAGTAGATACTGAATGGATGATCGGACGTTCAAATCAACAAAAGTCAAACCCATTCTCTGATGATGAAGAAGCTGGAGCTTAAGCCTGATTTAAGAACTTCTTTACTTCAAATTCTACTTCGGAATCTTCCATATTTCTTCTTTGACTTTTTGCAACATCAAAAATATGTGCTACTAAATCATCCTCAGCCTCATAGCCATTCTGCTCCAACCACCAAATGATATTGGAACGGCCAGCCATATGCCCTATTCTGATTACTTGCTTCAATCCAAAATCTCCGGCTGGGACTCCTGAATAAACCCTATCAGCCAACCAGTCATCTCCTTTTCTCATTGCTTTGATCACTGCCGATGCATGCACACCTGTTCCTGTTTCGAATGCATCTTCACCAAATACCGGATAATTTCTTGGAAGTGGAACTTCTATGTACTTGTTAGCCAATCTAGTATATTCATCAAGGTGAGTTAAATCATTATCGATAACACCCATTAGTTTCAAATTCACTAAAGTTTGATCTAATGGAGCATTCCCCGCTCTTTCTCCAACTCCTAAAGCAGTACCATGAATTACATCAGCGCCTGCTTCAACCGCTGCAATATTATTTGCAACTCCAAGACCTCTGTCTTGATGGCCATGCCAATTTACTTCAATTTCACTTCTCTTGTAACCAGCATCTTTTATGACTTCTTCATCTATGAAATTTAATAATTTCTTTACACCATTTGGTGTAACATGGCCACATGTATCACAAACACAAAGTCTACGAACACCTAATTCCATCGCTCTTTGGTAAATTTTCTTTACGTCATCTGGTTTTGACCTCGTTGTATCTTCAGTAACAAACATTACTTGAACTTCGTTTTCAACAGCATAACTGACTGCTTTTTCCATTGTTGAGATTAATTTATCCATAGTCCAGCCTTCCGTATATTGACGGATTGGGCTAGTACCTAAGAAAGCAGATGCTTGAATAGGCACACCGTGTTTATTTTGCATCTCAACAAGAGGCTCGATATCATTCATTAAGGTCCTAACAGCAGCGCCTGGTCTAATTTTATAATCATTTGAAGTGATATGATTAATCAGCGCGTCGATATGCTCTCTGTGAAATGGCCCTGCACCTGGAAGACCAAGGTCGACTTTTTGAATACCCAATTTCTCCATATAACTTAGTAATTCTATTTTTTGTTCTATGGTCGGATTTCTAGCACTAGGGCTTTGAAGACCATCTCTAAGGGTTTCATCATCGAACCAAACACCATGAGGATGATTTGATGGATTTCTGTTGAAATCATACTCAATAGTATTCCAATCATAAATCAAAGAACGCTCATCCATAATAATCGCCTCAGGTAGAAAATAACTTCCGCCCTATGACACGACAAATCGTAATCATGTTTGAAGTCGTCGATACTTCAAATCACTCTTCTTCTTCGTTCAAAGCCTTCAACTTCATTGCTGCTTCAAATTCTTCTCGGTCAATTACACCGTCTTGATTTGTATCCATTTCATCGAAACCTTCGTCTTCATCATCAATTAATTCCGCTGGTAATCTTGCAACGAAAATAATTTGATCACTAAATCCAGATTTACCCTTATTCCTCAATTCCATGATTCTAGTACCCTTCGATTTCTTGGACTTAGTCTCCTTGGTTTGGTTAGCCCTTAATCTAATCATCATACCTTTCTTAGTCAAAACAAATAAGTTGTCATCAAGATTTGGAATATGCCTTGCTGCAATAATTTCATCATTTTCTTCCTTATCGATGTTCATAGTAAATGCTCCTTTAGCACCAGGATTGGTTTTTCTATATCCATCGGTTCTTTCCATCAGTTCTCCAGTCTCTTTGTCAACTTTTTGAACACCTTCAGCATCTAGGTAAGGAATCTTCTCAGCAGTACCAAGTCTACTTCTCTTAGCCATACCATTCTTCGAGATAGTCAAGATTTGTGTTTCTGTATTATCTGTAGCGATCATTCCAACTACATGACCTCCATCAGCACCCTTTCTATTACCAGTCTTTATTCCATAAACACCAGCAGAGACTCTACCAGATGCTCTGATTTTTTGGCACGCAAACCGACTTGCAAATCCTGTACTGGAAATCATAACTATATCCGATTGGTCTGTTCCACACCTTACATTGACCAAACTATCACCATCAAGTTTGAATCTTAAAGCATATTTTCCATTTCTATTGATTTTTACATATTCCTCTAAACGAGTTTTCTTGATAAGACCCAATTTAGTTGCAAATAATAGATAATTACCTTCAGGGGTTTCAAGAAGTTCTCTAGATATTGGTAGAATAGTGACAATATTTTCATCTTCTCTAAGGCTTTCAAGCAAGTTTCTGATATGCCCCCCTCTCGAATGTCTACTTCCCAATGGAGTTTCCCAAGCCTTCAAGCCGTATACTCTACCTTGATCTGTAAAAATTAGTAATCTGTCTTTGCTGAAACATGTAATGATTAGTTGAGGAGTATCTTCTGCCTTGGTTGCGACACCTTTGAGTCCTTTACCTCCTCTATTTTGAACTCTAAATGATTCAACAGGTAAATGACGAATGTAATTATCTTCACTTAGAGTAATTGCAATGGCTCTCTCTTCAATCAAATCTTCTCTGTCCATGGAAAGTGGCATTGGGTCAATGTAAGAGCGCCTTTCATCACCATGCTTCTCTACCATTTCATTAAGTTCGGTTAGTAAAATATCTAACCTCCTAATCCTTGAAGAAATGATATCTTGTAAATCTGCAATCTTTATCTGTAATTCAGAATATTCATTTTGAACTTTGTCAACATCAAGACGGCTCAATTGATACAATCTTCTCTCCGCAATTGCCTTAGCTTGTGGTTCAGTGAAATCAAATGCTGCTATCGAACCCAATGTTTCATCACCACGCAGAACAGACTCAAACTGCTCACGACTAGCACTCGCTTTACCGACTGCAATTACATCATCAATACGATCTTGAGCTTTGACAAGACCTTCTAATATGTGGGCGCGTGATTCAGCTTTTGACAATTCAAATACAGCACGTCTTTCTATCACAGATTCTCTGTGTTCTACATATGTGTGAAGTATGACTGGCAAGGTCAATAAAACTGGCCTACCATCTAGAATACCCATCATATTTGCAGAATAGGATTCTTGTAAACGACTAGACTTGTATAATTGGTTCAATACTGCATGAGGGTCTGCATTATTCTTTACTTCAATTACAACTCTAATACCTTCCTTGGAAGACTCATCTCTAATGTCTCTAATTCCTACAACTGTCCCTTTACTAACCAAATCAGCAATATGGACTAACATATCTGCTTTTTTGACTTGGTATGGGATTTCATGGACAATGATTCTCTTTCCTTTCTGGTCATCGAGGACATCACACTTTGAACGAACATGGAATCTTCCTTTGCCTGTTGAATACATATCATATATTCCATCAACGCCATGAATTCCTGCTCCAGTGGGGAAATCAGGACCTTGTACATGCTCCATGTAGTTTTCTATAGAAATACTTGGCATCTTATTTTCATCGACTCCTTCTTCGATAATCGTCTTGACGTGCAAGTCAATTGCACCTGCAACCTCAGTCAAATTATGAGGTGGTATTCGTGTCGCCATACCTACAGCAATACCATCACTTCCATTCAATATCAAGTTTGGAAGTCGTGATGGAAGAACTGTTGGCTCCTGTTCAGAATCATCGAAATTGGGTTGGAAGTCAACTGTTTTCTTATCAATGTCCTCAAGCATATGTTTGGAAATTCGATCCAATCGACTTTCTGTATATCGCATAGCAGCAGGCGGGTCGCCATCTATGGAACCGAAATTCCCTTGTCCGTCTACCAAAGGATATCTAAGTGAGAAATCTTGAGCCATTCTAACCATTGTATCATAGATTGATTGATCACCGTGAGGGTGATACTTACCCATTACTTCTCCAACAGAACGAGCTGATTTACTGAATTTCTTATCGGCAGTATGCCCGCCTTCGTGCATTCCGTAAAGCACTCTTCGGTGAACCGGTTTTAGACCATCTCTAGCATCGGGCAATGCTCTTCCAATTATCACAGACATTGCATAATTAATGTAAGAGTTCTTCATTTCCTCTTCCAAGGGCTGATTCAAAATATTTCCTTGGGGAACTATTTCGTCATCTTCTTCGGTGTTCTCTATATTTTCTTCTTCAGATGTCAAGGTTGGTCACCTCCTTAGCGTACTTCTCAATAAATGCCCTTCTGTCAGGAACATCTTCTCCCATTAGAATTTCAAATAATCGGTCTGATTCTTCTGCATCCCTAATTGTTACTTTTAGCATAGTTCTTGTTTCTGGATTCATTGTAGTTTCCCATAGTTGATCCGGATTCATTTCACCAAGACCTTTGTACCTTTGTACTCCTATTTTTGTTGATGGGTTTCCGGCTTTCAAGTCCTCGATAATCGAATCTCTTTCCTCATCACTAAATGCATACTTGTTGACTCTACCCTTTGAAAGCTGGTATAGCGGCGGTTGGGCTATGTATACATGTCCTTCAGTTATTGCAGGCCTCATGAAACGCCAAATAAATGTCAACATCAATGTTCTAATGTGAGCACCATCGACGTCAGCGTCAGTCATGATTATAATTTTTGAATATCTTAACTTTTCAGGATTAAATGAGCCTTCATCATCAGGATTATT
>QQRY01000057.1:96136-156670 GCA_003602575.1 Candidatus Poseidoniales archaeon
ATGTTTCTCTTTTGTCTTTCTACGTTCAGAATTTTACCTCTAAGTGGCAAAATCGCTTGTATTCTACGGTCTCTACCGGTCTTGGCCGAACCACCCGCTGAATCACCTTCCACTAGGTATACTTCGCATTCAGAAGGGTCTCTTGATTGACAATCAGCCAGTTTACCAGGCAATCCTCCGCCTTCAAGGACTCCTTTTCTTCTTGTCAATTCCCTTGCTTTTTGAGCTGCTTTTCTGGCCTTTGAAGCGAGTAATGCTTTTTCTATGACTATTTTAGCAACAGAAGGGTTTTCCTCGAAGAATTCTCCTAACTTTTCATAAACAACAGTTTGTACAATTCCTGTAACTTCACTACTAACCAGTTTATCTTTAGTTTGGGATGAAAAAGAGGGATCAGGGTGCTTTACGCTTACAATTGCAGTAAGCCCTTCTCTGACGTCATCACCTGACAAACTTTCACCCTTGAGTAGGTTCTTTTTCTTAGCATAGGAATTCAAACTACTGGTTAATGCTGTTCTAAGACCTGACATGTGAGTACCTCCGTCCTTGTTACGAATTATATTGGTATAACATCTGATAGACTCACTAAAAGCACTTGACCATTGCAAAGCAAGGTCTACTGTAACCGTTCCAATCTCTAGTTCTTTACCGCCTGAAATAACAATTACTTCTTGGTGCATTGCTTCTCTAGAGATATTAATTTGAGATACGAATTCACTGATACCTCCTTCGTATAGATGTTGACTAGTGTATTCTTCTTCTCCTCTTTCATCGGAAATAACAATCTCTAGGCCTGCATTAAGAAATGCTGTTTCCTTTAACCTAGTATCTATTTGTTCGAATTCAAATTCTATCACATCGGTGAATATGCTTAAATCTGGTTTGAAAGATATTATTGTACCTGTATCATCGCAATCTCCAATTACTTTCAAGGGGGAATCAGGGACGCCTGCATAGTATCTTTGATAGTGGATTTTACCATCTCGGTGAATTGTCACGTCCATCCACTCAGAAACTGCGTTTACTGCTGAAACACCTACTCCGTGTAGACCTCCAGAGACTTTGTAAGAACTATTGTCAAATTTACCTCCAGCGTGTAGTTTAGTCATTATCACTTCAGCAGCTGATACTCCGAACTCATCATGCAAACCTACTGGAATGCCGCGCCCATAGTCTCTAACAGAAAGAGTTCCATCCGCCTTCAATGTAACTTCGATTTTATTATTATAGCCTGCAAGGTGTTCGTCCACTGAGTTGTCGACAACTTCCCAAATACAATGGTGCAAAGCGGAACCGTCGTGCGGATCTCCAATGTACATTCCGGGTCTTTTCCTCACCGCTTCTAGTCCTTCCAGCACTTGGATGCTAGATGCGCCATAATCATCACTCATTTCATTCACTCCAGCCAGGGATTTTCAAATTCCAAATTTATCGGATTTATTATTGTAGAATATGCAGTATTCAACTAACTTTTAGTTTCAGCAGAGGTGCTTAAAATCGCCCGCTATGCACTGAATATCTGCGTGTCACTCCCCTACCATTAGCAACCAGCCGTGAAGGTGTTTAAAGGTAGTGGAAAACGAGGCAAAAATCAGGCGTAATATGGACCTATTTTACTTGTTCAAAAATTGAGTTTTTTATAAGTTTACAAAATTGGAAAATTTAACTTTCATCCGTGAGCGTTAATAACACCCCCTAATTGGACGGAATATGGCAGAGCCGAAGATATGCGTATCTCTGGAAGGGATTTCGGTAGATGAGATGATTGATGAAGCGAATAGAGCAAATATTGCTGGTGCTGATTATGTTGAAGTACGCTTTGACAAATTATACCTCATCAAACCCGAACCAACAGTAACAGAAAACGAAGATGGGGAAAAAATTAGTAAAATGTCCCCAGAAAAGGAATGGGCCGTTAAAGACTTCAAGGAAATTGATGTCGAAAAGTCAATTGAATCGCTGAAAGAAGGCATCCCTGTACCTGTAATTTTCACAGTAAGACCGGTTCGAGAAGGAGGATTCTTTGCCGGGACTGAAAAGCAAAGACTCGATATACTGAACAAGGCGATTGATTCAAGTGTAAGTTTTGTAGACCTGGAACTTTCGATAGATGGCAAGGAAAGGGACAAACTTTCTGAAAAAGCCAATTCTTCTGGAAGTAAGATTATCGCATCATATCACGACTCAAGTTCTACGCCAAACGCAGAAGAAATTGTAGAAATGGTCAGGTCAAACTATGGCAAAGGAGACATCATGAAGTTCTGCTCATCAGTAGTAAATCACCAAGATTCATTACAAATTATTGAAGCAGCTCATTCATTGAAAGATGATGATGAACCTCACTGTCTAATGGGGCTTGGCAACGGCGGAGATTGGGTAAGACTTCATGCACCTGTGCTCGGGCAAAGTCTAGTTTATGCAACCATGCTTAACCACTTCAGGCTATCAGATAGAGGACTAATTAATGTTAGAGATCTTCGCGATGCCTGGGCATTATTAGAATATTAAATTTACAAATTACTCTTCGGGTAAGTTTGGAATTTGCTTATTTTCATCATCTAATTGCCCTATATCGTGACTGTTTAGGGCAGTTGGAGTATTCGCCACTTGCTCAAGATCTCTAACTACTGGAGGCAGTTCTGGCTCCATATTTAGAGAAGGGACGAATCCTGTCGAGGTTTGTTCTGTATCCAATCCTGCTCTCATATATCTTGCATTGATGATAAATGGTGAAATTGCTAAAAGTATAATCAAAGCCAAAAATACCAAAGAAACGGTAAAGTTCGGTAATATCAATGTTCTTTCAGTAGTAATAATAGTGACATCTGCAGCAATTATAGCATCAGGTGGTAATTCGTCATTGTCATGGACATTGTCCCAAGTATCAATTACAATGTAGAAGTCCTGCCAATCTGCATCTCCAAAAAGACCGCTGTAAACCTCTGGGCCATCTAAACTTAGAGCAAAATTGACGCTATCTACTTTTTCGTACTGATGCGCATCCCTGTAAGTTTTCCAACCAAGGAAATTAAAACTTCTCCATTCAGGAGGTATGTCGCTCAAAGATTCTTCGGCTTCTGAGTACCAATTATTTCCTGAATGGGATGAAAAATAACTTTCTTCATACTTATCATATTCACTAGAAGTCATAAGATAAACATCTGCACTCACGTCGGAATTACTGGTCTGATTTAGATTTTGAAGAGTTATACATACCGTAGTTCTATGATTTGCGGATAAATTTAATTTTAACGCACCTACGCTATCATTTCCAATCAAAAGAGTGGAATGATGATTAGAATCGAAAGATTCTAAATTATGTTCATATAGATCATACATCCATGAAGGCTCAGGACTTAGAGACATATCTACAGTTGATTCTTGTTCGGCCGAGTCGCCATTCCCTGAATCCTTATTATTCCCTTTACGACCATCGCCCTCATCCCAAAAACCCCACCAATCATCATAGGGGTTGAAATGAGGCACCATAGCAATTCTTTGTAGAGTTTGATTCCATTTAACCGGCTCCAAATCTCCTTTACAAGCATCTGCTGCAGATGCATTCTTACTAATTGACAAAGAGGAATCCGGAGAAATTGCAATAAGAGGAGCGAGTAATATGAATAGTACAATAAGTACGAATCTTGACCTCATTTACTTCTCCCTCAAATATTCTATTTCATAGGCAGTTCAAGATTGTAACGATTAGATTCTTCTGCGTAAAGGCCTAATGTAACCGCTATCATCATTACGACGTTCGTCTTTCGAAAGTATCGCTGGAGCGGGAGGTGGTGTATGTTGGTCCATGCCAAGTAATCCGCCTTGAACCTCGACATGTTCAACATCAGTATATGTTTCAGCAGCTTGTTTAGCCTCATCTTCAATATCGCTTGATTCGCGCATTACTAGCCAACCTAGAATTAATGCCACAGCAATTAACGCTACGAATGTAGCCAAATCAGAACCTGCTTCTTTAATCCAACTCATCCAGTCTTCAAATTCAAAGTCTGATAATGAAGGCGGGTCATCGGGTTGTGGAACAACATTGATTTCTTCAGTTAAATATGCACACATCCCCAATCCATCACATGCTAGAAGGCCAATTGTATACTTACCAGATTCATTCCATGTAGGAGATATTCTGTAAATTGGTGAATTTTCTGGAATTTCATAATCATCTGCAGGGTCTCCATTTCCATCTTCATCGAATTCAATATTTATGTCCCATTTAACTAAAAGTTCTGATTCAATAAACTCATCTTCATCGAATAAAGAACCATCATCAACATTAGTATCACGGTAAATCAATTTATTTTGATCGAGTTCAATATCAGAAATATTGGCAGAAATATAAGTTGATTCTTCAACAATTATTTCCTCTGGAATAGAAATATCGATTATCACCGGAGGGTTATCGACTACGATAGTAAATGATTCTCTACTAACGTCACCTGTTCCAAAAGCATCTCTAACAGTCAAAGTGACAATATATGTGCCTGGGTTTGAGTAAGAATGCCAAGGAGAAGGTTCGTGATTAAGAGGTGATGCATCCCCAAAATCCCAGGTATATTCCACCAAACCATTCCAATCTTCTAGCATTGCATCAAGAGGTGCAAATTTACCTTCAAACCTTCTATCACCATCCCTTGTTCCATCAGAATCAAAATATAGCATTAGGTTTGGAGCAGTAAAGGTATTGTCGTTCTCATCAAATGTATGCGACCATGCGTCGGGAATGAAACCTTCAGGCCTAGGAGTAGTATCTGACACCTGTTGACCTGAAACCCAAGCATCTAGAACCTTAACCGAAATTATAGGCAGAGGATTGGCAATTCTAATTGTCAAAGTCCTGGTTAAACTTTGAGCGCCATCTTCATCTACTACGAATAAACTAACAACATGAACACCCGGCTCTGTAAAGGTGAAGGTTGTTTGAGGTTTGTCGCCAAAGTTACCATCGCCAAAAGACCAATTAAAAGATAGATCGCTAGAATCTCCCATAGTTCCATCGATATCAAAAGAATTTCTTCCGTCGAATGTATATGGTACATCAACTAACCCATCTTCTGCTCTGAAGTCAATCATTGAATTACCTTCACCATCATTGACTCTAACTAAGAAATCAGCGACTGGAACTTGATTGAGCACATTAATGAATATTTGAGCAGAAGACTCACTACCATCATCATCAGTAACAGTTAGAACCGCCGTCTTCAACCCAGAAGAATCCCATGAAGGAGTTGGATAGGCAACTGTAGAAGTAGTTTCAACGAAATCATCACTCTTATCGGTAATTCCTCCGCCAAGATTTACGCCCTCTGGGAAGTTCCATTCATATTGAATTATTAAGCCGTCATCATCAGTGAAAACATCCGGCATGAGAATCGATGTGTAAGTGTAAGTGGTGAGATTATCTGAAAAAATCTGATATGGCACTCTGTTATTAACATACACAAGTATACTTTTCTGGCCACTATTGATTCCGTCAAATATAGTCAGCGTAAGATTAAATGTGACATTTTCTCCAATGATATCCCCCCATTCATGCTGAGCGAGATACATCCCCATACCTGAGTCAATATCTCCATCACCCCAATCCCATTGGTACTGTAAGTTTTCAACTGGGACATTGTCTGAAGATCTTGAGGCTGAAAATTGAATCAATTGATCTGTGAAAATACTTATCTCGCTATCAATAACTAAGTTATTTACTGAAATAACAGGTACTGGCATTGAATCGTCTGTAACATTTACCTGATGGATTTCGATATCAGACCAAGTATTTCCTTGGTCCATGATTCGAAGTGTTGCATTGTATATTCCAATTGACTGATAAGCCCTGGTTGGAGACTTCAAAGAAGACGTACTACCATCATCGAAATCCCATGCATAAGCAATTGGCGAATCTAAATACGGAAGTGAATTATTGTCGAAAGATAATCCCCATGCGTCAAATCCGCCTCCACTAAACTCGATATTTTCCCATGTCTGAGTTTGATTAGATGAGATACTTCCATTTGCAGTAGGGCGCATATTAGAAAGCGACAAAGGAGCAGAAGACGTACTATCAACTAAAGTTCCAATCATATCGTACATGTCAAACTGAAATGTATAAGTTCCATCAAGAGGAGCTGTGAACCAAATATCACTACCTGTATCTTGCCCACCACCAGCAGAAATCCTGTTTGAAGTGGAATCGACAACTTGACCTGATGAATCTATCACACTAATATCGACATCTAGGTCTTCAAAGAAAGCATTTGAAAATACATTGAAATTAATGTGCGATGTATCATCATTACCATCACCGTCTCTATCTGATGTTTCAGTTGTATTTAGGGTCAATGTAGCCGGAGAAGTAATTCTTGCAGCCTCAATATCAACAGTCCCTTGAGGATATGAAGGACCACATGAAGTATAATCACAATCTGCCACAGTACTTGCATACCATGTGATTGCCCAGACTTCATCGGTTAAATTTCCAAATCCTGGGACAAGTGCTGTAGCTACATTGCTCTGGAAATCTAAATCTGTAACTGTTAGTAGACCATCTACAGTAGATTTAGAAACCACAACTCCATCAAATTGGCTCACATCTGAGGTCAGTCTAATAGTAAGTGGAGCAGGTGATGATGCCCCTGGTGTAAACTTGAATGCCCTTATTCCCCACCCTTCAACAGAATTACCCGTAGAGGACCAAGGAGTACTCCAATCACTATTTGTAGCAGCAGGTTGAACTCTACAGAACGATGCTGAAGAGCATGTAGGTGTCAAATCAAGGTTGGAAAATCCGTATATTCCTTGTTCTGAATCCAAAACTGCAGCAATAGAAAAGTTAGCAAAAATTTGATTCATCGTTCTGCCGATAGAACCGCTCTGCCCTGATGGAGGAGACAAAGCTAATTTTTCAACACCAACCCCCCCAGTAGCTGAATCTTGAACTAATTGCCTAACGGCTGGACCGCCTCCAAGATGGTCAGCAAGGTACATAGTAAATATGAACCCAGCCCCATAGTCTGCAAATCTTTGATTCCACCAACGAACAGAAAGTTCAGATGCTTCTGTCCATTGGTTGAGGTGACTAACCAGCGTGGAATCAGCCCCAAAACAAAGATAGATCGCAACATCAGCGTTTCCTTCATCAATCCATAGATTTTCATACGGGTCTTGTGCATTATGTAAAAGATGCTCAAATTCATGCGCTAAGATTGATTTACCCCAAGATAATGTTATGTCTGCATAATCGACAAATACCGATTCTCTCGAACTCGAAAAGGATGGAGCGAAGTAACCGCCAGTGTTGAACGCTCCATCAATGTCGTAGATTATTATTTGAACTTGACAATTATTGTCTATGTCTGGAGGAGCGAGCCCTCTTCCGTCTTGGTAGTCTTTCCCATAATAAGTGGTCATAGTTGGGTAAATTGTACTATCCCAGGAAGATGCAAGGTTGTTCAATACTGTAGAAGAAAGGGTCCTTCCTGTTTGGACTATGAAAGCGACAGTATTGGTGGTCTTAGCCACATAAGCATTTATTGAACCACCAGATGTTGGCACACTTAATTCATCACCGACTAAGTGAGGATTACAAACCCTCCCACTAGACCTTCCTTGGATTGTTGGCTGATATTTCATATCTTCAACACCTGGCCGCCCCGCATCAATCCAAGCCTGTTTCATGAAACCATAGGCAGATACAACTGGCTCTTGCTCATCAAAAAATAGGTATTTAGAACCATTATCGGGGTTGAAATCATCTAAGTCACCAATAATTATCCCGCCTGCGTTGTAAGGCACTCTCTCGGCATTGTCATCCGAATCAGCAGTAGCAGAACCGAGTACTGGGGATAGGATAGAAACGAAAAATAATGCAATCAAAAATAAGGCTTTATTGGAACGATTTTCCGACATAATAAACATCTCAAATAATTGCGATACTGCTATCTAATTGACCGAGTCGAAAAGAGGTATTTAAGGGTCAGTCTGCTAGGCATCAATAATGCTCATGGATATAGGAGTGAAAAAAACATTTAGTAAACAACTGATTGGTTTGACCTTTGTTTTATGCCTATTGTCTCACAGTACGCTAGTTATGGCATTAGAAGATGGACAAAAACCTATCTATAAATCAAGTCAGCCTTGCGACTATTTCGATGATTTGATTTTCAATTCAACCGCAGCCAACTCATCAATTAAATGGCAAGTCGACTTAGGCCACAGACTTCCTGGTTCTGAAGCATCTTACAATCTTAGAGAATCAATTAAAGAAAACTTAACTCAATGGGAATTCAGAGAGGAAACTCATGCAAGAGAAGATTTCAATCTAACAAACTTGATTGCAACATATGAGCCTGAAAATTCATCCGGTCAAGAAATATATTTTGTTGCACATTATGATTCTAGAGACCGAGCAGAAAGAGATGAAAATGAGAGCATGCGCGACAAACCCATCGATGGCGCTAACGATGGAGCGAGCGGGGTTGCTGTACTAATCGAACTCGCTAAAATAATACCTGAAATGAACTTAAACCACACAGTAAGACTCCTATTTACTGATGGTGAAGACCAGGGAGAAAGACCTGGTATTTATGGCTCAAAAGCATGGGCTGATAACAAAACAGATTCTGAATTAAACAAAATTTCTGCGTTCATAGTAGTAGATATGATCGGAGATTATGACCTACATTTCACCCATGTTTGGCCGGGAACTTCTGAACTCTGGCTAACGATTCAGCCATTAGCAATAGCTACAGGCTTAGTTGATGGAGAGTTGGATTGTAATGGCAATCCTGGAGAAGATATATTTGATATCGAAACTTCAAATGGAGTTATTGATGACCATGTTGCTGCATATGAAAGAGGAGTTCCCGCTATAGATTTAATCGATATTCGTTCTGGAGAAGGTGCTGAAAATTGGGGAGGTTATTGGCATACCCATAACGACACTGTTGACAAAGTAAGTGCTCAATCACTAGGTAGAATCGGTGAACTCTTAGAACTCGGTTTGAGAAGCTCTTCTTGGATTATTGAAAATGATAGTTCACAACAAAATAACTCGGGGGACACTATAGAAGAAGAAATAGACAAGGAAGATAAGATTGATGTCGAAACCTTCACAATAATTGGATTGATATCGATAGTAATTATTTTTGCCTTATTTACGTTAATTTTGATCCTTGATTATCGCGTAAAAAAGGTATGATATAGCGCGGACTATTAGGGGAAGGGGTATTATCCGCGCACCTTCACAGATGAATTGAGCGGAGGACTAATCGGTGTCAGACAAAAGTTTTGATGAACGCCGGGAAGCACTCAAGGCTCGTGTAAAAAAACAACTTGAAGAATCCTCAATGCAAGATGAAGAACCAGAACTTACTGTCTCTCAGTCTGAATTAATTATAGAGGATGAAAGTTTCAACCAGATAGTCGAATTAGAATATGATGATAAAGCAAGACTTAGGAAATTAGCTGCTATTCTGATATTAGTTGGAAGTCTTCTAGGTATTTTCAGTGGTGGAGTTATATTACAAGGTAATCCTTCTGAATTATTAAATTCATCACTCTTTGAACAGACTCAGAGCGTAGATATTACTGGTCAAACATTGGATATAGAAGGAGAAGCGATATTTAATGTAAGTATTGAATTAGTCGACTATGATAGTTCTGAAACATTGCAAGTGACCTACACAAATGATAATGGTTACTTCCAGTTAAAGGATGTCAAATCTGAAACTATGTTGATAAGAGTGTCTCTAGAGGGATATGACACTATAGAACGGACCTTCGATGCAGTTGATGGAATTATGCAACCATTTACCATGAAAAATGGTACTGGAATTACTGAAGAAACATTTCAATCTCAGGACTCTGGTTGGTCCCTAGAAGCGGCTGTTGGACTGTCTACATTCATCGGTGTAATGACTATAATCACTGGTATTGTCGGAGTTCAAGCCTCGGTTGAAATACGTCGTGCTAAGAGATATCGGAGGACTCAATATCTTGCTGGCATCAGTTTATTCAGTAGGGGCTTGATTTTATTTGGCCCAATCTTGATTTTAGTAGGAATGGGATTATTGACATTGACAAAAGAACAATTTGAAGATACTGAAGAGGTGTGAGAATGTATCTTATTTCCATCGAAGGAGGAGATGGTTCTGGTAAGGGTGAAGCAGCTAGAATAATTCTTGAGTTAGTCAATGAGTATCCGTTCCCTCAAGTTCATCCAACTCATGAACCAAGAAGACATAGTGAACTTGGCAAACTCGCACTTGATTCGGTAAAAACAGGTGATAGAACACCATTGCAAGAGGCGGGTTTATTTGCGGCTGATAGACTAGACCATTCTCATACTTGGATTAAACCACTATTAGAACAAGGCCATGTTGTGATTTCAGACAGAAATATCCATTCATCGCTAATCTATCAAGGAATTGTTGGAAATCTAGGTATTGATCAAGTTTGTAAAATGAACTCTGCCGCCATGGTCCCAGACTTGGTTATATGGATTGATTGTGACCCTGAAAAGGCAATAAAAAGAATTCAAACAGGTACATTGAGAATGACCAGTCAAAAGCAAGAGTACTTCGAAACAACGGACATTCAAAAGAAAATCCGTAAAGGATTCAATGATTTATTATCTGGAAATATTCAGGTGTCTAGTCCTTTTGACAAATGTTGTGTTGTGGGGCCAATACTGAACGAAGGAGGTTTAGATGAGTTGAGAAGGAAACTTCGCGACGAGTTACGCACGTTTTTCAATAGAAAACCTACACCGTTAAATGTAGACCCTGACCAAGTCGATAGGTTCCTTCTAAGTACTCTTGTAAAAGATGTAAAAAAACAGACTCGGCTACCAGGAGCCCCAGAAATGAAAACTGCGATTCATATTGGTTGGCTTTCAGGACTTACTCCTAGTCAGTGGATGAAACAAGCAGAAGATGAATGGCCAAAGGTCAGTGCCAAGGAATATGATGTACCTGCTACTTCGTACTCTCAATCATGCTGGTCTATTTTGGGTACATTATCATTAATCGTTGGCTCAACTGAAGTACCTAGGCTACACAAATCCCTAGGACCTCACCGGATGGTTACTCAGAGACATACTCAAAGGTTAGTAAAGTGGCTTGAACATGAAAGGTGGATACATAAGCAGCAATCTCATGTGCCATTCTCTGAAGCAAAGGTGTTCAAATTAAGAGATGATAAATTAGGCTATGGAAGATTGGCTCTAGCAATGTGGCCTCTTCGAACATCACTAGCATCTTGGAGGAGAACAAATCCTAATTCAAAATGGGATAATGCTCTATCTGATATTCTAATGATAAAAGAAGATAAAAGTCCACCACCTTCGATTAGAAAAGCGGTACAAAATGTACTCAGTCGGCTCGATATGTTAACTAGCGGACATGAAGATTGCCCCACTCCAAGTAATATTGAAGAATTGATTATTTGGTGGAAAACTCCCCCGCCAAAATAGTATTATTCTTCCTCTTTTGACTTTAATTCAAACTTAGATCCGCTAGGCAATGAGACTGAACTGGCCGATTTGAAAAATTTAGGCCTTGCAGAGTACGCTGCACCGACCAAAATACCAAACCCGATTCCAAAAGCAATTCCTGTCAAAGGCCTTGTAAGATTATTTGATTCATAGGAAGTTAACAATTGTGTAAATCCATCAAAAATTAATGGTAGGCAGAAAATAGTTCCTGTGATTAACCATGCATAAGTCCTGTAATTCTTTCTATAGATTCCATCGAGCCAGTTATCAGGGAATAAAGAAAGACATGTATCTTTTACTGTCCAGCGGTTATAGCCTCTTCTAGAAAAAATCAACCCTCCGACTGCAATACCGAAAAACATCCCTACATCACGGGTACAAACCGGCATTTGATTTCCATTTATGTCCCATGACCTCTCATGCTTCATATGGCAATTGAAATCTCCAAATGCATAAATGAAAGCACTGTAAGGATCTAGATTTGTCCAAGCAAATTTCTCATCCTCGCCATGGTTTCCGGAAGAATACTTTCCATCTTCTGACATGTAATCCAAGGCATTGGCTCTAGCCTCTAGTTCAGGTACCGTGCCACTCGGTAGAAGAGTTGGTGAAAGGAAAAAAGAAACAAAAAAGAATCCAAAGATGCCAAAAATCCACATCCCAACTTTCTTTTCTCGGTTCCTGTCAGGTAAACCATTTTTCTCCATAATACTAGGTTAACAGGATAAGATTTAATCATTGTCATAATAAGAGTATTGATGTGTCATGGCTATTTCGTTAGCATATGACAGAGGAAAAGGGCGACCCAGTTGGTCTTCGCATGGGCCTTCAAGCAGGTGCTTTGATAGGTTTGTACCTAGGTTTCTCTCTAGCAACTATTTCAGTTCTAACCAATGCTGAAGAGATTAAAAGAACAATCTATCTAATGTGCTTGCCACCTTTCATTTTCTCCATTTTACTCGGTCCATTTTTGGCGAAGAGAAGACGTCCTGTAAAATTATCAAAAAAACCATTAGAAGAGGCTAGAGAAATTCTCAAACCATTTAATGAAGGTCAAGGAAATTGGAGAGTTCTGAGTCATGTTTCTAGTGATGGAATGAATATTAGAATCGATATGCATAATTTGAAAAATGTAGAGGGGGTTGTCGAGGCTGCATTAGTATTAGCAGATCGAACCACAGTTAAGTTCATTGTCGGAAAAGGCAATGCTAAAAGTGCATCGCCCGAATTAAGAGATCGAGTTCTTTCAGTTGTTGAATCTAAAATTAACATACTAAGAAGAACTAGAAAAGTCAAGTCTATCGAGGTAAGTCCTGAAAAAACAAGAGAGTATAATGAATATCAAAGTAGATTGAATAAAGTTCTGTTTACTTTACTACCTATTGTTTCGTTTTTAGCTTGGCTTGAAATGAAAAAATGAAGAAACAAATATCAAGACATATTATGACCTAAGATGATAAGGGTTGTATATGCGCGAAGTCACCTTGTTTTGGAAGAGAGCAAGGCTGAGGACCTTAGATATCGCCGAAATTTTGGAAATTTTCAAGCATTTGGAGTTTCTTTCATATGTCAAAAGGGTCCCTAAAGATGTCCGAATAATTGTAAAAGCAAACTTTTGTGAAGGTAAAGGTATATCAGATATTGATGATTTACATTTTCTTGAACTGTTAGAAGTCGTTTTAGAGCCTAGGGGGCCCAATGATTCATACATACTTTTAGTTAGATTAAATCATTCATTATCAAACCTGAATGCTAGAACAAATGGAACAAGTGCTGTTCCAGGTTGTAGGCTGGATGGAGAGGGGTTAAGTTATATTATTCAAGGGCCTCCAATGAAACTTAGAATTGTAACAACCTTGGCAAGAATTATGTCAAAACCAGATAGAACTAGTGCTAGAAGTCTGGATTTTAATCTTACATCCGATAATTCGCTTCTAAGTGCTAAACAATTGAAGTTAGCAAAATTCGCCTATGATAAAGGCTTCTTCGACGTACCTAAGAGAATTAGAGTAAGTGACCTTGCCGAACAAATTGGACTAGCTCGTGCGACGATTTCGGAACATCTAGCAAGAATAGAGGCGATAATAATGGATGATATGTTTTCGTCTTTTGATGATCCATATGTACCTCCTGAAATTATAAAAGTCATGCTTGAAACAATCGAATTGGATTCAGATGATGCTGAAATTGACCAAAAGAAAGGTATGAAGAAAATGCTTGAAAATATTAGAGATAATATCAAAAATGAAATTTCACAGAAAATACTTCACGATGATGATGAATTAACTTCAATGGATGAAATGGTTGAATTTGGGATCCAAGAGCATCAGCAGAACATCAGCCAAATAGATCAAATTTTAGAAGAGAAATTCTCATCATTGAACTGATTTAATGGGATTGTTTACAAGATACCACCTCATACCAACGATATGACCCGTATATCCGACCTGCTCAAAAGGTTGGAACAGAGCGGCATTGAAGTTCCAAGAAAGATTAGAGACACTATGGAAAATACCGATGTAGAAATGTTTTCAGATTTTGATACCGAACCATTCTATTCAGACCGTCCTATTCAATTCATGGAAACTATTGATGGGAAAATAAAAACAATTTCAGCGCCTCACATGATTGTTACATTACTCCATCACTTGGAGTTAAATAGTGGTCAAGAAGTGATTTTAATTGGCTCTAAAGGAGGCTATCTTGCAGCTCTAATAGCTCAAATTATTGGTGAAAAAGGTAATGTCAGAGTATTAGATCAATGTGATGAATCAATTTTACATGCAAAAGAAAGACTCACGCATTGGCCAACTATTGAGATGAGAACTTTAGAATCAATCGATGTTTCACCAGTTGCTTTTCCCGGAGAATTTAATCGTGTTTTAATTACTGGCCATATTGAAAACTTACCGGAATGGATTTCTGCAAGAATATCTGAAGGGGGATTCGTCATAGCACCTTTAGGCCCTGATAGTCATCAACAATTAGTTAAAATGGAAAAACAGGATAATGAATTATTACCGACTGACCTAGGACCTGTATGTTTTGGTCCACTCGATGATAGAAAGGAACAAAATCAAATGATAAGTCCTATTGAATTGGCAGACTTATTACAATTAGTCATCGAAACATGTCAAGATTTAGATATAATTGAACAACAAGAATTAAACTGTCTTCAAGATATTATCGCTGAACTTCACTTTCTACCGGATGATTTACCGCCTCTAGGAGAAGGAGAATTGACTCCTTCTGAGCATCCAATGTTCAAATCACTAATCGAAAATGCTGATTCTTTCGTTAGATTTTGGCCAATTTTACAGGTTATTTTACATCCGGTATTATCTGAAATTGGATTTGAAAATTGGATATTTGATGACTTTGAAGGACTAGAATAAATCAAAAATGTGGTGGAAAAATGCCTAAGTCAGCAAGTACTCACGTATCTCAACTATCTCACAAAGATATTCGAATTCGTAGAAGAGCATTGAGATCTCTATTCGAGTTAGATTCTCCAAGTAATCTAGAAGCCTTCGTACCTTTACTTGACGACAAAGACCCGTGGTTTAGATCAAAAGCTCTCGACGCTCATAGGATGTGGGCGCCTAGGCTTGAAATTGATTCTCTGATTTCTCTAGCGACCCATAAATCAATTGATGCTAGAAGGTGTGCAGCGAATCTACTTGAGAAATTTATTGGAGACACAAGTTCTGTTGCTGAAATTCTCTATCAAGATGAAGACAATATTTGTAAAATAAAAGCCAGTAAAGCATTGATTAAATCTGACTTAGAAGGAAAATTCACTAATCAGTTAATCGAATCAGATAATGAAAGAATAAAAATTATTGCATTATCTAGCAAGCATATTTCTAAACAACAGTTACTATCATGTTTAACCGAAACATCCAATTTCATCAAAGAAAGTGCACTTAATCAACTTAGTATGAAAAATGAAATTATTACTGAAGAGAAGTTAGCAGAACTTCTATCAGAAGGAGTAAATCCGCTATCGATAATTAAATTTTCAGTTGATAATGGTGGAGATACAATGGTTAAATTGGCAAATGTTAGTGATTCTAAAGTTCAAAAGAATCTAGTCAAAGCACTTCGAGAAAAATACAAATCTACGGATGATAATTCGATAAAATTACTAATTAAGAATGAATGTTTCTTAATTTTAGGAAGATGGTTACAAGGAAAAAGAGATATTGAAAGTGATAAACTTCGATGGCAGATTATTGAAAATGAAGAAGTTGATGAAATAGAGAGGTCAAGATTACTTGAACGCTTGATTGGAAGGTGTACTGAATCTGAAATTATCGATAAAGCGGATAATTTAATCAAATCTACAAAAAGTGAATTATTGAAAATTACAGCACAGAACCTTTCAACCGCCGGCAACTCAAGGTAACCATGCGAGATGGATATTCGGGGCTGAAATTTCTTTTTGATGCTACAGAAGGAGATTCAAGACACCTGTATGTAGGTATTGAATTAGAAGGACCTTTCACAGGTAAAAATTTGACTTTAAGTTTCCCAAGATGGGTCCCTGGATCTTATTTTTTACGAGAACCAATTCAATATATGTTTGATTTTGAAGCATTTGATGGAAATGGAAATCTTCTATCTAGTAATCGAAAAGATGTTGATTCAATGAGAATAAATCTAACAGAAAGTACGAATTTAGTTAAAATTAAGTATAAAATTTTAGCAATTGAACTATCCTGCAGATCGACTCATCTCGATGGCACTCACGTACATGTTATGCCACCTTTCACTTGGTTTCTTCCAGTTTCGGGAATCGATTCAGAAAGAATGGAAAAAACACATATTATCAAAGCTCACATTCCTTCACACTGGACTCCTGCAACTCAATACCTAGAAATATCTAATAATGATAGTAAAGGACTACTTACTAACAACTCTGGACGCACATACCACTTTGAAGCCCCGAATCGTGATGAACTACTAGATGGAATTTTGGAAGCGAATGAAAATGAAACAATGAGTTGGGTAGTAGAGGGAAGAACCCATCACCTGAAAATATGGGACAGTGGAGGTTATGTTCCAAATAAAAAGATGCTTGAAAGGTTGAAAGATGACATGGATAAGGTTGTCATGGAGCATCATGCTCTTTTCGGCATTCCCAAGTGGGACAATTATGTGACTGTGTTACATTTCACTGAAAAGTCTAGAGGAGGCTTAGAACATTTGAATTCACAGACTTCTATGCTTCCTAGGCAATGCTTGATGCCAGGATTTGAAGATGAATATAAAGACTTAGTGAGCCTTTTTAGTCATGAATATCTTCATCAATGGAATGTAAAAAGATTGAGGCCAAGAAATTTCTTAAATTATGATTTACAAAAAGAAACTCACTCTGATTTACTATGGTGGTTTGAAGGTGCTACGTCTTGGCTTGGAGATGTTCTATGTGTAAGATCTGGAGCATGGAGTGAAGAAGACTGGCGTAAGGATTTCCTTCGTAAAATGAAAAGACATACACTCAGAAATGGGATGGAAAAAGAATCCTTGGCAGAGTCTAGTCATGATGCTTGGATTCACCTTTATCGAAGCCATGCGTTTTCAAGAGAAACTCAAAATTCATATTACTTAGAAGGAGAATTAGCTATTTTTTGCCTAGATGCTGAATTACGAAAGCGTTCTAAGGGCAAATCCGGTTTATGCCAATTAATGGCAATACTTTGTGAAAAGCATGCTATACATTATCCCGAAACTCAAAAACTAGGAGTAACATACAAAGATATTCGTTCATCTTTGACTGGAATGGAAGGTGGCCTAAGACTTGGTAAAATGTTAGATAAATTAGTTTTTGAGCGTAAAGCTCCTGATGTCGATAAAGCATTGCAATATTTCTCTCTGGATTTAATTCCTGAAAAGGTCTCTAAGGAAGGGGAAATAGAAAGTGCGTGGATGGGGGTCCAAATAAGAGAAGTAAACAAGCAATTGAGAGTGACTTCTCATCAACAAAATTCACCTTTAAGAAAAATCTTGATGCCCGGTGATGAAATTATTGCAATCAATGGATTTAGAGTTAATAGTAATAATCTCTTGAATAAATACTTGAAAGGTTTAGTTGATTGTGATACTGAAATTACATTTAATCATGAAGGAATTGTTCAAACTTGTACTGTTTCTTTACCTAGTCAACCAACTAAGAATGTAAAACTAGATGGTAAAGGAAACAAAAAATGGAAAGATTATATCGCAACTAGACAGACTATCTAAGAGCATCAAGAGAAATAAAAATCGGTGGAATGTCATAAGAAAAAATATGTCTACTTGTTTTTGGGGGATATAGTTCACCTGACATAGACATCTCAATGACATCTTTTTTAGTAATTTGATCTAAATCTGAATTCGGCCAAGTCTCTACAATTATGCTCTCGTCGGAAAAATAATCTACACAAATAGCTGGGACACTATTCAAATTCAACAAACAAGCAACTGAGTGACGGTGATGGCCATCAAGAAGAGAACCTGTTTTTTTATCAACAACAAGAGGTTTAGTGAACCCTCCCCATTTCTTTGTCATTTCTAGTAACTTATCTCTTGCCCTAACTCTGACCTCTTCGTGAGCCTTCAGCCACTCGACTGGAACTAAAGACACCGATTCATCACTCCACATGGTCAACTGGAAGATGGTTTCAAGGATAATGCTTTGGTGCAATTGACTATAGCGGGGCTAGGGGTGATAATTTGAATAAGATTATTCAAGGGCGAAAAGCGGACTTAGATGGCCTTGATTGCTCAAAACATATAATTGATTTTTTAGATGATTTACCATCTGACCTTGTAGTAATACTAAACACGATTTGTGAAAATGGTGGTGGAGCATGGATAGTAGGCGGAGCAGTAAGAGACTGGATGATAGGTCACAAACCAAATGATATCGATATAGCGGTTGATTTAACTCCAGATGAAATGTTAGAAATCTTCCCCGATGCAATTCTAACTGGAGAAGAATTTGGGACTGTTTCTCTGCGTGGCAGTGATGGTTTGTACCAAGCGACTACACTAAGAACAGATGGAGAGTATACCGATGGTAGAAGACCTGAAAGCGTCACATGGGGAATGTCTCTAAGGGGGGATCTGGAGCGTCGCGATTTCACCATTAATGCAATGGCTGTAGATGTTGCAAGAAAAGTGCTTTATGACCCTCATGATGGTAGAACTGATATCTCTAGAGGAATTATTAGAGCTGTTGGTAATGCTCACCAGAGATTATCTGAAGATGGACTTAGAATTATGAGAGCCTATCGATTTGCTGACCGCAGGGGTAGTGGAGTTTGGGAAATTGAGCATAGTCTTAAACAATCTATTTCTCAACAAAAACATATGCTTGACAATGTTTCTAGAGAGAGAATTTGGATAGAATGGCAAAAAATACTGGGCGGTCAAAATTCAGGAAAAATAATTGAAAAAATGGCATTAGAAGGTATTTTAGATAGATTTTTGGTCGGGGAATGGAGTAATAAATATCTGATTATTGATGCAATGAAGGCGAATCTAGATGGATTTGATAAATTAGAAAAATTTGCACTTCTACTTTCAATTTGCAGCGAAAAGGAAGTGGAAATAATATGTTCTAATCTTAAATTATCAAAAAGAGATAGAGAGACTATTCAATCAATTCACATGATGTTTGGGGCTATACCCGAGAAATCAAAGCAATCGATGAGAAAATACAGATTTATTCTTGGAGAATTTGCAGAAAAAAATCTAACTCTGGGTATTATTATTTTGAAAAATAATGTTAAGATAAATAATAAAAAATCGGATCATTATTCAATTGATGAACTTGAAGAGAGATTGGAAATTTTATTAGAATTAGAGGAATTAAAGACCAACGTACAACCATTGGCTGATGGAAATTGGATAATGAATCAAACCGGTTTAACAAAAGGAATTCGGCTAGGAAGATTGAAATCATGGCTGCACACTATTCAAATTGAGAGAGATATCACAAATATTTCTCAAATCGAAAGAATTCTTTCAACACTATCTTGGGAGAACAGTGATTTTAATAATTGGCCTCAATTAAAATTCCCTCCATGATGGCAGTATATTGAAGAGTTAGAATACATAGCACCATACAAGCAGGGTGTGTATTCATGAGTCTGGAACAATTAGAAAGTAAAATCTTATCAGGTGGCGGACTAAACTCTCTAGATGATAATGAACTTTATCAACTCGCTATACATTTTGTAGGGGACGCGCCACCATCCCACATTCCTAGAGAAACTGTAATCAGTATCCTATCTGAACAAGATTCCATTAAGAATTGGCAAAATGATGTGAAGTCTAAAGCTGCTCAAATGGCCTCCGCAAAAGTTACTGAGGCGGTACAGAACATCCAATCTAAGATTGAAGAGGAATCTGATAACCCTATGGTTGCAAAGATCAAACAAAGTTTTGGACAGTGGCTAAAAGATTCTGGTCATTCTGTCCAAGAACTAACAGTTAAGCTGGATAAAAATAGAGATGGAATAATCTCGATAGAAGAAATCTCAAACTTCATAGTTGAATTAACTGGTAATCAACCTCCAGGCTGGGTACTATCACACATATCCACAATCCTCGATAAGAATGGTGATGGTGAAATATTAGTATCCGAACTTTGGCAGTTCTTAGAAGAACTTGGGTTCCAAATGCCCGTTATTGAAGAACCGGTAATCGAAGAGCCTGAAGTTGAATCTTCAATTATTGAAGAAAATATTATCGAAGAAGATAACCTAGATGAATTTGAAAATGAGTTCAATAATGATTCTATTGAGATTGATACTGAAGTAAAGGAGGTCCCTGAAATTATTGATGCTCAAGATTCAACTCCTGAACCGCCTGAAGATAATATTATTGAAGAAAAAACTGTTACTGATGAAATGGTTTCTACCTCTATAGAAAAGACTATTGAGGAGTTAGGAAATTCCAGATTACACAGTGAAGCAAACCTAATAATCGCTAATTCAGATAGCGGCCCTTGTACTCTCAAGGTAGAGCGAATAGAACGTAATTTAATGGTCAGTGATAGTTATAGAGGCGGTAAAACCCTAGTTGGATTACTAGATGGTGGGCCATTTAGTATAGCAGTTTTATTCGAGCCAGAATTCAATGATTTCATAGACGATAATGTTAGCAAAAATAAATCGGTTTCGTTTAACGCATCTGTGTTTGAATGGTCGAGTGGACTTAGACAAGCCAAACTAAAAGGAAAATCTCTTGAAATAAAAGATTAGACTAGCGAACGTGATATAACTATCCTTTGTACTTCTTGAGTCCCTTCATAAATTTGAGTTATTTTAGCATCTCTAAAGAATCTCTCGACTGGGAATTCTTTGGTATAGCCATATCCTCCAAGCACCTGAATTGCCCTTTCTGATACCCACATTGCTGTATCTCCAGCGTATAACTTAGCCATACTAGCTTCCTTGGTATGCCTTGGGCCATCATGCTCGTAATGTTGTTGTTTAGCCCATGATGCTTTGTAAACTAATAATCGTGCAGCATCAATTTTTGTAGCCATATCTGAAAGATAAGACATAATCATTTGATGATATGCTATAGGTTTTCCAAAAGCCTCTCTTTCATGAGAATACTTCAATGCTGCTTCATACGAACCCTGAGCAATGCCCAATGCCTGTGCAGCTATACCGATTCTACTATTATCAAGTGCATTCATTGCTATTGGGAAACCTTTACCTACGCCTTTTAGGACATTCTCAACTGGAACTTTACAGTTCTCTAGAATCAGAGTACAAGTATCAGATGAGCGAATACCTAATTTATCTTCCTTCTTGCCTACTTTGAATCCTTCAAAAGAAGACTCTACAATAAATGCAGTAGTACCGCCATGCTTTTTTACTCCATAATCTGGATGATCAACATCCTTTGCAAATAGAACCAATATCTTGGCTTGTGCTCCATTAGTGACCCACATTTTTTCTCCATTCAAAATGTAATTCTTACCATCATCTGAAAGTTTTGCTTTACATATCATTGCTGCTGCATCTGTCCCTGCACCTGCTTCAGAAAGAGAATATGCGCCGACTTCTCCGGCAGCTAGCCTAGTGAGATATTTTTGCTTCTGTTGTTCATTTCCATGTAGCGAAATTGTTTTTGCACAAAGACCGACATGAACACAAAACATAACGCCAAATGAGGGGTCGACTCTAGAAAGTTCTTCAACAATTATTGATTCAGATATATCATCAACTGGCGAACCTCCATATTCTTCAGGAATTGTTACACCTTGCAGACCGTATTCTAGGAATGCTTCCCACTCTTCGGATGGAGGGATTTGATTCTGGTCTCTGTGCTCTGCAGTAGGACTAAGTGTGGTTTCTGCAAAGTCGCGAACTAGTTCTCTTATCATCTGCTGCTCATCGTTTTCTGCAAAGTTCATATTGCTCCCAATACAACCCAAAAGGCCGTGTTTCTTAACCCGTTTGTATAAATGAAAAGTTTTAATTCCCCCAAATTGTTCATATACAATGCCCTTGAGGCGCGTAAAGGAGGACATGAAATGGATGAAGAAACAGTTCAGTTTAAGGTTGCACACAATAGAAAATACTCTACAGACCACTTGTGGTATCAAGAGAAAGATGATAGGCTTATGATAGGAGTAAGCGAATTTTTAAAATTTGAAATCGGAGAAGTACTTCGAATAATTTTGCCTCAGGCTGAAACCGAAGTAGATGAAGGAGACGGTATGTTTTCAATATGGACTTCAGAAGAAAAACTTCCGTTTGCTGCACCATTCTCTGGTCTAATTACAGATGTTAATGGGGAAGTAGAATATAGTCCACACTTAGCCAATGAATCACCTTATGATCTTGGATGGATTATAATTCTTGAACCTCACAACTTAGACCTTGAACTATTATTGGACCCTGATGAATACGTTGACTACTTAGCAGAACTTTGATTTGGAGTTACCAATCATGGATTCTATGGAAGTCTTGAGGCAAAGTTTGGCTAACGCACCAGTAATTTGGAAAGGCGATTATCCTTATTTTATCCATCCTATTACCGATGGAGTTCCTAGATTGGATGCAAAAGTTCTTTCCGCAGTCACAGACTTATCCATCGAAGCGATTGATTGGTCGACAGTAGATTTGATTCTTGGTATTGAGGCAATGGGACTTCCATTGACTTCACCAATTAGCGTAAAAACTGGAGTTCCATTAGTCATTGCTAGGAAAAGAGAATATGGGCTTGAAGGAGAAGTTGTAATCGATCAAAACACAGGTTATTCTAAGGGAGCAATGTACCTTAACGACATCAAACCGGGAGAAAAAATTGTTATTGTTGATGATGTCCTGTCTACTGGAGGAACCCTAGATTCTATAATCGAGGGTGTTAAAAAAACTGGAGCACAAATCCAAGATATCTTAGTTGTTGTAGAAAAAGGCAAAGGCCTACAAATGTTAAAATCAAAATATCCGGAAATTAATATTGATTCACTGGTTAAGTTAGAAATGGATGGAGAGAAAATTATTCTCTTGGAATAAATGGTGATTTTATGGATTTGGATAGACATGATTTTGAATTAGATGATTTAGTCGCTAGGATTAAAGAAAATGACAACCGTCTAATCGCATTGCAAGTTCCTGAAGGTTTGAAAATGCAAGCCTTAGAAATGATGGATGAGATTGAGTCTGAAACCAGTGCCAAGGTAGTATTAGCAGCCGACCCATGCTATGGTGCATGTGATTTAGTGCATGATAAAATGAGTATGATGGGTGTTGAACTAGTTGCACACATGGGACATTCTCAGATGAATATTGATTCAGGCATGCCAACTCAATTTATCGATGTTACCTATGATGGAGACCCTGAACTATCACCGATATTACCATTCCTTGAAGCACATAGAAATATGGCAATAAAAAGAAAAGAAGATCAGAATACAGAAGCAGATATTTCCGATGAACAAGCAAAAGAGCGCTTCTTGGACGCAGTAGGAAGAATCTCACCACTTACTGACACAAAACTGGGCCTAGTTGGCTCAATTCAACACTTACACCTACTACCTGAATTCCACGACCGTTTAGAAAAAGCGGGTTATGATGTAACAATACCAATCGGTGGTGCGAGACTTTCTTTTCCTGGGCAAGTACTTGGGTGCAACTACTCCGGAGATGACCCTTCTATAGGTCATTACTTATTCCTAGGTTCGGGTGACTTTCACCCAATTGGACTTGTCTTACATACCGGAAAACCATTAGCAATGCTAGACCCTTACACAGGAGATGCTGAAGAAATGTCTCTAGAGAGGATTGAAAGAATCCTAAGACAAAGATTTGGTTTGATTATGTCTTGCAGTGATGCTCAGTCATTTGGAATACTAATCGGAGAAAAGCCTGGACAAATGCGTCGAAGCCTAGCCCTAAAAATGAAAAGAATGTTAGAAAAACATGGTAAGAAAGGATATCTGTTAGCTCTTGAGCACGTAGGCCCTGATTTGATTGATTTCTATCCCGTCGACGCATTTGTCAATACTGCATGCCCCAGAATTGCTATTGACGATGCTATCAGATACCGTAAACCTTTGATCACTCCTTTTGAACTTGAAGTAGCACTCGGCGAGAAAAAGTGGGAAGCAGGTTATATGTTTGATGAGATTCCTTGAAAGGTCTATTTATCGATAAAATAACATCTAAATTATCCGTATATTCAATAACGGTTGGCATGAGGCTTCCAATGTTATGAATAGTTATCTTGACAGAATCGGTGCTGGGTTTATTATTTCTAATCCAGAGGCACTAGACTTTGATTTTGTTCCAAATGAAATTGTAGGGAGAGAAACTATTCAATTAGAGTTGGCTAATAAGTTTGCAATGATAGATAGACATGATTCTAGTTGTAGAGCAATAATCACTGGCCCAGTCGGTAGTGGTAAAACCGTTTTAGCCAAAACCTTCTGTAGTGATTTACAACGACATTTAGCAAATAAAAGAGATATTATGATTGCTCATGTTAACTGTAGAAATGCTTCAACAAGCACCAGAGTAGTCCAAAGAATACTCCATGAAATAGACCCAGGACACCCTGACAGAGGGTTATCGATGGGAGAACTACTACTTAGTCTAAGGAAATTAACTCGTAAAAATTCATCTCACTTGATTGTAGTACTGGATGAAGTAGACCATATGCTACGGAAATCTGGTGATGATTTACTTTACCAATTACTAAGAATTGATGAGGACCAACAAGGAAAAGGAACTCTTTCTTTGATTTTGATAAGTCAAGAACAGGTTCTAGATGTTCTTGAAACTGCGGTAATCTCGAGAATGGGTAAAACTAATCTTATGCATATTCCGCCTTATGACTTTGAAGGTCTCGGTAAAATTGCAAGACAAAGAGCATCTTTAGCACTAAATGAAGGAACCTATTCTGAGGAAATTATGGATCTGATCGCTGAAAAAGCCGTTCAAAGTGGTGATGCGCGATTGGTCATTGAACTTATCAAAGCCGCAGCAGAGACAAGTGAATTTAGACAGGACGCACACACACAGAGGAAAATAACAGTGCAAGATGTTTATTCACAGGATAAGGCTTTAGCGATTGATGTAATTAGTGAAATTCAAACCGTTGATGACTTGAGAACTCATGAAATGTTAGTTTTATTGAGTATCTGTCGAAGACTTCGTAAAGAAGAATCGATGACTACTGGGGATGTTGAACAATTATATGCCGTTGTATGTGAAGAATATGGTCAAAAAATGAAGAGTCATACCACAATTTGGAAATATATCAAGGAGCTAGAAAAGCGACAAATAATTTCTTCGAGAATAGCAACTATCTCTGATGGAAGAGGTAGAACCACTCACCTTAGAATGCCACATTTTCTACCAACAGACTTGGTAAATCGAGTTGAAATGCTTCTAAAAAAGCGATTGAAATGAAATTTTATCCCTCACTTTCCATGCGGTGGGCATAAATACGGGTCGATGTTCGGCAAGATGTCTTAGAGGGATTACTATGGCTGTTGGTCAACAAGGAGAATTTGTAGCTGTCGTCAACGACACAAACCCAAAGAGTGGCGGTAAAGCCTACTCACTGAAAATTAGTGGTAATAACCATGCCCAATTACTTGGAAAGAAGATTGGAGACGAAATCGATGGAATGTTCGTCGGCGAAGGTGAATCAATCCTTAGTGGATACAAACTTGTTATTACCGGTGGTTCTGATAAAACTGGAACTCCTCTTAGAAGAGATTTATCCGGCGGTTCAAGACAATCTATTTTGGTAACCCGCTCTACTGGATTTAAGGGTCATAACCTTGTTTTCAAGACCAAAGGCGGAGAGAAGAAGCGTTTTAGATACAAGCCTGATGGTTTGAGAAAGAGAAGGTTCTTCAGAGGAAACACAATCAATCAAGACACTAGACAAATTAATCTAAAGGTCATAGAAGCAGGGAAGAAATCTCTTGCTGACATATTGTCATCACAAACCGAGGAATCATCGGAGTGAATCCCGAGAGGGTTATCGTAGATTGGGAGGGAGCAAATGTCACGAAAGCTTCCTTCACAACCAACTGTCAACATTGGACTAGTTGGTCATGTTGATCATGGAAAAACAACTCTTACTAAGGCTCTTTCTGGAATCTGGACTGATACCCATTCAGAAGAAAGAAAGCGTGGTATATCTATAAAGTTAGGATATGCAGATACTGCATTTTACAAAACAAAAGATGGGGTTTACTATCCATCTGGAAGACATCCTAAAGGAGAAAAGGATTCCAAAGAAGATTTACAACGAGTTGTTTCCTTTGTCGACGCTCCAGGTCACGAAACGCTGATGGCAATTATGATTACTGGGGCATCAATTATGGATGGAGCACTTCTAATGGTGGCTGCCAATGAAACATGTCCTCAACCTCAAACTAGAGAACATTTGATGGCACTAAATATTTCTGGAATCAAGAATATTATTGTTGTACAAAATAAAATTGATTTAGTCAGTAAAGAAAGAGCGATTGAATCTTATAGTGAAATAAAGAATTTCCTTAAGGGTACGGTTGCTGAGGATTCTCCTATTATTCCTGTTTCTGCACATCACGATGTCAACTTAGATGTACTTATTGAAGCGATTGAAAGTTCTATTCCTACCCCAGATAGAAGTTCTGATACACGTTCTATTATGCATGTAGCTCGTTCCTTTGACATAAATAGGCCAGGAACAAGACCGACTAAAATGCGTGGTGGAGTTATTGGCGGTAGTATCATTGAAGGTGAATTCAAGATTGGAGATGAAATTGAAATTGGACCTGGAAGAAAAATTCAGAAGGGCTCAAAAACTCATTGGGAGCCTATTGCTGCTACTGTAAGCAGTATGCAAGGTGGAGGAAATAATCTCGAAACCATGCATGCTGGTGGTTTGTGTGGTATGGCTACTGAATTAGATCCATCGATTACCAACTCAGATAATCTATCTGGTCAAGTTGTTGCTTTGAAAGGAAATCTACCTGAGGTTCGCTCAAATGTTAAGATTTCAGTTAATTTGATGGAACACATGGTTGGAGGAGACTCTAGTAATCCTGATAAAATTCAACCTCTGAGAAATAATGAGATGCTTATGATAAACGTTGCAACTGCAACATCAGTTGGAGTAACTCGAAACGCTGAGAAAACTAGAACAAATTTAGAACTTAGATTACCTATATGCGTTGATTCCGGCCAAAGAGTGTCGCTGTCTAGAAGAATTGGTTCAAGATGGCGTCTAATTGGCTATGGAATCATAGAATAGGTGAGAATTATGTCCCAGAGCATAATAATTGATGCTTGTGGATGGGTTGCTATCATAGATTCTGGAATTAATTTTGATGTTGAATTAAAACAAATAATTGGTAATTTTGACCTAATTCTCTTAGATTCTGTCCTAGATGAATTAAAACAATTAGACAGCACGAGGCCTAAAAGAAAATCATTACTACTAACTATGCTAGAAAATAAATCGACGATTAGCGAATTTGAAATCGAATCAACTCATACTGATGACCAAATATTCGAATTGGCAAAACGTGAGAGTTTTTCAGTACTGACTGTCGATAAAGAATTGAAGAAGCGATTGTTTGAGTCGTCAATAAAGGTCATAGAAGTTAGTAAAAATAATCATCTTAAGATCATAGAAAATCTATAGAAACTATGGCAGAGTGAAAAGTACATCGTCACCATGACCATCTAGTAGACCTAACTTGACACCGGCATCAATCCATGCATGGGCATAATTTATTGCTCCAAATGCTCTAACATAATCTCCAATTTTCAAAAAGTGCCTAGCGTCAAAAGTATAATCATCAGCCATCTTTAACATAATCGCTAATCTTTTGCCATCGTCGGAATTTTCCTCGACAAGTGGTGTAGCTTTATTTCTAGCCCTAGTAGTAATATCAAGATATTTATCTACGCGTTGTGTAGTTACTTCTATCTTATCGTCAATCATTCTCCTCCCTCCTTTTGTCTCTTCAGCAATCTTCTGACATCTTCACTTCTTCCAAGAGATTGATAAAGTTCTACAGCTAAAGAGAGTCTTCCCTCATCTTCAGCAGTTCTTGCTCTTTGGAATAAAGTTCTTCTTTCGTCCCAATTTCTTGCAAGTGCTGCATCTGCTGCAGCCTTAAATCGGCCTTCTCTCTGGGATTGAGCAAGATGAGGTGCTGTCCAAAATCGTATCAATCCTTGACGAGTTGATGAGATCATTGAGTCTGCAGTTAATCCTTCTAACATATCACCCAGGCCCATTCCTTTTCCAAGTTCTACTAAATCTTCTTCTTTTTCTTCAGTTGAAATATGTGTCAAATGACCTTCAATGCCTAGTATCCACCAACCATCGCCACACCTTACACCTTCCATAGGTTCCAAGGAATCGGTTTGAAGTCTATCTATGGTATCCCATCCAAACGGATGAGGTATTCCTTCCCACACATCTCCACCACTAGCTTGTAACAATAATCTTCCAGAGGATATTTTTGTTACCCAACTCCAGATTCTATCCTCTAATAATCGCTTTTGATATTTTTGCGCCAGCCTGCCACACCATAGTTTTCCATCACCTGATTGCCACAACAGGTGTTCTCTGTCCAACCAACCAACTAATCGACGGACTTTGCCACTATCAAAGCGACGGATACCTTTTCCTTCATGTGTAAAGAGATGTAATTGACCTTCTCTTCCTGATAAAATCCAACCACCCCCTGGACGTGACGCTATGTCCGTGAAACCGCCATAGGTGGATCTTCCCTCGTGCAGCATACTTCCATCGGTTGTAGAGATTACATAGAAGCCATGAGCAGCCAATACAGCTAGAATTCCGTTATTATAGTCCATAGCATGAACCTTAAACGGCATATCTACACTCCATCTCATGTCTCCATTTGATTCTATCATTATTAGTTCTAAACCGCTGCTTACCGCAATACCTCCTTCTACTGAAGCGATACAAGCGATTCTTGACGGTGCTTGCCAAGACCAAGAAATTGTCCATGTCATTACTCAACACCTCCTATTAATCCCCAAGCAGTTAATTGGGCTCTAGCATCTTGAGTTAGTTGAAAAAATCTACTCCGACCTACTGTCCTTACATTTAGAATTCCAGATTTTAATAAATGGTTGCTTATTTGTGACAATCTAGGTCGTTTTATTTTCAGCTCTCCAAGTATTTCTTTATCCGAGGGAGAAAATCTTCTTACTTGCGCTATTGATACTACGTAAGACTCACTATGAGATAATGCAGATAAGATTGAAGCATTGAGAGGGAAATCATACTTTTCTCCCTTTTTCTCTCTTCTCATACTAGCCAAAGCCTCGGCTAATTTACGCTGCCTTACTGAATGGTTTGAAGGGGGGCCTTGATTATGAATGAGAAGTTCTTGTAATGCTTCTAAAATAGGCGACAAATAACTCATATCTGTGTTACTTAGATTACCTGTAGAACCAATTGAGGGTTTTTCATCATATGACTGATGTATAAGCAATTCTTCTGATTCGTCTAAACTATCTATGTCTTCAAAAATCATTTCAGGAAGACCTATTTCATCATGAATTAGCGCTGCAGAATCCTCTTCCGAAATCTCTACTTCCTCTTCTGAAGGCTTAATCAATTCTTCTGAAACCCATAATTCTGCACCAGAGGATTCTTCATCCATGACCATGTTTTCTTCATTATCGTTGTTTTTCTTGTAACCTCTTGTTCTACCAAGTAGTCCATGGAAAGTTCCTGCATCTATTGATGGTTTAGGATTTGATTCAGCAATAATAAGTTCCTCATTCTCAGGAGTTGCAGAATATGTGAATGGTTCAATTGGTTCATCTTCCGATATTGAATCAGAAAGACCCTCTAGATCTAAATCAAAGCCAAATATTTCACTTACAGCGTCGTTAGAATCATGAATTTCTGCTACTGAGTCCCTTTCTTGCCATGGAAGAGATGCATCGATTATCTCTGAATCTTGGACAATATCTAATTCTTGATTTGATTCTGAATTGGTATCTTCAAGATTACTATCTATATTACTGTCTTCAATATTTTCAACTTGTTTGGATTCTGAAGGATAATTAAATTGTGGACTAGGGTTAATTTCTAATGAAGTTCCTGAATGTAAGGATACATCGATAGAGTCTCTCATGAATCGTATTACTTCTGATGGCTTTCCCCCGCTTAATGAATGAATATATTCAGCATCGATAGTCGATAATTGAAAATCTTGAGTAGTAGCAGAAGAAACCCTTCTCTCAATTAGGACCTTTACTTCATCAATAGTCAATGGTTCTAAAGTCTCAATACTGGCAAAACTGTGTAAAATACTATCTGGAAGTATGCTACGTTGTTTAGGCTCAACAACCACTACAACGACCGCTTTAAGCCTCTCCAACAGTGGAAGAACGTCACGCAAGGCCACTGTCATAACAGATGTCTCAACAGTTGGCATATCAATTACAATAAGAGGTATCTTCGAAGTATAGGTATAGGATGCTTCGACAATTTTGTGTGCAAGTTCCGCCCTGCTTTTAGGAATATTATAATCTATCAACTGAGAATATAGATTTTCCAATAGGCTATGCGCTGGATTTGTAGCTGAAATATGGTCTACATGAACATAAACTGGTGTTTCACTAGCCGAGCATCTAAGCAAAGACGTTCTACCTGAGCCCATCTCTCCTACAATCAACAATCTTCTGTTAGATCTAAAATTGATGTGCTTTGAAATTCTTCCTCTGACATCCAAACGCCCCACATACAACGATTCTTGGCCACTTTCTAATGGACTTGTTGAAAATGGATTCTCTGTTAGAGGGGGAAAGTCAATCTGTAAACCTTCAACTCGCATAACCCTTCAACTTCGAATGGGTATTTGATGTTTGACCTAATTGATAGCACTAAAGTACCCGTTAGTAAGCGTCAATAATTATGCCATAAGCCATATTGAGTGCTGAAGGTAAGGTAAATAACGCATCATTAACGCATCATTAACGCGTTAGAAATTCCGTTAATTGCGTTAATTTTTAGATATTAAGGAAATAACAATTACAACTAATACACTTAGAAATTATTTACATTTATCCGATTACTTATGTGTCTGGCATGCTTGGATGAGTTTGAGGAGAACTCATGCCGGTAGATAATAGTCGTTTGAGTGGTTTTTTCCGCCATAGTGTCGCTGAAAGGCGCAATTTAGTAAAAAAATTGGCTGATTTGACCGAGGAACAAGTCATGGCACTTGCATCTAATGGTGAGTTAGATGATGAAGCGGCGGATAGAATGATTGAGAACGTCATAGGAACTATGTCTTTACCCGTTGGTATTGCGACTAACTTTGTTATCGATGGTAAGCATTACTTGATCCCATTTTGCCTCGAAGAGTCAAGCGTGGTTGCTGCAGCATCAAATATGGCAAAACGATGCCTTGAGAAAGGTGGCTTTAGAACTCAAAACGACGCCCCAATGATGATTGGTCAAATTCAAATTCTTGATTGTCCTGACATAAATCAATCTCAATTAGCATTGCATCAAGCTAAAGATGAGTTGATCTCCCTCTGTAATAGCCTACCATCTACGATGATTAAACTTGGAGGAGGCTGTAAAAGAATAGAAACGCGAATTATCGAATCTCTTTCAGGGCCCATGCTTGTACTTCACATCATAGTCGATTGTAGAGATGCTATGGGCGCCAATGCAGTCAATACTATGGCTGAATTGATTGCACCAGAAGTAGAAAGACTGACATCTGGAAGAGTACATCTGAAAATTCTTTCTAACTTAGCATCTCATAGACTTGCCCGTGTTGAGGCCACATTTACTCCTGAAGAACTCTCTAATGATGGCACTAAAGAAAATGGTAAGCAGATTATTCAAGGAATACTAGAGGCGCATCATTTCGCTCTAGCAGACCCATTCAGAGCAGCCACCCACAATAAGGGAGTTATGAACGCAATTAGTAGCGTCGCAGTTGCTTGTGGACAAGATTGGAGAGCAATTGAGGCTGGATGCCATTCTTGGGCGTCTTTTTCTAACAACCAATACTCTTCCATGACCGAATGGAAACTTGATGATGAGGGTTGCCTAGTAGGAAGTATAGAAACTCCAATGGCTGTTGGAATTGTAGGTGGCGCATCCAAAGTTCATCCTGTTGCAAAAACAAATCTAGCCATTCTTGGTGTAACTTCTGCTAGCGAATTAGCTGGAATTATCTGTGCCGCAGGATTATCTCAAAATCTTGGAGCCCTTAGAGCACTTGCTACCAACGGAATACAGGCTGGACATATGAAACTCCACTCCAGGAATATGGCAGTTAGTGCAGGCGCAGTTGGTGAAGAAATAGAACTGGTATCAGCAAAACTACAATCCCACATTGGACCTAAAACACAAACTGTGGTACAAAAAATACTTGAAGAATTACGAGAGTCTTGATTCACTCTTCTTCAAAATTCAAAGTGGATTGAACTGAACCATCCAATTCGCCTTCTTCTTTTACCACTTCTTTACCAACTAAATCATCAAGTAACCCAGTATTTTGAACTTGTTCCCTAAACCAGGCCTTAACCTTCTTTCTATCAGTGTATGGACAACCAAATGCTTCTGAAAATCTTCTCGTTGTTGTCAATCTTCTAGTATTACCATCTTTTCTACGATCAATCATACCATATTGGGCAAGTTCCCTAACATAGTCATATGCTTTCTGTCCTAATAATTCAATCAAACGAGATTGGGCCATAGGTTGATGATAAGCAATAAGGGAAGCTGCTTTGAGTAACTTCTTTGGAAGTTCAGTCTTAGCTTCTTTTGGAAGATGGTCAGCAATATCTGGTTTTACCTCAATAGCCCAGCGTTCACCTACCTCGGCAATTTGTAAAGCACCTCCACGTCTCCTCTTTAGAGTTGATCTCAATGAATATAATGAGTCAAGCATCTCATCTTCATCATAACCTAAGGAAAGACTCAACTCTGAGACAGTCATAGATCTTCCAGCACCAAATAGAGTTGCTTCCAAAAGTGTATCTAATTGTATTTCAGTAATGTAAACAACTCCTTACTCGACCAACCATTCGTGATTTTGAAAATTAGTATCGCTTTGAGAAGTCTCCACAGATACTGTTTCTAAAGATTCTTGTTTTTCTAATTCTAGTTCTTTGGCTTTCCTTTCAGCCTCTTCAATCAATCTGATTTTTTCTGCTCTTTTCTTAGCAAATTGAACTGACCCTGAATCTTCATTTTGTGAATCAATGCTATGCTTCTCGTCTAACTCATCTATCGCTAGTTTAACTTGTTGGAAATCATCCAAATCAGGCCATAGGTCTTCAAGGAAAATATCGCCATCGGGAACAACTTCTTGACTTATTGATGCAAATCCCCTATGTGTCAAAAATAATCCAGCGATAAATGATGTAACCTTGGCCTCGTCTTGATAGCCTTCGGGCACTTCACCAAATAATTCTTCTAAGATCACTCTAAGATGGGCTTTTACATTCTCAACCGGTACTTTGTTGCTATTTTGCTCTATACAGGTCCTTCTCAATGCAGACCAACATCTTCCAATGTCGCCCTCTAAATCTTCATTATGCATTCTACCGCCAATGTTTTCTAAATAATCCTTTAATTCGGCCTGATGAGCTATTCGATTCTCTTCTCTAAGCCTGAGCCCCTCAGCATCATCGGCTGCATCTTTGAATGCTGAAAGCAATTCTCCCAAAGTGACAGGTCTTCCTTCTTCTCTTCTGACCCTCTCGCCAAATAATGATGGTAAAATCTCATCGGCATCTCCTTGAAGAATCGAATTGGTAAACAAGAAAGCCTCGTCATCATACTCGGATTCCCAACCAAAATCGAATCCTTCATCCCATTCTTCTTCTTCTTCAGTCCTTTGAACTCTATCAAAAAGATCGATTGCTTGATGATGTAATACCTCCCAGGATAAACGAATAAGTCTACCGCATGCGGGAAGATCAAGATTATTGGAATTGTTTTTCACTCTTTGTGTAAAGAACTTCAAAAATTTAGATAAATCGATATTCCAGGCATCCAAATCCTCTTCTCTCACAAGTGATAGAACTAGAGCTACTGAACGATCAAATGGGTCTGATAATGACCTGAATTCGGCTTCTTCTGTTTCGGCTATTGAAAGTATCCTATCTGCAAATAATTGGGCCTCCGCAGTTTCTTCTCCTGATTCAATCAATTGATTGATTACATCCTGTCTAAGGAACCACTTGTCTAAGACCGCTTGTTGCTCTGCCAAAAAATCACCTCAAAGTTCCTCATGTGAATCGACTACATCTGGCAATTCTACTTCTGCTTCTAGTTCTGATTCTTCCCCAGATATTGCTTCTTTCAAGTCCTTCATCTCTTGAATGTCTTCAGTAAGTTCAGCAGTTCTTTCTCCTAATCCTTGCATTGTGGAATCTTCTTCGTCGTTTTGTTGATCATCATCAATAATATGATTTAGTAGCCCACCTAAGCTCTTAGGAGGCGATAATGCATCAGGAACTGTCGGCATATCAAATTCAACTTGTTGGATTTCATCACGTCTTAGCGCATTCATTTTTGCTATTCTCTCTGCTTCTTCTTCAGCTTCGGCACCCAGTTTTATAGCCCTATCTCTATCGAAATCAACAATTCTTCTACTGCAACCATCTCCTCCATGAGTAATTCCAATGTGGTGGTCTGCAAGACGCAAAGAGACCTTTCTTAGTGTGACCATGATAAATTGCGCATTCTTACTTCTTTGCCTGCACATTTCAGCAATTCTCTCTGCATTGGTTGCATCTAGGTTTTGGTCGACTTCATCAAAGTAATAGAAAGGACTTGGATCATAATCTTGAATAGCGAAAATCAGTGCTAATGCTGCCATAGATTGCTCTCCACCTGAAAGTTGTAGTCTACTTACCTTAGATGATTTGCCTTTTGGTTTAGCCCATAATTCCAAACCACCCTTGAAAGGTTCTTCAGGATTTTCTAGGTATAATTCTCCTCTACCTCCATCACTAAGGACGTTGTATGAAACTTTGAAATTTTCATTGACTTTCTCTAAAACAGACACTAGCCTCTCTTTTCTTTGTGCCTCTAGCTTGTCTGTCACGTCGATTAGAGATGTTCTGCGCTTCTGTAAGGTCTTGAAGTCGTCTTTCATTTCATTAAGACGTGATTCACATGCCTCGAATTGCTCAATAGCTAGCATATTGACTGGCCCATAGGCTTCCATCCTTCTTTCAAGAGAACGTACCTTCTTCTCAGACTCTCCTACAGAAGGTAGAGTGATATTTGCTTCAGCCGGTTTAATTCCTGCAACCTCCATCTCATTGAGCAACTCTGCAAGTGCTGTTTCTTTAGTAATCAAAGATCTACCAACCTCATCACTCATTCGTCTTCTTGATTGTGCATCGGTTGCTTTTTGAGTAAGTGAAGTTCTAAGACTTGCTCTTTCATCAACCAATTGCAATCTTTCATCTTCTAATCCCTTATTCTCTTCTAGGAATTCAGAAAGTTCTTCTTGCCTTTCTTTCAATTCTATAGAATCAACATCTATGGACGATTTTAATTCCTCGACCAATTCATTTCTCTTGGTCATTGAAGAACTAACTGATTCAATTCTAGAGTTGTTATCGTCAACCCTTTGAGTAAGTAAATCTCTATGACTACTACCGCTTTCTAAGGCTGTTTCTGCTTTTGATTTGAGACCTTCAGCATCTAAACGCTTCATTTGTGCTGCATGCATTCTATCTTTCAGATGGCTTGGACTAGCTAATTCTACAGCCTCTCTAGCAGATGTACAATTTGCTTCCATTATCTCAAATTGATTTTGTGATTCATCAAGTCCTTCAAGGTTTGACCTCGCTAAGGTTTCCAATTCACTTAGTTTCTTCTCTACTTCAGCAACTGCCCCTAATGATTTGTTATACAATGATTTAGCTTGCTTCATCTCGGCACGCCACTCTTGTAATTTTACAGCGTCTTCTCCATCAGATAATTGATTGATACTAACTCGAATTACTTGTTGTTGTCTCCTTGCTTCGATTAGTGCTGCTGAAACTGTGTCTGACATCAATCTTAATTTCTCTACTTCACCAGAAAGTTTCTCAACTTCTGAAGCACCTTTGATACGTCCACCAAATGATACCGACATCTTACGCTTTGAACCGCCAATCATAGCACCGCCTGCTTCGGTTACATCGCCCCTTAATGTCACTAAGCGAATACCTCCCATGTGAGACCTTGCAGTTGACATCGAATCTACAATCAGGGTATTCCTGAGTACAAATCGTATAGCGATATCTATCTTAGGGTCATAATCTAGTAACTCGTGTGCAAATCCGATGACCCCTGGTTTCTTAGATACCATTACTGCTTTACCAGCAGCCCTGGTGTTGGTTAATTTGTTTAGAGGAAGGAATGTTGCTCTTCCTGCCCTGTTTTCTGCCAACCAACGAATAGCCTGAGCGGCGACTTCATCACTTTCAACTACCAGAGAGGTCATTCCCCCTCCAATTGCTGTAGATAACGCTGATTCATGAGAATCGTCAATTGGTGCACACAACTCTGCGATAGATCCAATGATTCCTTTCAACTCACCACGGTCTCTAGCCGCAATAACTGCAGCAGCTCCTCCAGCCATCCCTTTAGAACCGCTTGATGTTTCCATTTCAGCCCTAGTTCGCTCAAGTTTTCTTTCAGTCTCCCTAAGTTTAGATTCTATCACTTGGGATTCTTCGACCAGCTTTTGCTCAGCATTTTGAGCATCCATGAGTTGCTTTGATAGTGAACTTCTGTCCTTTTCTGCGGACTTACCTGAAAGTTCTTCGCCTTTAATCTCTAATTCGCCCAATGCAAGTCTTGCTTCTTCGGATGATTCTTGAACTTGTGAAAGCTGTTCTGATATAACCTCAGCCTGTGCTGCAGTCCTGTCTACTTCGCTTTGAGATTCCGATAATTTAATTCTAGCATCTTCTAATTGCGTAATTGCTTTGGATAAATTTCTAGATAACTCCGCACTTTCATCATTTGATGATTCCATTATCTTAGTGATTTCTAGTTCTTCTAATTCCGCTTCTTTCAAGGCTTTTTGTGAATCTTCCAAATCTTGCTTTGCCGATTCAAGAGAAGTTGTGAATTCTTTTAGCGAAGCAACCGAAGAGTCCAATTGTTCTTTCAAAGATTCTAATTCGGCCTGGTCTTCAGAATTCTTACTAGTGGCATCCTCAATCTTATCCTTATTGCCATCTATTCTTAGATGCAAGTCATAGATTTGTTTGTTTAGCCCGTTTGAATCTCCGCCCATCAAATCTTCGATCTGCTTTTGAAGAACTCCTATTTGATCCTCGAGTGAAATCAAGGACTTAGCGCCTTCTTTAACTTCCAACTCAAGCGAATTAGCCTCTTCTAGATATCTTGTCTGTTCAGTCAATTGGTATTCTTTCTCTGCCATTTGACTAGCATAATTCGATTGATAAGCGGTAACTCTAGCTTGATTTAGTTCATCGGCCAAATCCTTTGCTTTAACTGCGATATCCTTTTCTTTTCTAAGATCTTTTAATCTAACTTTTTGTTCCTCTTCAAGAAGTCCAATTCTTTCGATATAATTCTCGACGTTGGCTTTTTGCTTGTCAGCTTTTCTTATTTCCTCATCATACGATGTAACTCCAGCGACACTATCAAGAACCTTTCTTCTTTCTTTAGAAGTCATTTTTGCCAGACTTGTTACGTCTCCTTGTAAAACGATATTGTAGCCATCGGGCCTAGCATTTGCTGCTCCAAGTATCCTGTGGAAAGATTTCTGGGTACTTTCTTCTCCATCGAGTAAATACTGAGTTACGACATTATTCGACTTAGTTAATCTAATCGAACGAGTCATTCTTACTTCATCAGAATCAATTGGTAATCTTCTCCTCTTACTAGATAAAACTGGATTGGCAAATATCAGTGTCACCTCACAATCCCTTGCAGGCTTCGAGTTTTTACCCCCATTGAAGATTAAATCTTTAGAGTTTTGAGCTCTTATTGTTTTATTAGAACGTGGCCCTAGAACAAATTGTATTGCATCCCCACAATTGGATTTACCTGAACCATTAGGACCTGTAATTGCGGTAAAACCTCTATCCAAAGGAATTGTTACTTGTCCCTTGAATGATTTAAAATTTGATATCTCAATTGCTTTTAGGTACATTACCATCCCTCATCCGGAAAATTATCTCCGGCCTTAACGAGGTCATCGGGAATCTAGAGGTATTAAACTATGCGAGACATTAGAACTCAATACACTGTTTTTCGAAGGGCTTGAAAGTTGCCGAAAGGAGCCTTTAAATTGTACCAGTGGAGTTGCATTTACGACATCCTCCGCCTTTACAATATGGACATGTGGCTTCAACCTTTAATCCACTAGCCTTTCTTGACATTGCAAGTTTTGAATCGCGGTGCATCAAAGGAGACCTAGCAACTCTTTTTTGTTTACCCTGTAATTCATTTAATGGCCTAGCTGAAGTTCCGAAAGTGGACCTAAATTTATCAGCGACTTCCCGTCTACTTTCTAAACGTTGATTTGTTTGCTCAATCGCTTCGGCTTCCCAGTATTTTGGACCTCGCATCATAAATGCACCCAAAATTGCAATTCCAATCTGAACGAAAAGAGGTGAAATATTGAATGGAAGTAATGTGGCTATTCCTTCTGAACCGACGGCTGTTGGAAGTAATTCTAATCGGTCTAAAATTGCTAATCCAAAGAAAGAGCAACCAGTAATAAAAAGTATTTTTCTAATTCTTTTAGCCCATCTACCTTTTTGAGGTAACTTTAGTCTACCAATCATCAATATGAATATTCCTTCTCCAAGAAGTAAGAAATCAGCGCCATTCCATTCACCCACAGGACCTAAACAAAAACTGTCATTGCCCGCTGCGAGTTCCTTCTCTACCTCTTCTTGAGAGCAATGAGGCTCAAATAATTTCATTACATCCAACTTGGAAGGATCGGCGCCATCATAGTATTGTGGCGCAGCTAGTCCGAATTGTACATTGATAATCACAAAACCAACCATTAAGAGACCAAGTATGGTTGAGAAATTACGACCAATCACTCCCATGTCAAGGCCACAATGAGTATACATCATAGTGATATCGCTTCACAATAGTTCAAATGATGGAGTCTTTACCGTCAATTTGAGGGGTGTTATGGCTCACATAATCATCATTGGCAGTGGCATTGCTGGGTTATTCGCTGCATTAAAAATCGCAGACTCAAATAATCAAGTCACTGTAATCACCAAGCAGAGACTCAAGGACTCTTCTACAAACTGGGCCCAAGGAGGAATTGCTGGAATTCTTGATAAAACAGATATACAAGGAATTGATTCTCATATCCAAGATACACTAAGAAGTGGAGATGGTATGTGTGATGAGAACGTCGTTAATGAAGTGATAAATAGTGCAAGTGAATGTATTCATGAATTATTGAAGATAGGAGTAAGGTTTGAAAAGAACGAAGATGGAGATTTTCGATTGGCCAAAGAAGGTGGGCACTCTTCAAGAAGGATACTTCATTCAAAAGATGCAACTGGAAAGGAAATAGAAAGAGCTCTAAGCGATGCAGCCAAAAGACATCCCAATGTCAGTTTAAATCCAAATATGTTAGCAATCGATTTGATTCAAAAAGAGCATGGAATCCCAAGCAAAGGCATTTCAGGAGTATGGTGCTTGAATCAAGAAACCAATAAAGTGGAAACCTTTTCCGCTGATTCAATTATTTTAGCAACTGGAGGAGTTGGACAACTATGGAATCAAACGACTAATCCTAGTGTTGCGACTGGGGATGGGCTTGCTATGGCTTGGCGAGCAGGCGCAAATGTCAAAGATATGGCATTTATTCAATTCCATCCTACAGCGCTATCCATATCCAAGGATAGACCATTCCTAATAACTGAAGCTCTAAGAGGTGAAGGCGGAGTGATTCTAGATAAATCGGGGCTCAAGAAATGGCAGAAAGATTGTGAAAAAGCGATTGACCAAAATAGCAATCCTCCTCTGCCCGATAAGTACTCTTTCACATTAGAATTCTCGCCTTTGGGCTCTATGGCCACAAGAGATATAGTTGCTAGATCTATAGATATTAAACTCAAAAAGACTGGAGAAAATAACGCTTTTCTAGTAACATCACATCTTGATAGTAAACATTTACAAGAAGAATTTCCCAATATTCAGTCTCGCTTAAATCGTCATAATCTAAAACTAGGAATTGATCACCTACCAATCGCCCCTGCCGCACATTACATAGTTGGAGGTTTGGAAGTAGATACTTTTGGCAGACCTATGCTAAGAGAAGATGAAAATAATTTCATTCCATGCCTATATGCAATAGGAGAGGTTGCTTGTACAGGCATGCATGGAGCAAATAGGTTGGCATCAAACAGTCTACTAGAAGCAGTAGTTTATGCGGATAAAGCTGCAAATCATATTATTGAAAATACCCCGAATACACAGAATAAGGAAGCCCCAGAATGGAGACAAGAAGGGCTTGATTCTCTAGTTGAACACGCCCCGATAGTGAATGATTTGAGATTACTCAGATCGACAATGTCTCAAGAAGTTGGAGTTGTAAGAAGATTTCAACGATTGGAAAGAGCGTCAAGAAGACTAAAACTTCTCGGTAATGAAGTGGATTTGATTTGGAGAAATTCCCTAGCAAGCAGAGAAATTGTGGAATTAAGAAATCTAATCTTAGTAGGTCAATTGGTGACTTCTGATGCTTTGGCAAGAACTGAAAATAGAGGATTACACTATAATTCAGACCTAGTATGAGTTCAAAGATTTAATCAGTTCGCTCAGTAGATTATTTTTGGGAGTTGAAATGCCATAGCGTTCCGCCCTATCAACAACTGCTTGATTAAGAAATTCTATTTCAGTATCCCGCCCTTTCTTGACATCTTGTAACATGCTACAATAATTATGTGAAGTCGCCTTAATAACATCATGCAAACTTGAATTTAATTCTTCATCTGAAGGTAAATTAACTCTTTCCTGCCTAGCTATATTTGCACCTTCTAGCATGATTGAAGAACATAATTCGAAAAGATTGTTCTGTAATAGAAAACCGTTTTCGCAACCAATTAAAGCTGCAACTGGATTTATTGCGATATTTATCAAAACCTTATTCCAAACTAACCTTCTACCATCATCTTCCCAAAATGGGTTAAGCCCCGACTTAGATAATAAATCGATAACCTCTTCTGCATCGCTTAAACCTGGTCCGTCGCCAAATTTACCCAATGATATATTTCCTTCTCCAGCCCAATTTACAACACCGGGTTCCGGCCTCCAAGCACCGTGTGATATCGATGCTGCAAATACACGGTGAGGGCCGAAAAAATCGATACATTGCTCTACATGACCCAAACCATTACTCAAACATATTATCTTGGATTTTTCATTCAATAATTCCACTGATTTCTCCATTAAAGATACTACGTCATTAGCCTTACTCGTGATAAATAAGACATCTATTTGATTTTTCAATCCATTGTATAACCCCACTTCTTCCAAGGAAATTATCATTGAATCATTTTTGACTAAAAAGGATTCCTTGCCAGTCACTTCAATTCCATTTAGGGCCATAGCAGAACCGTGTTCCCCTCTAGCATGTATCAAAATATTATCTACTCCATATTTAGCTATCTTTGCAGCGATTAAAGAGCCGATTGAACCGGCACCTAATACTGCTATATTCAATTTATCACGCTCACATATAACTTCCCAAATAGATGTAAACTTGGCCATCTTGATGGTCTATTCTCATGGTAGAAAATGTACTATTTGAAGGAGAGAATTCAAAATTATTAGTACCTTGTTCAAGAATCGCTGTTGATTCGATAATGGACCATTCTTGAGCCTCATTTCCTAAAGTAGTTTGAATAATGTTAACTGGAATAGATTCATTGGATGGATTATTTATCTCAAAGTCTGCCATCTCTGGATGAAGTAAGGTTCCATTCATGGATGCTGCCCAAATATTCGTCCACAAACGATGAGCAATTCCTTCTCGCACTAAAATAAGTTCAGGACCTCTTTCTATAGAAATTTGTTGCTGGGGCAATGGATGATTAGAGTTTGAACAAATAGATAAATATTCAGATTCTGGAACCTTTAAAATTATTGAACTATTTTCTTTAATACTTGGAACTTGAGCAATATCTCTGTATTCCATATCCCAAACCCATGATTCATTATTACTACTTGGTTTAGCAGGAGTGCTAACCTTAGAATCTAAATCGCAATACTCTGTAGATGTAGACAAGATTTGACCTGGGCCGATAATAATCCCCCAACCATATTCTAAAGAGTCATTTATTTCCCATCCTGATGAAGGAATAATTGCCCGGTTAGAAAGACTGGGTTGATCTGGAATAAACAATGATTCGCCTATTTTTATTACATTCAGCTCCGTAGACCTCATTAAAATTATAGCATCTTGGCCTCGGATACATATTGAATCATCATCTGACTGTAATGATGATTCTAGCCCCTGTTGCCCCTCAATCCAGTACATTCGTATTTGGAAATCTACTGAAGATGATTGAGGGAAGGAAATATTTACTGGTTCTTCTGAATCAATTGAAATACTTAGACAGCGTTTAATCTCTCCATTTGAATCGACTAATTCCCATTGTGAGACAGGATATGCAGGTAGTTCTGGATATGCGAGAATTGTATCCATTTGAGCCTTAGAGTCAATGTATGTAAGAAGAAAGAACTCTTCTGCAATCGGTTCAAATCCTGTAACATTCCAAGTTAAGTTTAATATTACTGATGATTTTTTACCAGGCAATATATCGTCACCACACCCCAATTCTTCAATCGAAATTGATTCGTCGTCACTACACAGCCAATCAACATCCCACTTAGTAGAAGCCACTCCATTGATTCTTGCCAAATCTATAGTCCAATGTTGTGTAATTGCTGAAGGGTTCAAGACCTCTATTTCCAAATGACCATACCAAATCCCATCTTTTTCCATAATTTCGAGTTGATCATCGAATTGATATTCAATAGAATCATCCCAGTCTTCATCCATTGCAAAGGGAGTTTGACTTGGTAGAGATATCATGAAAATTAAAAATAGAACCATTCCCATTTTTGAGACTGATTCTGGCTCAATACCTTTTGATTCATCAAGTACAATTGGTACCCTCTTATCCGAACCCATGAATAATAATAATGGAATTATAACACCAAGGATAGGTAACCAAATTGTAAAACCATCAAATGCATTAAACATCCAAGCAAAAACAAGTATTATCATAAACAGAAATAACTGGTTAGAGGAATTTCTAGCATCATTTAGCCCTACACGAGCAACTAGAATGCGTCCACCAGGGAAAGTAGGAATTGGAAGAAGAGATATCCACCCATAGAAACACAATAATGCACCTGCTTTAGTAAATGGATGGGCCCATAATAATCTAACAGATAAATCATCAAATGTCATTAAACTTATCAGATTGACCAATAATGGTGAATCTGAAACATATTGCATAGAGGTAATCTCTACCAATTCAGGAGTCAAGAATAACCCTAAAATCCACAATAAAGAACCAACTGATATGAATATCATAGGAACTGAAAGAGCAACCCACCCCAAAGAATGCCGATTTTTCCAAGGTCGAGCATCCATTCTTGGTAGTGATGGAATTAATAGTAAACCGAATGGCCAAATAAGATAAGATTTGGACAAAAACCCTAAACTAAACAAAGCTATCGTTGGCTCTGGAAGTGGAAATAGGTGCCCAACACGGATTCCATGTCTTTCAGCCCACTTCTTTTGGACAAATGAGGCAATTAACATAATACTAATCACTGGTAAAACATAACCTATTACGGCATCAATAAAAAGAGACTCATGGAACCATCCGCCCTCTGGAATTGAACCCTCCATCCAATACATTCCTGCTAAAGTCAACGAAATAACCGTCAATGACCACATGGCAAGTAAACTCTTAGAAGAAGGAAATTGTCTTTCAGGAAGAGGAAGAACCTGTAAGACCCACGGATCTCCGAAATCTAATTTTATCATCCAACCTAGTTTCTGTAAATATTCATTCGCCTCTTCCAAACTCTCATGAACATCTCGCTCATCTTTAGAATCAGCTTTCCAAATTGGCCATCTACTGCCCCCGATTTCTCCATAAAGGTGGAAATATCTCTTTAGAATAGTTTCCAGTAACTGCTTTTGATCCCATGATTTCTTTTGCGCAATAAGTTGATCAACAGCCTCAGAGTCATCACTCTTGGAATCACTGGGACCTGACATATGACTTCCTCGGAATATACCTGTGAGCCCATCCCTACTTTAACCATCGGCGGATTGATGATTAAAAATATAATCACTTATTCTTGAATCGCTTGAGACGGAACGTTTCTTCTCTTTCCATCTCTTCAAGTCTTAGTTGAATAAACACTCTTGCTTCTTCGAGTTCCGGTATTACCTTGAATTCAAGAGCATTTACACGCCTCTTTGTCGCTTCGATTTCTTCCAGTAGTCTCTTAAGAGTCGCTTCCATTTCCGAAGCTGTAACTATTTTTTCAATCAAATCGCTAAATGAATCTCCCGCTTCATCGATGTATGGTGAAGAACCGATATATCCTACTCCACGCTCCTTAAATGTTGATTTCAAATTAGATCCGCTTACACTAGGAACTACAACACCCATGATGTTTCTTCGCTCGACTTCGACTTCTGGGTGAGCGCTATTTGCAATAGCGGTAGCTCTAACTGCCAAACCACCTTCAATGGCATTAGCCAAATCAATTCTCTGCTTTGCCAAACGATACGATTCTGTTAAATCACGCTTTGCCTCAATCATCTTAGATAATAATTGTCGGAATTCATGAAATAGACCGTCTCTCTTCATTTTTAGAAGTTTATATCCATTCTTAGTTTGCTTAATTCTAGCCTTGAGTTTGATTAGTTCACTTCTTGTTGGTTTAATATCCAATGCCATGAAAAATCACCTCAAATTATTTTACTCACTCTTTATTTTCAGGATGGTACTTCTCAATCCACTTTTGGTCAAGACGGACTAGATACTTGGTATCAATAGACGACATCAATGACCAACAAAGGTCGAGTGTTTCTTCAATGGAACGGTCTTCATCTCTAGTTTGTCTAAGGAACTTATCTTCGAAAACTCCGGAGAAGTCAAGCAATTGCTTGTCACGCTCATTCAAAGCATCTTCACCAACAATTGCAACTAGACCTCTTAGTTCACGACCTTGAGCATAAGCTGCATACATCTGATCTGATACTGATTTATGGTCTTCTCTGGTGGTCTTTTCACCAATACATGAACCCATCAAACGAGACAACGATGGTAAAACATTGATTGGAGGGTAAATTCCTTGTTGGTGTAATTCACGAGAAATAACAATCTGTCCTTCTGTAATATATCCAGAAAGATCAGGAATTGGGTGAGTAATATCATCACCAGGCATTGTCAAAATCGGGAATTGGGTAATTGAACCCTTCTTTCCTTTAACAATTCCAGCACGCTCGTAAAGCATTGCCAAATCTGTATACATATATCCTGGGTAACCTCTTCTACCTGGAACTTCTTCACGTGCTGCACCAATTTGTCTTAGGGCATCACAATAGTTCGTCATGTCAGTATAGATAACAAGTACGTGGTAATCTTTCTCGAAAGCAAGATATTCTGCCGCCGTCAAAGCAAGACGAGGTGTAATGATTCTCTCAACCGCAGGGTCGTCTGCAAGGTTAACAAACAGTACAGCATTCTCTAGAGCACCTGTTCTTTCCAAGTCAGAACGGAAGAAATTATATTCTTCAGCTGTTATTCCCATAGCGCAAAATACTACAATAAATTCTTCATCAGAACCCTTTAGTTTTGCTTGACGTGCAATTTGAAGAGCAATATCATTGTGAGGAAGTCCAGATGCTGAGAAAATTGGAAGTTTCTGTCCACGGACTAGTGTAGTACAGCAATCTATTGCAGAGATTCCTGTTTGAATGAAATCGTGCGGGCTTTGTCGACTGTATGGGTTGATAGCAGCACCGATAATGTCTGCTTTCTCATCTGCAACGATTTGAGGTCCACCATCTCTTGGTCTACCTGCTCCGTCAAGAATTCTACCAACAAGTTCAGTACTAACTGGAAGTTTAAACACATCTCCCATGAAAGTAACACCAGACTCTCTATCAATCTTAGCTGTTCCTTCAAACACTTGGACGATAACTAAATCATCGGATGTATCGAGAACTTGCCCGTTTTTGATTGTACCATTGGATAGTCTTAAGGTAACTATTTCACCAAATGCTACAGGTTCAGTTTTATTCAAAAAGACCAATGGTCCTTTAACGTCAGTAATTGTTCGGTATTCTTTTCCACTCATAATTATCCCTCCTAGTTCTCCTCCACCGTATTGGCGATTTCTTCATTCATTGACTTTATCATTCCTTCGATGGTGTCTACGTATCCCTTCTCGAACCTTCCTCTCATCAAGTCAGTTCTTGCTGGAACGTTTACTACATCATTTAGTTGTCCACCATTAGCCATTGCAGACTTCGCTGCATCTTGGAAAGATAGAATGGCTTTAGCCATCTTGTATTGCAAGTGTATGTCACAGTATGCATCAACTTCGTGGAACCCGTTCTGTTGTAGGAAGAACTCACGAATCATTCTTGCAACTTCAAGAGTTAGTTGCTGATCTACTGGCAGAGCATCTGAACCAACTAATTGCACAATTTCTTGTAATTCTGCTTCAACCTGTAATAGACCACTGATTTGAGTTCTAACTTCAGGGAAATCCTGAGCGATATTATCTCTAAACCATTGGTCGAGACTTTGTGGGTAGAGAGAATAAGAATTCAACCAGTTAATAGCTGGGAAGTGTCTTTGTCTTGCAAGACCAGCATCTAGACCCCAGAAAACCTTTACAATTCTCAAAGTACCTTGTGATACCGGTTCAGAAATATCTCCACCCGGAGGTGAAACTGCACCAATGACAGTAACTGAACCATCGTCCCCATTGAGCGTTTCAACACGGCCTGCTCTTTCGTAGAATTCTGCGATTCTTGAAGATAAGTAAGCAGGATATCCTTCTTCACCCGGCATTTCTTCAAGACGTGATGAAATCTCACGCATTGCTTCTGCCCATCTAGAGGTTGAATCAGCCATCAAAGCTACATCGTATCCCATGTCGCGGAAATACTCAGCAATGGTAATCCCAGTATACACAGATGCTTCACGTGCAGCAACAGGCATGTTTGATGTGTTTGCTATCATAACAGTACGTTCCATCAATGGCTTACCAGTGTTAGGGTCAATCAAGTGAGGGAACTCGTCAAGAACTTCAGTCATCTCATTTCCTCTTTCGCCACATCCAATATAGACAACCAGTTGTGCATCAGAGTACTTTGCAAGAGATTGTTGGGTAACTGTCTTACCAGATCCAAATGGACCAGGAATACCAGCTGCACCGCCTTTAGCAAGTGGGAACAAGAAATCTAGAATCCTCATACCGGTAACTAGAGGGGTGTCAGGCGCATACTTTTGTCGGTATGGACGTGGAGTCCTAACCGGCCACTTCTGCATCATCTGTAATTCAGAACCATCGTCTAATACACAGACAGTTTGAGTAACGTTGAAATCTCCAGATTCAATTGACTTTACTTTTCCACTCATACCAGGTGGAACCATGATTTTGTGTACGATTGTTTCAGTCTCTTGGACGTTTCCAATCACTTGTCCACTTTCCACAGTGTCACCCTTAGCGACTACAGGTTCAAACTTCCAATTCTTTTCTAAATCGAATGCATCAGCGTCAACTCCTCTTGTAATGAACACACCCATTACTTCTTCGAGGGTTGCCAGTGGCCTTTGTATCCCATCATAAATCTGGGTCAAAAGACCTGGACCCAAGGATACTGAAAGTGTTTCTTCAGTATTCAGAACTGGTTCACCAGGTCTAATTCCTGATGTATCTTCGTATACTTGAATAACTGCTTTATCGCCGTGTAATTCAATTACTTCGCCCATTAGTCCTTCTTCGCCAACTCTAACAACGTCATACATCGCTGCGTTCATTCCAGTTGCGGTCACAACAGGACCGGATATTCGGTATATTACTCCTTCATTACTCATATTTTTTCCTCCATTTTTATTGGAACATTATTTCCATAGGTCGACTCCTATTGCCTTACGAATTGTATCACGTAAGGTTGTATCCTCTTCTGTACCAATTCCGAGTACAGTAGGTGTTACTGATGCCGAAAGCCTATTTCTAAGGCGCTCTGGCAATGCTGCAAGTATTGCGGAGTCGATAACCACAATACCTACATTTTTACTATTGAGAAGTGATTTCAAGGCTGAAGCCATTTCATCATCATTCTCTGGATTAGTGATATTAGAAATTCCAGCAAGCTGGAATCCCAATGTGAATTCAGGTGAGCCTATTACTGCTAAATCCATATCCTCACCTTCACATTATATGTGCCTCTAACACATCTTCTGGAAGACCCGCAAGCCTACCTCTAACTATAATTCTTAAATCTGCAACCTCTTGAACTTTCATACAAATATAATGAATAATCGGTAATGCAGATACTGGATGTAAGTAACTCATTCTTTGCATGAAATTATGCTCTTGATTCTTGAACCAAGTAATAACTGGATCTAAACTTCTAACATCTTTAGAGCGAGAAAGAAGTTGTTCAAATTCTGCAAAGTCTAACTTACTTGAAGACCTTAAAATATCCATCATAGAATCCTTTCCACCGGCAGCAATGGATGAAAAGGAACTACTAGGGAGCATTCTACCGCCTGGAATTAATAGTTCAGATATATCTTCTGAATTAATTCCAACTGACTGCGCCTCTAGAATATTCAAAATATTACGATGATCTATTTCCATAGCAAGATAATTTCTTAGATACCTTGTTGAAGGCTTAGAAGAAGATAATGCTTTTATCGCTACTGAGAAGTAATGTCTATCCAAGGCATCTTCATAATCGGACAATCTAGCATCATCTGGCAGAGCCATCAATGAAGAACCAAATGATTTTCTGCGCATTTGAGTAACTGCAGAACGTAAATCATCTGAATTTTCAATTATCTTCAACCAAGGTGTATTGATTTGATTTAACTCCGGCAATATAGAATGTGATACTTTTTCCAATTCTACATCATTCATTACCGCTCGTAAAACTACCTTAGCATTTTGATACTCAAATCTAGAAGTATAAACTTCTACTAATGATTTGACTTTACCATTACACATTGAAACTATTTCTTCAAGTTCCGACTCAAGGTTGTGAGTCAAAGCAGCTTCAACAAGGTCTCCTCCATTGAATTTTCCAGCATATAAGTTGATTTCATCGGAATATCCGATGTTACTTATCGCTACAGTCAATTGATCGGGTGATTGGTGAATCAATTGACGCATACGCGCCAAATCTGCAAGTTTATTTCGACGGGATTTAGCCCTCGAAGCAACATAAGCAGTATTACCAAACACAATAATCACCTAACCAAACAATATCGAATTCACTGAAGACAGTGAATCATTCCAAGCATTTTCTAAAAGGGTATCAAATCTCATATCATATGAAATTGAACCATCGGGTGCTTCGAGGATAAAACCTCCAAGTCCATCGACAGATTCTCCGATTTTTCTCTTGCCCTTAAGGCCGTCTAAGGCCTTGCGGTCAACTTCTACCGGTCTTATGATATAATCAGCACCAGCCATTTTCCCAGCATTTGTCATCATAGACTTTAGCATACTAGCACGCCCTTTGAATCCAGGGTCTGCTAATTGTTGCTTAACAGCATCGTGAGTAGCATCCAAAACCTTTCTCCTAGCAATCAAAATTTCCTTTTGATTGGCCTGGCGAGCGCTTGCAACTACTTCTCTTGCAATCTGAACAGATTCTCTTTCTGCTCTTGCATCTGCTTCACTACGAATATTCTCTGCTTTACTTTCAGCCTCAGATAGTATCTCTTCGGCTTCGGCTTTAGCTTTCTTGATTATCGCTTTCGCTTCAGCGTCAGCCGTCGCTGCGATATCCTTTGCTAATGTTTCTAGCGTCATCTTTTTTTCCTCCAAACATCTTTCGAAATCCTAAATTAAACAGGATTACGAATGATCTTCCTTATTGAAGGAAGAGCGGCAATGCACCAAGAATCACGATAGATTCTGGCAACGCTGTAAAGATAAGCGCAACACCGAACTTGCTTCCATCTTCAGCAAGCATACCGACAGCAGCGCTACCAATAGCAGCTTGGGAGAAACCAGCGCCAATGGCCGCAAGACCAAGTGCTAGTCCAACACCGATCATGCCGATGTCTCCATTTATGTCGTTCGAATCGTCGTCAGTTGTTGCTGCATCTTGTGCGGCGACACCTTGTGCAACCAAGGTTAGTACCAACAATACGATCAGTGTTCTTAGGCTCATTTTCAGGGTATTATTATTCATTTTTGCTACCTCCATTTATTGTCCATTGGACTATGATTCACCCTCTACGTGTAGGGTGCGGCCACCAAGCGGCGCAAAAGCGCTACCCGAGCCATCGTAAAACTTGCCCATCCATTCTACGAAGTGTAGACGGACGGCGTGAATTGTAGGGGAAAGTATTCCCAGTGCTATAGCAAATAATTGAATCAAAACGAATAGAATTATTCCTAATAAAAGTGCGACTATATCGCCTGATTCAATTGCTGGACCTATTTTTTCCCAGCCCATTGTAATTGATACCTCTGCGATTTTAACACCTGCAACACCTACTCCCATTATTCGAAGATAGGATAGAGTATTTGCTAAAAGACCGAAGGTTTCGATTGGACCCATTATCAGCCCGCCGACCCATCCAAACTTTTCATAGATAGCCAAGCCAATTACTAAACTAACCAATCCAATCATGATTAGGAAAGTCCATATTTGTACTTCGAAAAGATCATTGTAATCCATTACCATATTCCTTGCTTGCATCGAGCCACCGGTCAAAATTAGTAACCAAGATCCTTTCTCGAAGTATGCTGCTGCCGCTCCATGAGCTTTGTAAACAGTGAATAGTCCAATTACAAGTCCAAGGAATATGTGAGCAATACCGATGTAAACTGATAGAACTACATATTCCTGTAACCCATGACCTGGGCTTGCTCTGTGGAATGGCATATGTAATCCACCAAGATTGAGTAAATCGGCAATAGCATGAGGTACGTGGACATTAGCATATGTCCAATCATAAAATGCATCGAATGGAGAGGAATTGCCAAGTTGTCCAGTATCATCCCAAACAAAACCAAAGCCTTCGGCGAAAATTATACCCCAAATGATACACCAAGCGCCCATCCACTTCAGAATTGTAATTCCATTTTGAGCAAGAGGGTCTTTGGCGAAGGGTTTCGAACCCAAGAAAACTGCAAGTAAATAGATTAGTAGACCGTATCCCCAGTCACCTAAAATCATCCCATAGAAAAGAGGGAAAGTCATCATTAGAAGCATCGAAGGGTCATATGTACCATACTTTGGCCTTCCTACTAAATCAACTAAAAGTTCGAATGGTTCAGTGGCTTTACCATTGACGAATTCAATCGGGGGAACTGCTTCATCATGTTCGGAATGTGAATCAGAACTGGTGGCTGAAACTCCCGATAATGCAATATCTAGTTCAGGCAAATTGATTTTACCATCCTTATTTAGATCGATGGCAGCCAAGAACTTGGCCATATTCCAAGGAGGCAACTCTCCAATATCTGCGGACTTCATGGCACTCTCGATTTCTTTAAACTCAAGTTGGCCAGAATCATCTAAATCCATAGACTTGAAAAACTGGAAAACTGATTGGTTGGAAGAGGATAAGTAATCTGCCAACATAACCAATTCTTTTGGAGTGCTACTTGTATGTGAATCGTGGTCTTCTTCATGGTGGTGATGTGAATCAACGTATTCTTCTATAGAAACATGAGATGCGCACTCAGATAGTGCTTTTCTGACTTCGTCCGCTTTGATTGTAGGAATCCATGCGTCGAGAGCAAATGCTTGATTGCTGACTGCAACCAAAGTAGGAGCGGTGAAAATTTGTTCTTCCCTTTCCAAATGTTCTTTGATTCTTACCAAGTTGGAACCATTAGATTTGGACCATTGTTCAAGAGACTTACTAGTACTTTCACTTTTAGAATGTAGTTCTTCAATAGTGCTCTCTATCTCTGATATCCTCTTACTAGGAGTGCCTTCTCCACTAGGGATTTGAACAGCCTTTGAACCCAGTTCTGCTAATCCGATTTGAACCGCTGCCCCATCTTTAGGTTGGCATGCAATTGCAACTACTCCTTTCGAAGCTTTGAGTTCTATATCCTTAATTATATCACTGAATACAACTTGTGCCTTTGAAGCCTTACTGGTTTCAGCTAGATAAATCTCAACACCATCATAACCAGACATAAGTTCCAACGGTATGTCTAAAGGAGCTATTCTTGTTAGCGCTTTTAGTTGCTCTTCTAAAGAATTGATCTCTGATTCGCAGCCTCTAATTATTTCAATGAACTCAAGAGCGTCATCTACCTTTGCTTCGAACCCATCCAACATTTCTACAACATTTTTACGTGTAGTTGGACCATCCATGTTTATGGCGTTGACTTCCGATTGTAATGAACGGACTTTAGTTAGTAATCTACTTACTATCTCTGAATTATCGCTCTTAATAGAAGATCCTATTCCGATTCCGTCTTCAAAATTACTGTATTCTTCTATGTGAACGCACTTTAGATTTGTACATTGGCGGATTACTTCTTCCAAATTACCGACTGGTGCAGCGACGGTTAATCTGGACATTTCAAGCATAATAACACCTTAAAAAGTAGTCATGGTATCCAATATTGCTTTTACAGCCTTGTCTAAATTCTTTGTAGCATTTGATTCAATCGAATCAACTTCCTTGGCTCCAGTCTTTTGGACTTTACTTGCTTCTTTATCTGCGCCCTCTCTTGCCGAGTCGAGTTTAGCTTGTGTATTTGACACTGAATCATCGGCAGCGCTAGATACAATCTCGCTAGATTTCTTCCTAGCGTCAGACATAATTTTTGATGCTTCGGTTTGTGCATCAGCAAGTTTCTTTGCTGCATCGCGCTCAGTTTGTTTGATTTTACGAAGAACGTCGGACATACCCAAGTAAATCACCTACAATTCGCCGTATTATAGGGGGTTTATGAGTCTAGTGATTGGACATGATTTCAAACACAATCCCATTGATTGTATAATTGCGCCTGTAGTCATCGTTTAGGCTTAAAACCCCTAAACCTGCTCGACATACCAAATGGTAACAAAAGTCTTCCTTGGACATCTTCAAAACCAACATCTCTCATGACTTTTCGATAGTAACCATTTGTACCATAATGAGAGTATGTTCGGGCTAAACCTTTCCATGGATGGTCTTTCTCTTTGGTAATTATTCTAGCGATTATCTGTACAACTGTTGCCATCCATATCCTTCCGGCCAAACCATGGAACCAATTTGCTTTACCTGCATCGCAAATTACAACTTGACCTCCCGGTTTTAGTACCCTGAAAATTTCTTCAAGCCCCTTCTTCTTATCTTGAAAATCTCTAAAAGAAAAAAGGCAAAATACTCTATCAAAGGTATCGTCTGGAAGAGGGATAGATTCAGCGATTGCTTCAACATATTTTGCGGGACCTTCGCCTCGAGACGCTCTAGCAGAGTCAACTCTCTTCTTAGCAACCCTCAACATTTCTGCCGAAGGGTCAAGACAAGTTACATCCAAGCCCACTAGATCTTCAGCAAATGAACCAGGACCACATCCAACCTCTAGAATTTTCATTCCTTTCTCTGCATGATTACGAACATTCTTTCTCCAAACTTTATCCTGCCCGAAAGTCATCCAGTGATTTACCTTATCATAATGAGGGATTGATTGTTCTAGTTGTTGTTCTAATTTAGTCCAAGCGTCTAAATCGATGCCTGATGGGTCATAGCCACCCGTTGAACTCCTATCCGACATATTAACTCCTCACGGCTGACCTCTTTGGACATATCGTTTTCAAAACACTGGTAATCGGTCAAGCAATACGCTCAACTGTTTCAGGAGTAATACCTTCTTCAGGAGTCACTCTAAATACAAGTATCTTCAAATTTTCCGGAGCATTTCTAAACTTGGAAACTATCATAGATGTTTCAAAATCAGTACCTATAGTCCTAACTTGGAAAGATAGTACCATATCTGCAATTGATGCTAATTCTTGTTTTACTGAAGGAGAAAGTCCGTCGGTAGATACTGAAATTAAAATCAAACCTCTGTATAATTGTGCGTGTGCTTGTAACATTCTAACCATAGCGACAACTCTCGCAGGGTCGTCTCTTTGAAGGAAGAAATCTAGACTGTCGATAACTGCTCTAAAATATGGCCCTAAAGCCATAACTTCATTTGTAACTTCGGTCAAATAATCCTGTGTCACATCATCTACGAATCTCGTTTGGGCTAATCTTTGAATGTCTTCAAGCCTAAAGCCTTCCAATCTATACCTGCTTGCCAATAATTCTTTTTCCAGAACATTTGAATTGTATTCTTCTCCAATAGTCCTTACATTGATATCTAAAGGCCAGTCATACTTTTGAAAAATTCTAACAATCTCTGCCTGCCCTTCATTAGTCGAGATGTAAAGGGTGTTTTCAGCTTCTTCTGCGGGTGAAACGAATTGTTTGGCGAATAATTCACTTCCTGAACCTGTGCCTGTAAATGCTATCATCGTGAAACCTCTAGGAACTCCACCATGCATTTCATTATCGAACTTCGGAACTCCAAAAGAACCGACTGAGCCAAAGAATTTCTCATCTTCCTCATCAAACTTGAATTCTTTTGCCATGAATCTCACCTCAGTGTATTACAACCTGACCTCTGTCGATAAGGTCTGTACAGTATAGATCTAAATTTGACAAAACCAATGGCGGTGTTTGGTCAGGTACATTTAGAATAACAGTTAGAACTTCCTGCTGTCTAAATGTGTTAATGAATGTGTGAAGATATTCAGCCAACATTCTGTCCTCGTTGTAAATAGCTAGAGAATTAACGCTGTCAAGGAATATAAAATTGCGTTCATGTTCAGTGGTTTTTAGAATATATAAGGTGCGCAAAAGTACAGATTCTAGCATGATAGGGCTGTCAACAAAATGAACATTGGAATAAGGTACTGTCGTCCCTCCTAAAATCCCTGACGATACTAAATCGATGAATTGTATATGAGAGACATCCACTCCTATTGCCTCAAAGCCTTGGATGACTTCTGCCGCACCTCTACTTGCGCTAATATATACTCCGCTCATCTCAAACATCTGTAGTAGTGGTATCATAGTACTGGCCGTCACCATAAATGCATTAGAGTTGCCACAGCGGACTTGAACTGCGCTATTTAGTGAAACCTCTGTGAGTTGATCCGATATACCCTGGTCTAGTTCAAACATATCATGCACCCCATCTATTCTGTGTATCGCTTACTGCGCCCCATTTTAACATTGGAGTCAGCATTACTCCAAGAGGGGTTAATTCGATGGCATGCTTAGCCCTACTGTGAGAAGTTCCCCTCATTTTTACTACTTGTAAAAATCTTAGCAAGTGACCCATTCGCTCTACATCTCCAAGTACGATAATTCCATCTGCAATTGCTTCTTCAACACCAAAAGATGACCAATGTGCGTTTTCGGTAGCAGAGGTAATCTCTGCGATCAAAATTGTTGTGCAGCCTAGAGTTGCTAACTTTTTACCAAGTGTAAACAAGAAGTCTCGAATCAACTGCTCGGATTTAATCTTATAACAAAGCGTAGTTACCGAATCGATAACCAATCTAGTGACACCAATTGTATTGACAATGTCCACTATGGCTTTAATCAAAGAATGAACATCATCTAAATCGAAAGACGACTTTTCCAATCCCAGCCAAGAGTATAGAACGTCCATATCAAATACATTTATCAGGCCTGAATCTACCATTTTAACATCAAAGAATTGAAATTGCCTGATGTTTTCAAGAAGTTTTACAGAGGGTTCAGTAGCGGTGAAATGGGCACATGCCTCGCCAGCATCGGCTCCTCTGACTAAAAATTCCATGCCTAGAGTGGTCTTTCCTGAACCACAGGTTCCTGAAGCCAAAACTGTTGAACCATAGGGTATGCCACCTCTTAGAATTTCATCTAGACCATGCACGCCTGTAATGCATCGGTCTCGGGAATATTGGCCGGCTGGTTGCATGGGGAACAGTTAGGCTAAATCGCTTAGGTTCATGAAGCATACGCCCAAGTAGGCTAAAATTACATGAGTTTCAATGCAGTTAATCAAACCTAATTTCCAGGACTAGGTTGTGAAGGTATGAACCAATCTGAAGAAGAAGCTGGGATGTTGCCATTCCATTCCAATGTTTGACTGGGTGTAAGGAAAAATCCTGTATCTCCGCCCCATTCAACTCTAAAAATCTCAAATGGTCTAAATTCAGATAGTTGCGTATAACTCAGTTTTACTATCCCACCTCCATCATCAAGGCCGCTGATTGAACCAACGCCCAAAAAACCGGATTGACCCAAATCAATCACTTGGGTCGCATTTCCTACGTCTTGAGAAAGAGCATCACCGGTGAATAAAGTAGTCGAATGACCCTTTAAAACTCCCTCTTTTAGAAGTATATTGGTTTCCCCGGAAGGCGAAATATGATTAAAACTCCAACCTTCTAGAGATATTGCGAAATCATTAGGGTTGGAAACTTCAATCCACTCTGGGCTACCTGAAACCGAGCGAGGACTTATTTCGGTAATGTGTAATGAATTTGATTTACGCCCTCCATCATGGACTTCTAATATCAATTGAATTTTTTCAGCCCCATCCTGGAAGGTCACTGACGCACTAGATGATGTTTGAGCTGTATTACGAGGAGTTCCACCTTCAAATAATACTAAATTATTTCTTGAGGAATTATCACTATCGATAATTTTTATTTCGATAAATAAACTTAGCCCGTCATCTAGCCCAAGTCCCTTTACCATTCCATCTTCAGTTACATTGGAAAGTGAACTAACTCTATCAAAATCTAATTCTCCGTCTAGCATTAGTCCGACTTGGACTACACCATTATCAAGTTCATTAGCACTAACATCATGCCACTCAGTTGTAGCATTTTCATAATCAAGATTTGAATCTAACATTGGAACAAACCAGCCGCTGTTTGATGTCATACGGTCAAGCCCATTGTATGCTGCACGATCGATTCGATCTACTGAGGTGTCGTTAGAACCCATTTCTAGTTGTGCCAAAGAGAGAAATGCTGTCAAAATCATCAAAAATAATGTGAAAGCTGAAAGAAATTCAATAACTGCAGTCAAACCATTTTCATCTCTTTGAAGAGAATGTTGAGACTGCTTGCGCATGTTAGTGGTAAGTGTGAGTAATTCAAGAGGTTACCGATTGACACACATGATTGGGTCTGATTTTAGCCACTTTTTGGCAATTCGAAGCGATGAGTCTTTGAATGTTCAATGAGAGGAAGGTGTATGAGTGCAGTCCACAAGCGGCTAAATGGCAACCGGAAAAGTTGCTTCTCGTTCGTGTTGTTACTGCTGTTTAGTTCACTTTCAGGTATTGCTATGACGCCAAATGCGGAAGCTGCCGCTAATGGGGATTTAGGAATTGTTTCTACTGTCTATCCTTTAGAGGATACATGGATTGCTGCATATGACTCTATTAAATTCCAGGTTGAGATTGAAAATTTCCATGCAGCGCCTTCCCCTTCAGGCAGAGTACTAGACTGGTATGTGTGTGAAGGAGTTAAAGCTTCAAATTTATGTATTAGTTCAAGTGTAAAAGATGGAAGTATTACGATAAGTTCAATTTTACCTGGCATAGTTGAAACTATTGAATCTCCTACTTTTTTCAATCCAAATGGATTCAATGGTTTAATGACAATAGTGTACAAGTTTGATCAGTTTGATTTTGACTCCAATAATGATGTGTTCTCATTTACAGTCAACTCATCAACAAGTTTTACAGATATAAAAATGAATGAAGAGATTAATATTCTAGATGACATTGATAATCTTGCTATTCATGAAGGACAACCAATCATAAATTCGAATACGACTTACACATTTCAATTTGATGGTTATTCACATCTATGTGGGTCTTGTCAAATTAATTCTAGCATAGGATGGGAGTTATGGAATATAGAATCGGGAGAGAAAATTTCCGACTCAATGGTCAATTACTCTAATTTCCCTAAATATGGATATTACAAATCATTTTCCATTCCACTACCTGAGTTTCAACATAATGAAACCGGAGAATTTTTGATCAAATATGGGATGTTTGAATCGCAAGGTAGCCCTAACAATGACATGGTTACAGATAATAACATAAAGCAAGAGATAATATCCATTGATAATCAAATAGATGTTGTTCTAAGTCAGATGTATCCATCCCATAATCCATCATCGCAAGAATATTATTTCGGAGAAGGTATGCTTACTGCGCAACTATTGAATGATGGCAATAAATCTGTACATAATCTAAGTACTACCATGGAAGTTTTTAATGCTGTAAATGAATTACAAACTATTGACACTTGCCTAATAGAAGTAATTCACCCAGGCGATACATTTACCTGTTATTTTGATATATTCACTAGCGGGGTGTTTTTAGACTTAATCGTAACAATTCCAACTATCACTGAAGATGGTACTGATGATGTTACAGAGAATAATGTTATCGAAGAAAATACGGAGATAGTAATCCCTTCACTGAGTGGCTACATAGTCAATAATAACGAAAAAGCATGGTATACTAACATAGATCAAATAAGTCTTACAGGTAATGCTAATTTATTCGCCCCTGGGCCAGTTAATTATTCTTGGTGGTATGCAGGAATAATCAATTTAGGATATGGTAAAAATCTCACAATTGATTCTAGCTCATTAGGTCTTGGAGAGCACGTAATCAGGCTAACAGTGCGTGATATTTTTGGTAATACCGAGAATATTTTTGAAGTTGTGAATGTATATTATTACTCGGAAGAAGACAATTCTCCAGAATATATAGCCTCTGGAGTAACCACTGAAGAATCATCGATAATAACCGAAAAGATGTTACCAATTATTGGAGAAACATATGGCGTAGGTAACGGTAAATCTCCTCTTTTGATAATGTCATTCGACATAATTAGAGAATCTGATAACTCAAGCCTCTTTACCGGCTCTAATTGGATGGATATTGAACTGAATATGTCATATTTATTACTTGATTCAATTCCATTTAGTTCATTAGAGATTAGAACACTAGATAACTTTGAAGATACAACTTGGGAGGTTTACCAGGGTTCTGATCCAGTACTAGATACTGTTAATGAAAATATTTCTTTAACAATTTATGATAGCATGACCATACTGGTTATTGGACAAATAAATACTCCTTATGTATTTGCAGATAATTTTTCTACTTCGTTGATTGAAGGTGGCAAATTTAGATTAGACTGGACTCCTACTGGAGATGTAAACAATGACTACATAGGAGGATGGAACATCTATCAATTAGCATTGCCTGAAACAGGAGGGACTGTATTTCCTTCTTCGAACCAAAATTTCAATCAATTAGTTTGGGATGATTTGACTACAGATTCATTTAGAATGTTCTTACCGATTGAAGAATCTCACTGGCTAGATTCTTTCAAAGTTGAAGATGGTTTTTGCTCATCTTATGCCATAGTACCCGTAGACAGACAAGGTATACCTTACTTTGAAAGGGCAAATGTCACCGTTGACGAGAATGGGGACGGTACTTATCTATGCGGGGACAACACTCCCCCAGAATCAAATGTAATTCAATTCAATCATGCTTGGGAATTTACTAATAGTAGTGATTGCTATAAGATTCGAAATGATTGGTCAATGTGCTATTCTGTAGAAATTAATTGGATTTGGCCAGAGCACGAAATAGATGGTAATGTGACTTGGAATCTATATAGAATAGAGCAGAAACCTAATGGCATTGACATTTCACTAGCAACGCCTATTTTAGCCGACATTCAAGCAACTCCACTACAGCCTGGAAATTTCACTGAGTACGGCTGGGAAGATGATGGAATTAGGCCGCAACGGACTTATTACTATATTTTGACGCCAGTAGACTGGGTAGGTAATGAAAAGGTAGTAATCCAGTTCCCATCACCAAACGTTGAAAGAGTGTATATTGAAGATGATTGGTGGTCTTATTATCAACACCTGATTCCAGTTCCACCTGAACCTGAAGAACCGCCCTTAGGCAATGAATGGCTCGGAAACTTTAGTGAGAGTTTAGAGCAGGATGAATTCAAGTATGCAGGAATCGTTGTATTGCTAACTTTATGTATCTCTTTGATAATGCTCCCACTGATAATAAAGAAACGAAAGCGCCTAAACAGAGTCATCAATGCTAGAAATAGACAGAAACTGACAGATTCTATGGCTGATGAGTTCGATGATTTCTTCGATTAATATGGCGCGGCAGGGGAG
>QQRY01000058.1:0-1727 GCA_003602575.1 Candidatus Poseidoniales archaeon
GTGTAATTAGCCATCATGAAGATGATGCTAGATGGTGGGGTATTCGTTATTTAGAGAAGGGTCCCTTGCCCAGACCCGGTAAAGAAATTAATGATTTACAAGGTGTAAATATTGGAAAACTTAGTTCAGGTGCTCCTGCACCGAGTTTAGATAATACTGGGATAGGAATAGGATACATTAGCGGCGTGAAAGAAGGTGACGAAGTACTTGTAGTTGCCAGCCCTAGAAAGTCAGTTCGTGCGGTAATTGTGCGTCCGCCATTTATTTGATGTGAAGAGGGAATATTATGGTCGTTACGCGCACGCATGAAATTGTCCAAGGAGGTTATTAGATGGTCGACCAGTTACCAAATCGAGGATTAGAATTAGAAATGCTTCAAGCAATGGGTATGTCCAGTATGGATGACTTATTTGCAGATATTCCAGAAGAAGTGCGCATGAAAGAACGTTTAGATTTGCCACCCCCACAATCTGAAGAAGAAATAATAGCAGATGCTAGAAGGCTATTAGGAGCAAATACTGCAATGAGTGAGGTCGTATCCTTTTTGGGTGCTGGATTATATCGAAATTATGTTCCAGCTTCTGTATTTCAATTAATAACTCGTGGCGAGTTTTTGACATCTTACACACCATATCAGCCCGAGGTAAGCCAAGGTATGTTGCAAGCGATGTGGGAATTTCAAACATTGATTTCAGAATTGGTCGGACTTCCTATCTCGAATCTATCACTTTATGACGGCTCAACGGCTGCTGCTGAAGCATTAACATGTGCAGTTAGAGTTCACAACCGTAAAGCAGAGCAAAAAGACACTGTGTATATTTCTGAATTGACTCCACCCGATAAAATTTCAGTTATGAATAATTATTGTCAAGGTGCAGGAATTTCAATCAAGTACATAAGGCATAATTCTGATGGAAGTATCGATCTATCTAGTGCTCAAGAGGCTGCTGGTTCTTGTGGAGTATATGTTGAGCAACCAAATCCTTTGGGTTTACTTGATGGCGGATACCCACAACTTAAGGGGATAATAGGAGAAAATACAGCACTGATTGTAGGAGTTCAACCAATCTCACTCGGATTAGTTGAAGCACCAGGTAACTATGGTGCGGATATTGTTGTTGGTGAGGGACAACCTCTTGGTAGTCCAATAACTGCTGGTGGACCGATTTATGGGATATTTGCCTGTTCCAAGCCCTATCTTCGTCTTATGCCTGGTCGAATAGCCGGCAAAAGCATTGATGTCGATGGTAAAGAAGCCTATTGTTTGACTCTCTCAACTAGGGAGCAGCATATTCGTAGACACCGTGCAACATCTAACATCTGTACCAATGAAACCTTGATTGCATTGATGGGTGCAATGCACATGTCGCTACTCGGTCCTGAGGGATTGAACCATCTAGCCCTTCGAAACATAACGGCATGTAATTTAGCGAAACAAAAGTTATCGGAAATAGGAACTGTAGCATTGCCACATTCTCAAGGAACTCACTTCAATGAATTTATAGTCGAACTTCCTTCTTCTGCTGAAAATTGTTTGAATTACTTAGACAGTGTCGGCATTATTGGAGGATTCGATGCAAGTCGTTGGTATCCGGAGCGTAAGAACTGGCTACTAGTTACAGTAACCGACCAAACATCAGCTAAAGAAATTGAATTACTTGCGGCACATATTGCAGTTTGGTCTGCGGGGGTGAAGGCATGAGTAGATTATTCGACTTTGCAGGTGG
>QQRY01000058.1:1842-23769 GCA_003602575.1 Candidatus Poseidoniales archaeon
ATGGTTAGGCATTACACTTGGCTTTCACGCCGAAATTTTGGAATCGATACTGGATTTTATCCACTTGGTTCTTGTACAATGAAACACAACCCACGGGTGAATGAAGTAATTGCACAAATTCCTGGAATTGCAGAAATACATCCACATCAACCGGAACATCATTTGCAAGGTCTTCTTTCGATATTCCATGAAATGCAGCACATGTTGGAAATTTGCGCAGGTATGGATCAAGTAACCTTACAACCTGTTGCAGGTGCTCAAGGAGAATTTACTGCTGTAAGATGTGTTCAAGAATATTTTAGAAGCCGTGGAGAAGATCAAAGAACTAAGGTAATTGTTCCAGATTCAGCCCATGGAACTAATCCTGCGAGTGCTGCGATGGCTGGATTTGAGATTATTGAAATTCCAAGTTTAGAGGATGGAAGAATCGATATTGCAGCACTTAAAGCAGTAGTTGATGATACAGTAGCATTGATGATGGTTACTAATCCTAATACATTGGGATTATTTGAAAATGACATTTCACAAGCCTCAGAAATTATTCATTCTGTAGGTGGTCAAATGTACTATGACGGTGCCAATTTCAATGCAATTCTTGGTAGGACTTCTCCAGGATTGATGGGCTTTGATGCAGTGCATTTCAATCTTCATAAGACGTTTAGTCAGCCTCATGGTGGAGGAGGCCCAGGTTCTGGTCCAATTGGAGTAAAATCTCACCTTGCAGAATTTTTGCCAGGTCCAATTGTAAAGAAGCGCCCTATCTCTAGTGGTCATGAAAAGTTTGCAGTTGATGATATGTGGTATGGCTGGTACCAGCCAGCAAATAGTATCGGTAAAGTTCAGCAGTGGCACGGAAATGCTGGTGCTGTAATTCGCTGTTGGGCATATTACAGGCGTTATGGATATGGCTTGAAAGATATGTCAGAGCATGCAGTTCTCAATGCAAACTATCTTCGTCATGCACTGCACCGGGAGGCAGAAAATGCAGGTATTAGTGATATGTTTGTTGATGGTGCTACAACCAAGGTTGCCAAACACGAATTTACACTCTCACTATTACCTGCTAAAGAAAAACATGGTATTTCAGCAATGGATGTCGCCAAGGGGTTATTGGATAAAGGATACATGGCACCAACAGTCTACTTCCCTCTAGTAGTACCTGAATGTATGATGTTTGAACCTACAGAAACCGAGAGTAGGGATACTCTTGACAAGTTCGCTAAAGAATTCATCGAAGTACTACAGCAAGATGCTGAAACCCTACATCAAGCACCAATTACAACTCCGGTAAGAAGAGTTGATGAAGTGTATGCAGCAAGAAACCTATGCCTACGTCATCCATTTGAAGAGTAGTGTTCAACATGGTTAGGGCGAGAGATAAATCTCCCGAAGCCTTTGGATGGACTAGGGTCGAACTAAAGCCAAATCCCAAAGCGGTATTATATCCCTTGTCATGGGGTATTTTACCAATAGTTTTTGCATTTATTATGATGGTGACAAAGACTGGTGAAGAATGGATTGCTTGGGCAGGCGGAATTGGAATTATTTTATTTTTAGTTGGTGGAGTTAGTGCGGTTGGACCTCGACAAGGCGCTTTTAATTCAATTAGAATTGCATCAGGTTTCTTCTTTTGCATACTAGCTTTATTTTCATGGGTGCTTGTTGCAACAAATAATTTACTAGAAGTTTATGCGATATTAAGTTCAATTCTCGCATTGATAATGATATATCGCTCATTAGATTTTATTTTCAAAGACATAGGGCTAATCTATCAAATTGAATGGTCTGCTAAATGGCCATTGCCTACAGGCAGTATGGTTGATTGGGATATTCGTTCAACACGATTTAGTCAAAATACCATGGCACTGAAAAGATTTGATGGTGATCGTTTTGCCCAAATATACGGTTCAAGGACAACAGAAGGCTTAGTTTTGAGGCTAGATATATTTGGAATACATGAAGGAAATAGGTTTGATTATAGAACATTAGGCATAGATTTACAGGATTTTTTAACCGAAGATGAATAGTCATCTTGAATAACCTACCGCGATGGCAGAAATCTATGGAAGTAACTATTCTATTGGGTTCGTCCTCTGATATGCCGATTGCTGAAAAATGTACGAAAATTTTGAATCAATTCTCTGTTGATTATCAACTTAGGGTTGCAAGCGCACATCGCTCGCCAAAATTCGTTGAACAAATCATCCATGATGCAGAAGCAGATGGTTGTAAGGTATTCATCGCTATGGCAGGTTTAGCAGCAGCGCTTCCAGGTGCTGTTGCGGCGTTGACTACAAAACCAGTCATCGGAGTTCCTTGTGGTGGTAGAGTTCCCTTTGACTCACTGTTATCGATTGTCCAATTACCACCTGGAGTTCCAGCAGCAACCGTTGGTGTCGACCGTGGTGATAATGCTGGATATCTAGCAGTTCAAATGCTAGCGCTTCAAAATGAGAAGCATGCTGATGCATTAAAGCAAAACAAACTCGACCAAGTCGAGAGAGTAAAGGCCCAAGACCGAGAGGTTAATGGGGGCGCTTGAATGTTTGATAGCGATGAATTCGTAAAGGAATCCATCGAACAATTACAGAATACTATCGACGATGTTGCTATAATCGCATGTTCTGGCGGTGTTGATTCAACTGTTGCCGCAGTAATTGCTAATCAAGCGGTTGGCGATTTACTTCACTGTGTTTACGTAGATACAGGTTTCATGCGAAAGGGTGAAACCGAACAAATCGAAGCACTACTTGCAGAACAAGGAATCAAGAATCTAGTTACTGTCAAAGCAGCAGACCGCTACTTTGAGGCGCTCAAGGGCGTAACCGAGCCTGAAGAGAAGCGCAAAGTGATAGGCGAATTATTCATTAGAATTTTTGAAGATGAACAAGAGAAATGTGGTGCTAAATACTTGGTCCAAGGAACCATTGCCCCAGATTGGATTGAGTCTGGCGGTGGTGTCCGTGACACAATCAAGTCTCATCACAATGTCGGCGGCCTTCCTGAAGATATGACATTGGAAGTTGTCGAACCACTACGTGACTTATACAAGGATGAAGTTAGAGAACTTGCACGTTTCTTAGAAATTAATGTTGCAGAAAGACAACCATTCCCAGGACCAGGGCTTGCAGTACGTACTCTAGGTGATTTAACTCCAGAGCGTGTTGCCGTAGTTCGAGAGTCTTGTGCAATTGTTGAAGAGGAGTTTGAAAAGGCTGCAGCAGAAGGACTAATGGATTTACCATGGCAGTACTTTGCCGCTCTTCTTCCAGTTAGAAGTGTTGGAGTTCACGGTGATGTGCGAGCGTATGGTGAAACAATAGTTGTTCGTGCGGTACAATCAATGGATGGTATGTCTGCAAGATACTCGGAGATTCCACATTCTATTCTTCAAAAGATCAGTACAAGAATTACTAATACGGTCAAAGGCGCAGTAAATCGTGTGGTTTATGATATCACTCATAAACCACCTGGCACTATTGAATGGGAATGAAGACTTTCTTATTCAAACAATAAGTCAAGCCATGTGCGGACATTTAGTCTCTGGAAATTACAATTTTGTTTATCCATTTAAGGCAAGGTATCAAAAGAGTATTTTTTACCCAAGGCTCATGGCGAGTAAGCAGACCAGTGTTTTCATCCTCATCATATTGCTATTTTCTCTTGTTTCCAATGTCCAAGCATCGGAAGAATCACAAATTATATCTCAATTTGGGACCGGATTTGATGAAGTGGTTATTGCAGATTCCTCAGATGGCTTATTTGACCCACGAGACCTTGAATTCCACCCAGGGCGAGCCGATGAACTTTGGATTGCCAACCGTGGAGATGACAGTATCTCAATCATACATGATACAGGTCTTGATACACAGTACTCGGAGAATCGAGAAGACTCCAACAGCAATCACTTCTTGGAAGAAGTCAGTGCAATTGCCTTTGGTGCATACCACCCTGAATTTGACTGGCAATGGGGTTCAGCTCAAGAAACTCAAAACACATATTGTGGCCTAGGTTCTCCAAATCAATTCATGGGTCCTACACTTTGGCCTTCATCACTTTCTCACTTTGCCATTGAAAACCAGAATAATGGTAATGGTTTACTAGGTAGCCATATCGATATGAATCATGAATCTCCAGATGGAATGGGTATTGCTCATGACAATGGAAATGCATACTGGTATTTTGATGGCTATTATGGAGAACTTGTTTACTATGATTTCCAAGTAGACCATGATACGGGTCAAGATGACCATTCCGATGGGATAGTGCATCGTTACTCTGAGATTCAACTAACAAGAGATGGTGGTATACCAGGCCATATGATACTAGACAAAGAGTCAGGGATTCTTTACATCTCAGATACAGGTGCAAACCGTGTTTTGTGGGTCAATACAGATGATACTTCAGTAAGTACTCAAAATATTATGAACGACCCTTCTAGGCTAGAGCCATTAGCTGAATACTCACGCAAGACTGGCATGGAATGGGGTGTTCTAGATACCGGTCTAAGCGCTCCATCAGGAATTGCATTAGATGGAGACACACTCTTTGTTTCAGAAAACGGTAATGGTAGAATAGTCGCATATGATTTGTCGGATGATGGTAAGAGTGGAGTTGAAATTGATACAATACAGACTTCAGCATATTTCATCATGGGATTAGAGATTGGCCCTGATGGGCATCTTTACTATGTTGATAATGGCAAGGACCAAGTTGTTAGAATCGACCCATATTTCGATATGGATGCTGATGGTGTTTTAGACGACGATGACAATTGTCCTTTAATCGCAAACTCGCAACAAGATAATCACGATGGAGATTCATTTGGTGATGTATGTGACCAAGATGATGATAATGATGGTGTAGAAGATGTTGATGACCTTTGTGCCACCGGTAGAACTAATTGGGCCTCAGCAACTTTCAATGACCATGATATGGATGGTTGTCATGATACAACAGAAGATTTAGATGATGATAATGATGACTTGATTGATACTAAAGATTCTTGTCCAACGGGTGATATTTCATGGATTTCTTCATCCCAAACAGATTATGATCGTGATGGCTGCCGAGATGCTGGTGAAGACTTAGATGACGATGATGATACAATTTGTGATGGTATCGCTGAAGATTCATTTTGTATTGTTGCAAATAATGAAGTAGATTCTTGTCCAACAAGTCGCATTGACTTCACTTCTTCTACTACCACTGATAACGACCGAGATGGCTGTGAAGATGCAGGAGAGGATCTTGATGACGATAATGATGGTTTCTTGGATGAAGATGACTATTGTCCAACTATTGTAGGGACAAGTACCGGGACTGCAAAGGGATGCATAGACACAGATGGAGATAATTATGCAGATGTCATAGATGACTTCCCATTAGAGCCTACTCAATGGTATGATTCTGATGGAGATGGATTTGGCGATATAATTCAAGGATTTGAAGGGGATTTCTGTGTTAATTTAGCAGGTACTTCTACACAAGATAGAATTGGATGTCCTGATAGCGATGGAGATGGATGGTCAGACGCTGACACATATTGGCGTATAAGTTCAGGTGCAGATTCTTTCCCAGACGACCCTACACAACATGCAGATGCTGATTATGATGGCTATGGTGATGACCAATCTGGATTCCAACCAGACGCATGCACAGGCGAGTTTGGAACATCAACTCTAGATGTTTTTGGATGTCCAGACTCTGATGGTGATGGATGGTCCGACTCTAATGATTTATTCCCAAATAATGCATCACAATACTCTGATAGAGACTCAGATGGATTTGGAGATTCAATTGACGGAGACTTCCCGGATTCATGCCCAGATGTATTTGGCAGTTCAACAGAACAGAGATTCGGTTGCTTAGATAGTGATGGTGATGGCTGGGATGATTCTCTTGATAAATTCCCTACTGATTCTATGGAATGGATAGACTCTGATGGAGATGGGGTCGGGGATAATTCTGATGCTTATCCTTTAGATGCCACTTTGACAGTAGTTGAGGAAGATTCCTCTAATTTACCAATTATAGCAATACTGGTTCTGGCGATAATAAGTATCGCTGTTATTGGATTACTTCTAACTAGACGTAATAAGGCCAAAATTTCTCTAGGCAATTCTGAGTTTTTGCCTGTTATGAGTAATATCGAGCCTTTGCCCACAATGGCTCCAACCGCTGCAATACATCCTCCACTGCCACCGGAGGGACTTCCTGCAGGCTGGACTATGGAACAATGGTCATGGTATGGTGAAGATTACCTGCGTAATCGTTGATGGTGTCGATTTAACTTTTATACTGACCTCATCTACCCTGTTTGATGAATAATTTCTTAACAAGGATGGTCAACTTTTGGCTGTGTCTTGGGAGATTGTACGATGTTGCAATATCATTGATTGTCTCATGCTTGATTTCATTAGCTTTAGGAGTATCATCAACATTTGAATTCATTATTATTTTTGGAATATGTTGGCTGACATTAGAATTTTTCTGGTGGTCAGTCAGTAGATTTAGTTCTAATATGGTAAATAATCCGACCTTGAGAAAGTATTTTCTTGGTGCAGATTTTAGGAAAAAATGATTCATTAATTAATCATTAATTAATTCTAAATCAACTTCAAAACGGGGACAACCAGGAAAAAAATAGAAACTCAATCCCTAAAATTACTAATAGGACAATAATACAGAATACAATAACTATTCCAAATGATTTGATTGCTCCACTTACTGTAATCGGCTCAATCTCCATATCTCTAGACATGCCTTCACCGTATGTTAGTCTAGTTTCAAATAAATTAATTATGTCCCGTCAGAAGACAAAATTTGTGCTTTGATACAGAATTATTATGGCGCCGATTATGCGAAAGGTGCTAAAGATGCACTNNGACCTTGGGATTAACAGTCCCACGCTCCACCAGCTAAGCTAAATCGGCATCGTGGCCGAGTAACCACTCCTTTATGACGACTTCGGATATATCGACTTAGGATATTGTCGAGATTAGACGAGAATTCTTAGCAGAAACTTGATTCTCAACACTGATAGAATCGTTTAATTGCGCTATTTCTTCATCATTTAGAGCCGCATTATGATGAAATAATAACCACTGCTCACCTTCTGTGATCTTTTGATTCTGTTCGACTAGAACTTCAAAACCGATTTCTGGAATTATTTCGTCCTCTAAATTGAAACGACCAGCACCATGTTTACGGGCGATTTCTGCAAGTGCCATTGAATCTATCATTGTGACATAACCAGATTTACTTGAGGCAAATGTAGTAGTAGATTCGGATTTAGGTAAAATTGATTTCGGGTCACTGCAAATCTTTTTGGCATTTTCTTCTGTTACACCTTGAGCGACACACATTTTTTCGAAGATTGCAAGTGCTAAACCGTTATCTAAGACTTCAGCAATCTTTTTGATTCCTTCTTGAGAATTTTTTACCTTACCACTTTGAAGTAATAGTGCAGAACCTTGCATGATAACTAGATCTCGAGTATCTTTAGATCCATTTCCTTGTAAGACTTCTACACTTCCTACAACTTCAAGTGAATTCCCTACATACTTGCCGATTGGAAAATCCATTTGTGTGATTTGAGCAGTTGTATTTATTCCAAGACCTTTGGCAGCGCCGACCATTGATTTAGCTAACGCTTCGGCATCAGTTCTTGTTTTCATGAATGCAGCAGAACCACATTTTACATCAAGAACTAGAGAGCCCAATCCTTCAGCAGCCTTTTTTGAAATAATTGATGCCGTGATTAGTGGTATACTATCGATGGTATTAGTAACATCTCTAATCGCATAAAGAAGTCCGTCAGCAGGTGCAATAGCATCATTTTGTGCTGCTATACAACATCCTAATTCCTGGACCTGCTCTTTCATTTCACTTGGAGATAAAGAGCAATTGAATCCAGGTATAGATTCTAATTTATCTATTGTTCCACCAGTGTGACCCAAGCCTCTTCCAGCAAGCATTGGAACCATTACTCCACAAGCAGCAAGTGCTGGTGCAAGCATCAATGACATCTTGTCACCGACACCTCCAGTACTGTGTTTATCGACTACCATTTTTTTGTTTGGCCAATCAAGTATGGCTCCTGAATGCATCATTTCTTTTGTTAGAATTGTTGTTTCCTTTACAGAGATCGAGTGACTATGGACTGCCTTTAACCACTTTTCAATCATCTCGACAGGTATTGAATGATTTGCAACACCATTAATAAATTCAGCAAGATGTTCTAAATTCATCATTTCTTTTGATTCGACTGCTGAAATTAATTTGGCAATATGTTCTATATCCATACTAATCATCACTTGAAGCTAGGCCTATTTCGACCAGTCTTTGGTGAAGATAATCACCTGCAGTAATCGATTGGTATTTTGACTCACCACCAGTCATCGCAATGAATTCAGGTCGAGGGGTTAAATCGATCTGATTTCTAGGGTGAACAAACATAGGCATCGAAAAGCGTCGTTCAGATTTAGAACTAGGATTAACGACACGATGAGTTGTAGATTTGAATAATCCATTGGTTAGATTCTGAAGCATATCTCCTGAATCTACAATGATATACCTTGCATCACCTTCAACTTTAATCCAACTTCCGTCATGATCCATAACCTCGAGCCCATCAGCAGTAGCAGTAACCAGTAGCGTGATGAAATTGATATCCTCGTGTGCAGCAGAGCGTACTGCGCCTTCAGGGGTGTCTTCACCTAGAGGTGGATAGTGAATGATACGCATTATTGTATTACCTTGTTCTGTCATTTCCCCAAGCCATTGGTCATTTTTTCCAAGGTAAGAACTGCATGCCGATAGAAGTTTTAGAGAAAGAGATTCCATTTGGTGGTATAATCCATCAATGACTGTTTTGAATTCTGGGACCATGTCATCTGGCCATACATTAAGTGGATAATTTGGTTTGAAATTTCTATCACTATGGCTACGTCCAGTTTGCCAGAATTCCTTTAAATCGGGGGCTGGGTTGTCTTTTGCATGTTCGATACCAAATGCGGTATATCCTCTTTGGTGGGAAATTTCAGGTTGTAAATAATTTCTTTTGGATTCCTCATCCAAACTGAAGAAATCATCGCCCTGAGCATATGATTGTTCAATTAAATCAATCGGTATTCCGTGATTTTTCAGAGCAAAAAAGCCAATATCTTTGAGAGAGTCTCCAACTGCTTGTACGAAGTCAGTCATCCTTTTTTCATCACCTGAAAGGAAATCATCAAAATCAATTACGGGTATACTCCGTGACATGTTATCAAGTAACGCTGACGTCTACAGTGTTTCAATTCTACGCTAAATTTTCACGAGAAATATCGATTTTCGTTATTCGACAGATGCTTCACTATACAAACGTAATACTACGACTCCAGCAATAATCAAGCCCATACCAACAATGGCAGCCATGTCTAATTTTTGTTCGAAAAAGATAACTGAAACCACGGCTATTGCTGCTATGCCAACGCCCGACCAAACAGCGTATGCCATGCCTATCGGGATTGTATCGAGTGTGAGGGAAAGGAAATAAAATGCTGCACAGTATCCTATAATTACTATTATCGATGGTAATAACTTAGTGAATCCCTCAGTCGATTTAAGGAATGAAGTTCCGATTACTTCAGAAATTATTGCTAAAAATAGGAATACCCATTTAGACATAGATAGCCACCAATAAAATGACTAATTTTAGTCACGTAGTTTAGAAAGCAAACGGACCATTTCGATATAGATCCAAATTATTGTAACTAATACTCCAAAAGCCCCCCACCATTCAGCATTCTTTGGTGCGTTCATTTTGACTCCAGATTCAATGAATCCAAAATCAGAGATCAAACTCAATGCTGCTATAGTTAGTATGAACAGAGTGATACCAATTCCTATAGGTCCTGATGTGTGCAAATAAGGGATTTCGAATGGAGTAAACATGGTGAATATTATCGAAACAGCGTACATCAGCATGATTGATGCCGTAAGACTGCCAATAACTTTGTTGAATGTAGGTGTTGCTCTGATGATTCTAGAGGAATAGATAGTGAGCATTGCACCGGAGATAAACACAGTGCCAAACGCAGCTTGTATGATTATTCCAGAGTAAAAAGCCTCGAACAAAAGTGAAACTGAGCCAACAAACATTCCCATCAGTACGGCATAAATTGTCATCAAAGGAGCAGGATTTGCAGGGCGCATAAAGGCCAGCATCATGGCGACTACAATTCCGCCTAACATTCCACCCCATGTCATGCCGCTAATCACAGAAGCATTTCCTGCTGCTAAAGCATCCAGTGCTACATAAGCAGAAATTAGAGCAGTGATAGAAACTATTCCCAGTAAGTATGCTAATTTACCAATGGTTCCTTGAAAAGTCATTGTATTTTGACCTGTAATATTAGACCAAAAGTTCTGTGTCATTATCGGGTTACTTGTTGTATAACGCATCTTTCTCATCCACTCCTAATGACAAGTCCCTTGTCAAACTTACGCTAATTAGATAATCATTCCAACTGTTCTGCGTAGTATTCTGCAAGTTGGTCAATAGACCATCCTTGATCCAAATATGCCTGAATTGTCGCTTCATCCCAACCCGGGCATTTTGCTAAATCTTCAGGTGATATTCCAGATGATTCAATCACTTCTTCAGGACTCGAATCGCTACCGTCAAGTACGGGCATATCCCATGATTGTTCCACAGGTGCATCATCGGAACTTTCTGCTAGCATACGCTCTTGTTCTTCGATTGAGACTAAGTCTTTTTCAGATTCTGCTTTCGATTCTAATTGTTTTAGAATTACAAATGCACCTGCAGCTAGAATTCCAGCGATTAGCATTACCCATAGCATCGTTTTTGTCCCAGAATCGTCTTCTTCTCCCTTACTTGCATCGGCTAAACTCATTCTCTGTTTATTGGAACATCCTTCAGCATCGGTTGGAGTGTTTTCAGGTGTACCAGGGCAGATATCTACATCGTTGAGTATTCCATCATTGTCTTCATCTCCAACAGGGTCAAGAGTCTGATTTTCTGTTGAATTTCCAGTGTTGGTCTCAATACCGCCTAGGTCACATCCTAGAGCAGCTGATTCGTTAACACCGTCGCCATCAGCATCTGCCATATTTAGTGCGTCATAGGGAGAGACTGTAGCCACATTAGGGTCAAGTGCAGTACTTTGAGCCCAAGCGATTTCAACATCATCTCTAATACAATCTCCATCAGTATCTGCAAGTAGTGGGTGACTACCCTGGTTATATTCGATTAGATTAGACAATCCATCGCCATCAGCATCGTATAACTCTTCAGTTATTCCAGAATCTAAAACTCTCTTAGTTCTATTTAGACCGTTAGGAACTTCCCACTTGTCAATTAGTCCGTCTTGGTCAGTATCTGTTACATTATCAAGTCGATTCCAATCAACATTCCAAGCATCTTTGTATACTTGAGCGATTATTTCCGAATGGATTATTACGCCCATTTCTCGGTTTCTATTCATTGCAGAACTTCCTAGATTAATCGAGGAAACTAAAACACTCTTCTCATCAACAATTATCCCCTTGTTATGAAGTTTTGATACATCATCATCTTCGCTCATTATAATTGCCGAAGTATCCAAACCTTCAGTGCCATTCCAGACTTCATTCAGTAAGTCGACGATATCTTGGTCATCATCGTCTAGATAGGCACCATTTATGATAACACGTACCGCAACTCCTCTTTTAGCAGCCTCATACATCGAAGTAATTACTGGACTTTGCTGACCCCAACCCCAATACCAATCTACATCGAGTGTTTGTTGAGATAGAACGACTTCATAGTAAGCACTATCGATCAAATTTGTAATTCCAGTTATACAATTATCAGGACATGTTAGAACTTCACCTGTTGCATCGACTGAATATGATGCTGCTAGTCCTCCACCACTTACGGATTCGACTCCTGGCATAGTCCAATCACTAGGTGCATCAGATGATGAATAAGCGGTTATATGTTCAAACTGAATATTTGTATCTAGTTCCAATTGTTGAAGAACAATATCAGCTAATTGTTGATTCTCAATTATTACGCTCCACTCTACGTTACCTCTAACTCCCGGAGCAGGTTGAGAGGAAGATTTCCAATTACCAGAAGACATCCAAACACTATTGCCATCTCTAACTGCAACTTTGCTGTGAATGTAATTATATGGTTGGTCATTACCAGTTCCAAACCAGTAAACTTCAGCACCAGCATTATCTAGTTCGCTAGCAAATCCATATTGTTTCTGCATATCGTCATAAGACCATATTGAGCAAGTACAACCTTGGTCTAATACAACCTTTACATCGAGACCTCTAGAAGCAGCATTCATTAATGCTTGAACCAATCTTGGTTCTTGCATCTGATAAAGATGGACCTGTATCGAACTTGTAGCTCCTTCAATCCAGTTTAGTAAGTCAAGTAGCCCGTCCTGAGGCCCGATTAATGGAGTGATGGAACTCTGCCCACTAAATTCATTATCTGTACATAGATTGCTTGCGCCCAAAATACTCCATCTATGATTCCAATCACTAGCTGAATCAGTATCCGGTAGGAAATTACATCCATCGCCTCTAATGTAAACTATCATGTTAATGCTCAATGGGGCACTTACTGATTCACCACTCCAACCATTTGTATCCGATGGGCCATTATCATAAACAACGCTATCAGAAAGAGTTCCCGTTGAGTCCTTGATTTGAATTGCAGCACCGGAATCCGGAATTAGAATATTTTCACCAAAAACATCACTGAAGGAGTAATAATCAAGATTTTCAGGTATTATTGGTGATGATTCAGTGACCCAAATACCAACTCCGTCATTGGCCAAAACTGCTGATTCACCAGGAGAAATTGTCAATTGTCCTATCGTGTAAGAATTAGTATTTCCACCTGCGGTGATTTCGACTGTCCAACCATCAAGGTATGCTAATGATTCACCGGTATTTTTTAGTTCGAAAAATTCAGAATTACTGACATCATCATTGCTACCTTCTGTCATCAATCTAGTGAAGATAATGTCTCCAGCACTTGCTAAATTACTAAAATCAGGATTAGCTTGTGCAGGCGTGCTCCATGGTGCTTCAATCCATCCTTCAGGAGAATTGATTTTTGACTTACAAGGTTCATTGGTTCCCACCGACATGTTGTAAATTCTCACTCCATCGGGGTTGAATAAACTAACTTCATGGTCATTCATCAAGAACGAATTATCTAATCTTATAATTGCATATTCCCCACTGGCGAGTAAAGTAGATTGATTCTCAATACCGCTTAGATTTTCTAAGTTCAAGTCTCCAATAGTAGCTATTGATGTGATAAATACTCGATTACCTAGAGATGTATCCATTCTCCATCTACTGAGATTAATTTCGTTTGAATCATCATTGTATAGTTCAATCCAGTCATATTCGGAAACAGATGAGCAAGATGCCATAAATTCACTGACTAGCAGATTATTAGAGCCAGAATATGCCGGCCATGTAGGATTAATTTCACCAGGAGTATTCCATACTGATTCTACCCATCCTGAAAGTCCTTCAGCGGTTTGTAGAGCATAACCAGAATGACTTGAACCTGGGGCCAATAATGATTTATCTTCTTCAGTATCATTCCATCCTGCTATGTCTACAATAGAGTCCATTGAATCAACTATTGTAATTATATCAGAGCTTTGTTTGAGATAAAAAGAACTAGTTCCATTCAATGCGATTACTGCGACTTCGCCAGGTTGAATCAATGTATTTGATTGAAGAGGAAGATTCCATGCATCTATGACGAAATTTCTATTATTTGCTTTCAATTTCCAACCATTGATATCTGCCACAGAAGAATCATTATTGAGAATTTCAATCCACTCGCCTAGTGGCCAATTTTGCGTATCTGCGCCAAGCGGATTAGGCATTATTTCTGTAAAAATTATATCACTACTAGAAACCGGTCCAGAACCAGGTTCTGGTTGACCAGGAGTGATCCAAGATGATGGCATCCATGCATCAGATGGATTGGAATTACGTATTAGCGAAGTATTAATTCCGTAATCATTAGAATACCATGCAACATCGTTTATACTACCAGTGGTATCCATCAAAACCAAGTGATTATAATAATCCCAAAGCCTTGTTTCACCAGTGAATTGAACTAATCTTCGGCCATCTGGTGCGATGTCAGTAGATCCCTGTGTATTATTGAATACCAGTGAGACAGGGTCTAATGTAGTGACATTACCCATTCCGTCAGTAATTGTCCATCCAAGAAGGTCGACAGTGGTGCTTCCAGAATTATGAATTTCAATCCACTCTCCATCAGGGAATGTAGTGCCATTTGAATATGAATGAGGCATAACTTCAGTAAATCTTACATCTGCAGGAGAAGGTGATAACTGATTAATTGGTAAAGGATTAGTCTGGTTTAGACTTGGATATGCGGAATAAAACATACTTTGTGTGTTAGAATCATATGAGAGTGAGTACCCATTTACAGTATCGGACCAATCTACCAAATGTGTTATACTGCCATTTGGTAATTTCAATGATAGTTGTTCCACACCATTGTTTAGCAGACCTGAATTTGATGAGCCATTAACTGCAATAATTCGAGTGTGACCACCTGCTATGTGGAAAGATTCTGCAATATTAGGATCTGAATCAATTAGATGTGTTTCATCCATCATAATTTGATTTCCTGCAGCATCTTCAATATACCATCCTGTCAAATTTATCACTTCAGTTCCAGTATTTAGAATTTCAACCCACTCTCCACCAGGCCAAGTATCACTATCTTCTGAAGGCCATGGATTTGACATTACTTCGTTTATTTTCAAATCTGTAGTCACAAGTGTTGGACCACCTGTTGCAGTCCCGTCATTATCGCCTCCAGGGGTAGTATTGTTCGTTGCTACCCAGTCATTAGTTGGATTTGTTGGGTCTTCTTGTAGACTTGTTCCTGATGGTGCTCCACTGCTGGAGAATGTCCATGAAGCTACATCGATTTGATTTCCTAGGGAATCAAAAAGAGTGATTATATCATTTGAGTTTGATAGATAGAACATCGAATTAGGCATTCCATTTCTTGCAATGACCATATAATCACCAGGGGCAATAGTCCAAGATGCAGAATTCATAGAATCATAATCGACTATCGTAGTGGAATTGAATATCATTTGTTTCTGAACTTTATTCTCAATATACCAACCACTAACATCTACGCTCATCGAACCATTATTGTAAATCTCAACCCATTCTCCTCCTGGCCATGCAGCGTTGTCATTTCCATTTGGATTAGGAAGTGCCTCATTTAGACAGATATTACCTAAGCATGCTATTGAACTTGATTGAAAAACCTCATTTTGATCTTCGAGAGAGCTAGAAGATTCAACATCTATTAATGGAATAATCGAAGAAATAAGCATTAGGGCGACTAGAGAAAATGACAGCTTTCGTGGGTGCATAGTAAGACCTCTTCAAACAGCGGGTATAGTCAAAGGGCATATCTCTTTTGCATACAAGATATCGAGGTTTCAAAGGAATCCAAATGCATCTTGAGCCTGATTAAATGTGTAAATCATAATTGGAACAATAATGATTCCCATCCCATGGCTTCTTCTTATTCCGATTCTTGGAGGCAATAAACCAAGGATTGTTCCAATGATTAGGACTCCAATGCCAACAAAACCTGTTGTAAACCAAACTAATGCGGTGACGAAAATTATGACACCCATAACCATCTGCTGTAGGGGAATTGCTGCGTGTAACCTCAGCATCCCCTTTCCAACGACTCTAATTATCGGCATTGCCATCATTCCTGCAGCAATTGTAATTGCAATCAAGCGTACGAAATCAGCAGTCGGCTCGGCAGATGACCAAGTATCGATAGGATACATCAATTTCAACGCAAGAGTTGCACCAGAACGAGAACGTCCGATAATGTACAAGAATCCCAATACCATGACTGTTACCGCTGTATTAACCGCTGATAGAATTGCAATTACTTCCAAGTCTTGTTTTGTTTGAGGGCCTTCAACATCGCCTTCTGCTTCAGCCATTGCAATTTCTAGTAATTCATCATCGGTTAGTTCGGTTAACTGTCTTGTTTCCCAATCCATGCCATATCCTTCTTTACCCTGAATCTTAGCAGCGACATTTCTTCCACCCATCACCAAAACAGTTGCCTGAGAAGCAGTCATTCCAGGTAAAACACCCATCGATGCGCCAGCAACTCCAGACCAGAAACAAGGAACGATTAACGGTTTTACTGGGGGCAAAGACCAATCCTCTTTTTGCGGAGGTATGTGTGATGTTGTAGCGTATATGTCTAGTAAGTTTGCAATCCCGAAAAGACCAGCAAGACTCGGTAATAGTAGACTTGCATCAGGTATTCCAATCGGAGATCTTGCAGGCAGGGTAAACACGGCCCAGCCGTAAAATCCTGAAAGTAAGAAGAACGCTGTAGCAGTCAAGAATCCAGCAAAACGAGAATCTCTTCCAAGTATGTCTCTTGTTCCTTTACGAACCCATTTGGGCCAATCTAACCTTGTAGTTTCTGTTGCGAGTAGTAGTAACGAGATGGAGAATAAGAGGAAGAAAACAATGTTTCGAAGGTAATCATACCAACCAAGTTCATCACCAAATGCAATTCTTGCAACAATTATCAGTGGTAATGATAGGAATAGTCCCAATTGTGAACCTCGAGCAGACCAAGCAACTCCTCTTGCAGCATTACCTGATAGTAACATTCGATGCCCAGGAAGTAATGAAAGGGCTTGGTCTGCATCAGGTGCTCCAAGCAATGCTGAAGGGATATAATTCAAGAAAGTGTGAACAGTTCCAGTTGATACAATAATAGCTGCTACTGCTGAGAGCGGTATGCCCCAACTCAGCATGACAGGTGAAAGTGCTAGAAGAATCAGTGCGACATTGTTGACGTGAAAACCTGGAATCAATCCAGTTAATGAGCCCATTCCAACTCCGAAAAACAGAGCGAACAGTAACCATCCTAAGTCGACAAAATAAGCTTCTAACATAATTATTCCTCAGTTAGCACTTGTAGGATTGGTGTCTTCTTCTATCTCGAATCTATCATTTGAACCATCACCATCTGTGTCAGGATTATATGGATTGGTTCCATAAATTGATTCCAAGTCATCCGATAACCCATCTCCATCACTATCGATTACATCAGCACTTATCAGTGAGAAAACTAGTGATATTGAATCAACATCTTCAATTTGCATCATCCTTCCAGTCCAAGTCATAGAAGTGCCGTTGTGTAATGAATCAGTTCCTATGCTACTTACTCCGGCAGTAGATAATCGAATGCTCTGATTGGTGCCTTCTCTTTGTAACCACCAATCTCCATCTTCATCTTGAACCGCTAGGCCATCTAGATTTACCATTTGATTTCTAGAATATCCCCACTGTGTTGCACCATCTTCCCATAGCAGATTCTTGGCTGAAGGAACATCTCCTACCACATAGTCATGTACTTGTAATCTAATTCTCATATCCTCATCATCCCATGTAACAGATACATTCGCTGAAATTTGTTGACCTGCTTCGAGCCATTGAGTCGATGTTTGGGCAGGGAATGTTGCTGCGATAGTCGTCTGTCCAGGCGTGTATCCTGAGGAGTCTACAAAATATCCATTGACATCTTCAACAGATGGTTCAATCGGATATTTAATGAAAGCAGATAAAGTGTATCTTTGAGTTGGATTTTCAATTAGTCCAACAGGATTTCCGGATAATAGTGCTAATAGGCTGACAGTGGTTTCACTTCCGTCAAGGCTACCCAATGGAGTCCCCTCATTTGCATCAACGCACCATGTAGCATCTGACTCTGACCACATCAAGCGTCCTTGTATGTCGTGGAACGTATTATCCCAACTGGAGTTTGCAGATGAATCAAGATCTTCTTGGCTTGGATTTAGGCAAATTGTAGTTCCGCTTGGTCCACGAAGTGACCATTCATCTCCGCTAATTACGATATATCCTGCAATATTTACTAGATTTCCAGATTGATAACTCCAAGTAGATTCAGCGCCCCAATCGAGCCTTGTAATGTCTACTGGATGATTTCTATCAACTAAAATTTCTGGACCTTGCACAGACATTACCCAATTCAGTTCTCTTTGATTATAAGCAACTGTTCCTGTAACTTGAATCTTTGATGAGGATTCAATCCATTCTCCAACATTAGATCTAATGTTCAGTTTGATTTGATGCTCTGAATTGCCATAGGAGGGGTGGTCTCTAAGGTCGGCGGTGACAAACATTTCATCCGGTGGGATGGATTCACCAATATACCCAGTTAGTGTGATAATTTCATCTACATACTTTTCAGGGTCTAAGGCTACATCAACTATTGCTAGTTCTATAATGTCAGGTAAGTCATCCTGACTCCAGTCCATTGCTCCTGAACCAGTTGCTCGCATGAATATATTTCCTTGGAATTCAGCAACTTCACCGGTTATAACAACATTTGTTCCAATAGGTGGTATTTCAGCAGGACGACTCCATCTAACTTCTACTACCCCGGTACCATCAGTAATGATGACGTGAGTTTCCCAGTCTCCAGAATTCCATGGGTCTTCTCTCCAAGAGATAATTTTTCCTTCGACTTTTACGACTTCATTATTATATTCTACTAATTCATCCATTGGAATAATTTCTGGTTCACGAATTAGAGCATAATAATTCATTGCAGCAACTAGAAGTACTGCTAAAGCAAACATGACCCATAATTTTTGTCCACGAGTTTCAGGATTATCATCAGTAATCTTGTCCATCATACTCTTCAGCATGTCCGCCATATTTACCTCGAAACGAACGCGACGCATATCTGTTTTGGCTTGATTGACTGGTTGAAATCTTTAATCTACGCGTGTTTTTTAACTAAAGAACTGAAGCGCTGTATGGGATGGACATGCGAGACAGAGTCATTCGAGATGAAATTCATCGAGATATTCTCGTGCCTAGTAGCCATGCTACTATTATTGATACCAAAGAATTTCAGAGGCTTCGTTCCATCCAACAATTATCTACTTGTGAATACGTATTTCCAGCAGCAACTCACAATAGATTTTCTCATTCTTTAGGGGCCTATTACTTGGCTAAGCAATTGACTATTGCTCTAGAAGAGGTACAACCTAACACAATCTCGAAAGATGATGCCGAGTTGGTTCATCTAGCAGCTTTACTGCATGACATAGGCCATCCTCCTTATTCGCACCTTCTAGAAACACCAGAAGTTTTTGCAACATATCACTCTCACGAACATTGGGGCCGATTACTACTGGAGTCAACTGAAACAGAAATTGGTAAGGCTCTAAGGCAGGTTATCGGAGAAGATAGAATGAATCGCTTATTTGCTCTCATGGATGGGCAGAATGAATGTGATGGAATACCCATACCTCCATTCATGAAAGAGATTGTTTCCTCTCAACTCGACGTTGATAGAATGGACTACCTTGTTCGAGACCAAGCAAATACAGGTGCTCAAATTGGTGGCTTTGATATTCCTAGGGTTTTCCGAGCACTGAGAGTTGGTGAGAATGGGCACTTCTACGTCAAAAATTGGGGTCTACCTGCAATAGAGGCATACTTGGTGACAAGGTATCATATGTACAATCAAGTTTATTTCCACAAGGTGAATATGCTGACTCAAAATTATCTTGTTAAAATGCTATCAAGGGCAAGAGAATTAGCATTGAATGGGGAATTGAATATCTCTGGTAGACTGCAATTGATGCTCCTAAAAGATGACTTGACTGCTGTGGAGTATGCGGAACTTAATGATTCACATGTGAAAGTTGCTTTACCTGATTGGGCTAACCATGATGATGAAATTCTCTCCTTATATGCTGAAAAATTACTTTCCCGCAAAGATTTCCATAAATCTATCCGGATCGATTCTTTGACTATAGAGATGGTAGATATCATCAAAACTAGATTGGAACAAGTTGTATCTTCTAAGGGTTTCAACCCAGAGATTCATGTATTATATGCTAAGATCTCTAAGAGAGGCTACATGCCTTATGAGCAAGGTATTCTTTTGGAAGATGGTCGAGATGCAGCCGAACATTCATCGATGATTCGCTCTTTGTCACAACCAAATGAAAGGGCGTTAATTTTCATTCCTGAATCTATTAGAGACGAGGTAGAAGCAATGGTTAGGGACTGGATTAAACCAGGTCAATCATCCTTATCTCAGTTTGATTGATGACAATAAGGTTCAACAGTAAGTGCTTCTACGCTCGGCATACGGGCCTGTAGCTTAGTTGGTTGGAGCACCCGGCTCATAACCGGGGGGTCAGGGGTTCAAGTCCCTTCGGGCCCACTTCTTTTCTTTTAGTTAAATTATCAAAACGAGCATACAGGGGTTTTATCGTCCCATATATCCACAATGGTTATGAGTGGCGCTATAGTGGCATGGGTGATAGGTGAGACTGTGTCAATGTTCAAGCGTGCATCCTTTCTTTTAGCTTTATACATGTTTTCGATGTTATCTGTAGCCACTCCAGCAGCGGCCCAAATACCTACTGCGGCTATTTCCGTCACCTGTGCTCCGATCAATATCAACGTTGAAGTTAAGCCAGGTTCAACTTATTCAGGCTTTACTACTTGTACTGCAAGTAACCCTACTCAATACCAAGAGAAAATCAGTATCATTGTAACAAGTGATAATCTTGCTACTGCAGCACCAGGAGATATGTATATTGGTGGAGGCCAAGATGTAGATTTCCAAATTTCTGTTAGAGCCACTCCATATATGGCAATGCAAAGTCGTACTCTATCTGTATCGGCAACAGTTCAGGAGATACAAAGTGCTCCACCGCCCAATTCTGCATCATCCCAAAACAACATGATTGTCAATATTCTACAATATTCACTTGTTCAAGTTGAAGCGGTCGAACCATTCGTACAATTGATGCCTAAGACTGACAAGAACTTCGAATTCAAGGTGTATAATTTAGGTAATCAGAAAGATTTCATGAAAGTAGGTGTAACCGAATCTTATCGTGAAGAACTAGAAGAAGCAGGTTTCACAATTAACTTGCCTTCGGTCAAGGTTCAAATCGATGCAATTCCTACTCCTACCAATGTAAGAGTACAAGCAAGAACCCCTAAGACTCAAGGTTGGAGCGATGCATACCACGTTCTAGACTTCTACGCTGAATCAGAGTTCGCTTGTAATAACGGTGGATGTATTAGAGAATCTCAAATGATCACTGTCTATGTTCGTGGTGTTTATCTGCCAGGTTTCGAACTTATACCAGCACTTTCAATGGTTGCTCTAGCAGCAGCAGTTGCAGGAAGACGATATCTGTCCGATGATGAAGATGAAGTCGAAGAGGAGTGGCGAGAAGCCGCTCCTGGTATTTGACATAAAAAATAAATCATCAAAATCGGTGTTTTATGAAGCCGGCAGGCGCTTAATTCATAACACAAGTCATTTGTCCTACGATTGGAGACGGCGACTATGGCTGGATTACTAGATAAGGCAAAAGCGACAAATGATACCGAAGAAAAGGTAGTAAAATCCGATGGTGAGAAATCTGGATTACTATCGAAAGGAGCATCCAAGGTAGTTACCACTACTACAGTTACTACAACTGAGACTTTGGTCGACGGAACAGTCGATGAAAAGGCTCGAATCATTGGGATGGTCGGTTGGGCTGTCGTCTTAGTCGGAGCTATACTTTCTTTACAAGGTGGAGGTTTTGGACTTCTTGTAGTAATAATCGTACTTGCAATAGGTCTAGGTTCTATTATCCAATCTCAAAGAATGATGGGTAATGTTTCACAACCTAAGATGATTGCATCTGTAATAGTGGCTGTAATTATTGCGATTGGCCCATATGCGGCTGTAGTGATAGTTCCATCGAATGCTTCCATGGCAGTCACTGAACT
>QQRY01000059.1 GCA_003602575.1 Candidatus Poseidoniales archaeon
GGATTTTTAGGATTAGCAATAATAGTCTCTGCAATAGTAAGGCTCACCCGTCGATAGATAGAACCTCACCGGGATACTATCAGCAAATACCATGCTATTTAAAATCGATCAGCTAATTATTTGCTTTTGATACAAGTAATTCATAATATGAGGCCGACTATGGCCTTCTATGCGCAGCCACATAGTAGCACTATTAATCTTGATTTTGCTAGGCCAGTCATTATCCAATCTCAATAGTAATAATCACGATATTGATTCATTAAATGATGATTTAACTGCCAAATCAACACAAAATAATATTAACACAATTGTATCGAACTCAACAAATCTGGGCGTTAATCAATCTATGAACATAGCAAGTATAGCTGGCTTAAGTGTAATAGACCTAATTATGGATGATGACAATAACATTTACATCTGTTTTCAAATGAGCAAAGGAAATTATAACTCACCTATTCAAATTGAAAATTATTCTTCAAATTCTAGTGAAGATTTCTATACATATATATTCGCTAAATTTGATTTCAACAGAAGTCTTGTTTGGGCTTTCAACTCGACAAATTTAGGAAGTGATCCTAAAATGAAACTAACATCAAATCAATCCTTAATTATTGGTTCTTCGTATCGTAGCACTCCAAATACAGTTTCGACGTTTTACAACCAAACTGGCACAAAGTCACTTTTTTTGGCGACTATTGACCCAAACGGAAATATGACGCGATTTGTAAAAGCTAACCCACCTTCATCAATTGGTATTGATGATTTTGCTATCGATTCAAATGGCAATATATACGTTTATGGTTATGTGGGGTGTTCATCATGTACTGCTCCAATATCCTTTGGAACAAGTACATTTTATGTTGCAGGTTCGACAGACTTCTTTGCAAAATTAAATTCAAGTGGCAATTGGGATTGGGGGATCGGTACAACAGGAAACTCTTGGGCACCTAGTAATTTTTTGCTGAGTGTTGACTCAAATGATGATTTGATTATAGCAGCAGATCTCTCTCTCAAAACAGGAAATTGGGATATTAAAAATTTCCTTGGGGTATCAAGAGCCAATGAACATCCTGAGCAACTTTCTGGTACCAATAATGGTTGTTTATTGATTAAGATGTATAATCACAATCGAACCATTAAATGGCACACTACAATATATGGAGAATCGGGTGCTACATTAAAATGTAATTCAATTGATGTTGACAGCCAAAATAATATTTTTATTGGTGGCTCATACAATGAACCATTTAGAACGCACAATGGTTCTACGAGCCCTTATGGTGGGGAGGATGCATATGTCGCTAAATATACATCAAGTGGAAATTTATCTTGGGTAAATTATTTTGGAGGAACAGGAGATGACGTAATTTCATCAATCGTAGTTGGAAATAATGGATTTGTTTCTATTTGTGGTTATTCACGTAGTACTACGATGTCTGTTGATAATGGATTTTTAACAGGAAACGTTCCAATGATATTCTTTATACAAATGGACAGTTATTCAAATTATACCACTAGAATTTCCTCTAACGGAATAGGAGATGAATTAAACTGTTTGATTGAATCAAGTACAAATGGAGAGAAAATTTTATTTTATCAATTTACTACACAAACAAGATTTTCTGATATTTCACATACAAGCATAAAACAAACAGACCTTGCTATATTTGAGTTTTCTAGCGACTATGATAGTGATGGTGTTTCAGATTACAGGGATTATGATGATGATGATGATGGAATATTAGATACAATCGATAGATGCCAGCATGGTCAACTTGATTGGACATCAAATACTGTCACAGACCATGATGCTGACGGATGTGTGGATAAAACAGAGGATGATGACGATGACAATGATGCTGTGAATGATCAATTGGATAATTGTTCCCTTGGTAGCGTTAATTGGATTTCAAACAATACAAGTGACATGGATAATGATGGTTGCCAAGATTCTGGTGAAGATGATGATGATGATAATGATGGTTTTATTGATTTGAATGATTTATGTCCTCGGGTTTTTGGAAATTCAACCTATTTGTCTGAATTCGGTTGTATAGATACTGATGGCGATACAAGACCAGATATTACTGATTTCAAACCAAAAGATGCTTCTGAATGGAATGACGCCGATAATGATGGCTTTGGTGATAATGAAGACTTATATCCTTATGATTTTACACAGAACAAAGATTCTGATAATGATTCATATGGAGACAATTCCTATGGAACAGAAGGAGATTATTGTCCTCAAGTGTATGGAAACTCAACCATTGATGTTTTCGGATGCATAGATTCTGATGGTGATGGTTGGTCAAATGATGGAGATGCAGATAAAGATAATCCAACACAATGGCAAGATCGAGACGGTGATGGATATGGAGATAATCAATCCGGAACTAATGCTGATATGTTTCCCTCAGATGGAACTCAATGGATTGATTCTGATGGCGATGGTCATGGCGATAATCCATATGGAACACAAGGCGATTGGTTCCCTGATGACCCGACGAGATGGCGTGATTCTGACCAAGATGCTACAGCCGATGAAGATGATGCATTTCCTAATGATGGAACGCAACAAGTCGATTCTGATGGGGATGGATACGGTGACAATATCGATGGAAATAGAGGTGATGCATTCCCCGATGACCCACTAGAATGGAAGGATTCTGACGGAGATCTTTTAGGTGATAATGCCGATATGTTCCCATATGACCCTACTCAAATTGAAGACAGAGATGGAGACGGTATGGGTGATAATCCAATGGGAATTGGTGCTGATAAGTTCCCTGATGATGCAACTCAATGGGGAGATATAGATGGTGATGGATATGGTGATAATTCACTAGGCAACAACCCAGATTTGTTCATCACTGATGCTACACAATGGGCTGACAGAGATGGTGATGGTTACGGGGATAATCCTCAAGGTAGGCTGTATGATTTGTTCCCAGACAACCCGACACAATGGGAAGATGCTGATGAAGATGGACTTGGTGATAATCAATCAGGAACTGATGCTGACCCATTCCTCAACGACTTTGATAATGATGGCTACAATGATTCAATGGACATCCTGCCCAAACTAGCAAGTCCAGGTGATCTAGACGCAGACGGATGTCTCGATGAAGTAGATGCATTCCCCGAAAACGGTCAAGAATGTGTTGATACAGACGGAGACGGAATAGGCAACAATGGCGATTCAGATGATGACGGCGATGGCTGGACTGATGCTGATGAAGAAAGGTTAGGAACTGATTCATTGTCTTCAACTGACACTCCTGTAGATAGTTTTGAAATTGTAATTCCAGGAACTGCAGTTGGACTTGGTGCTTGGGATTTAATTGGAATATTTGGTGGCGTGCCATTTTTTGCTTGGATAGGTTTTGGATTCGCAACTAGAAATGGTCGCTGTGAACGATATGAAGAATTACTCAAAGAAGCTACATCAAGAGATGAATTAGAAAAAGTTGCACTACGCTGGGAATACTCGCTAATGCTCAGAATGTTAGGTCCACACCAAGGAATTAGGCTAGAGAGATTACGTGCCGAACTAGATGACAAGTTTGAGAATGCAACCTATGATGAAACTGACATTGGTTTTGATCAAACCAGTATTGTAGAAAATGAAGGCAAAGATATTCCACCAATCAACGATTCATTTGCCGGACCAACAAAGGAAACAGCCGCAACATCAACCGATGAATCTGGCTATGAATGGTTCAAACAAGGTGAAGAGAATTGGTATCGACCTGTTGATAGTAACGATGAATGGTTCAAGTTTGAAAACTAATCAGACACTGCTTATTTTCTATAGAACAATTAACTGAAAGTGCTCGTACCGGGATTTGAACCCGGGTCAAAGGAATGAGAGTCCTTTATGATGGGCCACTACACTATACGAGCTTGGCTAACCTGCCGTCGCCCATCCATTATTTAGAAATCTCCCTTGAAGACTAGTTTCAAAATACAAATAATATGTTCACTTTAACTAAAAACTGAAAGTGTAAATGAGCCACTGAACGACATCAGTCATTCACTTACAAATTGCCGGGTCTTTCTTCTTTTGATATACCACCGCCATTACGTTTGGGTCATGGAAAACGAATACTTGAATGAAAAAGAATTGAAATTCTCTGACTTGATAGAGATAAATAATCACTCCCCCACCCCTTCGTGGAGACTTAGATGTACCACGAAAATAGCTCACCCCAGTGGCAGAATCCCATCCCTTTCTGCCGCTGCTGGGTGGCAACCGGTTTTCTCACCGTCTGAAAGACCACTAATGAGTGCTACAATTAACAACATAATTAGAAGGGTAAGAAAATCAAGAGGTGAGGCTTGATGAGTAAAACTCGAAGACTTAGAAGTGAAATTTCAGAGTATCTAGATGATGTCGGAGAAGCAAATACAACTGCAATACTAGATCATATCAACAAGAGATTTAGATGGGGCGCTACGATGAACCAATTAGGAAATGTACTTGCACGTGATAGTCGATTTACTAAAGTCGGTTTCGATGAAGGAACTGACGTAGGCGGTTTTAGAATGCGTGTCTGTGTTTGGTCCAAAGTGAGCGCTTGAATCAAAGAAGTCAAAACCCCTTAACCCCAGCCATATACATGTCGGGCAAGGTTCGAGCATTTCTCGAACTAATGCGTCTGAAGAATGTAGTACTTGCGGCAATTACAGTGCCATTAGGCGCTCATTTTGCAATTGGTGGTGTCTGGTTTAATCAATATCTGTTAGAGGTAGCAATCCAAACCTTAGCGGTAGTATTCTTCATCGGTGCAGGAAATACGATGAATGACATCAAAGATTCTGAAATCGATAAAACAGCACATCCAAATCGACCAATTCCATCCCAGCGTATCGCCATCAATGATGCGAAGAAATTTACCTGGATACTTTGGACTTTGAGCATAGTGTGTGTTTTATTTGGGACTTTTAGGCTATATGACAATGATATGCAGTGGTACCCACTAGTTGCGATTTACGTAATAGCAGTTGCACTGATGATCAGTTATGACCATGGTCCAAAAACTAAGGATTCGGGACTAATAGGTAACGTTTCAATATCAATTATGGTCGGTTCTGTTATTCTCTATGGAGCATCTAGTGTTTCAGCAATAAGTACACCTTTGGTCTGGTGGACTGCCAGTGTTGTATTCTTCACCAACCTTGCAAGAGAGATTGTCAAAGACTGTCAAGATATGGAGTCTGATGAAGGAATAAGGAATACATTACCTATGTCTTTTGGATTACAGAATTCAAGAATGGCAGCTTATGTCATAATAATGGCATCATTAGTCTGCCTTTACATGCCATATTGGAAAGGGCCATTTGAATTTGGGCAACTATTCTTTCAAATACCTGCAATAATGACCTTAATTACTCTAAATAAGCCACTCTATGAAGGTAGAGATGCTCTTGTAGCAAGTAGAATTAGAATTGCTATGTTATTTGGATTAACAGGATTTATCATTCCTATGTACTTGTGATTATTCTAATCCCATGAATTCGTACATCGCATCCCAAGCGCCTTCAGACACTAAGTAAGCAAGTAGTGACATTTGCGCCCACATACGATTTTCTGCTTGGTCAAATACTATCGAATGTTCGTGATCCATTACCCAATCAGTAACTTCATCGCCCCTATGTGCTGGAAGACAATGCATGAATTTCCAATTTTCATCCATATTATCAACTAACTTTTCGTTAACTTGGAAACCGTCGAATGACGCTATTTTATCCTTCAAGTGTTCTTCTCCCATAGAGATAAAAACATCTGTGTAAACTACATGTGCATCCTTAACCGCTTCAACAGGGTCGTTGGTTTGTACAACAGAACTCCCATTTTTCTCAGCGAGCGACTGAACTCTATCCATAACATCTTTATCTGGTTCATATCCTTTTGGAATTGCATAATGAATATCAATTCCAAGAATCGCACATGCTAAGGCCAAATCGTGCAGAACGTTATTTCCATCACCTACCCAAGCAATCTTCAAATCATCTAATTCACTAAAATGCTCTAAAACAGTCATCAAATCTGCAGCTGATTGGCAAGGATGATGCTTGTCTGAAAGTGCATTTATCACTGGAACTGTTGCATGCTTGGCTAATTCTTCAACATCAGCATGAGCATAGCAACGGTAAGTCATTGCACCAAGGAATCTAGAAAGAACTTGGGATGTATCACCTACTGTTTCGGACTTTCCTAGTTGAATATCATTCTTGAGTAATGTCAAAGGATATCCTCCGAGTCTATTAATTCCAACTTCGAATGAAACTCTAGTTCTAGTTGAAGGCTTTTCATAAATTGAGCCCACTGCCAATGAATCTAATGGGAAGAAATTCATTGCAACTTCATCGCCTTCTTTCCACAACCTCTTAAACTCAATTGCCCATTTTAGTATCTTATGAAAGTCTTCTTCTACATCATCAATAGCTAGTATATGCTTGACCATGACACCTCCAAATGAAGAAGGCTTCTAAGATTTCTTGATAAAACAAGATCAATATTAATCTCTTTCATGCTCGATATCTTGAGCAAAGCCATCTCTTGAATCGCCCATTCCACCAAATAATGCTTGGGCAAATGTCAGTACATCTGCTAGTCCATCTTCTAGTTCAGAAGAAAGTGGAGTCAAACCAGGTGCCTGCGAAAATTCTTGCATCATCCTCAGTTGATTAATTGCAAATTCAGTTCTTTGCCCTCCAGCCTCATCATATAATGCCAGTTCCAATATCTCCAACCTCTCGGACCATTCCAAAATTTTAGCAAGTTCATCTTCGTCTAGTAAATCTGATTTTGATAAGAAATTCTTTGTTGGAAGTCCAAGTCTAAATTCAACAATACTTGAGAGAAGCATCTGAGAAACGAAACCAGATGGAGAACGTGAAAGCATCGGGTCAAAGAGATAGATTATTGCAGACTGATCTCTACCTAGAACTTCAATCAAATGATTACTGGCTTCTCTAAATGCAAATAATTCAACTTGACCGGGAGTATCTACTATCATAACCTCGCCAGAAAGTGCGTGTAGTTGCTCTGCAACATCGCCTGCCTGTGCTGCCAGAAGGTCAGCAGCTAGAATTTGTGCACCATTTGGACCCAAATCATACTCAGACATAACCTCGGTAAGAGAAATTAAATCTCTAACATCAAATTCTGCATCATAATGTACTCTTTCTGCTCCAGGATCGAGATTTACAGCAATTGCATCTGTTTCTAAAAATCTTGACCATCTTTGAAACGCAGTTACTAAGGATGATTTTCCAGCACCTGCGGTACCTACAACAAATAATACAGGAGGAGTCCCACTATCCATACCGACCATGTTCAATGCTCCGACTCACCATAAATCAAGTTCACCGTCAAAACATAACATTTTACTCGCAAAACGCATATATTTATTCAAACCTTTGAGCATAATGGTTATGTGCTATGCATCAATGGGCGAACTGGCGCATTGTGTTTATGCGCGGAGGAATTGAAATGTCTGATGAGAAACCACCTATGCCCGAGATGCCACCTATGCCACCTATGAATGCACCACCTGCACCTCCAGGTATGCCTCCTATGGACGCTCCACCTGCACCTCCGGGTATGCCTCCTATGCCAGGTATGCCGCCAATGGATGCACCACCGACTCCTCCAGGTATGCCACCTATGGACGCTCCACCGGCTCCTCCAGGTATGCCACCTATGGACGCTCCACCTGCACCACCTATGCCAGGTATGCCACCTATGGATGCTCCACCTGCACCACCTATGCCAGGTATGCCACCTATGGATGCTCCACCCGCACCTCCTATGCCAGAAATGCCACCTATGGATGCACCTCCTGCACCTCCTATGCCAGAAATGCCACCAATGGATGCACCTCCTGCACCACCGGGTATGCCACCGATGGACGCTCCACCTGCACCTCCTATGCCAGAAATGCCACCTATGGATGCACCTCCTGCACCACCGGAAATGCCACCTATGGACGCTCCACCTGCACCACCTATGCCAGGTATGCCACCTATGGATGCTCCACCTGCGCCTCCTATGCCAGAAATGCCACCGATGGACGCTCCACCTGCACCACCGGAAATGCCACCTATGGACGCACCACCAGCCCCTCCAGGTATGCCACCTATGGACGCTCCACCTGCACCACCGGACATGCCGCCTATGGATGCACCCCCTGCTCCCCCTGAGATGGAGTCAAACGACGAAACGGATGTTTCTGAAGAATCAGATATTCTAACCGATCTCTCTGCACCACCGGCTCCACCTATGCCAGAAATGCCTCCTATGGATGCACCACCGGCCCCACCTATGCCACCTATGGATGCACTTCCGGCTGCTGATGCACTATTAGCGCCTCCAGCACCTCCTGTGGAAGAGACATCTGCTGCTGATTTACTACTAGCACCTCCTGCGCCTCCAAGCATGCCACCTATGGACGCTCCACCTGCACCTCCTGCGGCTGATGCACTTCTTTCTCCACCTCTACCACCTGCTACAGTTGAAGGAGATTCTGAAGAAACTGAAGATATGACTCCTGATGAACAAATTGGAGAACAAGCTGGAGCAACTATCCGTTCTAGAGCTGAAGTTGATGAAGTCCCTGGAGATAAACTCGAAGGTACATTGCATGAAGTTGAAAAAGCGACTCTCAACAGTGACGGAGAAATAATTAAGCAAACCGTAAAAGGTACTCTAACAATCAATAACCCTTCCAGTGATGATAGAATTTACGATATTGACGTAATCCTTGACAATGCAGATTCAACTGATATTGGTGGCGACCATGTTTCAGTAGATGAATTAGAAGCTGGTAAGAAATACAGTATGAAGTATAAGGTTGATGGAATGAGGATGCTTGTTCTTCGTGAACACCTTGACACCAATCCTGCTCGCTCTCAGGAGCGTTCATTATCTGTTGCCAATGGACCTGATGGTGGACCATTAGCCCTTGAGATTGAAGTTGAAAACGTTTCAAATGTTACTATTGATAATGTAGAAGTTACAAGACATATACCGAGTGAAATGTCTTTTGAGAATTCTGGCGACGCAGTAATCGAAGATGGAAACATGACATGGTCTGTTGGAAGTCTATCTGCTGGAGAAAAGAAGTCTCTCTCTATTGAAGGTAAAATTACAGTTACTGGAACCAAGACAATCAATGCTGGCTCCGCTTCTGCCACCTATACCGCAAATTCTACACTATCAAGTTTGAATTTCAGAGAGTTGGATGCATTCTGTCGAGGGTTTACTTACATGAGAGTTCGTGAGGATGAAAGACCAGATAACTGGCTCTGCAAGACGATTTTCGAAAACCGTTCATCCTTTGCAGTGGACTTGGTTAAACTTCAAGTTACTATGAAAGGAAGTAATGAATTATTATTCGATATATCTGATGTTGATGACGATGTACTACCTAACGGAAAGTGGGAATCTGATGAGAGAACTGTTGAAGCAACTTCTGAACCTGATTTCACTTATGATCTTTCATATACAATTCTACCTAGGGCAGTGCGCTCAACAGAAGGTTCGATAAGTCTAGAAGAGAGTTCATTCGACATTCTAGAAGCAGATGTCGAAAAGAAGTATTCAACTACTGGACTGCGTTCATACCGAAGTCAAAAAGTCGGAGCTTCTTTGAAGTTGACAAATTCTGGTTCTTCAACCATCAATTTGATGAGAATTACTGATGATGTCCCGGGACTATTTGACGCTCCAGACCTTGAATCAATGAGAATCAGTATTGGTGGTAAGGAACTTGAACCAGAGCAGTATAAGGCTGAAGTTAGCTCTGGAATCACTCTCGAGAAAGAACATCGTTCACCTGATGGAGATGGACATACTCTAACCCTAACTATCGGTACAAGAGGACCTCTAGGATTAACACCTGGAGACGACATTTCCATAGAATATGATTTGATTGCACCAGATCCTTCTCCAGAAAATAAGATAGTAGTTGCTCCACTTCGTACCGAGTTCAGTGCAGAAAGATTTGGTCCGGTCTGTTCAAGAGATTGTAGCAATCCTCCATCTCTGAAAGTAATTCACCACAGAAGAGACTTCTCTGCAGGTAAGCAAGCAATACCTCTCGGCGGCAAGGGAAGATACGAAGTTCTAATCCTGTTCGAGAATAACGGAGATACTGCATTACAAGATGTTTACATCAATGATGTGATTCCTTCAAACTTTGAAATCAAAGATTGGCATATCAAAGGAACCGGTGGAAAGCGCGATGATTGCGAAATGACCAGTGAAGATGGCGATGATGGTGCTCATGTCAGTTGGATGATCCCAATTGTCGGTAAGAATGAGAGATTAGAAGTATCTTTTGAAATAAAAGGTTCCGGAGAAGTCGACGCTGAAGCACTAAATAGGTTCCACGGAGTCCATTTCGGCGATGAGGTTGAAACTGAAGATGTTCCAAGTCTCGAGGAAGAATCGGTTGAAGAGGCTGTTGAAGAAGAATCAACAGAAGCTGAAGCCTCTGATGAAGAAACACCAAAGGTCACTTGGAGAGAAGATGTATTGCTAAGAGTCATGAAGGCTAGCGGCATTGAAGACAGAGATGCATTCATTGCTCATGCTGTAAACTTCGACCATGATGATAATGGCTACTTGAAGAAGGCTGAACTTGAAGACGCTGCTAAAGCTTGGAATGAAGCTAACTCTGAAGAATCTTCAGAAACAGAAGAAGGTGAGGAAGTGTCTGAAGAATCCACTGAAGAGGAAGCTTCTAGTGAATCAGAGGAAGCAACAAATGATGATTCAGCCGATGAAGAATCTGGAGAATCAGAAGAGAAGCAATGTCCTATTTGTTCTATAATGTGTCCTAAAGACGCAAAAACTTGCTCGGCTTGTTCATTTGCCTTTATTTGATTAGTATTAAAATCAAATTTCTGGAAGAACCCATTGAGGCCAGAACTCATTTTCTGAAGAGGAACTGACTATCACCAGTGTAGGTCTATTTAATTCTGATAAAAACTGATCAAGTGGTTTTGGAGTAGATGGAGGAATTACTCCATCTCTCAAATCGACTGCAAGCCAAGCGCCCGGATATTGCTCCATCCATGCATCTAGTTCAGCAACTATACCTTGTGGTGGAACTCCTTGGCGAACACTAGCGATATAATCCCAGCCACTAGGGCAACGCCTTGCTTCATCTGTCCACATAAATATTCGAGGTTGTTGCTTTAGCATAGCAATTTGTTCAATAGCTTCTAGTTCAGTTACACAAACCGGTTGAAAAGGCATTGGCATAGGTAGAGGATAACGCCAATTTGAATCTACTTGAAGCGGTTCTTTGCGTCGCATGGATTAGTCTAAGAGGGTTTAGCGTTTCAAACTCACCCCTTATAGTTCATATTGGCAATTTAGGGTATTTTTGAACCCAACATTCATGCCCTCTATGCTCTGCCCATCATCTATGTCAAGTGGGAATAACCCGCCTCCACCTCAACCGCCAGGCGGTTCGATGATGATGATGCTCCTGATTATGGTCTTGATGACACTGCTGATCATGAATCCTGGAATTAGAGGTACACTTGGTGGAATTGCTGACCCAGTACTATCTCCAGTTCTACCTGAAGAAACTTATTTCATAATCACTGTACTAATGCTGGGTTCATTTTCTATGCTAATGAATACAATTCTACGTAGCTTTTTCCAAGACCCAATAGCACAAGCACATATCGGTCACAGGCAGGGTCAAGTACGAAAAATGATGAATGATGCTCGTATGTCAAGAGACCCAATTCTCCAAGAAAAAGCAACTCTACTTCAGCAACAGATGATGCCAGAACAACTGAAAATACAAATGGGTGCTATGAAGCCAATGATGTTTACAATGGTCATAATCATTGGTCTATTCTCTTGGCTAACAACTGCGGTTGAGACATTTAGAGTGGATTATGTATCACTGCCTTGGTCTTCTGAATGGAATTTATTAACAGATAAATTCCTATTTTTCCCAGCATGGATTTGTGCATATATTTGCATGAGTGCGCCCCTTGGAAGAGTTGTTGATAGACACATTAAACTATTCCGATATCGTTCACATCCACTTGTTGTAGCAGGAGATAAATTGAAAGAGCCACTTCTTCACTTAGTTGCAGGTAAAGCTAAGAGTGAAGATGAAAATGCAAAGCGTAGAAGGCAGAGAAGTAGGTCAAAATCTAATAGGAACAAGAATGGAAAGAAAAAATCAAACAAGTCTGAAGAAAAACCTTCTAATTCCAAAGAGAATAAATCAACTTACTCAAGCGCTGAAGGTTTAGAATGCCCTACGTGTGGTTCCGACCTCATAACAAAGAGTGGGCCTAGAGACAAGAAGTGTACAGTTTGCCGCTATACATGGGTGTAGACATGGCAAAAATCACCATTTCAGGACATCCCGGCAGTGGTACAAGTTCTCTAGTTCAAAAACTGATGGAGCACTATGGTTGGGACTCTGTTAATGGTGGACAAATATTTCGTGATGAAGCAAAGGCTCGAAATCTTTCGCTGCAAGAGTTTGGTGAACTGTGTAAAGATGATGAAATGATTGACCGGCAATTAGATGAAAGACTGAAAGAAATTATTTCTGAAGATGTTGTTGAAATTGTTGAGTCCAGATTATCTGGATGGTGGGCGTTTAAGTTAGAAGAAAATTGCATCAGATTATGGCTAGACGTTAGTGACGAGGAAAGAGCAAATCGTGTTGTTAACCGAGAAGGTATATCTTTTGAACAGGCACTAAGCGAAAATTCAGAGCGAGCAAAAATAGATTCACAACGATATATGCGAATGTATGGCCTTGACCCTGAACAAAAACAACCATACACACATGTATTAGATGCGACACACATTGGAATAGACGAAGTGTTTAAACTGACTCTAGAAATTTTGGAGGGATGATTTTGGCAAGACTGATTCTTGATTCTGAAGCAAAAACAAATAATGCAATCGGAGGCCATCCTGACTCGAGGAATGTAGAACAAAGACTTGCTTCAGGATTCATTCTGCTAGACAAACCAGCAGGACCTACTTCACATCAAGTAGCTTCGTGGGTCAGAGACCTGTTTGGTCTGGAAAGACTCGGACATGGTGGTACACTCGATCCTTTCGCCACAGGAGTTTTACCACTCCTTGCGGGTAAGTCGATGAAAGTGACCAAGAAGGTCTTAACTCATGATAAAACGTATATTGCCGTTTTTAGATGTGCTCAAGAACCCGATGAAGAAAAACTCAATTCTGCTATGAAAAGATTAACTGGTCGCGTATACAATGTCCCACCAGAGATTTCTGCTGTTAAGGTTCAAGTTAGGACTAGAAAAATATCTAATTTCGAAATGATTGAACGTAACGGCAAAGATTTTCTAACCCGTGTCGACTGTGAATCAGGAACCTATATTCGAACAATGGCTCGTGATTTAGGTCTGCTTCTTGGATATAAGGTTGAACTCAAAGAATTGAGAAGGGAAAAGTCTGGCAGATTTGAATTGTCCAAATGTGTAACATTACAAGAGGTTGCTGATGCTTACTGGTTATGGAAAGAATGCGATAAGCCTGACGCTTTGCTTAAGATGATTCACCCTGTAGAAAAATTAGTTCTCGATATGCCTTCCGCCCATGTCAAAGATAGTGCGGCTGCAGCAATTGCTCATGGAGCACCACTACTTAGGCCAGGTATTGTTGAGATCGATGATAAAGTTTTGAATGGAAAGGAATTAGCAATTTTCACATTGAAAGATGAATTGGTTGGAATAGTTACACTAACCGTAGACTCAAATCAATTACCAAATATGGATTCTGGAGAAGTAGCAAGACCTAGTATGGTCTTACTTGAACAAGACCTGTACCCTCGAAGATGGAGTGTACAAGATAAGTGATCAAGCTTCTTCAAATTCTTCATAAATATATTCTTCTGTTTCTATTCTTATTTTCAATACAGACATGTTCCCACACCCACTTTGTCAACCTAAGTTGAACGACCCCCACAGTCTCAAAGTAATATCTCGTTTTACGTTCTACCTATCAATGTTAAGGTGTATTTTCGCGTTATCCGACATAGCATATCGGAAATAATTTAATTCTAATCAATTGATTTTCCTGATTTTTGGAGGCGTTAGTAAAGTGAAAAGTCCTATGATTATTACTAATACAATAATAGTGATAATCCATACCGATGAGCCAGATATCTCGAATCCACTCGATGTAGAATCTGATTCCTTCTCTTCTAGTACTTGTACAATAATTTCGGCTTGATTATTATCTTCATTTCCTTCGACAATATCGCCTCCTCGATCTATTTCAACACTAATTGTTGCAGATTGAATGCTTTCCGGAACTTGCCATTCACATGTTACTACAGCAAGTTCTCCAGGTAAAAGAATCGAGATAGTTTGAATATCTACTAAATCTACACCTTGCTGGCATCTAACTGAGATTAAAGTAGCCTCTGCATCACCATTGTTTCTAACATAAACACTGATTGGAATGATATCTCTATGATAAATTTCTTTATCTGTAACTACTATTTCTTCTATTTCTAAATCTGGCAAAGATTGAACCTCAAGATCTAATATTCTTTGAGCACAGGTAGTCTGGTCACAGATATTAATCTCAACCGGGACAATTGAACCAGGAGTTGGAGCAATGACTGTTATGTAACCGGTGTCAAGGTCGATAGTAGCCCAACTTTTATTGGTATATGCAGTCAATCCTGTTGAATCAATATCACTGTATGTGAATGGCACCAGTGTGGAAACTGCTAATTCTACAGGAACAACTGCGGGGAATTCATTTAGCACTGGAGAATCATCGACAGAGTCTATAATTACAATGAAAGTTTCTTGCCATTGATTGCCTGCTTGATCGCTAACAGTAGTCAATACAGTGGTTGTTCCAGATGCTTCAGATTTGAGTAATATTCTTATGTCATCTTGAGAAATATCAACCGAAATCAAAGATTCATTTTCAATACTAAAGTCAATCGCTAAATTTTCATGGCTTGTTCTATCATCAACACAACCATTAACAAAAGGAATTAGTTTTCCTCCTCCATCTTCTAAAAAGTGTTGAGTGCCAATCAAGTTACAAGTGGGGTCTTCATCCCATTCTAAATCAAATCCTCCAGTTACAGAGATACTAGAAATTTCAAGAGCAGTAGTACTTGAAGTTCCATTCGAATCCCAGTTAAACCAAGCTCTGATTCTCACTTCAATACTATCTGAATTAGAGTCAAGATACTGCCCTATGGGTAAATCAAGATTGAAACTACCTAATTGAGCAATAGATTGGTAAGCCACTTCTTGGTTATTGACAAATACTTTCCATCTAGAGTTGGCAGTGGATAGACCATCCAAACTACCAAAAATTCTACCGTCTATTTTGAGAGAGGGATTATTGTAATCAGCTGAAATTCCTGAAACACATGAGTCGGTACTAGTGATTTTTATCTTTACAAATTGCTCTTCGACAAGTCCATGATTGGTTAGGGCGCTAAATTCAGAAAATGACACACCATCTGTCGAAGAAGAAACTTCCATGACAACATCATCAATGCTAGAATCATCGAGTGAATAATGAACTCTTCCGATGGTTTGACTTGGTGGAGCCTCAATTATCTCACTTGTCCATGAACCTGATGCACCAGAAACACTTGGTGATAGCCCGCATTGGGCAACGGCCATATTGTCATTAGTTCCGTTTGAGAGGTCGATTTGGACGATTGGCATTGAGTGCCCAGAAAAAATAGATGTCGAAGATGCCCACTCACTACCATACCATGGATATTTCACAACTACCTCGATTCCTAATGCATCGACGTCTAATCTGGAATCATCTGTCGAGCCTACAGAGACATAATCTAAATCAATTTCAATATCTTCAATCATTTGCCAATTCCAATTAGAAATGGAAGTTACATTCTTTGTCCATAGACTGCCATTCATGTAGTCAATTGAACTTTGAGTATTAACATAAGTAACTAAGTTTTCATAATTATCATCATATTTCATAGTAATTTGGACTTGATCTTGCTCTAACTTATCAGGAATATGAAATGCTGCAACAACAGATACTGAAACTAATTCATAAGAACTCATACTGGAAACATCAAATGTATCTAACTCGATTATAGGCCCCGCTGTATAGGTATATTGCTGGTCTGGAGCGCCTGTTGAGAGGTTCGAATTGGTAGGTGAATTACTTGCCCAAGTAGTCAAAGACTGAAAGTTATCAGGTCGACTATGAAGCAAAGTCATTCGGTCATCTGCAACCATTGACTCTGTATATTCGGCATTAAGTGTTAGGAAAGATACTCCTGAGTCTGATTGCCAAAGGCCTGAATCTGAAAAATCTCCCTGAGGGAATAAATCGAAATTAGAAACTGAGTGGACACTTCTAGCACTTGAATGACCGACTAACGGCATAAAAAGCAATATTACCAAAAAGGAAACTATCGAAATCCGCTTGTATTTCTCGCCCATATAATAGCGACATTATCGATAACTATTGAATGCAAGGGTAAAAAGATTAATTATTTGCAGATAATTAAACTCGTTATGTTTAGCGGATTATTGAAATACCAAGCACTTGAGGCCACATATACCCTGATGGCTGTGATGGTGTAGGGGTTAGCACGACAGATTGTGGTTCTGTCAGCCCGAGTTCGATTCTCGGTCACGGCCCTCCTTTGATTATTCCAGTTTATCTTTTTCTATAGAATGACCCATACGGTCAACTTTAGTTTCAAGATAGGAACGATTAGAATCTCCAACACCGACAACTAATGGAACTCTTTCATACACATCTATACCGTATTCTTTTAGTTGGTTTATCTTGTTAGGATTATTTGTTAATAGACTAACTTTGTCTATTTTTAATGACTCCAACATCGATGCAGCAATCTTGTAATCTCTATTATCTGCTGGAAGTCCTAACATAAGATTTGCATCAAGAGTATCAGCACCTAGATCTTGAAGCCTATATGCCTGGATTTTGGCATGAAGACCTATGCCTCTGCCTTCCTGTCTGAGATATAGTAAACATCCCCATCCCTTGTCAGAAATCGCTTTTAACGCTGCATGTAATTGAGGTCCACAATCACACCTGAGGCTTGTGAAAGCATCACCAGTCAGACATTCGGAATGAACTCGAACCAGTACAGGATCTGGGCCTTCCATTTCTCCTAAAGTCAAGGCGACATGGTCAAAGCCAGTCGACGCTTCATTGAATACTCTTATTTTGAATTCACCAAAGGCGGTAGGTAATTTAGCTTCACTAGGAATTGAAGAAACTTCTACAACATTGATCTCATCACTTTTCGTCATTAATTCACCTCTATTATAAATCTGAATTCTCCAGATTGATCATTTATGATTTTCATTGAGTGCGGCAATCTTTCAATGAGCATTGGAATATCATGAAGAGCCTCGGGGTCATCTGCAATAACCTCCAAAACGTCGCCTCTTTTCAAGTTCTTCAATGCCTTCTTGGTTTCAGCCAATGGCACTGGGCAAAAAAAACCTATGACATTTAATTGGTGTGAAATATTTAATTCTAAATCTATACTTGACACCCCCTTAACATCATAAGGGCATAAATTCTTGCATTTCAACCCATGCATCAGAAATATCGACATAATAAATCCACCATACCTCATATTGATGAATAGATACTGCTACCGTTGTACATGGCCAATAACCAGACATCCCCTTCCGCAGCGGAAGATTTGTCATGGAGTGAAGTATTTGAACTTGGTAAAAAATATCTAAAAATACCATTGGCCCTAGTGTGCGTGGAACTTTTTTACTGGTTTATCACTCAGCCTTCAGATACTTTGGTTCCTATCCAAATGAGTGAAGCTTGGATTTGGAATGAATTAACAAATTTGATTTACGGAGAAGGGACTGCAACCCTTACTACTCATAATGGTTGGATGACACAGGTTAATCTCTACAATGCTAATTTCCCCGGAAGCCTGGATACAGTCGCATTGTACGTCTCTGATGAATGTGCAGGAGTTCATGAAATGATCTTTATTTCTACTCTCATAATTATGACTGAAGGAGTTCCACAAAAATTGAAGATACGCTCAGTAATGGTCATGTGTTCAATCGTCTACATTCTAAATATCATTAGGTTAGTCCTATTCTACCCAATTGCAGCATCCGACTGTCAAATTGACCCGAGCAATGCTGCTTGTCTTACAGGAATTTGGAATTACCACGAGGCTGTATACAAATGGGGATTCTTACTATTGCTTGTAGTGATGTGGCTGGTTTGGTTTAGATTTGTTGGTGGCTCCTCAAAGGTCCTTAATTCAAAGAAAAATAAAGAAAACTGGAGAATTGGAATTCGCTCAATTTGGGAAACAAAGCATTTCGTTGTAATTGGTTTTGTTATTATGATGATATGTTATGGGATTTTTAGTATTACAACCAATGAAATCGCCATGGATGCAAAACAGACTCTAGATTTCTGCTCATTCTCCAACCAATTATCCTCAAGCAGTTGTATTGAAGCACAAAATAATTGGGACAATGCAATTGATACCTCTTGGTCATTATCAGCAATTGGATTAGTTGTAGGAGCATTTACAGTTTTCAAATTTGAGAGAAAAAATACTGATGGGAAATGGCCATCAGAAATTGATGAAGAAGAATAATCAATTGACAATAGATGATTTTATACTAATTCCATTCATTTGATTCTTCTCTAATGCCTTTATTGCTAGACCAATTTTACTCGTGTGTATTTCTACTTTAGTTGAAGTATCTTCAAAGATTATGTCTCCGATTGCTAGTTCATCACATTTTATCGCATTTACGAACCACTGAGTGATATTTCTTGAAGAGCCTAATTTTGAGGAGGGGGCGTCAAGTTCAAGTGTAACAAATCCAAAAACACTAGAATTTTCTTGGTAATCATCTTGATACTTTACTAGTTCATCAACTCCTTCGTTTAATGCAGGTACTTCAGATTCACTGATATCTAAATTATAGGTTGCAATTATTTTGGATAATTGAGGAGAGTCGTCTTTGGAGACAAGACTCCATGCTTCTCCTGTTCGACCAATTCTACCTGTTCGACCAACTCTGTGAATGAATGAATCAATATCGTTAGGAATATCATAGTTGATAACTAGGGTAATCCCATCGACATCAATCCCTCGTGCCGCTACATCGGTTGCAATGATTGTTTTGAAATCACCGTTCTTGAATTTATCAAGTATTTTCTCTCTTTGATTCTGGTTCAAATCACCATGCAATCCTTCAACACTGAACTTATTTTTTCTGAGTCTTTGAGTTGCTAAATCAACCATTCTCTTGGTATTACAAAAGATAATTGTTTGATCATCCTCATCCATTCGCAACAATAAACGTGATAATGCCCATAATTTATTGGCCCTTCCAATTCTTACACTGAACATATCAACAGGAGGTAAATCCAATTCTTCAGTATTGGTCAAAATGAATTCCGGTTCATTCATGAACTCATTTGCTGCGTCGATTATCTCTTGAGGGAATGTTGCAGAAAATAGTAGAGTTTGTTGTCTATTTGTCATCTTTTCAACTACCCACATAATGTCTGGGAAAAATCCCATATCCAACATTCTATCCGCTTCATCTAGACAAAATATTGATGCTGAAGACATATCGATAAATTCTCTTCGAGTCATATCCATCACTCTTCCAGGAGTCCCCACGATAATATCAACACCATCTTGTAATTTTCTTGCTTGTTTCTCTAAATCAGTACCGCCATAAACAGTAACTATTTTCAATCCCAAGTCACCTTGCAGTGAATCTATCTCCTGTGAAACTTGATTAGCAAGTTCTCTAGTTGGAGCTAGGATTAGTGCTTGAAATTCACCAGTAGGTTGACAAGATTCTAAAATTGGAATACCAAATGCTGCAGTTTTACCTGAACCAGTTCTTGCTTGACCAATAATGTCTAAGCCCTTCCTTGCAAGGGGAATTGTATCCTTTTGAACTTGAGTTGCAAACTCCCAACCGAGAGAGTCTAGTCCTGATTGAAGTTGGGGTGGCAAATTCCACGCTTTGAAAGTTTGATTTGTGAACATTTTTTTCACCTCCGTCTCAATTCACTACGGGCCGCCGAGACGGGGGCAACCCTCTACGAATGTAATCAGAAGTTATCCTTTTCAGCAATTTCTTTCTGAAGAATACCCATCCAGTACTTGCGAGCATTTTCTTTGTTTAATGGGCGACGCATCTGTCTGACATGTTCCAAAATGTATTGTCGGAACTTCAAAGATTTGTTTCGATTAACTCCCTTTGGGGTTAGTCCATCCCACAAACGATCAAATTGTTCAGCTTTATCATTGAAAGGAGAGTCACTCATAATTACACCTCTTAAGCAAGCAGTCCACTAAAGCCCCCTTCTTAACCATGCCGACAATTAATTCTGATGGATTAATCAAAATTCTTCATCATCAGAATCCATCAAATAGTCATCTTCATCATATCCCATCATTTCATCTTGACTGACTGGACGATACAAAGGATTGTTCTTCATTGCCTCTTCTTTGAGAGATTCATTCTTTTTGATATTGCGTTCTTCTTCTGTTAGAGGCTTCTTGGATGCTGCATTAACATTAACTTCAGTTGTTAATTTTTCTAATCCTAACTGGATACCATGCGCCTCAGCAACCTCTCTGTCCAACTTAGGGACTGAAGGCGAAGGCGCCAAGAACTTGTTCTTTTGAGATTCCGAACCCTCAAGAGATTCATCAATAGTCATCTCTTTCAATTCTTTACGTAGTTTAGGATCTACCTCACTCTTCAGCAAGTCAGTAGCTACGCCACGTAAGACCTCTTCAGAATATAATTTAGGAAGCATTTCGATACATGCTCGACGAATATTGATATCTTTCGATGAAGCACTTTGAAGAATTAATTCTCTCGCCCTTCCACTGTCCTTATCCATACCTTGAATGGCTTTTACAGCACTCAATCTAACCTTAGGGTCTGAGTCAATAATGGCTCTTTCAGAAAAGATAGTAGCAAGTCTTGTTTCATTTCTTGCTAGGGACGGCAGGGTTTTGGCAGCATTTCGGCGAACTTCGACATCTTCATCATCCAAAGCCCAAGATATAAGATCCCAAGTCACTGAACCACCCTTGGATAACAGTTTCCTCAATAGTTTAGCAGCTTTCCTTCGATAGATAGGGTCTTCTTCAAGAAGAAGCGTATCGATGTGTTCACAAGCAACTGAAGGCCATGTTTCGCAGAGGGAATTAAGTCCTTTCCAAGCAGCATCCATTCTGCTTTTATTGTATGAACGTAATTCATTTTGTAGAATTACTTGAACGCCAGACGGGAATACTGGTGCTGAGAGCGAAAGACATTTGCTCGCTGCTTGTCTAACATTTACATCAGAATCGTCTAATAATACAGAAAGCCAATCAAATAACTCATCAGATTTTTGTGTTGCCACCTCTGGAAGAGCCTTCAATCCTGCCTCCCTAATTTCAGGATCATCGCTTTCTAGAGCCAATAATAGTGTCTCATGAGCCTTCATGGCATTCCTACCTTTACCCTTAATCCGGGTCAAAGCAATGATTCCTTCGGGTTTGAATAATACTAAATCTTTACCTTTCCAACTTACATTAACTGATACGATTTCTCCTCTAGATAGAGGGATTATGTCTTGTTCATTTATCGCCATCCAAGGACCTGATTCAGTTTCCACTACATGATTTAGATTTTTAGAACCACCCATTTGTATTGGCTTGCCGGTTCGGGGATCTCTAGCGATGTATTCACGTGAAATTCATATTCCCCCTTGATGCGCGCATAGTACCTGTTCAAAAGAAACTATTGCTTCCATGGGCTTCAATTCATTCTAGGGATTATCAACTATAACACCTAAATTGAAAAACAATCACCCTATATGCCAATCATGGCGGATGCAGATGTTGATGATATCTGTAGAGTTTTAGCGGTCTGCTTTCGTCATGGTGAGTCACTTTCAGAACTTGATATCGAGAGAGTTTTATCTTTTGACATGGGCTGGCTATCTCCCGATGAAGCCAGTACTGCTGTACATGCTCTAATTGATTCCGGATGGTTGATTGGAGATGTTGATGACTTGCAACCTGTGGTAAAAAATAATTCGATTACAACACCACTTGGTTGGTTTCCTAGACCTTCGAGATTAATCAATCCAGTAAGGTATGATTCTAAACAATTTAATGAATCGTCAAATAGTGAGGGTATACCTGTAACTGAAGAACCGACTAAGAAAGTTGAGGCACCTGTCAAAATTGATGCCCAGTCTGAATTAACAAGTAAAGATCCAAGAGCAAAAATGGAAAGAAGGTTGAAACGGTATGTTGCGAAACAATCTAAACTTGATATTGAAGAAATTGAAAGACGAATTCAAAGAAAAAAGAATGCTTTGAGTTTCGTAACCGTTTGGATGTGTATTGCATTAGTAGCACGAGAGCAGGGTCTAGAAATGAAAGATATTATCGAAGCACTTTCTGGAAATCAAGCCAAATCATCTAACTGAGGTTCAAACTCTTTTTCGATTACTTGTTCCTCTTTACTTCTAGCAGAAAGTTCCATGACAACAGGAAGTAATACTAGTGCTAACAGCAGAGAAAAGAAGACGGTGATCGCTGTAATTAACCCAAAGTCCTGTATTACAGGCATTGGAGAAAACATCAGAACTAAGAATCCAAGAGCTGTTGTCAAAGCACTCATAATCAAAGCGACACCTGTAGTAGATATTGATGCCCTAAGTGCGTCCCAATGATTATTTCTACGGGCCAATTCAACTTCAAAACGACGCCACATGTGTATCGAATAATCTATACCAATTCCTAATGTTAGCGCAGTCACCATTACAGTCAAAACATTCCATTTCAAACCGATTACAGCCATCGAACCAACTACCCAAAGAGATGCCACACCTACCGGGAATAGAATAACCACCGCAGGTAAGATTCTTCTGGTTAGAGAAATTAGAACAATAAAGGATACAATGAGTGAAATTGCTGTGGATTTGATTTGAGAAATCGAAATACCGTCAAGAACTGATTGAAGCATTGCTAAATCTCCGGTTACGTATAATTCCGAATTAGAAGCAAGATTATATCTCAAAGTACCAGATTTAGATTCATCTCCTAGCATTGTTTCAAAGTCCTTCACAACTTGTTCGGACTGAACTGAAGTTGAGGCTTCGACTCGAACTTCATTCCTAAGGTAGATTATATTTGACCCTTCGAGATATACGCTATTTTCAACTCTTTGTGACCAAGTCTCACCACTGATGGCATCAGCAGTAGTATCATTTTCCATAAGTGACTTGAAAGCAAATCCTAAATCACATCCCCTGCTATAATTATCAACATAGACGCCACCGTCAGCAAAAACTTCTAAATTATGAGTTTCACCAAAATTACTATCTCGTAGAATTGCATCTCGCAAAATTACATAAGGTCCTTCATATGAAGGAGATGGTAGTTTGCCATCAGTACCTACAACGTCGTGATTCGATTCTAAATCACCATGTAAACCCCGTAATTCTGTCAATAAATCAGAATCCCCATCAATGTATACTTTCTCTTCGACTGGCTCGAATAAAACATAGATGACTTTCCATCCAGCACTATCGTAATTTTCAGCTAATTCGCCCCTAACACTCATTATTTCCATATCTGGATCAACAAAATCTCCCAAATCAAAGTCAGTGTCAAGTGATGCTGCGCCAAAAATTGAAATTCCTGAAAGAAGTAATACAACAAGGAAAATACTTACTTGTTGTTTCTGTTGAACCTTGGCCAAAGTATTAGCAAAAACCGGCATAGTAATCGCTTTAGATTCACTTACCAACTTAGAAGAATCAAAAACTACATGAAGAGCACCAACTACTACGGTGGATGTAATGAATGCACAAATGACACCAAATGCTAATGCTAATCCAAATGTTGTCAAAGGAGGCAATGGAGAGATGATATTCGCTAGGAATGCTGCAACAGTCGTTATCACAGCTAAAGAGAGTGGAACTGATAGTCTTGCACATGCACGTAACCATGATTCTGCAGGATCTGAGTATTGCTCTCGGACTGTGGCATTTGCTCTTTGTAAGTGAATTGCATAGTCAATGCCTAAGCCAAGAACAAGTGGAGCAACAGCAACTTCGAGTGCTGTAAACTTTACATTGAATAGATTCAGAGCGCCATATGTCCAAATTAGAGCGCATGATAATCCTACCAGAGGGAAAGCCACATCTCTGACTGAACGGAATGTGAAAATAAGTAAAACAACAACTACTAGCAGAGCCAGGATCACTAGTAAGGCTAAATTATCAAAAGTGCCACTATCGATATCATAGGATAATAAGTCTAGTGAAACAACGCCATAATCTAGTTCTGAATCATCTGAAATTTGGTTGAATTTCTGTCTCAATTCAACTTGAACTTCTTTTCTCTCCTCCTCGGAAAGTTCAGGATCGATTTCCAATACCCAAAGCGTCGAACTAGCCACAGGAGTTCCGTCGCCTGTAGCCTCAGAAAGATAATCACAAGTTGGAGTGAAGTCTAGATCTGTATTCAATAATGCGGATGATGCATAAGTTGCTGCTGAAAGAAATTGATCGTCATTGGTTAATCGGCACTCTACATCCTCATCCACAATCTCATCCAATAATTGATTCCATGAACTGAGTTGTGAGAGATTAGTTCCATTTGATTCCTCATCTAAGGCCAATTGAAGTATACTTGGCGTAGTAGTCCAAACCGTAATTGAATCATCTTGGGACTTAGAGATCTCCTCAATTTCTAAAAGATGCTGTTGCATTAATAGTATGTTATCGAATGTAAGAACATTTCCTCCATCATCACGTTCTACATCAATGAAAAGGGGCCTAGTTTCATTTGGAAAATACTCATGAATTCTATCATGGGCATCTTTTGACTCCGAATCGGGAGAAAAAGCATCCAAGTCAGTATTGAATTGAGGGGGTGAGGAAAATAAATTTCCTAGCAAAAGTACCGTAATTAGACCAGTAACGACCAAAATAGGAATAGACACCTTACGGAATTTGTCTGTAAATGAGGCCATAGTCTCCTCTAACTTCACAGTGTCCATAGAAAGGCGACGCGGATTCAGTAAAAAAGTAAAGGGGTTAATAGTACACAAATACAATCATTTTAGATTTCACCGACGATTATTGAAAGGATAACTTCAAAACAAGTAGGCTTCACGACAGACCGTTCGCTATGCCAGTAAAGGTACTTATCATGGAAAAAAATGAACTGAGATTGAGAATTATTGGTGAAAGCCATACTGCTCTTCAAATGCTTCGTGAGCGCTTGAATGGACACAAAAATGTCGATTATGCCAACTATTTCCCCGGTCACCCTGAGTTGGATGACCCAGAATTTTATATTAGAATCAAGGGGAAAAGTTCTGGTGAAAAGTTGCTAAAAGAAATAGTCGGCGGAATCTCAAAGGATTTTTCTTCAATAAGCCTCTGAAGGGGCTGAAATCATGGCTTTTTCTGACCCTTTGTCAAATTTGATTGGGCTTGAGGGTTATGCTACTGATACCAAAGGTATTGGAGGATTGCTAAAATCTAGAGTCACCGATTTTAGAGTTGAGGAAATTTCTACCCCTCTTCATTTAGAGCCACGCGGTAGATTCACAGTAGCAAAAATAACTTTGACAAATTGGGAAACAAATAGATTCTGTACTAATCTAGCAAGAACCCTCAAAATACCAAGGAATCGAATCTTTTTTGCAGGAACCAAAGATAAAAGGGCTGTAACTCAACAATTATTCGTAATTGATGCAAATCAAAATAAAGTGGCAGAAGTGGAAATGCCCGATGTTGAAATTGAAATATTGGGTAGAACTCATCAGAAAATAGGCTTTGGAAACCATAGAGGAAATAGATTCACTATAGTTGCAAGAGGATGTTGTCATGAAGATGGAACTCCTATGACTGAGAAAGAAGCATTGGATGAAGTGGAATTAATCAAGATGAGATTAGATGAATCATTAGGGAGTAACTTATTCCCCAACTGGATAGGTCCGCAGAGATTTGGTTCTGGAAGGCCAGTGACCGCCGAAGTAGGTAAGCACATTATAGCAAATAGATGGAAAGATGCTGCTATGGCATATATCTCAATGCAAGGGATTTCTGAAAAAGAAGATGTTGAAGAATTCAGAAAATTCGTAAGGGATAATGGCCCTGTACAAGAAGCCTTGGAAATAATACCTCAATGGCTAGGATTTGAAAAACGAATGCTAGAACAATTGATCAAAAAACCTGATGATTGGGTAGGTGCGATTCTAAAACTTCCAAATAATCTTCAATTAATGACTATTCATGCACTACAATCAGTTGTTTTTAATAAATCATTAAACTCTAGAATCAATGCAAAATTACCAATTTCCACTCCTGTTATTGGAGATTTAGTTGGAAGAATAGATGAAAAGGGTCAATTGGATGCATCGAGTTGTATAATGGTCGAACAACGAACATTACCTCGAGTAGAGAGAAATTGTGTATTGGGAAGATTAAGTCCAACCGGACCTTTACCTGGAAGTGAGATCTCTACTTGTGAAGGAGAAAGTGGAGATATAGAAAAGCAAACTATCAGAGATATGGAATTAGAAGACGCTAACTGGTACATAGAAAGAATACCAAGACTTTCAACAAAAGGAACAAGAAGAGCCCTAGTAACTTCCTTTGGAGATTTTCATGTAGATACTGTCCCAATTGTTAACGATGACACTTTAGGCACTAAATGGCAACAAGGACCCGGTGAAAATAGTAGATGGCATCCAGAAGGTGCATGTGTAAGATTTAGATTTACACTTTCATCTGGTAGCTATGCTACTACATTGCTTAGAGAATTTATGCAATGCCCACTAGGGCAATTATGATTTCAAAGAAGTCCCATTGAAAGTACTTCGATTTCTCCAACACCGTGGATCATAGACATCTTTTCTTCGAAATCATCGGACAAACCGCCTTCCTTGTCAGACATGACAACATGAACTTGTACAAACTTCAGTCCGAAGGCGAGTGGCTTAACGTCAACTGCTTGAACATCATAAACATCGCTAGCTAGAGATTTCACAGCCTCTGCAATTGCTTCAGCATTAACATCCTCAACTTCAGAGTTAGGATTCAACTTATATGTCATTGCGACCATACCCATAATATCACCTCAGGGCCCCTGATATCCACAGGTATCGCAGATGTATAGTACACCTTGGTTTCGGCATCTAGGACTTCTCCCGATTGAGATTTCGTCACATCCAGGGCAGGGGAAAGTGGTTGAACCTTCCTCTACCAGTGGAACGCCAGATGATGTACAATTTGCTGCTCTCTCACTCATGAATATACCTCAGGAACAAAGCCCCCCACGCCCTACCCTTCTTTATGGTTGCGTGAGATGAGCAATGCTGAAAATATGGTTCTTGAAGCACAAATTAGCGGTCAATAACCGTAATTTGACCTGAAAGGCCTGTGCTAACGACCAATTCGCCGTCTCTAGAAGTACACCAACCGGAATGAATTCTAACAACATCTCCAATTCTAATTCTATCTATCTGTTCACCCCATAGCACCAACCCTACAAGTCCCGATTCATCTCGACCACATGCAGCAGCCAAAGGTCCATTGTATTTTTTTGAATGAACGATTCTACGAGGATATATCCGAAGAATAACTAGTTCAAGCCTCTTGACAACTGTTTCTGCTTTGAGATCTCGTACTAACTGTCTGTCATATTGTTTTATTCTTCGTCCTAATTTTCTAATAAATGGTTTTCTTGCCATAAACTAGGATTTCAATTCAATGTTAATCAAACATTCTAACCTTATTCTCTCTTTCTTCTAACCTTGAATGATGAATAGACTTCTTCTGGTCCATCATCAATTTCACTTCCGCTCAACTTTGGTTCAAGTAATGACTCGTAGGTTTTTCTGATGTTGACACCTTTATTCATTTTCCATGGCATGAAATTTCTACACACCAGATAGACTTCTGATGATGAGTTACGCGAAGCATCGGGAGAGAATCTCTTGACTTCTGAGAAGTAAGGCTTCACTGCCTTAATCAATTCTTCAACACCAATTCCTTGGAATAACTTTGACGTAAATGAACCGCCTTTACATAATAGTTTCATTGAAAAATCAAAAACATCTGCTACAAGAGTCATTGCAACAGTTTGATCAACATCCCACTTACCAGTAATATCAGGCGAAATATCGGAAATTATTGTATTAATTGGGCGCTCATCTAACTCTTCAAGAATTCTATCTTGCGTCAAATCTTCCGTAATATCACCCACAAGAAGCGTTGCACCTTCCACTGGTTGACATGGGTCAAGGTCAACTCCAATTACAACTCCCTCATCGCCAACCAGTTCAACTGCTACTTGTGCCCATCCTCCGGGATGACAACCAACGTCCAGTACTACATCGCCTTCACGAATAAGTTTGAATCTCTTCTGTATCTGAAGTAGCTTAAATGCAGAGCGAGCACGATAGCCACTGGCTTTTGCTTGACGCCTCCAAGAATCTCGCTTATGATTCTCAATCCAGTGGTCTGCCATAGACTCTCACCCAAACCATACTAGAAGTTCATGCAATTGAAACCTCTTATGATTATACATCAATACACAGGGATGAATAGGGTCAACCTCTTGGCCCGTTCATGGCAAAGCGGTGGATGAGGCAGAAGATTTTGCCCATCCCGAATTTAATACTCGCAATTGTGGTTTTTATCTTACTAACAACTCCTTCATCAAGTGCCGTTGTAATAGATGCTGCAAATGAATTAGAAGGCACATATGAAGCATCAGGTGGAAGAACTATACTGGTCGAAGAGTTAAGCGCAACATGGTGTTCAAGTTGTTCAGAAATAGATCCTTACTTGATGGAAGTTGCTGATTCGCACGGCTCCCGAATTTCAATAGTTACTTATCATCCATCAGATGATGTGGATGCCTTTCAACCAGAAGCATCGCAGCATCGAATCGACCGTTTGAAAATTACTCACCCTGAAATCGGCTCAACGCCTAGCTTCGTTGTCGATGGTGGAAAAATAAGAGTCGGCCCTGAATCATGGCCAGATGTTCAAAAGGATATTTTGACTAAAGAAGTCAACAATCCTAATCCAAGTGAATTGAATTTCGAAATCCAAAGAATCAATGGAAGTATTGAAGCATCGATTAAGGGATTTAATCCACAGGGCAATGGAGATAATATTTCTCAATTGACATTCATGCTAGCCGAGCATTCGGTCAAAGTTCCAAACGGTTTTGCAAACCCTGGCGAGAGTACAAGAGATCGAGTTGTCACTGGAGTTGCAGAATGTAATTTACAGAATAATTCAATCGGCTATTCTAATGGATTTAGTAATGTCATAATCAATGATGATTCTTGTACATCAGGATTTAGTGTAACTTTAGATGAAGATATATCTCAATTTAGTTTGGTTTTAGTTCATGAAAGAGTCGTTGAAAACCTGACTACTCTAGACACTTCAGCAAATACTTACGGTGTTGTTGAATTTTCTTACAGGGATGTTGAATCATCGGAATCTTGGAATAATTTAATGATCATATTAATTGGCTTCACAATTATTGGATTTTTGTGGCATTCTTATCAAAAAACTAAGAATTAAGTAATTAAATTACTTTTTACATAAATTAATTTCTGTTTTCAGGCGTAAAATGAACATTTGACCGTAGGTTTGATAACCTCCCGCGAGAATGATATAACATGGAAAAGACATGGGAGGATGTTGAGTGGCAGGGAGACGAACCGTTGAAAGAATGGTATGTAGAATATATCGCAATCGTGAATGATGAGAAATTCCACCACATGTCAGTTCTATACGGAGAAGATTACTCTGATGTCCAGAGAAGTCTATTACATGAAGTAAGGAGAACTTATACAGTCAATGATAGAATAGATGTAACAATAATCAAGATTCATGAAACCGATGAGAAAACAGATGCTGCCTTATTCGAAGGATTGTTTGTACCTTAATCACTTCTCTTGATATCTTATCTCAATGATGTCACTGGTGTTAATAAGTAAATAATCGTCATATTGATCGATTTCTTGACCTCCGACAGTCATTATTAGTTCATGTGTTGAATTTACTCTATATTCAAAAATCCCAGTTTCATCAAAATGATGCCCCCAGATATCAAAGAATACTCCAATCGGTATATCGATATCTTCATTCGATTCAATATGCAATCTTCCTGAGCTGTCGTGAGTATGTACTGCATGCATTTCTTCTCCATCTTTATTACAAATATCAGTCATTATACCCACGTTCGCAGGAATGACTTCTTGTTGGCCATTGATGAAAATTTGTAGTGTAGCATGGTCATGCCTTGCTAAGCCATCATGGTCCAAACAATCTTGAGAAATAGGGTCAGGGTTATTCGAGGTATTGTATGATCCACCCGTATTTTCTGATGAATTATTAGAGGAGTTCTCAACAATATCATCTGATGAGTCTTCATTTGAAGAAAAAATAGAACTCAGAGATATATCATTCTCTCTAGCCAGAATAGCGAACAAAAGTATTAATGAGACTAATGTTACAAAAGCCCACATTTTGCTTTCTTTATTCAAAAAAGCACCTCATCACTTATTCCATTCCGAATTATCTTCTTGGAGTTTCTTCAGTCTGAAAAATCCAACAAATGCAGCGATATTAGCAATATGTGCAGTTGTACAATAAAGACATATCTTCTCTTCTTGAATCTCATAAGAGACCAATAATCCAATGACTAATAATCCAATACCGGTTGTTAGAAGACCCATACTTACAAATCGCTCAGAAAGTGGATGGTTATGTTCTTGCTTCAAAACTAATACAATGAAGAGCAGTAATGCAAAAGTGGCCATTCCAATTAGACCCCATGATAGACCTAAGACAGGGTCTACATTCAGTTTGCTATTACCTAGTAAATCATCGCAAGAAAAAGTCGATGTTGAAGAACAGAAACTCCCTCCTTCACTGATTTTTGAGGAAATCCAAAGTGTCTGAGTGGATACTGCAAACCCTGCGAGTGAAATTAATTGAAGTCCTGAAAGTAAACGCCCTCTAGCTGTTTTTAGCGAAGGAAATCTATCTGTTAAAGAAGATACGAAAGATTCGCCCCAAGGAGTTACGATCAGAAAACCAATCAATACAGGCAAAAGATATGCTCCAACAAGAAGATTAGATGTCAAATCAAGCACTCTCCCTAGGAACCAATCTAACGATTGCATCATTTACTTTTTCATCTTGATGTTCCGAAGAGGACCAAGCGATTATCCCATCTGGTTGAATCAAGAAATAGTTTGGAGTTCCTGGAATACCCCATTCTTTCATGTTGTCTTGGTCAATATCGTCAATGTAAGGGAAGTTGTGATTATAGTCGGACCGGAATTTTTCAATCTCTGCTCTATCCGTTTCATGACCTTGGATATCGAGTTCTGTGGCACTGGCTAAAAAGTTGACATGAGGTCCGTTCCAATCGGGATTATTGACACTGAAGGTATTAGCAAATTGACCATATTCATCTGCTGTTTGCTGACAATAAGGACAATCAGTATCCATGAACTCGATTACAACCCATTGACCGCTAACATCGCCTTCTTGCCATGAGGTATTGAAATAACTACTAAAGTCAAATTCTGTCCATCCTGAGCCATTGTAGTACTTACCTTCAATGTCAGGTGCTCTTTGTCCTTCATTAGTTCCTACTGAAACTGGGTTTGCCGTAAAAGCAATAATCATAATTCCAATAAAAAACAATGACATGACCTTGATTAGAGCATTGCCAACTGCTGCTGCGTTTTCATCTTCTATAACATCAATCTTCATAATTTCACAGTCCTATTTCCTCGATTAAGCACTTAGCCGTATGACGTATTGCATCCTCGCTGTTATATCGCACATCATATCCTGTTGAAAGCATTTTGTCAATACCGAGCATCGCCCTTGGGATATCTCCAGCCCAACCTCTGTCCCCACCAGTATACTCGATCTTTGCGTCTTTGCAATTGGTTTCTTCGATTACTATTTCGGCAATTCTAGATACTGAGGCTGTATCATGACTACCTAAATTAAACAAATTTAGACTCTCATTGGAATTTTCCATTACATGTAAAATCCCGTCAACGCAATCACCAACTTCCATGTACGACTTTTCTTGAAGCCCATTACCTAGAACTTCAAGTCTTGAAGGGTCTGCTTTGAGTTTGTGAATAAAATCAAAAATTACGCCATGTGTACCTCTGTGTCCAATAATATTGGCAAATCTAAAAATCCATGCTTGAAGACCAAAGGTACCCACCCAACTACTAATCAGTCCTTCTCCCGCCTGTTTACTAGCTCCATAAAGAGAAATTGGCATACATGGTCCATGATTCTCAGGTGTTGGCATAGGTGCATTTTCGCCATATACTACCGAAGAAGATGCAAATACGATCTTTTTTACTTCACACCTTCTCATAGATTCAACAATATTGTAAGTTGCAATTGTCCCTTGCTTCAAATCTGTATCTGTAATCTTGGTTCCCAATCTAATATCGGGATTAGCCGCTAAATGGAACACGCAATCTATTCCTTCCATAGCTCCATGAACGTCATCAAAATTAGTGATATCTCCCTCATGTAAAACTACAGAGCCCGAATCAATATGAGTTTGAATGAATTCAATCTTGCCGCTGGACAAATTATCTAAAACTACGACTTCATCACCTCTAGAAATCAATCTATCAATAAGATGTGAACCAATAAATCCAGCCCCACCTGTAACAAGTGCTCGCATAGTTTAACCAACAAACACGACCGTATAAGGAGAATGGTTTACGTGATAAGACCAAATGATTACTTTGATAACCATTGAAACTAACAGATATATTTCCTGCTGGCTAAGTCAGCAAGGTTGTGAGAAAATGGTAAAACAAAAAATAGGAAAAAATGAACAAGAAAATAAGAACGAAAAATTGGAAGAAAACAGAAGCCTACTTGTAGGTTATGTTAGAAAAAGTAATGCTGGTGGAGCACTGAAAATTTCCATCAATAATGATGCTTTTTCAGACTGCTTGACATATGTTACTAGCGATGGACAAACATATGTCCCACTAGTCATATCTCTGAATGCCTTAAATCGTGTGATCGAAGGTGAAAGAGCTGTGACTACAATCAGTCAAATGCTTGACTAATCATTTAATTATGATGCAGGTCGTGAATGAGTTCACGCCATAAATAACGCCTGCAACCGCTCTGAGGAGTGGTTGCAGGCCCTTAGTAAGTAATTTTATACTAAATCTATATTTATATCAATACCAATATATAGTCACGGTCAACAGGTAAGTATGTGGAAATGGGTGATACACATACCGATGAGACCGAGCGTTTCATCGTGGCAGGGATGCCAATGTACAATGAAGAAGAAACCATTGGCACAGTTGTAACAATGGCTCTAAGGCATGTTGATGCTGTAATTTGTATTGACGATGGTTCATCGGATTCAAGTGCAAGAATTGCAGAAAAATGTGGTGCAATAGTTGTTAGACACAGAGTTAATCGAGGCTATGGAGGCGCTTTGAAGACACTATTTATTAAAGCCAAAGAGATCAATGCTGATGCTCTTGTAATACTAGACAGTGACGGCCAGCATGAAACCTCTGATATTCCTAAGTTACTAGAACCAATTATTTCAGGTGAAGCAGATTTCACAATAGGCTCCCGATTCATAAATGGGGGAGGTGGTACAGATATGCCAGCATATAGAAGATTAGGAATAAAAGTAATCACTGCCGCAAGTAATCTTTCTAGTGATTTGGGCATCAAAGATACCCAATCTGGATTTAGAGCCTTCTCTCGTTCTGCAATTGAAAGGTTGAGATTCGATGCGGAGGGCATGGAATTATCTCTTGAGATGTTAGAGGATGCTCATGATAAGAATCTAAAAATTCAAGAAGTACCAACAATTATTCGTTACGATGTCCCTAAAGGATCCAATTTCACGGCTGTATCTCACGGATTCACAGTCCTATCTTGGGCACTACTTTCCCTATCTCAAAAGAAACCACTTCTTGTATTAGGAATTCCAGGTGTTGGCCTATTAGCAACTGGTGCAGCGATGGGATTGAATCTGGCTCAAGGATTTACAGGACAACTTGACAATTACATTGGAACTGGACTTTCTGCTGTCTGGATTGGAGTATTAGGCCTATCATTGATGGCAACTGGACTAGTCCTACAAAGTGCTCGAGGTTTCCTTAAGCATCTACTTGTAAAAGAGTTCGGGCTAGACTAACCGAATTTCGAATTTATGCTAAATTCGATTATTATTACTGAATGGTAATAGTATGGTTCAAGACCCTACTATATTTCGACTAATCATGAGCGAAAGGGGCGGACCTATACGGGAAGCCCTCAATACCGTATCAGAACAATTTTCGAGTGTCCGTAGAAGAATTGCAGATTCGACTACTAAAAAACTCGATAGTATGTATGGAAATATTTTGTCATCTCCTGCTACAGTTGTGATTCTTTTAGTTATAATTGCGGCTTTTTTTGCTCAGCAGGGTATGAGTTTCCAAGACCAAATCGATGATGATGTAGAAATTTTTCTTCCTGATGGCGCTCCATCCACAGAACTATTACTCGAAGTTAGGGAAGAATGGTCTACTGATATAACCATTATTTACATCAAAACCAATAATGCAGACCCTAACCTTGATGAAAATGGTCAACCAATGTGGGCTAAAGGTGAAGATAATATTACAGATAAAGCAATTCTTGAAGAGATTAGTTGGGTTGAAGGTGATGACCGAAATATTGGTGGAGATTCGATTAGTAGAGGCATAGACTATGACAAGGATGACCATGGACGAAATGATGGAGTTTTATGGATAATATCTCCTGCACAAATAATGAAAGAGATTAATTCTGCTGATGGTAGATTTAATGATTCATTTTGTAATAATATCATCGACACTAGAGACCCTGGTGAATTGATTAGTTTTGATATTCCGTGTGACATGCTGCCACCTGGAGGAGAATATGCTATACCGGAGCAAGCTCAAATTGATCGAATCATTGAAGAATCAAATGGGAGTTTTGAAGCTCTAATAAAAGATACTAATGACATGGACTTATCTTATGATAGTGATGGAGACGGTGATCCCACAAATGACATGGATGGAGATGGAATATGGGATACAACTGCAATAATTGTAGGGATGAGCCAAGATTTTGATTCAATGGAAGATTTTGCAGACTTTAAGGAATTGATGAACCATTTTGAGAGGGTTATAGAAAATCGTCCTGGATACGAAGATGAAAATAATCCTGCGTTGGAAGAAATGACTGTTACTGGTTTGAATAAAGTCTTAGAAGATGTTTCCGAAGAAATTTATCAAGACCTATTGATGATTCTTCCGTGGTCAGTACTATTTACAATCCTTATTATCACCGCCCTCCATAGGTCTTTGAAGGTGGTAGTAATCACCGGTCTTCCAATAGTAATGGCACTTGCTGTCACATTTGGTTCGTCTGTAATTCTTGATTTCACGCTGACTCCTATGATAGTTGCAACGTTCCCAATTTTAATTGGTTTAGGTGTAGATTATGCATTACATATGGTTAATCGTATTGAAGAAGTGCGGCGCAAAGAACTCATCAAATTAACAGATGAAAATGAAAGAAGAAGACGTAAGGGTCAAACTTTACAAGAAGTTCCAGATTTATGGGATTTGGATTTTTATAAAAAATGTGTTCTCGAAATGACAAGTTCAACCGGAGTGGCTGTTTTTATTTCCGCCATGACTACAATTATTGGTTTCTCAGTACTGATTGCGCCTCAAATAGTCACAGTTGCACCAATCCGTTCAGTTGGTATGACACTTGTAATAGGGATTGCATCAACCCTATTTTTCAGTATTATTTTGGTTCCAACTCTTGCATGGATGCTCGGGTTCCATAAACGTTCGAACCTAATTAATTGGAAGAATATTGGCAAGTGGCCAGTAAAAGGATTTTTGGTAATATTACTTATTGCAGGTAGCATTACATTTTCTGGAATCATGATGTGGAGTGGCCAAATGGATAAATCCATTACTGGAAGTGACCAAACACCAGATAATATAGATTCAATCGAATCATTGTCAGAATATTCAAGTTATTTCAGCGGAGGGCAAACTTCACTATTCATTTTCAGCGCTGAAGAGCGAACCAATAATAATAATACTGACCAAATTAGGGACTTACCAGTCTTAGATGTAATCGATGGACTAGAGAATAGGATAGACGATGTTGATAGAACTAATACAACGAGTATAGTGACTTTCCTTAGAACAATACCGGTACAGATTGGATGGGAGGCACCGGTCATAGGCGGTACCTATGTTTACAAGGATAGCTTGTGGAATTTCCTGCATGAGCCTTGCTGGACAAGTAATGATCCAATAGAATGTAATGCTTGGTTATTACTGGATGCTTCAGGGCCAGGTGGAAGGGAACAACTACGCAAGGACATGGTAAATGTCGTTTTTGATACATTGAGCGATGAAGTATTGTCTATGCTACTGAATGAAGACGGTACAAAGGGCATCGTCTATGTTACTCAGCCATATATGAATTTGGACTATGCATCTGAATTGAGAGATGACATCGATTTAATGTTGCAAGAGGATACAGGACTTGATGGCACTGGTGCATCAAAGTTGACTGGAGGCTTACCTGTATCCTTGGACATCAATGAGGGAATTCATGGTGCTCAAAATCTAACAACTATTGTCACAATGATTATTCTCACAATAGTTTTATCATTTGTTTTCCGATCATTCAGATTGGGAATATATACTATGATTCCTGTAGCAGTTGTGATTCTTTGGCAACCTATTTTGATGGATAGTTCAGATGTAAATGTTAATATTTTCACTGCAATGATTGGCACAATTGTATTTGGCATCGGGGTTGATGATTCAATCCACGTGATGCACAGAATACAAGAGGAAGGGGAAACTCCCACGGGAATTGCAAATTCTATAGAAGAGACTGGTCAGACCATATTTGAAACCACAATCACAACAGTCAGCGGTATTGCTGCTGGATTTTTAGTATCATTCCCTGGACTTGAGAACTTCTTCATGATAATGTGTCTACTGATCATATTTGCCTTCATTACGAGTACTTTCTTATTACCTGCTGTAATAACATTAGAACATTGGATCAAGGCTAAAATCAAAGGAGAAGGAAATTGGATTGATTATGGAGAAGGAATAGCATTGGCTTCACCAATATCGATGAAGCCGCTTGACGCGGTCTTGGAAGAGTAGTGGAGGAGTAGGGAGTAAGCCCCTTTCTGTTACCTTTCGGCGACCACATTCAACTTAGCATCCTACCTGTCCCTAGGCACGCAACCTCAAAACGGGACTGTTTGGACTTGCTCCTGTGCGGTTGCTCGTTTCATCGACCACAAGGCAATCTCCGTCTTTCAACATCATAGTACACACCTTGTATCGTTCGTTTCTGTAGCATTGACCTAACCATCTCTGATTTCTCACTTCTGCGAGGCACACGCGTTATGGAGAGGGGACTTTCCTCAGAGTCGAACTCTGTCAGTGGCCCTCCTACTCCCTCCAAATATCCGTGTAACCTATACAATTCAAAACCTTCGGATAGAAAATCCAATCACTGATAGGGATTTTCACCTGGTGAATTTGCATGTTGTTGTGAAGCATAAGCAGCCGCTTGAGCTTGGTTGAGCCTAGGTAATGACTTTTGGTTTTGAGGAATATTTCTAGGGTTTTGTGGCTTACGCAGTCCAAAAATAAGGAGACCTATCAGTGCGACAGTGAATATAAAAATTATAACCAGAAGAATCGGATTAATCTCACTAAATCCTCCTAGAAGTCCACCTGAAGATTCTTCCTCAACATAGAAGGTGTCTGTCTGAGCAGTCGGGCCATTAATGATTACAAACTCAATCCACATTGTACCTTCTCTGTCGGGGCTCCACTGATGTGAAAATATTCCAGTCCCACCCGATTGTATTTCGATTTCTTGTGCATGAATCCTAGTTCTTGCACCATTGCTTTCCACTCTCTCTACAATAAGTTGAGCAAAACCAGAAGCTTCACCTGAATTTTTAATCAATACTGCCAGTTCTACATTTTCGCCTACTGAGATGTCTCGTGATGGTGAAATCTCTGGTTCTTGGAATACGAACTCTGGAACTTGCTGCTCTAATTGCCAAATACTCAAAGGTGCATCAATTGCATTGAATTCTGAACTTATATCCTGTCCAGACATATCCTTCCCAGTAACCCAAATTCGAAGCTCTAATGCTTGATTTCGTTCTTCTTCAAGAATTGCATCTTGTAAGTTTAGTGAAGCAAATAATGGAATTTCTTGCCCATATGGTTTACCACCTAATAATTCAAGGTTAGATGAACCATTGACTACACTATTAGTCAACATACCAAATCCGGATGGATGAACTTCCCAGTTAAGTTGTAGTGAGTCAACATCTAAATAATCAGATTCAGAAATTAATAGTTCAATTTCAAGTTCAGACCAATCGGATTCATAAATTAACTCATTGACTGCAGGATGATTAATTTTAACCATCTCTGGAGGAGAATCATCAATGACAAACCACATTAGAGGGTTAACTGGTTGTTTAATCGATGCACCATTAGGAGAGTTACGAAGAGACACCTCGAAATAATAAGAATTCGTAATCAGAGGAGATATGATAGTACCGTTAAAAGAACCATTAACGAAATCTACTTGTGCTTGGTTTCCACCAATTTCAAACAATAAATCCAGTGATTGGTTGACACTTCTACCAGTCATCGACCAAACTATCTCGCCCACGACATTCACATCTTCACGTGGTTGTACCCAGTGAGCATCGCCGGATAGCAACTGATTATTTACTGTAAATTCTAAAGATGATTTGTCTATTGACATCTCACCCGAGAATCTCCAATCCAAATCATATAACTCCAAGAGGGTCGATTGACCGTTCAAATCTGAAATCATTATGCTAGGTCTTCGATAGATACTGTCATCTGGATCAAAGCCCCATTGTAATTTGAAATCAATAATAAATTTACCATTTGATGCAAATATATCATCTCCTGAATCACTAACTATTCTACAACTCTCGATGCTTATGTAAAGTGTTGATGCTGTACAGACATTGCCGTCTCGGTCCCAAATGATTGTAGAATCATCAGGTTGATTAGATGATAAATCGAATTCAATATGATTGATATCTGTTATTCCATTCTTATCCCAAATCGGGATTTCTAAATTTATCATTTCACCTGGATGTAGCCATGTATCAGGCCCGAGGCCCCAAGTCAATGGGTCATAGCCTAATTGTGGTGAACCGTCGTTGCTAATCTGAAGGTGGTACAATGGAGATGTAGAATTACCAGAATTCGAAAGTAAATTACCTGCTGAATCTGCAATTTCTAGCCAACCGATGGAATATGAGCCATCATTTGCTTGAGATGTATCCAAATCGAATCCATAATTTCCTTGTAACAATGTCAAATCATTTGGTTGTATAAGATCACTGACTTGTACTTCTTCAATCTGCATCAAATTATCATTATTAGAGTCATGCTCCCAAGAATTCCAGAAATTAATTTTTGCATGTGTAGGTAAAACCGGTCGGTCTGAAATGGTAAATTCTAATTGAGTTGAAGGAGATGCTTCAACATGGTCGTATTCATCTATATTCATGTACAATAATTCTGGCGAAATGGAATCAAAACCGAAATTCGCTGAACTAGGTACCTGATAAGATACAGCCTGACCTTGGAGAGGCATTAGTTCTAATTCGACCAAAACATTACTTTCATCAGATGGAACAACCCAAGGAATCGAAACGATTCCATCATTGATAATTGTGGATGTAGAATATTCATTACCTTCAATCAATAATCTAACCAATACTTGGCCAGTCCTAGGCGATGACATCTCGCTACCTTCAAAACCTAATTCTGCAATAACAGTGACCGGCTCACCAGATTTTAGATATGGATAATCATTATCAGAATTTATTCCATTTAGTCCTTCAACATACCAATCGTTCAGAGAAATATCATTCTCAACTCCATTTGAGTTACCCAGTCCAAACAATTTGCTAACAGGAAGCATAGGTCCGCTGGATGATACCAAATTTGCAGATACCACTAGAGACTCTTCATCATCCCACTGAATAGGGAACTTGAATCTGTGATTAAATTGAAGAATTGTCCCACTTTCTACCATTGAAATACTTCCACTTTGGCCTAAATCGCTCCACATAAGTCCAACACCTGATTGAATACAAGAAGTAATTCCATTGCCGTATAGAGGCATTGACAAAATAGGGCATCTAATTTGACTACTATGGTCTTGTCCTACCAAATTTAAATCAATCAACCAAGAATTAGAACGAGAATAATCTCCAGGGTTAGTAATTCCAATTCCCGAAAAGTCGAAGGTACTAACCACATCTATCCAATCTACTGATGGAGTGAAAGTATCTGTGACGTTAACGACCTCTAGAGATACTGGGATAACAGATGCTTGTGAAGTGATTCCATTTACTGTTAGAACAATGGAACCGGTCCCCAACATCCTAACAGGCAGTGAAACTTCTTTACTTCCAGAAACCGAAATAACTGACCCTAATTGATTATTTACTCCCAAAACTAAACTATCGGTTGCCAAGAAGTCAAGTGTGATAGAATCGTCATATATAGCCATCAATCCACCCATGTGAACGTTGGTTGAAGTTGATGATGAGCCGATTTTAATCGCAACTTCAACGAAATTCAATCCATTGAGATTAATCGAGTAAACAGCCTGAGAAAGGGCAGTGTTGATATTTGAAATATCTCCTGCTGATAATTTAATATCCTGAACCGAAGTCATAGTGTCCAATGTCTTGGTAAGAATATCCTGCCCTCCAACTGTAACTGTCAAGTATGGATTAATCATTGCAACTCCCGGACTTGCTGCGACAAAATTGAAAGATTCAATTCCTGAAGATGGCATCATTACTGAAAAGTAAGAAGGAGTAGATGGGGTAGATGGGGATTCTTTCCACAAAGAATCATCACTAAATCTATCTTGAATTCCAAGCCTACCAATTCCAGTTTTATCCATAGACCAGTCGGCAAATCCATCAAGACCAATATCTATTTCCAAACCATCTGCAACACTAGTTCTAACCAATTCAACATCGAACGTATCCAATGCCCAATTGCCACCAGTTCCAAAAACTCTAAAATGCACTGAGAAATGTGGTTTATCTAGAGTTTGGAATACATTATTCACCAGGCTGCTCCATGTTTGACCTGAATCTAAACTATACTCAAGTCTAGCTGAACCAGTTAAACTAGTATTAGACTTCATTCCAACAAAACCGCTTCTAACTAAGAATTCAGGAGAAGTGGCTGTACCTGATCCACTGATTTGTTCATTAATCCAGTTTGAACTTTGTAGTAGCCATCCTCTATCTGCCGGACTAGTAGCGAAATCGTCAACCATTAAACCTTCAAAATGTATACCATTAATTTCTGGTAAAGTACCAGAAGTGGTTTCCATGTAAACAAATATTTTAGCCATAGGATATGTTTCCCAATCTATCATTCCCAAATCTAGAGAAGTTACAGTTAAATCTTCAAACCCTGGAATTGTTAGATTGGTTGATGCATCAACTAAATCCCATTCAAAAACCGCATCATCTGGAATATATGCATCCATGTACATGAAACCAAAATTGCGAATCTCTCCTTGACCCGTAGCTTCAGGGCCAAATGGTTCAGACATCCAGTACCCATCGCCATTTCCTGCACCTCCGGCAGGCGTGATAACAATCTCATCAACCCAAGCGGTATCCGAGCCAGAGTTCACACTTCCATCCTTAGTGTATGACCAAGTTAGTGTTGATATGGAGGAAGTGATAGAAAATGAGTGCGTTCCTGTAGCAGAGCCAGACCATTGGTTAGTGTATGAATATCGAGAACAAGCAGTGTTATCAATGCAAAAATTAAGATAATCAAAACTACCTTCAGAAGATACTTGATAATTGAATGTCCCCGTACCTGCTGGTAAAGAAGATACATCTAAAGTCATAGAAGTCACTTGATTATGGGTGATAGTTCCCGCTTTAGCAGTCTTCGAACCAACAAGCACATTTGAACTTTGAATTGCCCAGTTAGATATTCCACTCAATGTCCAATCCGGTGAAAATGAGCCTGATTCAAAATCCCATTTCCATTCTTGAGGCAATAATGATAGTGAAGTACCATTTACATCAACTCCGGAATAATTTTGTGAGGCTGAAAAATCATTTGCATCTGTCAAAGAAAAGGCAGTTGAAGTTGGAAGAGAAGACGATTCCACTCCTAAACTCAATGTTTGAACTACTTCGCCATCTGGGACTGAAACTGAAACTTTCTCTACCGCACCATCGGGGAATGAACCTATAGACACAGTAGTTCCTTGGCCAATGGGTGTTGTTGAATCGATGTCAAAATCCGACAATACCGAAATTTCTGGTGATTTTTCGGTAATTACTGGCATTTGGGAAGAAAGAATGAACAACATCACAATCCCGACGGCCGAAAAAATACCGCGATTCATCAGTCCCATGTCTACTTTGACGCGTACTGGTAGGTCAAAAGATTTCGCTATATTTTAACATCTAAACATTTTCAGATTTAAAGAAATTATCAAAGGCCCAGCCACATTACAACAAATATGGAAGATGTCGAATTGCTGAAGAGAAATGCTGGCATTGCCGCATGTAAATTTGTCAAAAATAAAATGAAAGTTGGACTGGGAACTGGATCTACTGTCAAACACACCGTTATTGAGTTAGGTCGAATGATAAAGGAAGAAGGTCTTGAAATCGTAGGAGTTCCAACCTCATTGGCTACTGAAAAATTAGCCCTAGAAGTAGGAATACCTCTTGTCGAACTTTCTGATGTCAATTCATTGGATATTGTAATAGATGGAGCAGATGAATTCGACCCTGATTTTCAATTAATAAAAGGCGGAGGAGCAGCATTACTAAGAGAAAAAATTGTGGCTCAAGAATCAAAAGCTATGGTCGTAGTTGCTGATGAAAGAAAACGTGTCTCTAAATTAGGGGCGTTTCCGCTGCCAATCGAGATAACACCATTTGCTTACCAATCTACTATCCGTAAACTAACTAATTTGCTTGACTGTAGAGTCAATTGTAGAATGTCGGGCGATAATCCAGTCATAACAGATAATGGTAATTTGATTGCTGATGCACATTGCGGACCATCGATTGAAGAACCAAGAAAGGTTGAAAATGAAATTTTGATGATCGCTGGAGTTGTTCAAGTTGGCTTGTTCAACGATATGTGTGATGCTGTGATACTTGCTGGAAACAATGGTGTTGAAGAAATAATTAACCCGAATGGCCGCCTATAATTGAAATAAACAAATCAATGATTAAATACGGGTGTTAAGACGCTTGGTTGGGCCTGTAGCTTAGTCAGGTAGAGCGACGGACTCTTAATCCGTCGGTCGCGGGTTCGAACCCCGTCAGGCCCGCCTAACCACGATTAATTCCCAATACGTTATTTTTAGAAACAAATCCAAAATTATGTGAATCTTCTGAAGATGTTGGATCTGGATTATCGCCTACAACCCACAAATCACCTTCTTGATTGATTTTTTGTATTCTCTTAATTATTGTCAAATTACTATTGAACGGATGTAAAAAAACAATTATTTCACCAATAAATAGTTCTTGACCAACATACTCTTCGCATTCAATAACTTGCCCGTCATCTAAAACCGGCCACATACTGTGGCCTGAAACAACAACTTGGATGTTTTTCATCAACAATCAACTTGCACGAATCCAAGGAACTTCTTTGCCCTTGACCGCCCAAAACATGTTATGGATACCTTCGATAGCATCCATCAATTCTTGTGCATGTTCCGCTGAAACTTCTACCTTACATGCACTGCAAAGTTTTGCAGCCTTCCAAAAAGTATCATGAAGGTCAGGGATGGATTCCAAGTGTTGAGGCTTGAAGAAATCTGTCCAGAGAACCAATAACTCATCCTTGCACTTCTGAGCCTCTTCCTCTTTGATCGATGCATAACGGCTCATTGTATTGAGATAAGTTGCTGAACCGCTGTTATCTGAATGGTTTTGAGCTAGTGTTAGCATTTTCTTGGTCATAGATTGTACTGCTTCTCCTGCTACTCTTGCACTTGCTGGGTCGTATACTCCACACGGCCCATCACAATGCGCCTCTGCTATAATTGCTGACATATATCATCCCAGACCTAGGAGTCATATCAATTTAATGATTGAATCACTTTACTACAATCGTTGTTCCTTCTTCCCCTTTTAACGCTTTTAGAGCATCCCCTGGTTGGCAAAGAATTGATTTGAGATTGGGATTGTGTAAAGTTGCTTCTACTAAACTACCGATTTTGGGAGCCATTGAGCCCTTTGGAAATTCTCCTTTTGAAGTAAATTCTTCACACTGGTCAATGGTTAAAATCCGGTGTGATGTTTCTTGTTCGGTTCCAAATCCGGTTTTGACACAATCGATTGCTGTCGAAATAATTAATGCATCAGCGTTAAGTTTTATTGCCAATAATGATGATAATCTATCTTTATCGATTACTGCTGGTACTCCTGAAAAATGATTCTCATGACGAACAACTGGGATACCGCCACCACCTCCACATATTACGACTGCTTTCAGTTCCACTAATTTTCTGATAACCTCAAGGTCTAGAACATTCATTGGAAGAGGGCTTGCAACTACTCTTCTCGGACCTAACTTAGTTTCTGCTATATCCCAATCAGCAGACATCACTACTTGGTCGGATAGAACTGGACCTACTGGTTTTGTCGGGAATTTAAAGCCATTATCAGATGGATCAACCTCGACCCTAGTAACTACACAGACTGTCCTTTCTGGCCGCCTTCTCTTATTCAAAATTGAATCTAGATTCAAAGAAAGTGAATGACCTATCATGCCCTGTGTTGCAGCAACCCAAGAATCCATGGTTTGTGAAATATTTTGATCTAATTGCATCAGATGACCTACTTGAGGGCCATTGCCGTGTGTTAAAACTACGCTCCAACCAGCTTCCAGTAAGTCCACAACATCGCTCATCACTCTGGCAAGAACCTCTTCACTTTTACCATCTTCATCCCCAGTAGGCGAAGATAGAGCATTCCCCCCAATTGCATATACTGCAACACGATTCATACCTATTGCCAACAGCGATATAGTTTGAGTATTTCCTATATATGATTAATAAAATTGCTTTTTTACAACCTCTAGAAATGTTCCAACTTGGGTGACATTGAATTATACCTATCTTTAGGGTTAATTGGGCGAGAGTATGAAGACTACGTGGATTGGAGATGTACAATCGGGTCAGCATGATGATAAAGAAGTTGAATTGAAGGGTTGGGTGAAGCGTTCTCGCGGTTCTAATAAAATCCGATTTATTGTACTTCGAGATTCGACTGGAACAATTCAGTGCGTGGCAAAAAGAGATGTCTTGGGAGATGAAAGTTTTGAACAAATTAAATCAGCACTCATAGAGTCATCAATTATTCTCAAGGGTATTGTTAACGTTGATGAACGCTCAGAAGGTGGTCATGAACTTGTTGTTAATTCAGCAGAGGTCATTGGTCCTGTAAATCCTGAAACTCCTTTCCCAATTACTGAATCTGCAATGGCTGCAGCAGATGGTGGAGAAACTGAATTCCTTTTGGATAATCGACATCTATACCTTCGAACTTCTAGAATGACTACTATGTTGAAAATTCGTAGTTCTGTTTTTGGTGCAATCCATTCATACTTTAGAGACAGAGATTTCCTCGAATACCAAGCCCCCAACTTTGTTGCTGGAGCAGTCGAAGGTGGCTCAACACTTTTCGAAGTACCTTACTTTGGTAGAAAGGCATACCTAACTCAATCATGGCAACTTTATGCCGAAGCGGCAATGCCAGCTTTGGAAAGATTGTATACAATAGCGCCTTCATTCCGTGCAGAAAAGTCTAGAACTAGAAGACATTTAACAGAATTTTGGCATGCTGAAATGGAAATGGCATGGGCAACAAATGATGAAATTATGAATCATGGAGAAGGCGTGGTTCGTCACATATCATCTACTCTCCTCGATGAGAGAAGTGATGAACTTCAATCTCTAGGTCGAGACCTAGATTTAATCGGACGTTTTGCCGACTCACCTTATCCAAGAATGCGATATGATGAGGCAGTTGAAACTCTTCAAGGACTTGGAGTAGAAATTGAATGGGGACAGGATTTGGATTACTCGAAAGAGAAAATTTTGACACAAGACTTCGACGTACCGCACTTCTTGACTCACTATCCGAAAATCGCCAAACCATTCTATCATAGAGTTGATCCTGGTGATGAAAAATATGTTCTTTGCCACGACCTACTAGCCCCAGAAGGATATGGAGAAATAATCGGTGGCGGAGAAAGAACTTGGTCAGAAGAAGAAATTTTAGCGAGAATTGATGAAGAAGGTACACCTAGAGAGCCTTATCAATTTTATATCGATACTAGAACCTATGGAGGTGTACCTCACGGTGGTTTTGGACTTGGAGTGGATAGGGTTTGCTCCTGGCTTAGCGGTGCTGACCATATTAGAGAAGTAATACCATTCCCTAGAGATTCAAGAAGAGTTACACCTTAGGTGATTTGATGAGTGACGTTATTGCACTTGGGTGCGGTTTGGTTGGAAAATTTGTAATCAAAAGGTTACTAGAAAATCAAAATACCGTCACTGTAGTAGATTTGAATATCTCTAAGGAAATTGCAAATCTAGAACAAGTAAATGCCATTGAAGGTGATGTTTTTTCAATAATTGATTCTTTGCCAAAAAATAAAATTGTAGTCAATATGTTGCCAGGGCGAATAGGAGATAAGGTAAGACCTAAGTTGATCGAGTCAGGTCATCAAATTATTGATTTAGCATTCACTTTGGAAGACCCAATTAAATATTCTGAACTTGCCAAAATCAATAATTGCTCACTTCTTTGGGATGTTGGAATTGCTCCTGGATTATCTAACATGTTAGTGAAAAGAGGTAGTGAGATATTGGGTGAATTAGATCTTGTCCACATTAAAGTTGGTGGCAATCCATCGGAAATGGATTCAGGCTGGTCATATATGGCCCCATTTTCTCCATCTGATGTTATTGAAGAATATACTAGGCCTGCTAGAATAATTGAAAATAATCAATCTGTAACTGTTCCTGCTTTATCTCAAAGGCATTTAATCGATGTTGAATACCATGGAAAGATGGAGGCATTTCTCACCGATGGCCTTAGAAGTATAATGGATTCAATACCTGCAAAAGAAATGAAAGAATTCACAGTAAGATGGCCTGGACATATTGACAAGTGGATTAATGAAGGCATCGATATGGATGAAAAAGAACTCTTGGAGCAATGGCAATTTGATGATAGTAGAGATGAATTTACTTGGCTTGAAGTAAAGGTTCAAAAAGATGATTCGAAAATTCGTTGGATGGTTTACGATAGTGGAAAAGACGGCGCCAGTTCAATGGCAAGAACTACTGGACTGGTTACAGCTGCTTGTGCGATTTTATTCCTAGAAAAAGGACCTTTGAGTGGCTGTGGTTTGGTATCTGGGATACATCCACCTGAAAATCTCTCAAATGATTCAATTCAATATATTATTGACTATCTACAAGAAAACGGTGTTGAAATAAATCAGTATTAGATTAATTCTTCATCGCATTCTGGACAGGGCATACCTGGTATAAATTCACCTAGGATAAAACCACAATTCGCGCAAAAAGAGGTAAGAAAGGCGTAATCATCTACAGAGGACATGACATCTTCTATGCACTAGATTAAATAAAACTTTCATTTTGACATCTTTGATTTTATCTTATCCAAAATAATTTCCAAATCTTTCTCTCTGACGACTTCATCACAAAACTCCAAAGGTCTTTCATCCCAAGGGTTGAAGCAAATTGAATAACCTGATTCTTGAAACATACCAATATCTCCTGCTGAATCACCAACAGATGCTGTACGTTTCTTATTGATTCCAAATCTACGTTGTAACATATTCACAATAGAACCTTTACCATTCATCTGAACCTGATATCTTCCAAAGTCATCAATCAAGAAGTCATCCCCATATTGTTCTCCCACTAGCCATCCATTTGTGAAAACCGTCAGAAGTGTGTCTTGTCCATTTGCAAATCTTTGCGATGTAAATCTATCAATGCCGCCCCATCTACGCTTCCATGGCTTACCATTTGGAAAATGTGCAGCGATATCTCTAGCAGTTTGTTGAAGGCCACCACTAACGATAGCTACTTTAGCACCGTCGTCAAGAAGTCCTTGTATCAACATGCGCCAATTTTTCATCATTGGCATACCTTCCATATTCTGACGAAGTTCGGAATCAGTTACCGGCTTTTGCGATGAACTTCTACTCCCTTTAATCAAAGCAATATCAAGTTTAATCCAGTCCCATTCATCTAGTAGACCTTGATTATATAGCTCGAAAGATTCATCATTCGAAAGGCCCATTTTGTCATATACAAATTGCCAAGTGGACAAATGGTCAACCAGTACTCTGTCCATATCAAGACACACAAGATAATCTTCTGACTTCATAGAATCACATTCACTTACTAGTCCAGTCATATTGAGACTGTATTTGCTCTACTTGCTTACCCATAATGTATAGAATCAAAGCAACCATCATAGCGAAAAGTCCAATCAAAGTCATTGCAATAGTTGTTAGAGTTACACTTATTGAGGTTGTATTCAATTCGCTAAAGGTATCCACTACATTGCCTGAAAGTTTGTATCCTAGTACAAAAAGAACAATGCCTGGTATACCAAAAAGAAGTAGCGGGTGCCTTGTTTCTAACATCCAATAAAATAATTGTGCGAATCTCGAGGCTGTCGCTAATGATTCTCTCTGTGGCAATCTAATCGCTTTTTGAGTTGGAGTAACTCTGACTTTTAGATCTTCACTGAAGTCTATTGCATTAGATAATGGTGAAGTTTTTGATAATTCGTACAACCCTTCTTTAGATAAAACCATATGAGAGAATTCTATAGAGTCGATTACTAAGTCATTGGCATCTATCAAATTTTCACTATCCTCATTAGTAAATGCTATGTATATATCCCAAGACTCTCTAATTCTATTTTCTATTACTGGAAAATCACTCAGTTTCCAGTCATCATTTATCATTAGAACTAAATTTGTCATTTCTTGATCTAAATTAGATTCCAAAATAAATTTCGACACTTCTTTACATCCAACTTCTGAGTTATAATGATAAACACGGCAATCAAATTCTTCAGCCAACTCTACAGTCAAATCATTTGAACCCAAGTCAAAAAATACTACTTCCTGAGAAACCTCTCTGGCTCGAACAATTATAGAAATAATCCTCAATTCGAGATCGCGGCCGAGTAAAATAATCCTCGAACCTTTATTCTGCATGGCCGTGTCACAGGGTTTTACCTTTCAAACCTATCATGAAAAATAACTAATTATATCTAAAATTAAAGTAAAAATAACTTATCAAGTACTTTATTTGATATGCCTTATTGGAAGGATTGTGTACCACAAATGGCGTGTAGGTGTTGTTATCCCCGCACGTAATGAAGAGAATTTCATAGGCACTGTTTTGAGCGATATTCCGAAATTAGTCGATGATGTTATTGTGGTAAATGATGGTTCGACAGATTCTACCGAAGAGGTTGCAAGTAATTATTTTGAAGAGGATTATAATCTAGAGATAATTCAAAATCATGGACAGGGAGTCGGTTCGTCTATTGACAGAGGACATCGCAAATTATTGGAAATCTGTGAAAAGCCATTCATCAGTGTAGTGATGGCTGGCGATGGACAAATGGATCCTGATGATATAGAAAAACTCCTATACCCGATTATTAATGGCGAAGCGGATTATTCTAAAGGAGATAGATTTATTCATCCAAAAAATGCCTCCAATATGCCTAAAATCAGAAAACTAGCGAGTATGATTCTAGCTTTTTTCACAACGCTTGCAGCAGGTCAGAGAATATCTGACCCACAGTGCGGATATACTGCTACCAGTTTCAGAGTGATTGAATCTTGGAACTGGAATAAATCTTGGAAGGGTTATGGATATCCTAATTATTGGCTAATCAATCTTGCCAAGATGTCTTGGAGAATATCTCATGTACCGGTTAAATCAATTTATGGTACAGAGAAATCTGGCATAAATAATGTATCATTTTTCTTTAAAGTAGGACTTATGATGGCTATTCAACACCATCGCAGAGTATTTTCGAAACTATTCTCAAAAGATATAAATCCGCATATTATTTTTTCATTCACCTCCTATTTCATCGGTTGGATTGCTATCTTACCTTGGACTAGTACCGATTTGGAACGGACATTAGTGGAAAGAGGGATTCCGATTTATCTCATAGTATTGGTTTCTTGGACTGCAGCCCATATCTTTGACAGACTTTCTGTAAATGTATCAAAGGAGTTGAAGCATAATGCGTAGAATGGATAAGAGAAATAACCCTAGAAAAGCACACGTAAGACATATTCTAGTTGCCAACAAACCTGAGGCAAGAGATATATTGGAACAAATTCAAAATTCAAAAAAACCATTCAAGGAATTCAAAAAGATGGCTAAAAGATTCTCCAACTGTGCCAGTGGAAGTAAAAAAGGAGACTTAGGCGAATTTATTGAAGGACAGATGGTTTTAGATTTTGAAAAGGCTGTTTGGGCTACAGAGCCTGAATCAGTCCCTGCTAAATTCATCAAGACACAATTTGGATATCACATTATTTGGGTACATTCGAAAACAGACAGTAGTGAATAAATGGTGGGCGTACCAAGATTTGAACTTGGGTCCAAGCGTCCCAAACGCCCGAGTATAGGCCAAACTAACCCATACGCCCGTAGTTCTTGGCCACAACTTCATACCTATGAAGTTCACTCAAGAAATTGCCATTTACCACTTTCAATTCTAATGACCAAACCTTGAGTCTCTACATGTTCCATGAAATCCACTACATCAATTTCTAAACCATTTTTCTTCAATTTTTGAACTACTATTTTTTGATGGATTATTCCGTTGTCATCACATGAATCTTTGACTACTCGTAATCCTAATGATGGATTGTATTCTTTGGTGACTAAAAATGAATCTTCGGAAAGTTTTGAATGAAGTTGTGCCCTTAGTTCCTCAGGAGTATTAGCCAATACTACTTTCATTCTCAATTCATTAGAATCTGTTGCTTTATCTACAACTTCTGAGTTATCACCTATTCTTTGACCACAATGAGGGCATGAATGACCGGTACTTTTGCGTCCATGACAGATCTTACATGCAGGACATCTCAAAACCAACCAAGAATCAGCCATAGTAGTCTGTTAATTCGAGAGTTTTTGAAGATGCCTTACAAACTGAAATCCGAATTACCACTATTTCTTCTTCCACCAGGCCTCATTGCTGGAGCAGCAGGTGCTTTGACATCCACTCTTTTTTGCTGATTATCTAAAGGTACTGTTAACCCTCCTCTAATTGGTCCAGTTGAGGTCTTACCACCAAATGAAAGTGAATTTGGTAGAATCAAAGCTGCCATTGCAACACCATGGTGTTCTGCACCAGCAGTTACTTCATCGACCGCTACATCAAACGAAACTACCTCGAGGTCTCTACTTGCTAATCGTCTCTGTAAATTTCGCCTCAAGAGAAGTGAAGTTTCCTCATAATCTAATTCAGTAGATATAGTCGCAACAACTGCACATTCATCGCCTTCTGGAGTCACACAAGATGCCCATGCAACTCCTGCGCATGCACTTCCTCCATTATACGAATATGAGGTTGCAATATGGCACTCCACCAATGAACCCAAAGGTAGCGGGCGCGGGGGGGTTGCTTCAAAATTCAATGGCAACATTGCTCCTTTGACTTCAATTAGCCTTGTATCTCCAAGACCCATTTCAACTAAGCCTTGGTCATATGCATCTTCAGCATTTTCGCCCCATGGGGCAACTGCTGTCATCAACCAACCCTGACAAGTTTTCCGTACTCTACCCGGCTTCATGTTACAAGACAAACGCAAGAGGTTCATGAACAACATGGTTATCGCAATGTATGGTCGCAGGTTATCGCAAGGTGATTTTAGCGGCCGCTGCTGGACTTATTCTCATCTCAATAATGCTGGCTAGTATTGATGAGAATACATCCAGTATCTTGATTTTTACAACAATCTTTTCTTCGGCGATAGTAATTCTTTATTGGAAACTATTCGATTCTAATGAAGATAAAGATAATTCTAATTCTGCATCACCAATAAAGACACAAGCAAATATTGGAAAGTCTTCGCCCAATACGGTTTCTTCGATAAGAAGTAAAGTCCCTGACCCACTGGAAGAAGATATTGACATACCACTTATGTGATCAAAGTAATCTTACTGTTTCAAGATTCTTTGGAGCATAAGTACGACACTTGTACCTCTCTCTTAGAGTATGCCCAAGTTCGTTACACTTGTGATAATCTCCATGATGGCAAATAATATTCTTAGGTTTAGGATGTAACTGGTCAACAAATTCTAGCAATTGTCTTCTATCAGAATGTCCTGAGAAACCATCGATAGTCAACATTTCACAACCTACCTTGACAATTTCGGTTTTTCCATTAATCACCATAGGAACTTCTCCAAATCCTTTTTGCAATCTTCTTCCAAGTGTACCCTCTGCTTGGTATCCGACAAAACATAGAGAGTTTCTCTCTTCATGAGCCCAGTTCTTGAAATATTCCATAACAGGACCACCATTCAACATACCTGAAGTTGCAAGAACAATACATGGAGATGTATCCATCATTATACTCTCTCGAAGTTCACGGCCTTTTACAGGTCTAAACCATTCGCTAGTGAATGGATTCTCCCCATCATCTTGCAATAATGATTTTCTAAGGCTGCTGGTGAGGTAATCAGGGTGTGAAGAATGAATTGCTGTTGCTTCCTGAATCATTCCATCGAGCCATACAGGAACTGGCTTAACAGTTCCTGATCTAAATAATTCATCGATTGCAATCATTACTTCTTGGCTTCTACCTACAGCAAAAACAGGACAAATCATTTTGCCGCCTCTTTGAATGGTTCTTGCTACAATGTCTTGTAATTCTTGATTAGCCTCTTGTCTGGAAGGTTGATAATCGCCTGAAGCACCATAAGTAGATTCGATGACCAAAGTCTCAACCTTTGGAAATCTTGTATTAGCAGCGTCAAATAACCAGGACTTCTCGTACTTTTGGTCTCCACTAAATACAATGTTATGCTTACCTTCACCAATGTGTAGATGTACTGCTGAAGAGCCAAGAATATGTCCTGCATTGGAGAAAGTCAACTTGATATCTGGAGATATATCTGTGGTTTCACCCCAATCAACATCCACTACATGCTTCATACATGTTCTAATATCTTCCATATCATAAGCAGGGCTTCTACCTTCTGCCCCGCTGACCTTGATATAATCGGACTGAAGAATGAGCATCAAATCACGAGTCGGTGGAGTGCAATATACAGGTCCACGGTATCCATATTTGAATAAAACTGGCAACATTCCAGCATGATCTAGATGTGAGTGAGTCAAAACTACAGCATCGAGTTTTTCTAAAGGAAGAGCCTCGGGGGCGGTAAAGAAAGGCATTGGGTCTGTGGTAGAAGCAATGTTGACTCCTACGTCAATCATAACTCGTGATTCATTGGTAGTTACAAAGTGACAAGCTCTACCCACTTCTCTGTACGAACCTAAAGCAGTGACTCTTGCCCATGATGTGCCAGGGCGTGTTGGCCTGTGCATATTGAGCCCGAAATCTTTCAATAATTTACGACGTTCTTCAGCATTAGCATTGCGATATCCTCTGATATCATGAACTGTCTTTGAGAAAATTGGTGGAGTTCTTTCAACAATAGGAATCCATCCAGTTTTTTCTCTTATTTCAGCAACATTTGCACCTCTACGACCAACTGCATCACCGGGATTTTGACACTGAATTATTACTTCACTAAAGCAACCGTCAAAATAAATTTGAGTTAGTTCTGCACTTTCTGGAATTAGAGATTCAATTATTGATTTAGCTTCTAATTCTGGCTTGACTATTGACTTATCTGGTCTAACTTTTATCTTTCTGCGAATCTTCTTAGCAATCTTTCCAACAAGTCCATCTCCCCCACCAAACTTCTTTGGTTCAGTTGTGACAATTGCAATATTTCCTGCTTCTAACTCAACTGTATAATCAATTGATTTAGGCACAATCTTAGATATCTCATCTTTCAATTCTTTAAATGTAAGGCGCATATTAAAACCTCTTATCCACAACTCAGACAACAATGTGTACTTGACACAATGCAGCGAACTGCGGGAAAATAATTCAAGAAAGTAGTTTCTTGATTTGGTCTTGGGAAACTTGTACGTAACCATCTTTAGCAGTGATTACGGCCAAATCCATTCCATTGCCGGAGGCCGCATCACGCTGCCCCGATGCGTGAAGGGAGCGTGCTGCCAGTTTCAATGCTTCGGTCTCAGTCATATTGTCTTTAAATCCATCTTCAAGGACACCATACATGTACGGAGAGCCAGAACCGGTGGCACAATATTTGTCAGGAATTGAACCGCCAGCAGAATCGATTGAGTACACATGCCCGCCATCCGGATCAACTCCAACGATTAGTAATTGTACCCAATGTGGCCTTCCTGAAAGAATATTTGCGGTCAATGTTGCCGCTCCTTTAACGGTCATTGGTTGCTGCCTTCTAAGTTCAAAAAGAGCAACTTCTGCAGAAAGTGTACGGGAAAGAGACTGAGCATGCCCAACTAATCCTGCAGTTGTTAATGCTAGATTTTCACCTATTTTGAATAACTTCTGGACACTTTTGTTAGCGATAAAATGACCCATGGTCGCCCTATGGTCTGCTCCAACAACTACTCCACCCTTGAAAGTAATGCCTATGGTACTGGTTCCTGTCTTGACAACATTTGCTTCTGCATTCATCATATCTCCTCGCTGTAATCGACACCTATTGAACATTGGTGCGATTTCCCCTAAACTTGATTGTATTTCAACCCCCCGAAATGGCGACAGTACAATCATAGCAAAAATAACCTCTGACGGTAGATTTGATGGGAGTGTTCTTGAAGCGTTACCTTTCAGGGGGGGACATGAGGAGGAAAAAAGGCGTCGAGAAAGATGATGCACAGTCCTCATTAGATGCATTCTCAAATGTCAATATACCCGAGATGCCTGATTTGGATAGTCTTGCAAAAGCAGATAAAATACTCAAGAATGAGAAAAAGTTGAATTCCCATGATGAGACTGAGGGATTGAATACCTTCGAAATGCCAAGTATGTCTCCGGTTAAAGAAAAACCTGCAGCACCTAGTGGGCTAATTTATCATGACCTCGAAAAATTATATTCTGACCCCCCAATAAAAGAAAACAACAGCGGTTTAGTAGTTCACAGAGCGGTTTTAAATGACATAACAGGTTGTCCTACACTACTCAATTGGCTTTCTGATGGACATGCAGCGATAGTTGAAATGAATCGATTGGTTAAGAGAGAAACTGAATTTTCATCAGCCATCAATCAACTTCATACTTTCATAGAGGGAGACTTAGGAGGTCAAATAATTCAAATTACAGACAGTCGGTTAATGCTTTTACCACCAGGATGTCGTGGAGTTAAAGGAATAGAAATGGAAGCATTCGCGGCTAGTGCAGAAGATCTTGGCAGGCGAAGATTATGATCGAAGAAAAACCTGTGGACATCCCTTGTCCAATCTGTTCGCTTAAAGGCGAAGTCAACATGATTGCACATATCAGCGAAATACCTTACTTTGGAGAACATACTCAAGTTACTGTAATGTGCCACAGTTGTGGTTGGAGACAGACGGATTTTATTCCAGCAGAAGGAAAAAAAGCTGGTGGATGGACTTTAGTTTTAGAAAATGAGGAGCAACTTAAGTCCAGAATAGTACGTTCATCATCGTGTACAGTCAGTATACTAGAACTCGATTTACAAGTCAATCCTGGTAGTAGTTCAACTGGATATGTCTCAAATGTTGAAGGTGTACTAAATAGATTTACTAAGATCATAGATATGGTACTTGGAGATTTAGATAAAGAAGATTCTATTGAAGATATCGAAAAACTTGAAGCGATGAAATATCAAATCGAAAATGTAGGGACTGATGATAATATTAAGTTGACATTAGAATTTCTTGACCCGCATGGACATTCGATGATTATCGATCAGAATGCTACTGAAAGAGAGTTGACAGAAGGGGAATTGGAAAGTTTACCAGTAGGTCCAGACCCTGCAGTATTTTCCAAAGATGATTAAATCGCATCAGAAGCAAGGAATTCACTAACTAAATGCTCATTTTGTGAACGCTTTTCATGCAGATCTGAAAGCCAATCAGTAGCCCTATCAATGCATAGTTGCTTCATTTCGCCAGCTAGAATCTTACCCGCTCGATAATCGGAATTGAGCGACTGTAAGAATTCATCATCATCTTCAAAGAAGTACATCATGTACTGATATGCAACGTCCACATCAGGGTTACCACCTAACCTTCTATGTTCTTCTATAGTTGACTGACCACCAGAATATGCTCGCTTGATTTTCTTGATAACTTGGTCGATATCATCATCTAAGAATAGAGTTGTTTTCGGCTTACTACTACTCATCTTATCACCTGTCAAGCCTACTGCAAAGTGATGATATGTCGAAGAGGGTGCCATAAGACCCATTCCTCCTAATTGTCTTTCATACTGTAATAACTTACTACGAATTCTAATTTTGTCCTTAGATGTTGCCCCTGGAACATTTACAGTACCATTTTTTGGATTAGAAATTATATCAGAAAATCCAAGTGATGTTAGTTGTGAAACTATTCCATCAAAAATACTTTTCAGTTTCTGTTTATCGATTCTTCCATTGGGTTGTTGTCCCAAGAGTTCTGCATTATCTTCTTGGATTGAGAGCCCTATCACAACTCCTGAATTTTTTCCATCATTGACATTAAACCAATTTGTTTTTGACGCCAAACCCCTAGTCAATCTAAGATGTGGGTCTTGGTCAACGCCGACTGGAACAACAATAGGTCGCAAGCCCCCATAGTCCTCAGTTTGCGGATGTAAGATATCACCTACTTGCACCATTGGAGCCTGAACATGGGCTAAATTAGTATCTCCAGAAAATCCATAAATTGATTCAAACTCATTAAGATTAGTTCTCTTACCCAATTGGAATCCTAGCCTCTGTACAATTGGTCTACTCGATTGAAAATATACTTGTGTCTTTTCAGGATCTAATCCTAATGCAGCATAATTAGAGATATATTGGTTTAAGGCAATATCTCTTCCTTTAGAAAGTGAAATACCACGAGTTGCTTGACTTTCCAAATCTGCAACAGCAATAGTTACATCTCCGCCTTGCTTTTGAAACCACTTTACTTGTTCGATAACCATTGAGTGGCCCATGTGCATTTTTCCACTAGGCATCAAGCCGGTTAGAACACCAAATTTCCCCCCCGAATTCTTAGCATCAAGGACCACGTCTAAGTCTCTGTGTGCAAAAATTATACCCCTACGATGAAGTTTAGATGGTTCTTTCATCTGAACATTATCCATGGATGAAAGACCGAACTGTTCTATAATTCTAGAATAATCAGTAGATTGATTACTGCTCCAAGGGTCAATCTTAACATCTCCCCCTCCCATAGAATAGCCTCATATCGTGGGCAGACCAATCAGCCATGAAGGCTTCGCTCATTATCGAGCCAAAGTGCCCTTCTATTCGCTTTTACTTTTCCTATCAGCAGAGTTTTCATTTCTTGCAAGTGGCCCTATTCCTTCATTTTTCAAAACTAATAACATAGTAATAATCACTCCAGCGCCTATTGTAATCGCAACATATGGAATCCAAGGCGACTTACTTTCCGCCGGTCTTGGAATTACTAACCAAGTGAAAACAAGATTTTCTTGATCGACAAATCTCTTTGACCACTTGAATAAATCTGTTGTTTCATGTGCTGCAATAGTGATTGCAGAACTATGATTATTCCAAAATTCAGTCATTTCCATTATTTCATAATCATCATTTGTCAATGTGATATTTACCCTATTTCCATTTACTACACTGAGGTGTAAGTATTGGTTCTGTTCATGCGAATATCCCTCCTTAGTATGACGTACCTGAGAGATATTTTCCATTTCACCATTAGAATCTATTATTGATAAAATCTGAGAATTATTGATATCGAAAGCCCAAGTTAAGGGTACATTCCACCTATCCGGATTTATGCCAGTACATTGTTCAACAATCAATGATTCAAATGATAGAATGTAATTTTGACCTACCTGATTTATCGAATGGTCGAACTGATAGCATTTACTTGCACTCCAATACGACCATGCTTGACCCCAAGTTGTAAGCCAAGCTTCTGCTTCTTCGCTAATGTACTGTTCAATATCCTTGTCATGTCTTATGGTAGCATCGTTTACTCTACCAATCCAATAAAGATTAACTAAGCCACCCTCATTAACCGCATCTTCCACCTGCTGCTTAGAACCTATAATCTGCTCTAAACTACCGCCTCTTCTTCCAAGGTTATACCAATCAAGCATATCGATAGGTGTATCATTAGAAGAATGCCATGCAGAATCTTCTAGGCCAGTATTATCTCCATGAACCATAAAACCATTTTCAGAAATTATCTGATGTTGATATTGTGATAATGAATCAGGCGTAAATGTGGAAATGGGATAATCTCCCCAACGATTAGCAGATACACGTTGTTCGATATACTGCCGGCATTCTGTTGCTACTGCACCTGGATCTGCTTTCCATGAAAGACCTTGCATCCCATAACAGCCAAATTCATCACCATTTTCGAGTCTTTCTTGTGCGAGTGAAGTAGTTAGCCAGCCGTCCTCTTCCCAGTTAGATTGAGCGGAAATACTAGGAGAAAATATAATTGATGATAATAAAAATACAATAAAAATAGTTAAACTTCGAGTGAAAACAGTAGAGTTACACTCGCTCATGGTAACCGCTCAGATGAATGCGATTTGAAATTTCGTATCCGAATGATACACATTAACTAACAAAAACTTGGAATGTAGCTTTAATCAGTGGCAATTATCAAAGGGTATTGGTTTTCAGTCGATAATATGCCCGATTCATCTGACCTTGAGGTCGCGTGGAATGAATTGAAGCAACATTGGTACATCAAGCCATATAATGGTCATATGCCAGCAACACCTGGATACTCATTTATTCGTTTCATATTTTCCCCCCTAATTAGGGGTCTTATGCGAATCAAGGCTACTGGGCTGAATAATATTCCAACATCAGGACCTACAATTCTAGCAGCCAACCACTTATCTCATGTAGACCCAATACTCACCATAGCATCATCTAGAAGAAAAGCCCATTACCTCGCAAAAGATGGACACTTCCGGAATTTCTGGCTTAGGCAATTCATGAAAATGACTGGCCAGATTAAAACTCATAGAGAAGAAGGTGGAGACCAGGCACTATCATCTGCTGCAGATGTACTTTCAGCAAGAAGCGCATTGGGAATTTTCCCTGAAGGAACGCGTTCAAAGAAAACTGAATCACCATTACTCCTACCAGGAAAAACAGGCGTCGCTAGACTTGCTGCATCATACCCCGACACAGTAGTTGTACCAATTGCACTTAATGGAACAAGAGAAATGATGGCTCCACAAAAACATAAATTGCCCCGTTTGTGGAAACCTATTGATATCAACATTGGAAGAGGAATTACTTGGATTGAATGGCTACAAGATCCTAAAGGTGGAGATATTAGTATCGAAGATTTAAATGCGCTAAAAGAACGGGAAGAGCATGAAATAAAGGCTAAACTTGCTTCACTCTATAGAAAATTTACTGATCAATTAATGGCTTCAATTAAACATCTTGGTGCTCCATAATTAATATACGGTTGAAGTGAAAAACTTGTGTGCGTAGCGTTTACACTCCAATGGGACCTTTAGTTTTGGAGAAAGAAGTCGAGGAAGATAAATTATCTGCTGAAATAAGAGGTTTAGAATTACTTTACGAAATCGCTTCTAAATCACCTAATTGGAGACTCGAATTATCAAGTACAAGACCATTCATTCGTTCTAATGATGGCTCACCTGAAATTCAAATAGATATTTTTTCTTGTATTTTGAATAAATTACTGAATGATGATGAGCACTTATGTATTACAATGAGTATGAAGAATATCTGCGTATTAACTGATTTTGACTCTAATGAAAACATACCCTCCAGTGATGCGATGATCTCACTTATCTTATTGGGGAATTCCGGTTGGCCTCCAAAGCATACTCCCGAAACATTAGAAGAAAAAGCCATAGGATACTTCAAAGAAACATGTGAAATTGAAGGCATAAAAAGTTCTAATTTAGATTTCCGTGATTTTGAATTATTAGATGAATGTAAGACTCATTTAGAAAATAAAAGGTATCGTGAATGTTTAATTGAATTAGGAAGATTATCTCGTTTTTTGTATGTATGTAAGATGGTTTCTGTCGAAGGAACTATCGATTTTATCTCACCAATTCTTACAAAAATACCAATCATTTATCGATTGGAATACTTGGACAATCCTAATGAAGAATATGATTCTGTTTTCTTAGGCATGAGTTCAAACTAGAGATAACCATCAAGTGCTGTCTACCTCAACCTCCGATTGGTGAAACTATGGATGAGTATTTACGCCTGATTAATCATATTCTAGAGAATGGTGAAGAAAAGGGCGATAGAACTGGTACTGGGACACTATCTGTATTTGGATACCAAATGAGATTTGATTTGTCAAAAGGATTCCCAATGGTTACTACAAAAAAGGTTCATCTGAAATCAATTATTCATGAATTACTATGGTTCCTTAAAGGGGATACTAATGTCAAATATCTTCAGGAAAACGGCGTTAGAATTTGGAATGAATGGGCTGATGAAAATGGTGATTTAGGACCTGTTTATGGGAAGCAATGGAGGGAATGGCAAGACAATAATGGCCGTGTTATTGACCAAGTAGAACAAGCGATTGAAATGATAAAAAATAATCCTAATAGTAGAAGGATAATTGTTTCAGCATGGAATGTCGGAGAACTTGAACAAATGGCACTAATGCCCTGCCATGCATTTTTCCAATTTCATGTAGCAAATGGAAAGCTCAATTGTCAATTATATCAGAGAAGTGCTGATGTATTTCTAGGAGTCCCTTTCAACATTGCATCATATGCTATTCTAACTCATATGATTGCGCAAATTTGTGGATTAGAGGCTGGAACTTTTGTCCATACACTAGGCGATGCACACTTGTACACAAATCATCTAGAACAGGCTAGATTACAGGTTAGTCGAGAACCACTGCCTTTACCAACTCTAAAATTAAATCCAGAGATTATGAATATTGATGATTTCAAGTATGAAGATTTCGAGGTTGTAGACTACCAACATCATCCACATATCTCCGCACCTATAGCAATTTGAGGGATTTTATGATTATCTTTGTTTATGCATGTGACCTAAAGGGTGCCATTGGTAAAGATGGCGACTTACCGTGGCGACAGTCTACTGACTTGCAACATTTCAAGAGGGTGACATTAGGAGGTACTATAGTAATGGGTCGTAAAACATGGGATAGTTTACCAGGTAAACTTCCTGGGCGCAGAAGTATAGTCATGAGTCGTTCTGCTAGAGATGATATCGAAGTGATGAACTATGAGGAGGTCATGGATTTATCTCTAGAACAAGATGTTTACATTATCGGAGGTGGAGAGATTTACAGTCTATTTCTTGAAGATGCAAAAGAATTGCACCGTACTGTAATACAAACTGAGATCAATGATGCAGATACATTTGCCCCCGATATTGAGGACCTAGGTTTTCATTTAATTGGTGAAAGAGTCGTTGAAGCAAGTGATAAAGACCAATATGACATGGTATTTCAGCACTTCATCCGCTAATTTTCCGGCTTATATTCGGTAACTCTAACTCCAAGTCTCCCAGTAAGAGCTTCTCTTTTCATTATTCTGGCAAATTTCTTTTCAAAGGCTGACTTCAAATCAATTTTCATAGCCAAAGAATGACCCATTAACAAAATAAGAATATCTGCCATTTCTTCAGCACATTCTTCAAGGGGTTTACCTTTGGTAACCGCTGCTGAAAGTTCACCGAGTTCTTCAACAGTTAATGCAATTCTATAGCCCATATCATGGCCATTCTTTGATTCAAAGTCGTGCTTGTGATGGAAAGATGCTACTTTCTTCATCATTATCTCCCATTCATTATTTGCTTCGAAATCCATCCACTGATCTACATTCATTCCTTCCATAGTTATGATAATGCTCGGAAGGTGATAGAGGTTGTGTTAGTCCAGTAGTTTGACCAAACAATCCCAAACAGGACCGAGTCTAGTATTGGCTTTTGATGAGACTTCATGATGCGATAAATCCGCAGTTGAATCTCCTGGTTCTCGTCCTGCTGCCCAGTTTGAAGATATGCAAACCGCAACATATGGAATTTCTAATTCACGCGCCAATTTGGATTCACGTGGCATTGTCATTCCTACCATATCTCCTCCGAGTTTATCTATAGCATCAATTTCTGCACGAGTCTCAAAATGAGGACCTTGGGCAAGCCAATAGGTGTACATCAAATTTTCATCTTTAGCAAAATCTTGAGATTCACGAAGTAGTTTTTCTAAAATTGAATTAAGTTCGGATGAAAACGGTTCTGTTACAGATGTAAATACTGCTTCATCATCATGAAATGTTGTTGCTACGCCTGTAAAATCGATGTATTGTTCAGCTAGGGCAACCTTTCCAGGAGGGAAATCTTGTGCAATTGCACCAACAGAACACACAGCCATTATCGCTTCACAACCTGAATCTTTTAGAGCCGTAATATTAGCATGATGATTTATTTTATGTGGTGGCATATTGCTACCTTTGCCATTATGATGCCTTTGAAGAAAAATCAACTCTCTTGATTCACTACCTTTGCTTAGAGTCATACAGGTAAGAGGAACTTCGCCCCATTGTGTTTCTACTTTGATTGAATCATTTCTAATTAGAGTCAATCCAGCCTCTTCGATTTGAGATCCTAGAGTCATTTCAATTAATCCAGTTCCACCAATGACGCCTAATCGCTGCATAATTGCCCCACCTAGTAATCACTTGTCAAACCTGCGCACAGGAATGTTTGATTTACTCGATTCAAGCACTTAGGCGTTCAATCAGTTCTGATTTCTTACCAGATACTGGTTTACCAGCTGCTTTTAGAAGTTCCTTTAACTCTGCAACAGTCATGCTACTGTAATCAACTGACTCGTCGGAAGACTCTTCTTCAGCAGTTGCTTCTTCAGCGACTTCTTCTTCAACAACTTCCACTTTCTCTGACTCTGGTTCCAATGCCTCAGCTGCATCCAAAATCGAAGGTGAATCTTCAGACTCTTCATCTTCCATAGCCGCTGCAATTGCTGCTGCTTTCTTAGCCTTCAATTCGGATTCTTGTCTGGCTTCTTGAGCGTGAATCTCATCGAGTGTAGGACCAGATTCAGATACAACACCCTCTTGTAGTAACTGGCTCTTTCTAATAGAAATAGAGCGTATAGGATAAATTGGCTTGATTGCCTTACGAATATCTTCTTCTAATTCTCCACCAAGAATTGATTCTTGCAACTTTGAATAAGTGTTCTTGGAAGCAAATGCTATCATAACTTCTCTGGTTTTCAGACGCATTGCTTGCTTGACTGAAGTTTGAACACGCTTCTGAGTAATTGTAAGAGGTTTTAGTCTAACCAAGTAACCATCGGTTGTGACTACATCGATTACATCGTCGATCTTACCACGATATCTACGGATTTGTCTTCTTGTGTGGTCTGTTTGATGATGATGACCGATAAAGGTAGTAAGGGCATCTTGTCCTACACATTCCTTGACACGGAATTTAAGGATTACATGCATCTTAGTAAAATCACCATTAAATTCTTGAAGAGTCATTTGGTAAACTCTACCTACAATATGTTCGTCAGACTCACCGAGAGTCTCACCGATGTTTTTGAAGTCCCATGGATGACGAGGTGCACGAATTGTGTACCATCTTTTCATCTTCCACTTATCACGTTGCTTACGTGCTGCTGCACGTGCCTTTGCACT
>QQRY01000006.1 GCA_003602575.1 Candidatus Poseidoniales archaeon
GATTGGCTTGAATCAAAAAACGCAAGTCTTGTCTTGAGAAGGAAGCTCTTGACCAAATGTCTGGAAATCAATCCATTCCTTTGGAAGAATTCGGTTAATTTACAGCCAAAATGGGAATGTCCCCCGATTCCTAGGTTGAAATGGTCTGGAGAAGATACTACGGATGACCTTACTCTAAAAATGATGAAATTATGCAACACTGAAGCAATGGCGACAATCTCTCATGGTAATGCCACGATTGGATATTTAACCAATCATTTGGAAGCCAAATCAAACGGTTATCCAAAAAATCTTATCATTGTTCATGTCGATGAACACGACTACGAATTTCCAAGCCATTTAATTGACAATTCCATAATAAAGTAATGAGATACTCATCTTGGAAGGAACTGTAGCCCTCACTTTTGAACTGTACTACTCATTCTTTCAACGATTAACTGAGTTCGTTCATCCAATATAGAATCAATCCTAGAATGAACAATTGGATCCATCCGTCCTTTGGACAAATCCCTTTCAATAGAATCTCTAATATCTTGGATTTCATCCAAATCCGAGGCTAACTTTGCTAATTGAAGATATTTTACTGACCGAGCACTTCGTCTTCGGAAAATAATGTACCCTATGAGGGAACCTAATCCTGCTAAAGTAGTACCTACAATAACATTCAAATTATCCTTCACCATTCCTTGAAAGCCCTTTACTGAGTCTTCTTCGCCAGAAGCCGATGAGGCGCAACCGTTAGGAAGGACTTCGGTTCCAGCGGGGGTTTGAGGGCAAATATCTTCAGAATTACTTACTCCATCCATGTCTGAATCTTTTTGTTTTGAAGTACAACCTATCTCATCTACAAATCCATCAGATGATAGAGAGTTTTGACAGTCATCAATTGCATTGCTTACTCCATCACCATCATTGTCAGGGCAACCAAATCTATCTGTAAAGGAAGTACCTATTGTTCCTACACAAGAGTCTGGATTTGTCCCTTCAGCGTTATCTCCATAACCGTCACCATCTGTATCTAACCACTGAGTTATATCATCAGGAAACATATCTGGATTAGTGCCCGTACTATTATCTCCGTATCCATCACCATCTAAATCGGCCCATTGGGTTGGATTCTGAACAAAGGAATCGCCTTCATCACTATATCCATCTTGATCTGTATCTAAGCAACCATATTTGTCAATAAATGATAGACCAAATTGATTTGGACAAGAATCAGGGTTCAGCCCGAATTGATTATCCCCATATCCATCATCGTCACTATCATTCCATTGAGAACCATCATTCGGAAATTTATCATTTGTTTCATCAAAATATCCATCTCCATCGGAATCAGAGAGTACAACTTCGCAACCGTTTACTTCGACCACTGCTTCGGTTGGACTATCTGGACAGTCATCAATACTGTTTGGAACCCCATCACCGTCATCATCTTGTTCTAATTGTGCTTCGCTGCACCCTAACATATTGACTTGAGCCCCATTTTCAGTCCCAGGACAAGCGTCGTCAAGGTCGTTCACGCCATCGCCATCTGTATCCGATTGTGACTCGCTGCATCCTGAAAAGTTAACTTCATCACCAGATAATGTACCTGGACATTGATCATTTTCGTCGCTAATGCCATCACTATCTGAATCTAATTGTGAAGGAGAACAACCATCCTGATTGACTTCTTCATTTTGGTTTGTATTAGGACAATTATCTAAGTCATCATTAACTCCATCATTATCTGAATCTGTGCTTTGATTTCCTTCAACGCACCCAGTAGAATCCACATTCGAAACGTCTGAAAGGCTGGTTTCACACTGATCCTCACTATCTGCAACACCGTCATTATCTGAATCCGCAGGCCCTTCTTCGATGTATATTTCATGAACCCTCGCCGATACTTGGTCATGAAGACTATTAGTGTCGCTGTGTAACAAAAAGTAGTCTATCGTAATTGTATTATTCTCAGGAGGGGCAAAAGACCCAATGAAAACATTTCTATAATTTCCATAGCCTGTAGTGGTTTCTTCAATTAGAAAAAAATCATCACTAAATTTGTGATTTATGTAAACACTCATTTGATATTGACTGGGTATAGTTTCTCCGAGACCTGCATCTTCAGCCCACGATTCATATACGATACTTATGTTGACCATAGTGTCTTCAGGCTGCAATTCAATCTCGAGATATAATCCAGCATACGAGTCCGGGGTACAAGTTGAGCCGCAAGATTTTGCCTCTAATTGTGCTTGATTATTAACGCCCACAATACCATCCCTGACGTCATTAGCGTTGTAAATTGCAGAGTTTGTTGTTTTGTATGTTGAAATTGATTCGTTGGCTGTATTTACTGACTGAGCTTCAAAGGCTGGTATGAGGCATACAAAGAGCAGAAATGATCCAAAAATAAAGGCTGACTTTATACCCATAATTATCCTAACTTTCTAAAATTTATAAAATAAGCGGAGATTAAGAAGAAGACCCTCATTGGGCCCTATTCATCAGCGAAGATATGGAATGGAGCAGGGGGGTTTGAGATCCTTTCATGATACAAGTATACATCGATGCGAGAGGTGAACTCACCGATTGTGGAATGTTGGTCCCCACTCCCGGACTTG
>QQRY01000007.1:0-2309 GCA_003602575.1 Candidatus Poseidoniales archaeon
TCAATTAAGCATAATAATAGGCATACCTTGAGAATAGATCGAGAAGTTGTAAATGCAATATTGAGTAAAACTGGTCCGCATGGTAGACGAGATAAGTCTCGAGGCCGCCCTGCTAGTGGAATTAGACATCTGTTGCGCCGTGAAATCATGCTATTATTCAATATGGAATACAGTAAATTGTGTCAAATATTATTGCACAATAAGGATTACAAATCTGGTAAAAAGCAGGATATTACTTTAGTAATGCCGGATTTATCACTTGCAATAAATGAGCTAAAGCAGCAACTAATATCCATAGAATACGGACTGGTCAATCATTTGGTGTTTAAGCGCATGTGGGCGCCTTGTCTTGCTAGGTTAGTTGAGTTGGTTTGGCTTCACAAAACCAGTAGAGGGTAGTAGCAAAGATTGTTGAGACATCTCTTCTTAGGGCCTTTATAAAGGAAGTTGGAATTGTAGTATTATTTGTTGAAATCACATAGTGTAAACTTCGGCATTCTTAGATTCGATTACTTGGGCTAGGTTAGGCGTACTTTGGTAAGCCATGCCTCTTCTTTTTAGAACATCGGCCAAGCCTTCTTGTAAGTCCTTGGCATTGAGTCTCTCTCTACCTTGATAGATCGCTTCAATAAATGCAGACTGTACAACTTCTCTAACCCAGGCACCTGAAAGGCCTTCGCTCTTTCTTGATATCTCTGTCAATGTCTTTCTTGAAATAGTCTCTGATGGCATCTTTAACAGAATGTTTTCCATAATCTTGAGTCGTTGCTTACTATTAGGTAATGGAATCTCTATGATTCGGTCAAATCTACCAGGCCTATCTGAAATAGCTGGGTCGATGTTTTCGGTATGATTGGTGGTCGCAAGAATTACGATTCCATCATTGGCCTCCATACCATCCATTGCTTGCAAATATTCACCCAAGATTGGATGGTCGGTGAATCTACGACTCACGGTACCTGCGGTATCAATATCCTCGATAATCATGAGAGTTGGCGCTAATTTTCTTCCGAGTTTGAAGGCGTTTTTTATCTGATTTTTAGCCTGTATCATTTCTGCTGAAATTAGAATTGTTGTCACGTTAGCTTGTGCTGCTAAAGATTTAGCCATCATAGTTTTTCCAATTCCAGGTGGTCCAGAGAGAATGATCCCCCGTGAATTAGGTAAACCATTTTCTCGTAGTATCGGCATCGCTTTGAGAAATTCTAACACATCCTTGTCGAGTTGTTTTTTAACATCCCCATTCCAAGCAATCAGTTGGTTAACAACCTCACTTCTACTGATGAAGTTAAATTGCATGTCAAAAAAAGCATTCTTTAGCACTCCGGTTTGGTAAAAACTGGTTTCTAATTGCTCAATTAATTCTAAGCCCCTACCTTCAGTTCCGCTAATTATAGTCAATTTTTGGCCATCATCATAATTAGAAACCGAACAAACAACAACAAATTTCTCATTCTCGTTTTGATAAAATCTTATGCCTGCCTCTAGAAATCTAGCATTCCTAGAGTCTTGTAAAGTGATATTAGAATATTCGGCTTCAATCTCAATTTTACCCTCTAATCGGAATTCTTTTATCAATTCACATTCAGAGAACTCTTTATCCAAATGAAGCTTCATCAAAGCACCTAATGTGTAGCCATAGTATCTATGGTCGGCCCTATCATCTGTACCTAGGAATTCTCTCATCAATCTTCTAGCATAATTTACCGATGCTGGGTTAAGTTCTTTGTCAGTATTTTTTCTAGCGATTTCAAATTCCATGAAATCCATGGTAAATTCACCAATTGGACTTGTTACAGTAAAATCCGTACTATTGTTATTTTCTTGTTCTTTATTTTCTTTCATATCTTCATTCTCCTTTTTCTTGTTATAATTGAGCATCTCACTCATATGAACGTTGATTTACACCACGTTTAGGCAACTTAAATTGAGTAACATTTACGACCATTCATCGTTGAAATTTTCTGGCCAATCCTGCTTAGAATCAAATTCCGCTTTAGCATTAATTCCATGATCTTTCATGAATTGCTTATTCAACTTAGATTCGTCCTCTAAACTCTCAGTTTTAGCTATTATCAACTTATACAAAGCTGAAATAAATTCTTTCATTTCGATATTATTCTCCTTTTTCTTATCTTCTTTCATGTTTTTTCCTCCTATTAGCGGCCTTGCAGCCGCATGAACATTATTGATTGGTATGTTTAACCAAATTAGAAACTCAAAATGTTTCTTTTAACCAAAAATTGGTCAGTTAAAGTCATCACTGAATTTTATTCCTCTTCGCCATTTGGATAAAAATTCAGGATGAT
>QQRY01000007.1:2319-2982 GCA_003602575.1 Candidatus Poseidoniales archaeon
CCGAAACTCAGGCATATCATTGCAGTAGTAATCAAACCAACTAGTAACCTCTTCCTCCGTCCATTGCAGATTAGAATTTATGTTGTCAACAGTGCTTGAAGTTATTGGTTGAAGAGTTGTTGAAAGTAAACCATTTTCCCCCAAAACTAGTGCCTCTTCTAGTATTCCTTTAGCCATATCAAGCGAATTACGATCGGTAATGCTCCAGTAAGCCGTGTTCGAGGGGTGGGTATGAACCCACAGTTTGAAAGGCAATACTGAACCTGTCGGCGGGCTTAATTTGACACGACCAATTGTTCCCCAATCGACCCAATAATTGTCATTAGCATCTACAAGTATAGATACCTCTCTCGCAACTCTTTCGCTTAGAAGATAGATAAAATACCAGTTACCTTGCTTTGCTTGTTCAATTACAAACTCTCTACTGGATTCTGATTCAACGTCTATGATACTTTGTGAGTGTTCTTTGATATATGTGAAATCCACTTAAATCTCCTCCAAAACTGATGTCTTCATTTGACCATGAGTAAGATAGCCCATGCTGAATTTAGGTGTTTTTGATTTAAGTCGCCCATCGAGCATCCTAATTTTCTGCATTAGCCATTGAGCACCAAGTGCCGCAACTGCTGCAAATCCGAATTCTATGTTATCGTCTGCTACAGC
>QQRY01000008.1 GCA_003602575.1 Candidatus Poseidoniales archaeon
TTTTTTCTTTTTGTCAAAAGTACAAGAATATTTACCAGACCTATTCAATTTTTTCTCTAATTGTAAAAGTGAAATTGAAAATAAATTAAACCGTCTACTTCATGCTCATTACATGGAAGAATCATCGGTGATTAGAATGTGGGTTACTAACAAAAATAACAGGGAAATCACGGCCGCTATGAGTGAATCCATGGTAGACTTTCTTTCAATTGCGAAGAAAAACGGTTGCATTGGTTCAACATTTGCCGAAGATGACGAACGCATCATAGCTTATACAATGTGGTCTGATAAGATTACCTTGGAGCAGTTTCGCTCGTCCAAGGAGTATCATTCTCAAGAAGGAAAAATCATTCAATCATTTGTTGAGGCAGGTTTCGAAATCCCTAACGATATACTGTTTAATTCAACTGCAAAAATTTTGTTCAGTAACTAATTGGAGTTGATCCAATAACAGAGCAAACTCATTAATTTTCAACTTTTTACTCAAACATATTACGGTATCAGTAATGTGTTTTGGAATTTTATACAGGGAGTGGGACTTGCGCCCACTTTTTTTAACTCAAATCTAATGATTCGCAAATTAACCTTGGGTAATTGGTGCAAACAAATTTTGCACAACTACAAATGTGATGTTGTGAAGCGATAGGTATGAGTGAAGAATCAGGTTTCAAAATTTTAGTAACCAATCAAAGTAATACGGAACGAATCATTAGAGCAGTAATTGCTGTAGTCTTAATACTGGCTTACCTAGCCATTCCATCTAGCGTGAATAACTCGATTGCTTTAGTTGGGCTTGGAGTAGCTGGTGTTCTTTTGTTCAACGCAGTCTCTGGTAATTGCTACATTTACCGAGTTCTTGGAATCAATACCTGTCCATTACCAGAAACCCAAGAATAAGATATCATCACTAATCAAAGAGTAGGGAATGATTCGACCCATTGCGAAACCTTTGATTTGGGTAAAACGAATCATAGGGAGCCCTCTGATTAACTAAATTAGAAGTGATTGGATTGAATGAGTACTTATAACATGAAGTGCCCAATAACAATCATGGTAAAGGAGAGTGTGAGGTTTTCTGTGTATAATTTTCAGCAACTATGGGTTTTATTCGCCATAATACTATGCGTCATAGTATATTTTACTGGAAATGGAGAGAATGATTTACCGATATTCAATGCTATTTTAGCATCAATAATTCCTCTACTAGGCCTTGTATTCTGTTTATTCTACAAGACAGAATTTAGTAGGATAGATTCATCAGATGTAATAGAGATTAGACGGCAACTGACTCCCATGATTAAGTTTTCAAAAAGGTCAGTCAGCACTAAAGATATATCAATAAAAAATCGGACAGAGATAAGATGGGAATCGCAAGAAGCAGGACCAGATAAGAAAATAACGATGAGTTTTAAACAGATTATGGTGGGAGAAGAAATTATTCTAGAGTATGAAATTAAGGGACTTAATATGCTACTTGGCATTGATCCAATAAAGAAATTAGAAAAGATGATTTCTGATACGGAACGGAATTAGGGATTATCTCCATGTTCTTTACGGCTAAATATTGTCCAATCCCTTTACTAACCGTTTGATCAGACGGGTAAACAGATGGTACCCATTGAAATGATGTCATTTTATGGGATTTTGTTGAATTATCTTACAAATTTAAAACCAAAACAAAACTTTGCCCAACAAGAGTTAAATTATAATAGTATTATTACCAATTACACTCCATGCAAAGGATTACATTGTTAGTTGCGGCTTTTATGCTTACACTTTGTTTGACCAATAGTTACGCAGCGGAAGAGAACCAATCAGAATCCGAAGACTGTTGGGTTATTGTGAAGGAAACCTATGAATGGATCACCGATAATGAAGAAATGGCAGCAATGCACTATGTAGAGTCAAATCTGACATACGATTCAGAGTGTAGATTGGTCGAAAGAACCGATGAAAGTTATGATTCTTCAAATCATGATTTCACATCTTATAATGAAGATGGAACGATTTCAAATACTTCCAGCTACATGTATTATGAAGGTGAAATAGTCTACTTATGGGAAGAAGTTTATGGATACAATGATGGTGTTTTGGTGAACAAAAATTGGGCTGAATTGTCTTATTACGATGGTAATTACTCGGTCAACGTCGAGTGGAATATATTATACACTTATGATAGCGAGGGTAGAGAAATTCTTGCTAACAGTACTACCGGTGATTCATCAAATGAAGTTGCTACAAGTTATGATGAAAATGGAAATGTTATGCAAGTTGATACATCAGTGAATGGTGAATTGTACAGCAGCATGGGATACACATACTCCTCTGAAAATCAAATAACTACTCAAACAATCACAAACTACTACGGTTCTACTGTTGTAGCAAAAACAACAAATTACTCTTATGATGAAGAAGGCAAACTTGTTTCACAAGAACAGTATGATGAACCAAATAATTGGACATTTTATTGGAATATGACTTACGATGACAACGGAAACAAAATCACTGAGGAATACCATCGGGTCGGAAATTCACCTATGTCAACTTTGAGAACCTATACATGGAGTGGTGAAGGTGGGCAAGCAAACCAAGATATTAACGCTGAAACTTCTGGTTCAGACGATGATACCTCATCAACAATATGGATTGTAATTCTGATTGTTGTTTTGGCATTGATCTCAGCATATCTAATCAACTCAAAAATAAAGGATGGTATTGTGAGAAAGTTAACAGAAATCGACATAAAAGAAGTTGTAGAAAAAGTTCTTGAGCAAGAGTAGATTCAAGAATTTAGTAATGACACAACATATTTTTGTAATAAATTGGTTAAAGCTATTGTCACCATCTTGAATTGTAAAACACCAAAAAACACGGCATTTACGACTCCAGATCGGCATTAGAGTGCTAGAAACGTATCACGGTTTCAGTGGAGCGTTTGAGGGGGTGGTGCAGGGAGTGGGATACGAACCCACGAACCCATATGGGACCGGATCTTAAGCCCGGCGCCTTTGACCACCTCAGCCATCCCTGCAGGAGGCCGTAGAAGAGGCATCATTTGAATTAAACGCTTATTCGACGATGGTCCAGCCACCATCAACATTGATTATTTGCCCAGATAAATGATCTGATTCTAATAAGAATTTCACTGAATTAGCGATATCTATTGGTTTGCCTGAACGACCCATAGGAACTTTTTCCAGTACTGAGGCAAAGTGTTCAGCCTCCCAATCAGCTGAGATAATAGCTCCTGGTGCTACGCAATTAACTCTAATTTTGTCATGCAAGTCCCCAGCCAGATTAATCATTAGTTGTCTTAATGCTGATTTGCTTGAAGTATAATGTGAAAGCCCTTCCCATGCTCTTCCCTGTGAGGT
>QQRY01000009.1 GCA_003602575.1 Candidatus Poseidoniales archaeon
TCATTAGGATAATCGTCTACATCATCATTATATCCGTCACCATCTGTATCTTTTTGTGAAAGTGCACAACCATTGGAATCGACCATTGAGCCTGGTGTAGTATTTGGACACACATCATACTCATTTGCAACACCATCATTGTCATCATCGAAAACAAATATGATACAAACATAATCTCCGATCAATTGTACATTATTTGAATCATATAATTCTGAATGTAGGCAGTATTGGCCAGAAACAGTAGGGGTAGTATAGAAGAATTTTCCAAATGACATATTTTGTGATGTAGCGGTATAGGATGTGAGGGTGGAAAATGCAATATCGGCGCCACCTGAGTCTTCAACTCTAAATTGTTGATAGTAATTATCGCCTGTAACTAGGTCTAGTCCTTCAGAAGTGAAATCATTATTTGTAGATGTAGTACTCAAAGAATAGTTTGTAATTACTGCTGAAGGTAGTTGTGGAATAAATTCATCGTCATGCCATCCTATGTAACCTTCGCCGGCTGAAAGGTTAGTGTTGGCTCCTTGAATAGATAATAATGCAATAAAACCATGCTCATTAGCAGTTGTTGGGTTTTGCCAACCTACTTGCCAATAGTTTGAATTGGAGAGTGCAGAGAAATTGGTATAGTTTTGGTCTACCATAGATTGGTTGAGGGCGAATTCTAAACTCTGCCCAGCATTGAGTTCATCAAGGTAAAGTACTAAATCAACAACAATCCATTGTAATGTATATTGATTTCCAGCAGTTAAGTTACTGGCAAATATTTCTCCAGTAGTGGATGAAGTTGTGTCAATTATTAACAATTCTTTGTAGATAGAATCTATGTCGGAACTGAGTCTTGCTCCTAGGTTGTCAGAAAGGTTAGCAGAAACGGAATAGTATCCTTCAATGTCTCCACCTGAGATTGTGTAATTTACAGTTTCAGATGTCGAGGTTGCGACAAATGAATATGGTCCTTGAGCTAGTTGATAAGTAATTGATTCATTCATTCCATTTTCAAATGATTGATAAAATTCATATTGATAAGTATCTCCAACGGTTAGTCCAGTCATCTCCAGTGTTACATTTGTTAGGTTATTCATAGTTACATCAATTGTGGAAAATGATTGTCCACCACCAGGGTTATCGGTTGAAATTTCGATGTCATAAGTATTACCTGTAGTAACAGTTCCAAATGAATATAGATATACTTTCAAATATGCTGTAAAGTTTGTTGTTGCAGTATATTCACCATACTCATCGTCGGTCGAAGAAGTCATATATCCAAAATTATTGAAGGAGAGTGAACTTCCAGAAGAATCTTCTAATTGGGCATCTACATCTCCATTCATATCCAAGAATGTGAGATTGAAATAATACGTAACCCCACTAATCATAGATACTTCAAAGAAATCCTCATCAGATGTTCCAGCAGAAGTTGTACTTCCAATACTTAGTCCAGTACAATATACAGGTAAGAGAGATGCTAATGTCGCAGTTGCCTGTGCATCATTTGGTTCTAGAATATCTTGTCCAACAGTACCATTACCAGTACATGGACTTGGAATTGCTATTCCACTACTGCCTCCACTTCCATTTCCTCCACCAGTTGAGCCAGTCGTAAATTTCCAAATCGTAATATCATAAGATCCATTTGACATCGAACCAAATGAATAGCCATAGATTTCAATATATACCATTCCACCAGTTGAGGTAGTCGTATTTGTAGAAACGGTTTCAGGATTAAACATATAGGAACTATCAATGCTCATTTGTGATGAATCATATATAGATAAATCAAAATCATCTGATGAATCAAAAGATAATTCAACTGCTAAACCTTCATTTGCAGCCAAACTAACTCTAAGGTAATCATACTCATCAGTACCGCTTGCAAGTTCTCCAGTACCTGTAGTCGATCCACTAAAAATTAAATTCGGTATTGATGTTGGTGATGATAAATTATCTGGTAAATCTCCGCCTGATGTACCTATGTCATTTTGATTTGTTCCAACGGCTGAGACATTTCCAATAGCAGAAGACATGCTCATAATTAGAAACATCAAAACCATAAAACATGATGATATTTTACTAGATTTCTTAATTCGATAAATCTCAGCCATATTCTTCGCAGTAGGTACTCGTTTATGATTGCCTTGGTTGGGTATAACAATCAAATGGCTGTAGGTGCAACATGACCATCCTTTTTGTCATCGGGTTTTCTAACTCTAGACCATACTCCACTCATCAGTTCATCATGGCATTTTTGACAGTAGTGAAATCTTCTATATGCTTCTCTAAATGAGTATGCTTTTTTGCCCGTTGCAACGAGAAATCCTTCTGGAGAAAGTCTAGAAACTATTTCTCCGGTATTTCCACATCCGAGGTAATCACATACTGCATCTGCGGACATATACGACCCTATACCTAAGTGCACTTTAATTATCGCTTTGTTTCTCAAAGAAAATAATGCTTTTAATCTTCACTGGAATCTGGTTCAATAACGACTAGTGGTACATTTGCTTCAATTGATTGACCTTCCTCACAATGAACAGAATTTACGGTGCCAGAAATTGGAGCTTGAATTTCATTCTGCATTTTCATTGCTTCAAGAATTAGAATCACTTGACCTTCCTCAACAATGTCACCCTCGTTGACTTCGATAGTGACAATCTTTCCAGGAATATTTGCTGAAACGGTTCCAGATTTCTTTTTCTTTGCTCCTGGCGATCTTTTCTTTTTCATTACAGGACCAGAATCTGGGACTTCAATCTTGAAAGTTCTACCCTCTACTGTAGCATTCCAAGTACTTCCGTCCATTTCAAGTTCGACTTCAAACTCAGTTCCATCAACTATGACTTTTCTTTTATCTGACATGTAATCACTTCCATGGTGAGCGACTTGCTCTTAAATTCATCAATGATGATTTACCCATATTCATCCTTCTATGGTCTTGTGACCACGATGAGCCAGGCATTCTTCCAGCCTGTGAGGGGTCATCTGATTGTTCATTGAGAATTGAAATCACTGCAGCGATAGCAGCCATTCTTAGTATCTCTTCATCCGCCATAAAATCACTTCATAATGGGATGTTTCCATGCTTTCTGGCAGGTCTGAGTTCTTCCTTGTCAAGTAACATTTCTAAGGAGCGGATCAGTTTATTTCTGGTCTCGCTTGGTTCGATAACATCGTCGATATATCCCAGAGCCGCAGCCTTGTATGGGTTAGCGAATTTCTCATTGAAATCATCTGTTAGCCGTTCTCTTTCTTGTTCAGGATTTCTCGCACTCTTCAGGCGACGTCTATGAATAATTTCAACAGCCCCATCAGCACCCATTACGGCTAATTCAGCTGATGGCCATGCGACATTATAATCGCCACGAATATGCTTTGAAGACATAACGTCATATGCACCGCCATATGCTTTTCTTAGAATTACAGTTAGTTTTGGAACCGTTGCTTCAGCAAATGCATAGAGTAACTTAGCACCGTGTCTAATTATCCCTCCCCATTCTTGATTGGTCCCTGGCAAAAATCCAGGTACATCTTCCAAAGTGATGATTGGAATATTGAATGCATCACAAAAGCGAACAAACCTAGCCGCTTTGTCGCTGGCATCTATATCTAGGCACCCTGCGAGAACTTTAGGTTGATTAGCAACAATTCCAACAGTATGTCCGCCCATATGGGCAAATCCAATCACAATATTTTGAGCCCAATCTGCTTGAACTTCTAGGAATCCTCCATCATCAACAATCTCAGTAATTACATCAACGACATCATATGGTTTATTTGATTCATCTGGAATTATAGAATCAAGTTTATCACATGAACGATTTGAAGGATCATTTGTTTTCTTAGTAGGTGCTTTTTCTAAGTTATTAGATGGTAGCATGTCACATAAATCTCTTGCCAAATTTATTGCACCTTCATCATCTTCTGCAGTGAAGTGGGAAACTCCTGACCTACTTCCATGAGTCATAGCACCACCCAATTCTTCAAAGGAAACCACCTCATTGGTAACTGTCTTGATTACTTCTGGGCCAGTAATGAACATGTGAGCAGTTTGGTCAACCATGATTACGAAGTCTGTGATTGCAGGAGAGTATACTGCTCCACCAGCACATGGTCCCATGATAACTGATATTTGTGGTACAACTCCAGATGCTCGAACATTTCTGAAAAATATTTCAGCATAGCTGCCTAATGAGGCGACTCCTTCCTGTATTCTTGCACCGCCTGAATCATTTAATCCAATTACTGGTCTTCCAGTTTTTAGAGCCATATCTAGGATTTTACAAATCTTTAATCCATGCATTTCTCCTAAAGAACCACCATAGACAGTGAAGTCTTGCGCAAATGCGAATACTTCTCTTCCATTGACTAATCCATGTCCAGTTACTACGCCGTCTCCAGGAATTATATTCTTGTCCATGTCAAAATCTTTGCATCTGTGTTCAACCAAAGCATCAATTTCTTGAAAAGAACCATCATCAAGAAGCATTTCAAGACGCTCTCTAGCGGTCATTTTACCTCTATTATGTTGAGCATCAACCCTTGCTTGGCCTCCTCCCGCTTCACTTTGGGCTTTACGCACTCGTAGGTCTTTGAGTCTATCTTCGGTACTTGCCATAGGCTTCGCCAGTCTTTCCTAAATCAAACCCGCCCTTATTGATTGCCTATGAAATAACCAACTCATTTCGCTTTTTAGAGGTAGATTTAACTCGCCTAATGTTGTTAAAATAGCGGATTTAGGGGGTGTGTTCTTAGGTTGGCGGCACTTCGAAGATTTGATGAGCGAACCTTTGAGGATTGTAGTTGCCAAACCCGGTCTTGATGGACACGATAGAGGTGCTAAGGTTGTTGCAAGAACTCTAAGGGATGCTGGTCATGAAGTAATTTACACTGGTCTTAGAAGAACAGCACAACAAATCGTAGAGACTGTTAGAGATGAAGATGCTAGATTTTTAGGACTTTCTTCACTCTCTGGTGCCCACAATCATCTTTTCCCTAAAGTCTGCGAATTACTGGTCAAGGAAGGATTAGATGACGTAATTGTTTTTGGCGGGGGGATAATTCCTTTTGAAGACCGTGATGTTCTATTTGCCTGTGGGATGAAAGCAATATTTGGACCAGGGACTCCTACGACAGAAATTTTAGATTTCATAATCAAAGCATGCGAAGTAAGTAATGCTGGAGTTGGGCAGAACGGAGACTGGCATTGGGAATCATCAGCTTGAGAGGTGAGAGTTTGGATATGAACCTCATAACCGAAGCGATAAATGGAGATAGACGTGCCATTGCTAGAGTTTTGAGTGGTTTGGAAAATAGAAATTTTTCACTTGAACAAATCAAAGTTAATTTCCCATCGATTTTTTCAAACCAAGTTAGAGAGAATTGGTCTTCAATTGCCATTACAGGTGCTCCAGGGGTTGGAAAATCTTGTCTGATAGATAAAATATTGATCGATTGGTCATCTAAAGGAATCAAAACTGCTCTACTAGCAATCGATCCTTCGTCGCCTCGCACGGGTGGTGCTTTACTTGGAGATAGAGTTAGAATTACTGCAATCGATAATGAAAAATACAAAGATTTGATTTACATACGTTCCATTGCCACTAGGAAATCTTCAGGTAGTGCGCCATTAATCGTTTCAGATATGGTTGAATTCCTTAGTGCAATAGGCTGGCACAGAGTAATTATAGAAACCGTAGGTTCTGGTCAATCTGAAGTAAGATGTGCTGCAATAACTGATAGAATAGTGGTTGTAGAAGGGCCTGCGCGGGGTGATGGAGTACAAGCAGAAAAAGCAGGTCTGCTAGAATTAGCAGATGCTGTAATTGTCAATAAGTCGGATATTTCTGGTGCTAGCCAACATGCGAGTGAGATTAAAGAGTCCTTTGAATTAGGCCTAGGTCAAACACCACCGATTATTCTAACCTCTGCATTAACAGGAGAAGGAATTGAACAAGCATCCACAGCATTACTTGAACTTGAAGATACAGGGCGCTCGAAAAAAGCAAAGTGGCGAGAACGGTTACTTGCTGAATATGAACGAAAAATCTTAGAATCTGACAAACTAGATGAAATTCTAGAAAAGTTGGCGATAGGTTCAATTTCTATCAAAGATGCCTTGAAATTATTAGGAGATGATTAATTGTCTGAACAAGTAGAATTGACAAACCCAGTGGACCTCTCAGTTGGCGGTATGTATGGACACATTTTCCGTCGTATTTTTCATATTTCGATGTTCTTGATACCAATTGTTTATTTCGAATTTGGAGAATCCTTTTCTGAATCCGTAGGTTATACTTTGCCAGAAATCGTTTCCATTGTAATTTTGGTGGCAATTTTCGGTGAAGCCTTGAGGTTGAAATTTGAGTTTACTGTATTTGGTCAAAGAGAATACGAGGCTAAGCAAGTTTCAGCTTTGGCTTGGGGTGGCTTTGCAGTTGGAATGGTATTGCTATTATCGCCAGTCAAGGAGTATGCATATCCTTTGATATTTACTCTTTCTTTTGGCGACCCATTCATGGGTGAAATCCGTCGCCGAGGAGTAGAAACAAGGGAAGTGATAATCTATTCAATTGGCTTTGTATTTGCACTTTGGATACTATGCTGGTATCTTTTTGCAACTCCTTGGTGGTTAGCATTCATTTTTGCTCCAATCTGTGTTTTTGCTGAGATGCCAAGATTACGTTATATCGATGACAATGCCACAATGCTTTTGATACCTCTTGCAGGTATTCTAATCCTTGAACCATTCATTGGTTTGATGTGATTTTATTCAATATGTTAAAATGGGAATTAATGCTCGAAGGTAATGTGAGAGACATGGATGAAGACAACCAACATACAGAACCATCTCAAGGTGCGTATTATTTCGTTTTTGGATTGACAATGGTTTTACTCGCTGTCTCAATGTTCCAATATCCTCTTTGGTAATGCTTATTGTTTCAATACCATTATTGAAGAACAACCCCTTACAGCCTTAACACATGTGCGGAATCGCAGGCATGTTTGGTCATCCAGATTCTGCGGTAGTTCATCGTATGATCAATTTGATTCAGCATAGAGGTCCAGATGGACAAGATGTTTGGTCAGATGAAAATATTTCATTAGGTCATACAAGGTTAGCAATAGTCGACCTTAACGGTAGTCAGCAACCTATGCATGGGCATGATGGTGAAGTTTTGATCGCTAATGGTGAAATTTACAATTTCCGTTCAATCCGTAATAATTACAGTTTTTCTTGGCAAACAAGAGGCGACTCTGAATCGATTATAGCATTACATTCAGACACCATGTCTAAACTTAATTTATCTACAACTTCAGCCGATGACCATAAACAATGGATTTCCAAACTAAATGGAATGTATGGATTTGCACTTTGGGACTCTAAACGCCAAGAATTAATTTTGGCAAGAGACCCTATGGGCATCAAGCCTCTTGTTAGGACAGTTGTCGATGGTAGTCTGTTATTTGCCAGTGAAGTAAAAGCACTAAGAGGCCATGAAAGTCATATTCCTCAATTGGATGAAACCGCATTGGCGATTCGTTTGGCATGGGAATATCCATTGGATGGAACAACTTTGCTCAAAGATGTTACACAAGTTAGATCAGGTACTGTAGAAGTTTGGAAACTTAGAGAGTCGGGTAGTGCTTACTTGCATTCTGTCGCTAATGTTGAGCGACAAAAAGTCAATCCAAGTAGTACTTGGAATCCTGATACAGATGCTGAAACTTTACTCGATACTTTTGTCGAAGCAGTTCAAGAACGACTAATGTCAGATGTTCCAGTTGGAATAGTGCTCTCTGGTGGCTTAGATTCATCTCTTGTAGCCGCAGTTGCTCATGAGGCTGCCAAGCGGGCAGACCAGCCAGTTCCTGATTGTTGGACTGTAGCAGAAAGTGAAGATAATCCCGACTGGCAAGCAGCAGAGGTAGTGGCATCAACTTTAGATTTGAAACATCATCAACACATATTGCCTGAAGATTCATTTGAATCGACATTACCTGATTTAGCTTGGCATGGTGAAGATCTAGATGTGTCTGTATTATTCTTCCAGCCATTATTCAAGAAGATGCGAGAACAGGTAACAGTCGGGTTATGTGGCCAAGGTGCAGATGAGTTACATGCTGGATATCCTCGCTATCGCGACTTAGATAGCCATTCTAATCTAATCCGTAGCCGAATTGAAAGTATTGATTCATCGGTTACTGGAGATATCTTAAATTCAAATCTGCCAATTGGAGATAATTGGTATAATGCAAATCATATGCCAGAGCAACATACTTCCTCATTAGAGGAATTTTTAGAATTTGAATTAGAACATGGGCAATTGAGTAATTTCCAACTCAGACTTGTTGATCGGCATTCAATGGCTCATTCTTTAGAGGTCAGAGTTCCTTTCCTAGGAAAATCTCATCGAGAGGCTTCGAGTAAACTTCCTATGGATTGGAGATTACCCAAAAACATGGAAGAGAAAGCAGCGCTAAGAGCAGCAGCCGACCTAACCAATCTGCCCAAAGACATTGTTAGAAGGCCAAAATTGCCAGCAGGAACGGCGACTTCTCCTTCACTGCTCAAAGCATTCCTTAGTGAACTAAAGCCTAGAGGTGATGAAGTCTGTAAAAAGTATTCCAAATTTAGTAAGGTTCTTGAGTCACAGCCCGAATTAGCGATTGGACTTGGGTTGTTTGAGGCTATGCACATCTTAGATGGTGGACGTAGTAAGCGCACAGGTTCTGCAATTGAATTGCTCGATGAGGTGATATGATGAATTTGCATGAATTAACATCATTGATTGAGGATAAGCGGGAAGAGATTACTGCTTGGATGGAGAAAAAGAGAAGCGAAGTTTCAATTCCAATCTATGGTAGTGTTGACATTCGTGATGCAGGATGGAAAATTGCTGTAGTCGATGCTAATCACTTCCCTGCTGGCTTCAATAATGTCGCCAAAGAAGATGAAGAACATCTTGCTGCGCTACTACGAAATCATATTTTGAGACGTGATAAAAATTGTAAATGGGTTCATCTTTATCCTGAGGCCCACACAAGAAATGCTGCCTATGCAGAGAATTTGAGAACACTCCAGAGATTACTTTTGATGGCAGATTTTAGATGTACTATTGGTTCCCCAGAACTTGGAGAACATGGTTCAATAGATGGATTATCAGGGCCATTGAAATTGGATAATGTAGTTTTGAAAGATTTTGATGGTGAACAAAGAATTACTATTGATGGTGAAAGACCAGATTTAATCCTACTAAATAATGACCTAACAGAAGGAATAGTTCCTGGCCTAGGGACCTCAAGAGTATCTCCTCCACCACAGATGGGTTGGCATGTAAGAAAGAAATCAGATCATTATCAAGCATTACAGGATTATGTCGATGAAATTTCTGAAATGTTGGGCATAGAATCTTGGTCTTTGATGACTGATTGGTTTATTTCAAAAGACAAATGCTTGGATAAAGAGGCTTGTAGAATTGAACTTGCTGCAGAAGTTGATGATTTCTTATCCAAGATCGGAACAAGATACCAAGCAATGGGTATAGATAGAGAACCTGTAGTCTTTATCAAGAACAATAGTGGAACTTATGGTTTGGGAATTTTATCGGTCAAGAGTGGTAGTGAATTACTTGCTCTTTCTAATCGTAAAATGAAGAAACTAATGTACTCTAAAGGTGGAGTTGATGTAGAGGATTTCCTCATACAAGAAGGTGTTCCAACTTGCCTCAATACTGAATCAGATGGTCCAGTTGAACCAGTTGTTTATTTGGTTGATGGTCAGGCTGCTTCATGGTTCTATAGAATAAACGAGAAGAAGAGTGATATCGATAATCTCAATTCTCCAAGTGCTATTTTTCAAAGTCATTCAGAAGTCGGTCACCTATATGGTAAGCATGCGCATGGTTGGCATGCTTTGGTTGCTGAACTTTCGATGCTTGCAATGGGCAAAGAGTTCTCAGCATATCAAAACTGATAACTAATCAGGCATATCAATTATACTGAACATCTACTGGGATATATATGGGCAGAGCATGGTTATACTCACTAACTATCCTTATCGGCCTATGGATTTCTGCTACTGCATTTGGAGGATTACTACCTGATGACATGGCGGAGTGGCCAGTAAATATCTGGTGCTGGGGTGTTTTTGCTTATATTTACAAGACTACTAATCGTAAAGAAAGAATTGAGATGATTACAGTTCTTGCATTTGCTACACCTATGGAATTATTCTTCAGTGAAGTTTGGAATATCTATGAATACCAACGAGGTCTAATGCCATTATTTGTTCCAGCAGGTCACTATTTCTTATTCGACCTCGGCAGGATTATGGCAAATAAAATGAAACAATCACTGGCTTTACCAATTCTAATCCCATTTATTCCAATGGTCGGATATGGTGTCTATGATGGTAGTGATACATCTGGGCTTATTCTTTTGATATTGGTGTTGGTTTTCACTAAGTTTGGTCCTCAACCACGATTGTATGCTTCTATGGCTTGGGCAGCATTAGCAATGGAAATAGTCGGTACGCAATTAGGAAACTGGACTTGGGCAAATGAAGTTCCATGGACTGGTTTGACCGCTTGGAATCCTCCACTTTTGGTTGGTGCATTCTATTGTTTTGGCGATTTACTTGTAAATATGACAGTCGTTAGGTTTGAAGAGAAGGCCACCGTCGGGGTGACTGTATGACGTCTGCTGATGAGTTGCGAAAGCGCCGAGAAGCAGAGGCTCTTCGTATTCGTGCGTCTCTTAATCGTCAACGAGGAGTTCAACACGCCTCAATTAAAGGTGGTGAAGAAACCGTTGCCTTCGTAAATGAGAGTTTGTGTATTGGTTGCGACCAATGTGATATTGTCTGTGATGATGATGCTATTGAATTATACAAAGTTAAGATGCGAAGTCCATTGATGAATGTGGAATCAAATCGTAAAGCTAAGATCATTCGAGATGCTTGTACAGGTTGTAGACTCTGTGTACTTGCATGTCCAACAGATGCAATAAGCATGATAGATAGGTGATGATATGTCAAAAGATACGAAAACAGATGCTCAGCGTTTTGGTGGCGAATTTGGTCCGTTCAGAAAGGGTGAAACAACTGGTGTATCCCTTTCAACATTCAAGACATTGGTTTGGGTCTCAAATTTAGGCGGTCTTGCTTTGGTAGTATTAGCCTTGGAGATGTTATTTGTTCAACAGATGTTTGGTTGGGGTTTACTAGCCCTAATTGGAGGAGTAGCAATTGCACTATTCCCATCTAACTATGAGATTGTTGGAATGAATGACGAGAGTTAATCAAGCCTCAGACTCAACAACATTCAGAGTTTCTGAACCGATTGCTGCTTTCTTTTCATTGACTTGCTTAGCAAGGAATGATACAACATCTAGAATTTCAATATCTGCATATTTTTCGTCTCCTTCAAACTTAAGACACTCAAAGTGAGATACACACTTAGGACATGCTGTAAGCATTGTATCTGCTCCAGTATCTCTAATTTCTTCCATACGTGCGACTCTTAGTGCACGTGCGTTCTCATTACATGACATCATACTTGAGACGCCACAACACATTGCATCTTCGCCATGGTGCTCCATCTCAACGATACTGACATTCTCGACACTGTCGATAAGTTCTCTTGGTTCTTCATAGATGCCCATTTGTCTTCCTAGTCTACATGGGTCGTGATAAGTTACTGTGGTTTCTTCATTAGCCTTTAGATTCATGTCAAAGCCATTCTCGATTAGGAATTCTGTAGTATGCATGACCTTGACATCTTCAAGTTCATAGTCACGAGCAAATGTTCTGAAACATTCTGCACATGATGATACTAGAGTATCAATTCCCGATTGCTTGATCTTCTTTTGGTTGTAAGCCTTTAGCTTCTCAAAGACTTCAGTTAGTCCTTGCCACTTCTGGTCGTGACCACAACACTTCAAGAAATCTCTTCCTAGATAAGAAACATCGACTTCCATCTCATCAAATAGAGTGAAAGCAGCGGTAGTTGAATCACCAAGATTCATTTCTCCTTCATTGACATGTGAGAATACCATTTCTTGGTCTAGGTAGTCTACACAACCAGGATAGTATCCTATGTTAGATGTCAATGGGTAGTCTTCAACAGATATGAAGTCCGAATCTGCATCTTCTTCTGCTTCAGCAGCAAGAACTGCTTGTAATACTGTGTGAGGAATCTCAGCTTGTGGACCGCCAACAATTAAACCTCTTCTAATATCTACATATGAGTCATAATCGACAAGTTGAGGACAAGCATTGGTACATGCAGTACATGTTAGACATGAATACATCGGAACCCCGTCATCTTCATTGTTCCATGAGTTATAGATGATATTGAGCTTATCTCCTCCATTGAATAGTCTAACAGGACAAGCATCATCACAAAGGTCACAGCCGTAACATTTGTTCATTTCAAATTCATATCCTCGAGCCATTGACCTCAAGAGAACAAATACCATTGCACCAAATGTCAAACATGGAATGAACATAGCATAGGTTAGTTTTGCATCAAGACTTAGAGGATTTGTATGGTATGTAGGGTTCTCAATAACATTAAATTGTCCTGCACCAAGCGCCATTTCAGATGTATTGCTCAGGTTAACTGTCATGCCAGCAATCGACTTGTCAGTGCCGCTATCCCATACGAGAAGCGGCTGGAATGATGCGATTTCGAAACTTGCTTCTTTGGTCATTGTTTCGTTTAGTGCCAAAGGTCCAGTGATGTCAACATTGAACTCATACTGGTAAGTTCCGACTGTTAATTCAATAGAATCTCCAACACAATCAGAAAATTCAGAAACAACATTTCCGTCTGAATCTGTAACTTTCATAGTACTGCTGAACATTGAATCAGTCTTGACATCATTGATCTTTCTTTCTTCAGCACGGTGCTCACAAGCGATGTCAGTAGTGAAACTAGTAATTGTTTCATGATGTCCATCAGGGAAGTTTACTGGGTCTTCTGTAACATCAAAACTTCCAGAGGTCTGCCAAGAATCTACAGATGTGAGTACAATAGAAGCAGCGGCTGCATTAATTCCATTGGTTGCATCCTGATGGCCATTAGAATCTGAGAAATCAATAATCACTTCTCTACCAGGCTGATAAATACCCCAATCTAACCAAGCAGTAGTAGGAACAACGCCGGTTTCAGACCATCCGAAATTATCAGTGAATTCATTTGTATCATGGACATGTACATCTGTTGGTTGTGTGCGCATGGCTTCTAATTCATCGTAATCTTTGATGGTAAGTAGTCCTTTAGCATCCCAGAAACCTTTGTCATAAACATCCCATGTTGCAACACTTGCAGCAGTGGATATAATCAATGCTCCAACAATAATTTGTTTGGCGTGCCTTGGAGTAAATCCTGAACCCCATGCTTTGGAGAGTATGCCTCTGGCTACAAAGTAGATACAAATCCATAACAGTACACCCGTCATTAGCCAGGGTATCGCGTTGAATGCTTCGGCTAACCATGGTTCCCGAGTCCCACAGAGCAAATCCCCATGGCTATCCAATTTACAATAATCAGACCGATTTTTATGATATAATTCTAAGAAAATATTGATTGAGAAAACCGAAATAAACCAAATGTGGGCAAGATAAACCGCACCAGCAGATGCAAACCAAGGATCTTCAACAGGTCTCTTCTCTCTTCCTCCAAGGAATGGTGGCAAGATGAGAATTCCTACTGGGATTCCAGTTAGAGCAGCGCCCCACCAAGCAGCGTTCCATGGGAATACTGGTTGACCTACAATTTCACCAACAAACCCAGTTGGAACTAAAAATTGTGGTAAGTATTCACCCCATCTTAGATAACCGTATGAAAACAATACATACCAATCAGGGAAAACGAAACCAGCTTGTGCATATGGGTCAGCAGCACCATGAAGTGGTGGTGGAATTAACCAAGCATAATACAATAAGACAGCAGCCATGAATGCAAAGATTAGAACGTCTCTTAGGACTTCATGAGGCCAGAAGCCATGACCCATACGAGTTCTCTTCCTCTTTTCACCCACTGTTTGTAATTTTTCTTTCTCTTCCATGTAAGAAGATGCAACACGACCTAGATTCTCTACAATTCCCATATTATACCCCCTTGATCAATGTGGCTCCGCGATTCCTTGAACCCATACTATAAACAAATGAACAATGATTAGTCCAGTTACAATAACTGGTAAGATGAATACGTGAATGAAATACATTCTTGTTACCGTTCTTGAAGTTAGTGAAGAGCCACCAAATAGTAGTGTAGCAATGTACTTTCCAACAAGAGGACTGGAGTTTGCTAGGTTTATTCCTATAACTGCAGCACCATATGCTAGTGAGTCCCATGGCAAAAGATATCCTGAATATCCAAACACGATTGTCAGTGCCATTAAAGCAACTCCAATCAACCAGTTAAGTTCTCTTGGATTTCTATATGCTCCAGTGAAATAAACTCTACACATGTGCAGGAATACGCTTGCAACCATGAAGTGAGTTCCCCAGTGGTGAACTGCTCTAATGATGTATCCAAATGGAAGTTCGGTCATGATGTATTGCATACTGAGATATGCAGGCGAAGGAATTCCTTCCCCACCCGGGACATAATAAATTCCTAGTACAGTTCCAGTGATGACTAAGATGATGAAAGAAAGGAATGAAATTCCACCGAGGCAGTATAATGGGTACCAGTACCAAATAATTCTCAACTTATACTTCTCAGCGTGAGTTAGAGGCATTTGCCTGTGCATATTGTAGTAAGCGCCTTTGGACATATTCCAATAATCCTGAATTCTAAAACGTGTATCTAACCAAGAGAACACCCAAAGGAAAGACCTTTCAGCAAATCCCATCTTACCACTTGATTCAACAGCACGAAGAATTTCTCTACGTGGCATTTCATCGTTCTCTTTTCTTAGCGTGAATGCAATTAATACAATCACGAAGGCGATAAAGAACCAAAGAATCCAAAACATCGTTGTCATAATATCACCTCAATCACAATATGTGTACCAATCGATGTAGTCTGTAATGCCCTCGATGACATCTCCGTTAAGTTGAATTGGAATTAGTGGAAGTCCAACAGGCGCAGGTCCTCCGGATCTACGAATACCAGCATAACTGAAAGTAGCTCCAGATGAACGATTTCTGTTGGAGTTCATCTCTAATGCAGTAGGGTCAAATCTTGATGAATGGCAGATGCAGAATAGTTTGGTTCCTCCACCATCTCCTCCGCCAGGAGTCCATGAATCATCTGTATAGGAGTTAGAAACCAGTTGCCAGCCAGGAATACAACACAAGTGAGTGCATCTTCCAAATATCATTACAAGATTATCTGAAGGGAAAATTCTTGGGTCAACGTCACTCAAATCTTCAAAGTGCCCGATTCTCTTACCAGTTTCATCATAACCTTCCATAAATTGGAATCTTGCTTTGCCATTGAACACTGGGGTATCTTTGTACTTGGTGTGGTCAACATACGTCACTACAACAGGTACGCCATTCCAAATTCCAGCCGCACCTGATGTTCCAGTGCTGGATTTTGCAGCCTCATTGACGAAATCAGTACGAGTCATTAGTTGTTCATGCTTGGCACCATACCATGCTTCGTCTTCTCGACCTTTTGCCCAAAAAACAACACCTAAATCGCCAGATGTACCACCGCCAGGAGGTAGGAGTATTGCTGAAAAACCAAGAACTCCGAGGGATGCTGCAAGAACTCCAGTTGCGGTATTAAATCCATATTTTAGGAATTGTCTACGATTGATGGTACTTCTAGATGAGCCAGATGCGCCACCTTGTAAAGTCGCTGGGTCTACTTTTAGGTCATATTCTCTGGACATGATGCTCACCACTTGTACTCCTTCCAATCTTTCTGGTGCTCTGGTATGAATTTGTTAATCGCGTTCTTGACAATGATTGTGTCGGGTAAGATGAACTTCAAGTAAACCAATCCCATGAAAATCAAAGTGGTAATACCCATTGCCATATGGAATGCCAATTGTCTTTGATCCCAATCTTTTGCTAGTCCATAAATTAGAGAGAAGAACCAATAGCACGCCCAAAAGATTCCCCATACGAAAAAGAACATCGTGAGGTAAGATGCACCGGATGGTGCTAGAGTAGCACTTACAATACTGCCCATCTCAGCTTCCTTGAAAACACCCTTCTCTATTGCAGATTCTAATTGTTCCTCGGTTAATGTAGCGTCTTCCAATGCCAATCTAGCATCTTCTACGCTGACCTTTCCTTTGGCAACATCTCGAAGTAAATTAGTAATCATATCATCCATCACTGATCACCTCTTCTTCTGATTTTATATCTTAATCTAAGTTGATTACTTCTTCCTTTGTATGATGTTGAGAAACTATATCTTAGCATCAATCCAGCGAATAATATTACAGCAAGAACCGCTCCAAAACCGAGTAGGCCCAGAACGTGTGCTCTAAATTCTGCACCCATGTGTTTTAGATCCACTCCAGTTTCTTCAGGCTCAGGTGGGCTTACATTACCATCACCAGCAAATAGGGTTCTTTTTCCAAGCGCAGTTGTGGCATCATTGCCTTCTTGCATTGAGAAGAGGAGTTGATTCCACTTGTCGTCATCTCCAGGGCCTTGATCGCCGTTTACTGCATTGCCAGTGATCCAGAAATTAACTGCTCCAGTTTCGGTGGCAGGAGCGACCCAAGTCAATACCCATGCGCGGTCAGAGACGCCTGCGCTATCTCCGGTGTGAGTCAAAGTCATGACATCATTTTCCCAATTTTGAGATGTATCTCCTGATAATTCGCCAGCACTAACTCTCATTGAGAAACCAGCGGTGTAAGGCGAAGCTGCTGGCGGTCCTCCTATGATTTGAAGAGTCATTTCATAAGGTTCTCCAGCAATCCATGAGTATGGGACTTCGTCGAGAATTATCTGTACGGTGTTATCTGCGACAGCATTGTGGCAAAGACATCCTTCTTTTGCAACATCGTTGATTGTACTTCCATCCTGGGAGTTTGTTTGCTCTCCTCCAATGCCCAAATGAGAGGACGAAACTATACTCGGGGCAAGTAAAAATATCGATAGAGTCATTATCAATACGACACGTATTGAAAAAGGCTTGCGCAACATTGACACACCCAAGTAATCTTTCCACTCGTATGAACCCTTTAAACATTATCTAAAAAAATAACAAAATTCTTTCGCAGTATAGCGTTTTTTATTTGTTAAAAATAAGGTTTATAAGGGTGCGATTTTGGCTTTTAAACCAACTATAAACCCTCCCTTGGATGGATTGAAATGTGAAGTCATTATGGGCTGTTTGAGTCTCATGGATACGCCGTTTGAGAATACCTATGATTTGACCCTTGAGCAACTCGAAAATTTAGATTTAGCAGAAGATATGATGCTAAGAAATAATCTTGGTGCTGCAGAGAAATTATTACTTGAAATGTTGAGTGATGATGAAGAATGTATACCCGTACTTTCAAATCTCGGCCATCTTTATGGAAGACACTTGTCGGAATTTGAAACAGCAATTGAGTATTATAATCGAGTTTTAGATTTGGAACCGGATAATGCTTGGGCAAGAGATGCTAGAAGAAGATATCTACGCTATGTTGAATGAAATCAACGCTAAAGTTCATTGAGGTTCGTCAAAGCCCTACATCTGATGGAGTCATCTCAAATCCTGATTGCCGGCGTTGGTAGTTTGGGTTGTTCTTGGGCTAAAGGGGCTTGGAAACGTTCAGATGCAGGAGCAGATGTTCTTCTTATAGATGCTGACGATTCTAGTTTTGAGGATTGTTCTGATGCTCGGATTTTACGTTTGGGTACAGCGGTTGACAAACTTGGTTGCGCTGCACTACCTCCACTAGCCGAACAGAGAATGAGAAGTTCATCTACAATAGTTCGAAATATTTTGGAACCTGTAGAATTGGTTCTTTTGTTGACAGGGATGGGTGGTGGAACTGGAACTGGTGCGGCTCATGAATTTGCACGTCAAGCAAGGCAATCAGGAGCCATAGTTATCGCAGTAGCAGCATTGCCTTTTGACATCCAAGAAACACGAAGAAAGATTGCAGATGAAGGGATCGAACGTCTTCAAAAAGTGGCCCATGTCACAGTAAGACTTTCTCTTGAAAGATTGGTAAGACAGGCTAGGGAAAGAGGGCGTTCTTGGCAGATGGGTGCTGAATGGGTGGAAGATTTGGTTGATGGCCTAGTTAGAACCTTACTTCGAATGGGTTTGATAAATTTGGACTTGATGGATTTACGCGCAATTGTTGAACAAGAGGGTAATGCCACCTTGCTTGTTGGAGTTGGAGACCCTAATGACCCTAAGGGGATTTTACATTCAGCAATGATGGCGCCTTTGGCTGCATTAGATGTTGGAGGGGCAAAGGGTTGCCTCATACAAATAGAAGGGGGTTTGGGGATGACATTGAATCAAGTAGACTCTGTGGCACAGTTGTTCACAGAAGCATTAGATCGTGATGCACAAGTTATTCTTGGAGCCAGGGTAAGTGAGGATTTAGCTAATACCATGCGTGTAGTTACTCTATTATCGGGAATAAAATCTCAAGACTAATCCAGTTCAATGGTTTCTTCCCATTCAACATCGCTACTGATCGTATTGTCGTCTTTTTGCTTATCCCAGTCTACATCATTATCTTCTTGCCAATCATTACTTTCCGAATCATCCTTTTTAGATTCAATTCTTACCGATTCTTCCGATGAATCAGTTTCCTCGTGTTCACTAATTTCTTTTTTCACATCAACATTGGCAGCTAATCTTCTCATTAGGACTCCATCATCGTGTTTAGAGAATACATTGGTTAGTACTTTTCTGTATACGTATACCACAGTGATTACAACAACGCTATGTCCAATCGTCATTACAGTAGTTATCTCATCAAAAACGTTAGTTAACATTGCTACACTACCTGCGTAAGCATAGCCGAATGCTAGGCCCCATGGAAGAGAGTTTTGTTCATTCAATAATTTGAATTTAGTGGCATATCCTTTCGAAGTGAGTGACCAAATAGCCATAAACACCGTAAAAATCATCAGAATTAATTCTTCAATAAATATTTCAATTGAATTTGGAGACATGAAATTCTGCCTCCATATAGTAAGAAGATGCCATGACAAGAATATATGACAAATTAGACTCCATCTATTTGAGAATGAATTTAAAGTCTGGTTATTCTCTCCAAGAGATCTTAATTTCCATGTCCATGCACTAGTTGAAATATACAATGCGAGTACCAAAAATAAGTATATTCCGTTACTGAAAAATATTTCCAATGGCGTTGAATTAGGGTCTTTCAAGAATTGGAAAATCCCTACAGATATAATTGAAAATCCCATTAAAACTATTCCATTAAAGCCGGTAGAAAACTTAAGGTTAGAAATAGCACCTTTTTTCTTGGTTTTATTGGCTGATAATGATGAAGCCCAAGTGCTAAAGGAGACACCTTGAATAATCGCCCATAAAACAAATAGCGAGCCTAAAAATACTGGAATTAGGTCATATAACTGTGGAATCAATCCATTCTCTCCAAACAATGTAAGAATCAAAATTGCAGAAACTAAAGACGCACTAAGTGGGAATATACAAATTTTGAATTTTTTAATGAATTTCACAACTTTACTTTCCACCTCACTGGAGTTTTCTGACTGTGCGATTGTCCAAGACCTAACTCTCTCATTTTTAGAGCCTATTGCGGTTATTGAATAACCCATGCTCAAACTTATGAACATGACCGATGTGATGTTAGTAAGTGAATCGCTACTTGCAAGAATATGTAATATCACAGCTAGTATTGAAATCATTACGATATGAGGCATAGTCTTTGGTGAAAGTAAGGTTTTCAAAAGTTTCCAAAGAGAGGTTTCAACATTCTTCAGAGATTCCAATTCCGGATTGTCATCACTAAATTGCGAACTATCACTCTCCAAATGACCACCTTCAACCAACCCAGATGGGGTTATGTTTTGATGTTATTCAAAGAAATGTATTGAAGGAGTACTTTGTGCGGACATTATGGCCAAGCGTCTTTCCAAGGCCCTGAGGGGTAAGAGGAGATGGTTCGGACTTGCTATCGATGCAAAGCACACAAGTCGTAAAGATGTTGAAAAAATCCTTACTAGAATAAGTTCAGAATTTGAAATTTCAAAAAAGTTGCGTTTGATGGACTTTGTCCACTCAGGTAGCGATAAAAAGTCTGAAGAAACTCAATTAGAGTTAATTCCCAATTCAATAAGTTCACCTTTTGGATTAGTTATTGTGGAAGTTCCATTGAAAAGTAGTCAAGAATTTAAAGAACTACTCAGCCAACAAACTAATATCTCTAATTATGGGTTGGAAAGTTTGACAATGAGTGGTAAGATTAGACTGGTTAGAGAGAGATTGAACCTTGAAAAGCCTAAGCGTAAAAGATAGGAACACATTCATTTGTTAAATTACTCACGCCTATACATGGCAGGTGGAGGTACCGCTGAAGCAATGAAGGTCAGTGATGTCTTCATACTTGTAGGGGTTTCAATTCTAGTAGCCGGTTTTGTCATGCATGCATGGGTCGATTCTGAGATTCTAACAAACGAACCAGGAGAATCAGCTGTGCTAGAGAAAAGTGCCATACTGATGAAGAATGATAAATTATTGATAGATTTAGACTTCGAAAAATCCTTTTTCGAAACTGGTAATTATTTTGCACCTACTGTAACAGTTTATGTTGGTTTTGAGAAACATGAGTTAGTCCCTGTTGGCGATATTGTGGATTATGAATTTGAATATACAGCAAAAGAAGCCGGGCAACATTTTGTTGTTGTCGAAGTGCCCGAACGCTTCATGCCGGATGATGGTGTTGTTGAAGGAGAAGTCCTATTTGACGTCCAAAGATCGCTAATGCTAGATTTCATGTTTTACCCTTTAGGAGCACTAATTCTTTCATTTGGAATCTATAAGAAGAAAGAAGAAAAATCTGTTGAGCCAATCGATGCTGAACTCAACTAAAATTTATCCATTCCAATGATTCCCCGTCATCGATAGTAAATGATTCACCGTCGGGTCCAGAAATTTCCAATTTTCCATTGCCTAAAATGCTCTTGAAATCAACTTCTATATTTCTATAGAATGGGTTGTTTAACTTGGTAAAAGTATTTTTCACTTCATCATTAATTCGTTTCAAAAGTCTTTCATTATTTCTATTATTTATTGCATCTTTATTTTCAAAACTTGACGCCAAAGAGGCATCGATTGCAGAGGTTAAATCCTCAAAAGATATTTGCTTAGAAAATGAATCCAAAAATCCCATTTCAAAATCGCTGTCGCTGTTTTTCGAGCCAGATAAATTAATCCCAATCCCCAATACTACTGATGTATCATCGCCAGAAGTTCTTGACTCTACCAAGATTCCGCAAACTTTCTTCCATTTACCAGAGTCATATATCAGTAAGTCATTAGGCCATTTTAGTAAGATCTTTTCAAAATCCTTTTCATCTACTAATGCCATAATCGCTTCTTTGACACATATTCCTGCTAGTATTTGGATAAAACCAGGTTCCATATGATTTGGTGAATCAAATAATTTCCATGAGCCTGCAAAGGATTTTTTTGTATCAACCCATGTTCTACCTCTTCTACCGTGGCCAGAAGTTTGATTTGGAGTACATAACGAACTTCCAACGGGATGTTCTGAATCTAGCATCACGGTATTTGTCGAAGATAGTTGGTCTACAAATGCCTTCTTAGCATTGCTGAAAGGTTTCCATACTGCGATTACTCGAAGTTCTTCACCATCCTCGAACGATAATTCCGAAATTACTCTTGTAGCAAAACCATTTGAAAAACATTTATTGTTGTGATTCAATTTATTATTTTGGCTGGAGATCACAAATAAAGCTATTCCAGAATCATTCATTATTTTATTTTTGATTAATTTCAGAGTTCTTTCAAAGAGCCCATTTACGTCTGTATCAAGTAATGCTGCCTCCTCAAGGGGTCCTAATGTTTCTGTTACGCCTTGGTCGGGCTTTAGGTAAGGTAAGTTCCAGAAGACAAAGTCGAATTTATTTCCATTGGTCCATTGGGAAACATCTCCATCGACCTTGGGGCTAGGCCCGCCTTCATTGACATTAATTTCAGAGAAATTCTCTTTTGCCAGGCCCTTGGCACATGCCACTGCGAATGGATTAATATCGCATGCGGTGACCTTCCATCCCTGTCTTGATGCTAGTACGGATAATATTCCTGAGCCACATCCAATTTCCAAGCATTTACGTCCTTTGCCTGGCCCGAGATTAACGATAGCTCTAGCCATCAAATCTGTATCTTCTCGAGGGGGGTAAACTGTGGGGGGGACATTGATGCTAAAAATCTCGCCAGTTGGAGATTTCCATTCATGTAAAGTCGAGTCTCTATTTAGCATCTCAATCTCATTTTCGATATTTTCAATTTCAAATATCGGAGTATCGGCCATTGTGAACATGTTAGGGATTGTTCCGAAGGATTTATTCATTATCATTGAGAGCACTATTCACGCAAGTCCGAAATTGGGTCATTTTGAGCGTTTTCCCTCTCGGTTTTGACGCGTCTCGCCATAGCGGGACTGGGCGCTTCCAAGCGCAACTTATATGAACAGTTGGCAAGTCGGCATGAAAGCCCAAGTTGCTACGTTGGGCCTGTAGCTCAGTCAGGTAGAGCATCCGGCTTTTAACCGGACGGTCGCGGGTTCGAACCCCGTCAGGCCCGCTTGACACGCTTCCGGTCCAACATGTTGAGGGTATTTGAGGGGTCAAAAATGGTAGTAAAAAGTGCAACAAAAAAACGGTTAATGGAACTCGGCGTCTCCGAAGAATTCGCTCATAAATTGGCGACGGACAGAAATATGACCGACATCAAATCTCTTTCTCATGATGAAATAGCATCTACTCTTGGAATTTCCAAAGATTCTGAATCATTCACCAATGTTATGGCGGTAATTGCCGAACAAGGCTCTCGTCGAAGAGCCCAAAAGAAGAGCAAGAAAATCACGATTCGTTCAAGAGCAATCGATGACTTCGACAGACCCGAAATAAATATTCGTTTCAATGCACTAAACCACGTTCTTGTCCCCCATCAAGAACTGGTCGGTGAAGCAAATATCTCAGAGCAGGAGCAATTTGATATCGAACAAGCAGAATTAGCTCCTTGGCAAATGGTCGAGATTGATGACGAAACTGGAGAGCCCAGAATTGCTAAAGAATTGCTCCCCAAGATTCTGATCACAGATCCGGTTGTTCAAGTGATAAAAGAACATGCTGAGACTATTGACAATGCCAAACTTGCTGCAGACCCAGAACACAAACCTTTGGCTGCTGGATGGATTGCAGACAGAGTTGTTAAGGTAATTAGAAATTCACCATCTGCGGGTAAGACCATTGCTTATAGATTGATAGTAGAGGGTAATTGAGGAGGTAATTAATATGCAAGAAATAATTCAATCATTTTTTAGAGAAAGAAGTTTAGTTAATCACCAGATAGCATCATATGATGACTGTATTCCAGCAGGAGATAATTCTATCTCACGTATGGAGAAAATAATCAGAAACATCCGTGTAGGTACTGATGAAGAAATTTCAGATGACAAAGGTGGATTTATCAAACTCGACGTAATCGACCAAGATATAGTAATTAGATTAAAAAATATCCAACTTGGTGAGCCAACAATTAGAGAAGCCAATGGATCTGAACACCCTTCAAGTCCAATGGAATGCAGGTTGAGAAAACTTACTTACATGTCACCTGTGACTATCGACTTTCAAATCGAGAGAAATGGAGTCCCTTCCCCGAAAGAAGAAGCAGTTCAAGTTGGAAGCCTGCCAATTATGGTTCGTTCTAAGAGATGTAATCTACACCCTGGCCATATAGCTGGTGACCGTCATCTCCACCCTACTACGTCTGCTGAAGACTCAGAGATGTGGAATGACCTTCTTAGAAAGAAAGGTGAAGACCCCCTTGATCCTGGAGGCTACTTCATCATCAACGGTACAGAAAGAGTACTAATTTCTACAGAAGACTTAGCGCCTAACCGTGTTACAGTTGAAATTAACAAGAGGTATGCAAAGCGTACTGAAGTTGCAAAGATTTTCTCTCAAAAAGACGGTATGAGAAAACCTCTAACTGTCGAAAAGAGAAGAGATGGAATGCTAATGGTTAAAATCAGCACGGCAGGTACTACTCCTATTCCTGTTGTATTATTGATGAGAGCTCTTGGAACCGACAACGATCAAGAGATTTTCACATCGATTGCAGGACCTACTGAAACTTTCAAGTATATTGTTGCAAACATCAATGAAGTAAATGACAATGAAGAGTATACTGTACAAAACGTGCTAGAGGCACATGAATGGTTGCAAAAGAAATTTGCTGCAGGTCAACAGAGAGAGTACCGTGAAGCAAGAGTAAACCAACTATTAGACAGAGAATTGCTTCCTCACTTGGGCGACCAACCTACAGATAGAAAGAAGAAAGCTATTTTCCTTGGTCGTATTGTTCGTCAAGTTCTTGAAATGGCTATGCACTCTAAAGAACCAAACGACAAAGACCACTATGCTAACAAGAGAGTTAGACTTGCTGGAGACCTTATCGAAGACCTTTTCCGTGTTTCCTCTGGACAACTTGCTAGAGATTTGAAGTACCAATTAGAGAGACATCACAACAGAAAGCGTGAACTAAGAATTACTTCATGTCTAAGACCTGATGTATTGACTTCAAAGATTATGCACGCCCTAGCTACAGGAAACTGGGTTGGTGGCCGTTCTGGTGTAAGCCAACTTTTGGACAGAACAACATACTTAGCTGCTCTTTCTCACATGAGAAGAGTTACATCACCATTGGTTAGAAGCCAACCTCACTTCGAAGCAAGAGATTTGCATCCAACACACTGGGGTAGACTCTGCCCTAACGAAACTCCTGAAGGTCAAAACTGTGGTCTTGTAAAGAATGCAGCACAAATGATCGACGTTTCAGAACACATCAGTGAACAAGATGTCAGAAACCAATTAGATGAGTTAGATGTCTATCAGCCTGATGACTGGACTGATGGAGATAGAGTTCACGTAAATGGTGACATCTATGGAATTCACAAGAGAGGTGCAAACCTAGTTCGACATTTCAAGTCTGCACGCCGTCGTGGAACTATTCCTGCGGAAGTATCTATCAGATATGATACCGAGAACCGAGACATATTCATCAATACTGACAAAGGACGTATCTTGAGACCTCTATTAATCCTATACGATGGTGCTCCACGTTTGACAAGTTCTCACCTTGAAGCATTGACTTCTGGAGAAATGACATTCAAGCATTTGGTTGATACCGGTGTTGTTGAATGGGTTGACGCTGAAGAAGAAGAAGATCTGTACATCGCTCCAAAGCCTTTCGTTCTGCCTGAGGTAGTTCAAGGTAATGGGAAGTATGCAGGAAGGCCAATCTCCAATGAAAACATCGAATGGGAAAACCTCGGTGAACCAGGCGCAACTACTGCTAAGATTAAGGCAAAGGTTAGAATGCCAAATAATGATTGGGAAATTGCCAAATTTTCACTACCCCTATTGTATTCTGACGAACACACACACTGTGAAATTGACCCGCAATTGGTACTAGGTGTATGTGCTTCATTGATTCCATACCCAGAACACAACTCTACCCCTCGTGTTACCGGTGGTACAGCAATGGTCAAGCAATCACTTGGTCTGCCAAGCTCAAACTACAGACTACGTCCAGATACACGTGCTCACATTTTGCACTATCCGCAACGCTCAATCACTAGAACACGTGCAATGGAAACTACAAACTTCGATGAAAGACCTGGTGGTCAAAACTTCATAGTTGCNATTATGTCACTTCACGGATACAACATGCAAGACGCAGTAATCATGAACAGAGGTTCGATCGATCTAGGACTTGCTCGTTCTACTTTTAACAGAACTTACAACGCCGAAAGAAGAAGATTCCCAGGTGGCCAAGTTGAAGAAATCGAAAAGCCAGGTTCTTCCCTACAAGAAGTCAAGGGATTGAAGCCAGATGAAGCATATTTCCATCTTGAAGCTGATGGATTGCCTTTGCCTGAAACATATCTAGAAGGTGGAGATGTTCTTGTCGGTAAGACAAGCCCTCCAAGATTCTTGGAAGAGACATCTGGAAGCGCATTCCTAATGGCTCAAGAGAGGAGAGAATCATCTATGCTAGTAAGACATGGTGAGAAGGGCTGGGTTGACAATGTATATGTTACAGAGTCACTAGATTCAGGCCGATTGGTAAGAGTCATGGTTAGAAGCCACAAAGTTCCAGAAGTTGGAGATAAATTCGCTTCAAGACACGGACAGAAAGGTGTTATTGGAAGATTAGTAGAACCAGAAGATATGCCTTTCACTCCTGATGGTGTAGTTCCTGATTTGATTATTAACCCTCACGCGATTCCTTCTCGTATGACAGTTGCTCACGTTTTGGAAATGATTGGCGGTAAAGTAGGTTCTCTAGAAGGTAGAAGAATCGATGGAACAGCATTCAGAGGAGAAAAAGAGGTAAGTCTTCGTGACGGGCTAATTCGTAACGGACTTGCTCACTCCGGTCGTGAAATGATGATTAATGGTGAGACTGGTGAGGCATATCCTGCTGATATTTTCGTTGGATGTATCTACTACCAGAGACTTCACCATCTTGTAAGTTCTAAGATACACGCTCGTTCACGTGGCCGTGTACAAATTCTAACACGTCAACCGACAGAAGGTCGTGCCCGACAAGGAGGTCTAAGGTTTGGTGAGATGGAACGTGACTGTCTAATTGCTCACGGTGCATCTATGGTCATCAAGGATAGGCTACTAGACGAATCTGATGGTATTGACATGTATGTTTGTGCTCAATCTGGGCACCTTGCGTGGTACGATCCAAAACGTAGAACTTATGTCAGCCCGATTCATGGAGATGGGGCTGAAGTTTACAAGGTACAAACTTCTTACGCCTTCAAACTACTTCTTGATGAAATGAAGAGTTTAGGTGTTGCAATGAGATTAGAACTGGAGGACCGAAGATGAGCCGAAATACAACTATGATTCCGAAGCGAATATCCAGTATTCGTTTTGGGCTAATGGACCCAACCGAGATTAGAAAGATGTCAGCTGTAGAAGTTAAGACTGCTGATACTTACAAGGATGATGGACGCGCTTACAGCCAAGGTCTAATGGACATGCACATGGGTGTTATTGAACCGGGACTAATCTGTCCTACTGACAACTGTAAGTATGACGAGTCTCCTGGTCACTTTGGACACATTCAAATGGAACTTCCAGTAATACACATAGGGTTTGTAAACTTGATTAAAACTGCACTGAAGGCTACCTGTAATACATGTAGCAAAATTCTTTTGCACGATGAGCCAGAAACGCACCCAAACAATCCGGAACTCAGCGAGCAAGATTACTATAACCGCAGAGTTAGAGATATTATGCTCAAGCACGGTGTAGGTTCTACTGAATTCTCTAAAATGATTAAGGAAATCGAAAAGGTAACCTCTGGAACAAAGAGAAAAGTTTGCATGCATTGTGGTGCGGCTCAAGGTAAGATCACTCTTGACAAGCCAACAACTTTCAAAGAGAAGTTGGAAACACAAGGTACTGGAAAGGAAACCGAAAGAAAACTAAATCCTAGAGATGTTAGAGAATGGCTGAGCAGTATTCCTGCTGAGCATCTAATTTTCATCGGTATGGATAAGTTGAACCGTCCAGAATGGACAGTTCTACAAGTTCTACCTGTACCACCTATTACAGTTAGACCATCGATTACTCTTGACAGCGGAGACCGTTCTGAAGACGATTTGACTCACAAGTTAGTCGACGTATTAAGAATCAACCAAAGACTTAGAGAGAACAGAGATTCTGGTGCACCTCAACTTATTGTCGAAGACCTTTGGGAACTTCTGCAATATCACGTTACAACTTACTTTGATAACCAAACATCTGGAATTCCTCCTGCTCGACATCGTTCAGGAAGAACTCTGAAAACTCTTACCCAGAGATTGAAAGGAAAAGAAGGTCGATTTAGAAGTAACTTGTCCGGTAAGCGTGTCAACTTTTGTGCACGTTCTGTAATTTCTCCTGACCCATACCTTGGAGTCAATGAAGTTGGAGTTCCTAAGAAGATAGCTCGTGAGTTGACGGTTCCTATTCGTGTAACACTAAGAAACCGAGAACAAATGCGTCAAATGATTCTTCGTGGACCTGATGTTCACCCTGGTGTAAACTACATTATTCGTGGAGACAAGAGAAGAGTAAGAATTAATTCAAGAAGTCGTCTTATCAATGCAGGTTTTAGATGTCATAATCCTGAATGTACTGAAGAGACAACTATGCGTCCAGACCTTCACCAAGTATTGCCAGCACCTAACTTCCTTCCTGGTTTAGTAATCAAGAAGGAGATTAGCCGATCTATGATTACCAATTTGGAAGTCGAAAGTTTCGTAGTCGACGATGCTTCAACTATCGCTAACCTAAGGGGAGAAGATATCGACGGGCATTCATTAGAAAAAGATGACCCGAGAGCAATTCTTCACAACAGATGGATGTGGGAGCTAGAACAACAAGATAAGCCAAATCCGGAGCCTTTCCCAGAAAATTTGGAAGTCGTCTGTCCTCACTGTGGCAGCCCTGCAGATGAATGGGGAGAAAGAACAAATACTGAAGATAGGCTATCCACTCTTGATAGAGACGGGAATCCAAAACCAGGTATGCTTGTTGAAAGACACTTGATAGATGGCGATGTTGCAATTTTCAACAGACAACCTTCTCTTCACAGAATGTCTATGATGGTTCACGAAGTTAGAGTTATGGAAGGTAAAACTTTCAGATTCAACCTTGCTGTATGTACTCCATACAACGCTGATTTTGATGGAGATGAAATGAATCTTCACGTCATTCAATCCGAAGAAGCTAGAGCGGAAGCGAAGATTTTGATGAGAGTTCAAGAACATATTTTGACTCCAAGATATGGTGGCGCTGTAATCGGTGGTATTCACGACCACATATCTGGCGCATACTTACTTTCAAGACCAGGAACTTTGATTGCTCGCCATCATGGTTTGGAAATGTTGGGTAACATCGGTTGGACTGGTGAATTACCTGATCTTGTTCAAGATTCCAATGGTAATGATTGCTTTAGAGGTCAAGATATAATTTCTCTGATTATACCAGACAATATCCACTTGAGATTTAGAAGTCGTTCTAACGATGATGTTATTGTCAAGAATGGTAAGGTTGAGGGAACATTGGATAAGAGAGCAATCGGTGCTGAAGATGGTCGTTTATTGGATGCTATTGTTCAAACAAATGGTCCAGAGAAGGGAGCTAAATTCCTTGATGACTTCACACAATTATCTATTGCTGCATGTACTGCTTTAGGTTTTACAACAGGAATTGATGATGAGGACCTTTCCCCAGAATCTCTCGCTGCCATTGAGAAGGCAAATGCAGACGCACGTTCTCTTGTAGAAGATGAACTAGCAGCATTCGGTAAGGATGGTAAAGGGTATGAGGCAAGACCGGGTAGAACTACTAGAGAAACTCTAGAAGAAAATATCATGGTTATGCTTGATGAAGGTAAGCAAAAGGCTGGTGACATTGCTAAGGATGAGTTGAACCAATCCGGTTCGACAAATGCAGCGGTTAACATGGCTATTTCTGGAGCCCGTGGTTCAATGGACAACCTGACAATGATGGCAGGTTCTATCGGGCAAGCTAAAGTTCGTGGTAAGAGACTAGAGCGTGGATATAATGACAGAGTTCTTGCTCACTTCAAGAGAGGTGGAAGAGGTGCTCTTGACAGAGGATTCATTTCAAACTCTTTCAAGCGTGGTCTTGAGCCAACAGAGTTCTTTATGCTTTCAGTATCTGGAAGAGAATCACTAGTCGATACAGCGGTTCGTACTGCTAAGTCAGGATATATGCAAAGAAGATTGATCAATGCTATGGATGATTTGAAGGTTTACGATGACGAAATGTTGTCTGTAAGAAACACTGCTAACAGAATTATTCAATTCAGTTATGGTGAAGATGGAATTGATCCATCTCGTGGTGTACATGGTTCGCCTTTCAACATTGATGTAATTGTAGATGAAGCACTTGGTACAGAAGGCGCAACAGTTGTTCAAAGAGAATCATTTGAGCGTGAGGAGACAGAAGAGGATCTAGGCGCATGGGATGATGATGTTAGTGAAGATGCAGGAAGTGATGTTTGATGGTAGTAAAGAGTGCAACAAAGAAGAAACTCATGGACTTGGGTATCGCTGAAAATTTCGCTCACATCCTAGCCGATGATAGAAAGTGGGACGATGTAAAAATCCTTCCAGTTGGCGAAATTGGTCAGATTTGTGAAACAGATTCAGAAACTGCAGCATCGATTAAAACAATTATCGATGGTGCCAACCAAAAGAACAAGTTAGAGAATAGTGAAGCAATAGGTCCAGTAACTGCAGTTACTCTTGGACGTAAAGTTAGATCTAGAGCACGCGTAAAGTCAACTGCTGATATGGATTCTTACAACAAGGATGCTAAACTTCTTTCATTGGATGATGAACTTTCTGGAGATGCAGTATTCAAGAGTCTCGTTGCGGCTGTCGAAGAATCAGGCTCTCCTAGATTCACAGATAGAATCTACCACGACCTTACTGAAGCAATTCATGCTAGAGGTATCAAGAAATTGACTAAACCTCAGGCTAAGAAAGTTGTTGCTGGTGCAATTGTTGCTCTTGATAGAGCGAGTATCGACCCGTATGAAGCAGCCGGAATTATCACGGCTCAATCTATTGGTGAACCAGGGACTCAGATGACAATGCGTACTTTCCACTATGCGGGTGTTGCTACTGTAAACGTAACCCAAGGTCTACCTAGAATTATCGAGATTGTCGATGCTAGAAAGATACCTAACACCCCTACGATGACAATTAGTCTACATAGCGACAAGAGCGCATCTGCTGAAGAAGCCAAAAAACTAGCTGCGGCAATTGAAGTTACCACTACTGTAAATATCGCAACTTTGGAAACCGACGTTGCTCAAAGAAGACTTGTTTTGAAATTGAATAAGAGTAATTTGAAACAAAAGAACATGAGTGCTGCTGAAGTAAAGGATAAACTTGAGCGTGCTACAAGGCTTCTAGTCCAAGGAGACAAGCCAAAGAATCCTTCGAAATTGACTTTGATACCAGGTGTTCACTCCGAGGAAGATTTAGCTGAACTTGCTGAGAATCCACCTTCTTACACAATGCTTCTTCAACTTGAAGAAAAGATTCGTGATATGAGATTGAAGGGTATTCCAAATATTGAAAGAGCAAATGTTCAATATAAAGAAAAATCAGGTAGAAAAGATGAACAAGGTAATGATATAGGGGAATATTACCTTTCGACTATTGGTTCAAATCTTTCAAGAGTTAGCGAAATTGAAACAATCGACCGTTCAAGAACCTACACCAACAACATTATCGAGATTTATGACCACCTAGGAATCGAGGCTGCTAGACAAGCAATTGTCAATGAGTTACAAGCGACTCTAGACGGCGCTCGATTGGAAGTAGACACCAGACACCTATTACTAGTTGCAGATGTTATGACTTCAGAGGGTGAAGTTAGAGCAATCGGACGACACGGTGTATCAGGTACTAAGCACAGTATTCTTGCTCGTGCAGCTTTCGAAGTTACAGTTAATCACCTGTTGAAGGCAGGAATTATTGGAGAGAGAGATCATTTGACAGGTGTTGCAGAAAACATCATTGTCGGTCAACCTATCTCTCTAGGTACAGGAAGTGTAGAACTATTCTACATCCCAGAAGAATAATTATCCCACCATGAGAAGCAATGTGGAGAATGGAGGAAAAAATATGGACTTAAGCCGACAATTAAAGAATGCAATAACGACAGGAAAATTACTATTTGGACAAAGACAAGCGATTGACGCTTGTGCCAATGGGGATGCTAAATTAGTAATTTTAGCAGCTAATTGCCCTCTCGAGTATACTGATGAACTACATGCAAAGCACCCTGAAGTTACTATGTTCCGTTCAGGGATGGTTAATCGTGAACTAGGTATTGCCAGTGGTAAGCCTTTTTCAGTTTCGACAATTACAGTTATCGATGCTGGAGATAGTGAGTTATTATCATTAGATTCAAACCTTTGATTTAGACTAATTTTACTATAACCCGAAAGGGAAGAGTTCATCACCTGAACCTACATGCATTGCTTGAGGCAATGACATGCGTGCTAATGTTTCTTCAAGTCGAATTTTAATTTCTTCTGTAATTTTAATCTTAATTTTGAGTTCATTATCAGGTGTTTTGACCCAAAATAATGACTTAGATTCCGGTGATAGTGTCATTGATGAAGATTCATTTAGAAATTATTTTATATCTAAGAATTCAAATGACTGGTCAGCATCAGGAAGTGCTTCTAACCCAGTAATTGCTAATTCAATTGATACCTCTAGCAACAATGAGATAGTAGTTGCAGGGGTAATTAGTGGTTCAACCACAATGTCAATGGGATCTGCATCTATCACTTCAGGTCAGTACATTGAACCATGGATTGCAAAGGCGGATAGCAATGGGAATTGGCAATGGATTGAGAAGGTTTCAATTACAGGCACTTCGCAATATGCAGAGGCTTCAATTACAGATATTGCTGTTGCTCCAAATGGCGATATATTCGCAACAGGTATGTTCTACGAATCAGTAGCATTTGGAAGTATTACTCTGACTTCTACAGGTTATTGGGATTGCTGGACAGCAAAACTTTCTGCTTCAGGACAATGGCAATGGGCTCAGGCTCTAAGAGGGAATGGAGATTATGATGGTGTAACTGTGACAACATTAGATGTTGTTTATGGTACTTCAATTTCAGTTGACTCTAATTCGAATCCAATTATCGGTGGCTTCTTTTTAGGCAATACTGATGTAGGCGTTGCAGCAGATACCGGTGCTCAAAATGGTGATGACATTGAAATTTTTGTTGCCAAATACTCTAATTCTGGCAATCTTCAGTGGACAGAAGTAGCGAGAGGTCAAGGAATTCAAGAAGTCAATAGCATGGTTGTTGACAGCAGTAACAGCATATGGATTTCTACTACTTTTGAAGTTAGTATGACCTTTGGTAGTGTTGTTGCAAATGCAGGAATAAATGAAATTCCTGTTGGTATTGCTAAAATTAGTTCATCTGGAAGTTGGCAATCTGCATATGCTACTACTGGAAGTGGTCAAGCGACTGTAACCGACTTTATTCTTGATAATCAAAACAACATCTTGATGTCTGGTTCATATAGCGGTAGTGTTAATTTTGGGACGCAAATGACTAGTGCTGGGCAAAATGATGCATTGGTTGCTAGTATGTCGCCATCTGGAACTTGGAACTGGGCTAAGTCAGTAGGAGGTAGTAGCTATGATTCGGGCTCTGGAGTAGCATTTGATTCAAGCACAGGTTATACCATGCTTGGTCTTTCATCGCAAAGTTCTTTTTCATTTGGAGGAAGTAGTTTTACTCCTAGAGGATATAATGACTCCCTAGTATTGAGTTTTGATTCTAGTGGTAGCCCTGTTTCTTTATTTGATGTTGGAAGTACAGCAGATGATGCAGTTTCAGGAATTTCACTGATGTCTAATGGTGCTTTGGCAGTTGCAGGTAATTACAATGGAACAATCGATTTTGGTTCTTCAAGCGCTTCTACACAAACCACGTCCGTATTGATGCCATATGTATGGTTCACAGAAACAGTCGCAGTTTTAGATGCTGATGGCGATGGAGTATCGGATGAAACCGATAACTGCCCAAATACAGCAAACCCTGGACAAGAAAACACCGATTTAGATTCAGAAGGTGATGCATGTGATTCTGATGACGATAATGATGGAATAACTGATAATTTCCCTGATAATTGTCCAAGAAATAGTCAAACTGGCTGGACAAGTACCAGAGATTTCTCAAATCCTACAGCATCTACAGATTGGGATAATGATGGTTGTAAGGATGACCATCCTGAAGATTTAGATGATGATAATGATGGAATTTTGGATCTCTCTGATTCATGCCCACTTACATCCTATAATCCTCCTAGACCTACATGGGTCTCAGAACCAATTACTGACATGGATGGTGACGGATGTCGTGACAGCGATGAAGATGACAATGACGATGGTGATGATTTTGATGATTCATTAGATAATTGTCCAACGACATATGGGACTTCTACTTTAGGAAAAATTGGCTGTATAGATTCGGATTTAGATGGTTGGGCTGATACTCATGATGACTGTCCAGTCGAATATGGCAATTCCTCCCAGAATAATAAGATTGGATGTTTAGATTCAGATGGCGATGGTTGGGCAAATGTCGATGATGCTTTCGAATTCGAACCAACTCAATGGACAGATACTGACGGCGATGGATATGGAGATAGACAGGAAGGAGTTGATCCAGATTATTGCGTCGATGATTATGGAGACTCATATGCAGACCGCAAAGGTTGCATTGATTCAGACGGAGATGGCTACTCTGACCCAGACAGTTCTTGGGATGAAGATAATGGGGCAGATGCCTTTGAAAATGATGATTCTCAATGGTCTGATTTCGATGGTGATGGATTTGGCGATAACTGGGGTAATAGTTCATGGACAGATAGACCCGAAAACTGGCCCGGTATGTTTGTCAATGGCATATTGAGCGTTTCACAAGATGCATGTCCTTTACAGCAAGGTAATTCAACCCAAGGTGGTATATTCGGGTGTCCTGACTATGATGGAGATGGCTGGTATGATGTTCAAGATGCATTTGTCTTTGATTCCTCACAATGGCAAGATACTGATGGTGACGGATTTGGTGATAACCAACTTGGTAATCAACCAGATTCTTGTATAGCAACATCTGGCGATTCAACAGAAGATAGATTCGGTTGTATCGATACAGATGGAGATGGATATTCTGACCCAGTTCAGGCATCATGGTCGATAAATGATGGTGCAGATGCATTCATTACTGAGCCGACGCAATGGCAAGATTCCGATGTAGATGGTTACGGTAATAATCAGGATGGTTTCCAACCAGATTCTTGTCCAAGTGTCAAAGGTACGTCGACAATTGATAGATTTGGATGTCCTGACTTTGATGAAGATGGTTATTCTAATCCTACCGATACATGGACAATAATGCAAGGAGCGGATGCTTGTTTCAATGTTAATGGCAATTCAACAAATGACAGAGTCGGATGTTATGACAGTGACGGCGATGGCTATTCTAATACTGACCCTGATTGGGATTATTCAGATGGAGCAGACGGTTATCCGGATGACCCTACTAGATGGGACGAGCCACCTAAATCAGATACTGCGTCATCATCTACACCGATATTTATCGGTGGAGGTATTTTTGTTCTGTTAGCAATAGTCGCTGGAGGACTTCTAATCGCTCGAAGAAATAGAAATGATGACAGTCAGATGTATGGCTCCCAAGCACCGATGATGAACCAAATGCAGGCTCAAAACTATCAACAATATCCACAGCAGGCTAACTTCCAACAACCAGTAGCACAAAATGGCCCCCCTGTTCAACAAGCAGTGGCACCAGTTGCCCAACCAGACCCAGGATTAGAGTATTATCAGAAACTAGTTGCACAAGGTTATCCACATGAGCATGCAGTTGCATATACTCAACAATATTACCCACAATTCAATAAGTAGTATTTGCAATCATTTTTTGATAGTAAATTACTGTAAATAAGGTCATAAACTAGTATCTCATAATTGATTTATGCGCAACTTCAAGCGACCTCTTATTTTGAGTTTCTTGATGGTTATTTTGAGTCTTTCAGTTGCAACTAATTCTCTAAATGATGACGATGTAGATTCTATATTCAATGATGTTGAAGATACTTCTAAAGTCATTTTATCAAGCAGTCAAATAAATATTAAAGGTAATACAGATGGTTCAATATTTACTGACACAATTCTAGCTCTTGGTTGGTCTGAGGACTGTGTCATTATCGATAATGGGTCAGTAGCCTGTCAAACTAATAGTCATGGGGATCAAATTATTCTAGATTTTGGCAGACCAGTGACCTCAATCACTACTGGAGATTGGCATGGATGTGCAATTCTAGACAATGGTTCGGTTTCTTGCTGGGGATCTAATTATAACGGACAAATTGGCGATGGTACGGGCAATAGTAATAGCGGTTCGAGTTACTCCAACCCGCCTACATTAACGGCAAGTTTAGGACCCGGAAGAACAGCTATTGCAATATCAGCAGGAAGAATGCACACTTGTGCAATTCTAGATAATGGTTCAGTATCCTGTTGGGGAAGTAATGACTATGGTCAACTTGGAGTTGGAGATTTAGTTCAGCGCAATGTCCCTACATTAACGGCAAGTCTCGGTGAAGGAAGAACAGCAGTCAGTATTTCTTCTGGTGGCTATTCTTATTGGGGGCGTACCGTAGCTCACACCTGTGTTGTACTGGATAATGGTTCAGCATCTTGTTGGGGTGATAATTCATATCATCAACTTGGTAATGGAATGCCCACATGGATGGATATTACCACTCCAACACTTGTTTCAAGTTTCGGTGAAGGAAGAACAGCAGTATACATTAGTGCAGGAGAAATTCATACCTGTGTGATTCTTGATGATGGTTCGGTTTCTTGCTGGGGGACAAATGGCATGGGTAGAATGGGATGTGGAGATTGTTCGACTTTTGGCTCGCCAGAATATTTCTATTTTACTTCAAACCCACACCCTGTTGACAGTCTTGGAGTAGGTCGAACTGCCATTGCACTATCGGTTGGCGAGCAACATGCATGTGCGATCTTAGATAATGGTTCAGTATCTTGCTGGGGTTCCAATATGCATGGGATGCTTGGCCATGGTGACACTACAGGTTACACTAACCGATATTCGCCGACACTAACTGCGAGTTTAGGGCCAGGTAGAACAGCAATTTCATTATCTGTAAACGCTTATGAGACTTGTGTAATTCTAGATAATGGCTCAACATCTTGTTGGGGTTTACGCTTAAATTCTATGGGGAATTCTGTATCTTATAATGTTCCAACTCATAGAAATTTGATTCCGACTGGCCATACTGCTGCTTACTCTGAAAGAGATTTTGACAATGATGGGATTCTCAATATATTTGATACTCACCAAATTCTAGACCATCATGAGATATCTATTGCCTCAGGAGAAATTCATACATGCGCATTACTTAATGATGGTAATATCTCTTGTTGGGGTGATAATTCGTATGGACAACTTGGTAATGGAGGGACTACAGATAGTTCGTTACCAACCTCGGTAAACTTTCAATATTTATCGGGCCGCAAAGCAGTAGCAATCACTGCAGGGAAATACCATACTTGTGCTTTACTTGATGACGGAAATATTTCCTGTTGGGGTAAAGCATTAGAGGGGCAATTGGGTACTGGAGGTACGATTCAACAAAACTCACCAGTCCTTACGGCTAGTTTAGGTATTGGTAGAACTGCAGTTTCAGTTTCCGCTGGTGGTAGCCATACTTGCGCAGTTCTCGATAATGGTTCTATAAGTTGCTGGGGACGTAATGCCGAGGGTCAAATTGGTAATGGTGTAAATACTCAACAAAATTATCCAGTTCTCACCGCTAGTCTGGGTAATGGTAGAACTGCAACATCTATTTCCGCAGGTGGTGGACATACATGTGCCGTTCTCGATAATGGCTCAGTATCCTGTTGGGGCGATGGGGTTTATGGACAACTTGGAAATGGGGCATCGGGATCTTCTTACTTTGAAAATACACCCACTTTAACATCCAGCTTAGGACAAGATAGAACTGCATTTATTATTTCCGCGGGCCAAAGACATACCTGTGCTGTTCTCGATAATGGCTCAGTATCTTGTTGGGGTGAGGGTGAAGAAGGGCAACTTGGGACCCCTCAAACTCCATCTGTGGGATATAATAATCCAACATTAACTGCCAGCCTTGGTAGTAATAGAATTGCAGTTTCGTTATCAATTGCTTGGTCATACTCTTGTGCAATTCTCGATAGTGGTGATGTTTCTTGTTGGGGTCGAGGTTCGAGCGGTCAAATGGGTGATGGAATGGATATGACTAATTTTTACCCATCATTAACTTCTAGTTTTGGCGCAAATCGAAAAGTAATAGCATTATCAGTCGGAAGAGTCCATGTATGTGCTATACTTGATGATAGTTCTATTTCCTGTTGGGGAGACAATAGCTTCGGACAATTAGGTGATGGTGGTACTTCAAGCAGTAATACTCCAAATCAGGCCAGTAGTTTTGGTTCTTCCTTGATGCCTAAATTAGTCGATAGTGACTTAGATGGTGATGGCTCAATTGATTTATTTTTCGATGACTTCCCTAATCTCTCATCTCGAAGTATTTCTTGTCCACCTGGAACTTATGGTAGATATATTTGTGTAGATTCTGATGCTGGATACTATGTCGACTCATCAGGAGAATTATTCCAAACTCCTTGTCCTGCTGGAACTTATAATCCAACTACAGGTTCAACGAGTTCTAATGATTGCTTAGACGCCGATGCTGGATATTATGTCAACAAGACCGGACAATCCAGCCAAACGCCTTGTCATATTGGAACTTATAATCCAAATACAGGTTCAACTGATTGTTTAGATGCCAGTGCTGGAAATTATGTTGACCAGACAGGACAATTCAGCCAAATACCTTGTCCAGCAGGAACCTTCCAAGAATTAACAGGCCAATCATCATGTGATGTTGCAACACCGGGTCATTATGTTGATTTATCCTTGGGTACAGGGCAAACAGTTCAGACACCTTGCCCTCTTGGAACTTATAATTCTAATACCGGTTCTACAAGTTCTTCAAGTTGTAATCTTGCTTATGCAGGGTATTATGTAGACCAAGTTGGACAAACAAGTGCAACTCCGTGTGCAATAGGCACTTACCAACCTGCGACGGGTAAGAGTTCCTGCTATACAGCAGATCCAGGTTACTATGTTGACTACATCGCACAATCTGCTCAGATTCCTTGTCCAGCAGGAAAATACAACCCACTAGCTGGTTCAACAACTTCTAACGATTGCTTACAAGCTGACGCCGGCTACTATGTCAATATAGCAATGGGTTTTGGACAGATAACTCAGACTGCTTGCCCAGTGGGGACATTTAATCCAAACATAGGGGCAACCGACCCATATGATTGTTTAGATGCTGACCCTGGGCATTATGTCGATTACTCTTATGGAGCGGCACAAACTAGTCAAACTCCTTGTCCGATAGGCACATTTAATCCTAATTCTGGCTCGGTAAGCCAGGCTTACTGTAATAATGCAGAAACAGGACATTATGTTGATCAAACAGGTCAAGCAACTCAAACACCTTGCTCCCCGGGAACCTATCAAGCAGACGTTGGGCAAGATTCCTGTGATGATTCAGATGTTGGACATTATGTTCCAACACCAGGTCAAATTATTCAATTGGAATGCTCAACAGGAACTTTCCAAGCAGATACTGGGCAGGACTCTTGTGATGATGCAAGTGCCGGTCATTATGTTAATCAAACCGGTCAGTCCACTGAAATACCGTGTCAAGTTGGAACTTTCCAAGCAGCTATTGGACAAATCTCATGTTCGGATGCTGAGCCTGGTAATTTTGTTGACCAAACAGCACAATCTTCGCAGATATCTTGTGATATTGGAACCTTCCAACCAGATTATGGGCAAACCAGTTGTGACGACTCTGAAATTGGTCATTATGTGCCAACAACAGGTCAGATTTCTCAAACTCCTTGTCCATTAGGTCATTACCAAAGTGACACAGTTCAATCTTCTTGTGATTCTGCAGATTTCGGTCACTATGTTAACCAAACCGGACAGTCTAGTCAAACCCCATGTGATACTGGAACTTACCAATCTGCAATAGGCCAATCATATTGTGATAATGCTAGTGTTGGTCATTATGTTGGTCAGACGGGACAGGCTAGTCAGATTCCTTGTGACGTGGGAACTTATCAAAGTGGTTTGGGACAGATTTCTTGCGATGATGCAGATGCTGGATATTATGTTCCAACTGTCGGTCAATCTGTTCAAATCCCATGCGAGAATGGAACATACCAAAGCGACATTGCTCAAGTTTCTTGTGACCTTGCCGATGCAGGTTACTATGTCAATCAAACAGGACAGTTTAGTCAAATCCCATGTCCAACGGGTACTTACCAAGTTGCAGTTGGCCAAACTTTTTGCGATAATGCAAGCATAGGTCATTATGTTGACCAGACTGGGCAATCTAGTCAAATCCCATGTTCAGCGGGCACTTACCAAGTTGATTCTGGTCAGATTTCTTGTGATGATTCAGATGCTGGATATTATGTTCCAACAGTCGGTCAATCTGTTCAAACTCCATGTGCTTTGGGAACTTACCAAGTTGATGCTGCTCAAAGCTCCTGTGATTTAGCAAGTGCTGGAAACTATGTCAACCAAACTGCTCAATCAAGTCAAGTACCATGTTCTGTTGGAACCTATCAAGTAGCAATTGGTCAAATTTCTTGTGATAATGCTAGTGCTGGTCATTATGTCGACCAAACTGGGCAATCTTCACAAATTTCTTGTTCTCTGGGAACTTATCAACCATTGATTAGACAATCAGGTTGTCATGACGCAGACGCTGGATACTATGTTCCAAATCTCGGTCAATCGGCTCAAACTCCATGTGCGTTAGGAACTTATCAAGTGGATACTGCACAAAGTTCCTGTGACTTTGCCGACGTTGGATTTTATGTTAATCAAACCACGCAAACAAATCAAATCCCGTGTTCATTGGGAACTTTCCAAGTTGCAATAGGACAAACATCTTGTGATAATGCTAGTGCTGGTTACTATGTCGATCAAACTGGTCAATCTTCACAAATTGCTTGTTCCCCAGGAGCCTATCAACCTAGTACAGGTCAAACAGGATGTTATGATGCTGATTTAGGCCATTATGTTTCATCATATGGACAGGTTTCCCAAACTTTCTGTCCTATTGGAACATACCAACAGGATACAGGACAGTCAAACTGCGACGATGCAAGTATGGGTCATTATGTTAACCAAACAACACAATCATCCCAAATCGCTTGTTCACTTGGGACATATCAATCAGCAACAGGCCAGTCATACTGTGATAATGCAAGTTTAGGACATTATGTCAACCAAATTGCTCAATCTTCACAAATAGCCTGCTTACCAGGAACTTATCAGTCCGAGTTTGCTCAAACTTCTTGTGATGTATCTGATGTAGGACATTTTGTTGCAAATTATGCTGAGAGTAACCAAACTGAATGCAGTTTGGGAACATATCAACCTGCAACAGGTCAATCTTCTTGTGATGAAGCAGATATTGGATACTATGTTGATCAACTTGGTCAAACTAGTCAAATTATCTGTCCGATAGGAAACTCAACAATTTCGGTTGCTAGTAATTCAATAACCCAATGCATCTCAGATTTAGATCAAGACGGCTCGGTAGATATTATCGATTTAGATGATGATAATGACGGTGTTTTAGATGATTTAGATGCCTGTTTTACTGTCGATTTCGATTTAACCAGTGATTATGACAATGATGGTTGTGATGACTCAGATGAAGACCTTGATGACGACAATGATGGAGTCTTGGATTTAGATGATGCTTTCCCGCTTGATGCATCAGAGTCAATTGACACAGACGATGATGGAACTGG